>JAGQGU010000004.1 GCA_020432165.1 Thermomicrobiales bacterium
AGGGCACCGGCAATATGGAGTTGCATCTCGATCGCAAGCTCGCTGAGCGTCGCGTCTATCCGGCCATCGATATCCAGCGTTCGGGTACTCGCCGCGAAGAGCTTCTGCTTGGCGATTCGGTGCTGCGCCAGGTCTGGACCATGCGTCGTATGGTCAGCATGCTGGGCGGCTCTGAGGGTACCGAGGCGCTCCTCGGTCGCCTGGCCAAGAGCACCACGAACACCGAGTTCCTGGCGAATCTGAGCAAGGACGTTTAGCACCGCGTTTTACACGTGGTGAAGAGATATGTAGCACCGCACTTTATGTGCGGTGAACAGAGGCCGGATCGATTGCGATCCGGCCTTTGCTGTTCGTCATTCTTCCCGAATTGGGTATAGGGAGGCTCTCGCCGCAACCCCGGGGGTAAACCCCGAGGCTACGTCTGGTGGGTACGACTCATTCGAGGACCCTGTCATTCCGAAGAGACGAATCAACCGAACGCTTGGTGGCCTGGAGGGCTTACCGTTCCTTCCGGGCGTTTTTGCTTTCTACTGACTCCTCGGCATACGAACCGTTGCAATAAGGCCACCATTAGGTCGTGGTGTGAGCGATAGTGTGCCATCGTGTGCCCGCGTAATGCTGTCCACGATAGCCAACCCAAGACCGACGCCGTTATCTCCGCTGTCGTGCCGTTTCTCGCCGCGCTGAAAGGGTTCGACGAGCATACTCACCGATCCGGGAGCGAGAACTTTCCCCGTGTTCTCTACCACGAGTTCCACACTCTCTATCCCCGTCCGTGTCGAAATGTTCACTATGCCATTGTGAGGGAGGTTGTAAACGATGGCGTTATGAACGAGATTTGCTGTTAGTTGCGTCAAGAGTGCGCGGGAACCGAATGTTGGTGCGATATCTCCAGATGTCTCGATAGTCACATTGTGCTTTTCTGCGAGCGACAGCTGTGTTTCCGCAGTTTCTTCGGCAATGAGTGAGAGATCTACGTGTTCACGAGCAAACGTACGATGATCGGCTCGACTCAGAAGTAGGAGCGACTCGGTGAGAACAATCGCGCGTGCATTGGTTGCTTGTAGTCGCTCAATGAGATCGTCGGAGTCTCTTTCTGGATCGTTGCTGGCCACATCGAGCAGCGTTTTTGTGATTGCCAAGGGAGTTCGCAGTTCATGAGAGGCATTCGCCGCGAATCTCCGTTGCGCTTCAACGTGGGCCTCGAGTTGGGTCAACATATTATCGAAGGCATCGGCAAGCTCATGAAACTCGTCGTTGTGACCCTCTAATGCTATTCGGTGGGAAAGTGATCCTCTTGCGGCCGTACGTGTTGCGTCCGTAATACGATCAAGTGGCTCCAGCATGCGTCTGGCAAGGATCCAACCACCAACCAGGCCGAACAGCAGCAGGAATCCCAGAACCATGATTGCCGCGGGAACGAACACGTACGGACCAAAGCTGCCCGGAACGAAGACGCGAGCGAAGTTGACAGGTCGGGGAACCTGGAATACCGACAAGTCTCTCAGCAGGAACAGCCAAACAGCAGCAAGGAGCAGGATGCCTGCGATCATAAGGAACCCGGCGTAGCTGAGTGTCAGCTTGAGACGCACACTCAATCCGGGAGGTCTATTCACCAGCATCTCCAGAGGAGTCCTGATTCGCTCCCGTTTCTATTCGGTATCCAGAGCCCGCAACGGTGGTGATCAACCAAGGTTCTCCAAGGCGCTTGCGGAGGGTTGAAATGGTGATGCGAGCGGCATTTGTGAATGGATCGGCATTCTCATCCCACGCTCGTTCGAGCAACTCCTCGGCGCTTATCACACCTCCCTGGGCGGTCATGAGGACCTCCAGCACGGCAAATTGCTTTCTGGTTAGCGCGATATAGCGGCCGTTTCGGTACACCTCTCGACGAAACGAATCGAGCCGCAATCCGGCCATCTCAAGTACCGGGGGCCTTGCCTGGTTGCGCCTACGATCAAGCGCCCTGACTCGTAGGATGAGTTCACGGAGCTCGAATGGTTTGGTGAGATAGTCGTCTGCACCGAGTTCGAATCCTGACTCTTTATCGTCGATCCTGTCGGCGGCGGTGAGCATGAGAATCGGAGTGCCACTTCCTGATGCCACAATCCACGCTGAAACCTCATCGCCACATGGACCAGGAATGTTGCGATCCAGAATGACCACATCGTAGGTATTGATGCTGAGCAATTCCAACGCCGTATCGCCGTCTCTGGCGATGTCCGCTGCAATCGCTTCAAGGCGTAGTCCGTCCCGTATTGCCTCAGCCATATAGAGTTCGTCTTCAACAATGAGTACGCGCATGGATTAAGTATAGGGGAGAGGAGTTATCGAAAAGTTATCGAAAAACTGATACGTTCTGGCAAGATCGGAAGGGATAGCCTGAAGGCATAAATCTGTCATATCAGGAGGACCGCGTGATTATCCCCAATCTAACTCGCAAAGCAGCTCGATCTATTGGTTTTGTTGCTCTTTTGTTCTTCGCCGTCGTCGGCACAGTGGTTGTTGCCTTTGCTCTGGCTCCGGCGGATGTTCCCGGGGGCAATCCCTTGGGTATCGATGATGGCATGATCTCTACTCGTCAGACCGATGATCGTGAGAACGATAAATCTGATTTGTCAGCTACGCCAGGCGAGGAAGATGGATACCTTACAGAGGTGGTTACGTTTTTCAACGATGATCTGCCCGCAGTCACGAACCTGGATCCGGAATTGCTCGCTGCTCTCCGCCAGGCCGCCGCCGATGCTGAAGATGATGGGGTTGTGTTCTATCTGACCAGTGGCTGGCGATCACCACGGTATCAGAATCAATTGCTTCAAGAGGCAGTCGCCACCTATGGCTCGGAAGAGGAAGCATCGCGATGGGTCGCGACGGCGAATACCTCTGCTCATGTTTCCGGGGACGCCGTGGATATTGGTGCGGCAGATGCTATCGAATGGCTTTCCACATACGGTGCGGATTACGGACTATGCCAGATTTACGAGAATGAACCCTGGCACTTCGAGTTACGTCCGGAAGCCAGTACAAGTGGTTGCCCGGCAATGTATCCGGATCCTACATTCGATCCGCGGATGCAGCCGGAGGCGAGGGACGATCCAAGGGATTCCCAGATGTTGATCAGAAAGGCCGAAGGCACGATAGTGCCGGTTTGGGCTCGAAGATTCCTGACACAGGATGCCTATTCACTTCGGGCAATGAACGTGAGTGTGCTGAAGGAGGCCCCGGGAACTAGATAACGGGCATAACCATCAATTTCGGAGCTTGCCAGATATTCGTTCTTGTGGTGGCTGTTGTGCAAAGATGATGACCCAGGCGTCAGGCTCAAAAGAACCGCCTTGGAAACCAGCCTGTTGGTAGCTTGCTCCTCGATTCCTTGAAATGACGGGGTATCCCGATGTGCCGCCGGAAGCGCTATCTGCCGTCATTCCGAAGTAAGGGATCCGCCGAACGCTTGGTGGCCTGGAGGACGGCGGGTTGATCCCCTTGGGCACGTCTATGCGCCCAGGGGAATTGATTACCCTACGGCTTCACTACCGGCGGGGACTGGAAGTCATCCATCGCGATGAACCAGTGACAGGTAACGTCATTCGGAGCACCGTTCACACCCACCGATGCAATGCCGCTGAATGTATTCCAGGTGGAGGTGTCTTCTCCCTGCATCTCATTTACGCCATGCACACTGGAGTCAACCCAACCCGTAGATGGTGAACCGCAATAAACCAGCACCGTATCAGTAGCGTACTTGCGGATGTTGCCAGCACCGATGGAAAGTTCTCCCAGCGGCACTTCTCCGCTGAACACCAGCGTGCCATCCTCCGTCACGCCATATGTCCAGGCGCGATTGAATCCATCGCGAATGTACCAACGTGGACCGGCATAAACGCGGTCATCCAGACTGTTGGCTGATGTGATTTGTGGGACATCGGTCCAAACACTACCACCCACGAATGAGAGGAATCCCACCGGAATCTCTACTTCATCGCAAGTCAGGTTGTTTCGATCCACCTCATCTGTGGCGCAGAAGTGCACAATATGCGTGATCGTACCGGCTGCCGGTATGAGGAAGACGATGCAGCGGCCATTAGTGCCATCCGGCTCTTGCGGTACCGTTACTTGCCACGATGGAGATGCGCTGGCGAGATCATTGTTGATCAGTACGCTACCCCTGCGCGTGCTTGGTGTATCGAAGGTGCAGGTCAGCCAGAAATCGCCCGATGGCTCCGTTTCTTTGAACTCGATTTTGCCACCAAAGTTGGCTTTCGCTGCGAAGTGTGGACCAACGGTACCTGTGTTACCAGTGCCGGTGGTATCGCCCTGTGCGTCCGGTGCTGATGTAGTCGAGAGCGTGCCGTTGAGGGTTCCGGGAGTAGTGCAGTTGCTCGCGAAATACTGATCAACCGCGCCGATTGTGTCACTGTTGACCGCATCAGAGCCAGTCGCCTGCGACCAATCGAGCGGTTGATCGCAAATGTAGACATCAAAGGAGACCTCAAACGAGTTGGTCGCTTCGGGTGTTTTTCCATCGGCGTTGGTTGCGGGAAGAATCGCCAACCCCATGCAGTTAATGGACTGTCCGGACGTGACGACTTGGGAGCTGCCATCGTCTGAGATCGACCCCGACCAGTTTCCACCCATTTGTGTGGCGGAATCCGTCAGCGCGCAGTCGGTAAGCCAGGTGAGCTGCTTGCCGTTATAGGCCACCGTCGCTGCATACTGATCAGCCGTCAGGTTGTCGGCCTTTGCCATGCCATTAGCGTCAGTTGTGATGTTGACGGTGGTGCCGGTGTTGAGCCCGGTCAGGGTAATAGTCGCGCCCTCGTAAGGCACGGCATCCATCCAGTTTTCATCCTCGGCGCACACGAGGACGTGATTGGACGGACCGACATGTGGACCAAAGAGTTCGCGACTTAGCGGACAGTACTTCAGCTCGAACGAGATAAAGTCAGATACTGCCGTAGTACCCGGCATGGCTGCCAGTGCTTTACAACTCAGCGAGTAGCCAGAATCGAGCTTTTGCGCATTGTTGGTGACTGAGCCTGCGAGTCCGAGTGGTGTACCATCGGCATTCGTCATGCCGCACACGGTTGACCAGGAAAGCTCCTGGCCGTCATACGTCGCGCTGGCGGCATAGGTGCCAGCTGGCAGATTATCGGCCAGGACATAGCCGCTATCGCTGGTGGTATAGGTGTAGGAGAGGCCTGTGTTCACCTCAGTGAACTTGATCTTCACTCCCGCGAACGGTTGAGACTCGTCACTGGATGTATCACCGTTACAATCAAGCGCTCCATCCCCCACCATGAATTGTGAGTTGTCTGTGGCGTCTGGGCAGCCCGCGAGCTTTATCTCTATTGAAGCCGGGAGAGGAACGGAGGGGTCGAGGACGAGCATGTCGCATTCGAGGTTCTCGGCGTCACCCATCCAGATACCGCTCTCGATTCCACCCGAAAGCCCGTACTCGGCCGAACCGCAGACACTCTTTGAGGTCAGCTCGATGTCGCCGAGGAAGGCCGTGGCGTAGTAGGTGTGACCAGCCAATACCTCGACCTCAGCCCGGCCAGAGCTATCGAGCTCAATCCACTGCCACTCATCGGTTAGTGAATCGTAGAGCTGGATGGAGCCACCGACCAGAGGATCCTCGCCACCAGCCACACCATCACCAGTACAGTTGGACAATCCATCGACCTGCGCCATCCCGGTGAACGCATCAATCTCGGGCGGACACATGCGTACTTCGAAGTTGATCCAGGCGGGACCGTTGTCAGGATCATCCTGCGCGATTGCGGTAGCCGTTGGGGCAACGCTGCCGAAAACCAAAGCTAGCAGCATCGTGATGTGCAGCCAGGTGATAGCGCGTCGTTTGCCATTGGCACGAGGTGACCAAAGATGAACGCTCATGTCTCTCTCCCGGTATTGACGAATAACATCGACTGTTCTCTGCCACCCTGACAGAGTCAGGCATCGATTCGATTATTGCTATCCGAGCAATTGTTACAATGAGCGGATTATGAGAGAGGGGAACATATTGCGTCAAGAGGGTTTTGCCGATTGATGTTAGGTCTCCGAGTACCTGGTACTTTCCTCTTCGGACCCCTGGCTACGCTCAGGGGTCCGAAATCAGTCGAACGATTGGTGACTTGACCAATAGGCGGGTGCTAATGTCATTCCGAAGCCGCAGGCGAGGAATCAACCGAACAATTGGTAATCTGGCCAGTGGCCGATGATACAGGAGGTATCCTGATTCCTCTCCTCGCCGTTGCCCTTCGGAATTATGAGGGCAGTCTTCACGCACACGGGAGATAGTCCCCGAGGTTACATGTGGGGGAGTATTGGGAGCCCTTCACGCACCCCGGGGGATAGACCCCGAGGCTACGTGAGAGAGTTGGGATCCTCGGTTCTGCTCATCAATGGCCTACCGCTTGAGAATATCCAGTTCCACATATGTGCGTGGACGCATCTCGGCTTCGGTCATCTCCGGTGTCATCACCGCGAATTCCTTCTCCGGGTTGCTGCTGGCACCGCCAGGATTGCCATCCTTATCTATGGCCAGAATGTTCATCTCGCTGGCATACGGATCATCGAGCGCATCCAGATCGCGCATGCCTTGCGCCAGAGCTTCCTCCAGGGACATGCCAAAGCGCATAAAGGTGACCACGCTATGCGCGGTGAGGCAGCGTTGCGCCATTTCACCGCGACCAGTGCAGGCTGCGGCCCCCCAACGATTATCGGCGTAGTTGCCCGCACCAATCACAGGAGAATCGCCCATGCGTCCGGGGTACTTCCACGCCCAGCCGCTGGTGCTGACGCCGGTGGCGATATCGCCATTCATATCCATGGCAATGAAGTTGACCGTGCCGTGCGCAGGCTCGCCCGTACCGGTTTGCTCGGCGATCTGCGGATCCTCAGCCAAATTCACCATCTGCTTAATACGACCGAGATAGCTCGCATCGCGGTCATCGCTATCGGTCAACCGGCTCTTCCAGATCGCTTCCGCTTCCGGTGTGAGCAAGTTGGTGGGCTCGAGGCCCATTTCCGCCGCCAGACGCATCGGACCATCGCCACCCAGCAGTACGTGCGGGAGCGAGTTCATCACCTCGCGCGCCACTTGCGCTGCCTGCTGATAGCCTTGCAGCGCTCCGATGGATCCAGCCCGCAGACCGTTGCCGTCCATCACGCTCGCATCCAGCTCGACCTGACCAAGCAGATTCGGCAAACCGCTATAACCGACGGAGTGATCCTCCGGATTGGCCTCGACCATCGTGCAGCCGAGCACCACGGCATCGACCGCAGAACCGCCCGCTTTCAGCAGATCCATCGCGGCGGGCAGGGCAAAAGCACCATTGTGACAGGTGATGATGATCGGTCGCATTACTCGGCATCCTCCAGTGAGAATCCTGCCGCGACGAGGGCATCGTCGATCTCTTCGTTGCTCGGCTCAATGAGAATGCGCTCGCCAATAACAACCTGGGGCACATTCGGCTTTCCGGTCCGGGCGATCATCTCGGCGCGCTTCTCGTCATCGGAAACGACATCGAATTCGGTCCAGGCGATGCCGTGGTGGGTGAGGCGGGTACGCGCCCGGGTTACATCCGGGCAGAATTGCTCCCGCGCGTACATGATGATTTCTGGTGTGCTGGACATGATGTGAATCCTTTCTGATAACGTCAACGTCATTCTGAGCGAAGCGAAGCACCTCGGGCCGGGATACTTTCGGCGTAGGCCCGCCCGTTACCTCAGCGTCATTCTGAGCGAAGCGAAGAACCTCGGAGCCGAGATGTCTTAGGCGTAGGCCCGCACTTTATGTGCGGGCAGCCCGTGCTAACCCAAAACCCGCGTCAGCTCATCCGAATCGAATCGAGGCAATGCCTCGCCATCAATCGTGATGCCGTCCGATACTTCCGTCAAGATACCTATGCGGCTGATTCGCACGCCAGTGGCTTGTAGCTCCATTTCTGCACCTGGTTTGGCCGCAACCAGCAAGGCTCCCGAACTCAGGAGTCCAAGCGGATCAATACCGAAATGCTGCGCAATAGCCGTGGTCTCCGGCCGAACGGGAATGACCACGCCGTCAATCCGCGCGCCGAGTCCGGATGCCGCTGCGATCTCGTGGATTGCCGTAGCGACACCTCCCTCGGTGGGATCGTGGAGCGCCGTCACTGTGCCGGTGCTGAGGAGTGCGCGTGCGACCCTGCTCACGGAGATACCTGGATCGGAGAGGAGGTGCCGGGCTGATGTGACCATGTCCTCGCCAAGCGCCTCACGGAGCTCTTCATCCTTCTCGTGTGCCAGCAGTGCCGTACCTTCGATCGCAATCGATTCGGTCAGCCACAGCTCGTCGCCTGCGCGGGCGTTGCCGGGCATGAGCATGCCCTGATCACCGGGAGTACCCAGGAGCGTGCCGATGAGAATCGGGCGGTCGATCCCGAGTGTGATCTCGGTATGACCACCGATGAGCGAGATACCTTCTTGCGTGCAGGCGATCTGCATTTCGCGAAAGAGATGCTCTACCAAAGCAGGCGTGGTGCCGTGTTCCGGTAATAGCGCCACCACGGTGAGCCAGCGGGGCACACCGCCCATACAGGAGATATCGTTGGCGTTCACGGCTACCAGGTAGCGAGCTGCGTCGGTGGTTGCGAACGTAATCGGATCGCTCTTGACCAACAGCGTTTCGTTGCCAACACTGATCGCTGCCGCGTCGAAGCCATAGCTGGGATCGACTAATACACTGGCGTCGTGCGGTGTGCGATAGGTGCGCAGCAATCTCTCCAGCAGATCGCCGGGTAGCTTGCCGGGAGGGAGCAGGGGAGAATCAGGCATCTTCTGATTCATCTCCGGAGAGAATCTTCACCTTCAGTTCCGCATCGGCAATCAACTGACGAGCTTCGTCCAACAATGCCGTGCCATCGCGGAAACGTTCGATCGAGGCATCGAGACTCAGCTCGCCGCCTTCGAGTTCGACGACAATCTCGCGAATCTTCTCCAGCGCTTGCTCAAAGGTGATCTTTTCCATTAGCTATCCTCTCGTTCTCGGGTCGCCGAAACCGTTGCCAGCAGATCACCATCAGCCAGCGTTGCCCGAATGGGATCGCCCGCCACAGTATCGTGAACTGATCGAACCGGACTCCCGGTACTGGCGTTGCTGATATAGGCATATCCACGCTGCAGAATCGCGTGCGGATTGATCGAGTCCAGCAGATGTCCGGCCGCCTCGATATCTCGCGTGGCAATGGTCAACGTATGCGAAGTTGCCCGCATCATCCGGTCTCGAAGCGTGTTGAGTTCGTCGCGGATCTGGGCGAGCCTACTTTCCGGAGAGAGTCGTGTTAACTGCCGTTGTAAGTCATCCAGGTGTTCCAGCAGACGATCCAGCGATCGCTGTAGTTCCACAGACATCGTGATCCTGGTTTGCTGCAATGCCAAATCTATCTGTTCAAGATCAGGCGCTGCCAACTCCGCCGCCATTGAGGGTGTACCTGCAGCCAGATCGGCGACATAATCTGCCAGTGTCACATCGGTCTCGTGCCCAACTGCACTGATAATCGGCACGCTGCTGGCATAGATCGCCCGTACCACGTGTTCATCGTTGAAGGCCCACAGATCTTCCATCGAGCCGCCGCCGCGGCCGATGATGATCACGTCTGGTTGCACTTCATCCAGAAGTCGTCGGAGCGCTTCTACCAGGCTCATCGGAGCGAGATCGCCCTGCACCAGCGACGGTGAGAGCACAAGTTCCGCCAGTGGATAGCGCCGGGAGATGACACGCTGGATATCGTGCCACACCGCACCGGTCTCGCTGGTGACCACGCCGATCACGCGTGGCAGGGTCGGTAACGGTCGCTTGCGCGATTCGTCGAACAGTCCTTCTGCCTCGAGCCTCGCTCGTAGCTCTTCGAACTGCAGTTGCAGCAGTCCCACACCCTGTGGCTGCACCAGATTCACCTGGAGTTGGAGTTCACCTCGGGGGGCGTACATGGTGACGCTACCGTGTACGAGCACCTGATCGCTCTCGCGCAATGGGTAGCGTTGACGGGAGACGGAGGTCTTCCACATGACACAGCGGAACTGGGCCTCGGCATCTTTCAGTGTGAAGTAGGCATGCCCGGAACGGGCAATGGTGAGATTACTGATCTCACCATCGACCCATATGTTCTGAAATTCGGGTTGGTTTTCTACGGCATACTTCAGCCGGGCTGTTAGCTCGCCGAGTGAGAGAATAGCCTGCATTAGTCGAGACGGGCAGAATCCGCGATCCGAATCAACGGCGATCCGTATTCAACCGCTTCCGCATTCTGCACGAGAATCTCCACTACCACCCCGCTACGATCGGAAGTGATCTCGTTCATGATCTTCATCGCTTCGATGATACCGATCACCTGGCCGGAATCGACCTCATCGCCGATCTGCACGAAGGCGGGTTCGCCCGGTGCCGAAGCGGAGTAGAAGGTACCGATCATCGGGCTGCTGACCACATGCCCATCCGGTTGTGCCGGAGCCGCAGGTGTGGAACCAGCATCGGAGGAAGCGGCGGGTGCACCGAGTGCCGAGGCATCGTGATAGACGGCGGGCATCGCCGAGAACTGCGGCATCTGCATCACTGGTGTATTCGATGCCAACGCCACCGCCTCGGAGCGAAGCTTGATCTTGAAACCCTCGGTCTTCAGATTGAGTTCGCCGATACCGCCAGCGTTCATCATATCGATGAGCGCCCGCACCGATTCGACCACGCTCTCCGGGCCGGACGATTCGTGCTGGATCTGGTTCTCCTGGTCGGTCATGACACCCATCCCCCTGATAAAGTCGCGGCCTAGACGCGTTCGATGTACTCGCCCGTGCGGGTATCGATCTTGAGATTATCGCCTTCGCTCACAAAGAGCGGAACATTCACGGTCAAACCGGTTTCCATCACTGCCGGCTTGTTGCCACCGGTAGCTGTATCGCCCTTGAAACCGGGATCGGTCTGCACGACCTGCAGCACCACGCTGGTTGGGAGCTCCACATCGATCGGCTCGCCGTTGTAGGTGAGAAGATCAATGATGTCGTTCTCCTTCATGAATGGAGCGGCTTCTTCAACCGTGGTGCGATCCAGAAGAATCTGGTCGAAGGAATCCGTATCCATGAAGTTGTAGTGATCGCCCTCAACATACAGGAACTGCACGTGCTGACGCTCCAGCCGCACCAGGTTGAACTTGGTGCCGGCCATAGCGGTCATCTGGGTATTTGCACCCGTGCGCAGATCCTTCAGGCTCATGCGGATATTGGCGGAACCGCGTGCCTGCTTGTTATGCGAGAAGTCCATGACTTTTACGAGCTTGCCATCAATATCCAGCGTAATACCCTTACGCACATCTCCTGTATCAATCATCCGCGTAGCTCCTGTAATGACTAGAGGACATTCTTGGGTGCCCTGGTCAGATTCTCGGCACCATCGTTGGTAACCAATACAACGTCTTCAATGCGGACACCCGCAACTCCCGGTACATAAAGACCGGGTTCCACGGTTACCACCATACCAGCGGCAAGAGTGTCCTTGCTGCGAAAGCTCGCCGAAGGTGCCTCATGCACCCGCAATCCGAGTCCGTGCCCGAGCGAATGCACAAAGTACTGATCGGTACCTTGCGCCTTGAAAACGTCCCGTGCGACTGCATCGAACTCCACGCCGGTCATGCCAGGTTTGGCAGCACCGATCGCGGCGTTGAAGGCAGCCTGCACATTCTGGTACATGGTAACAAGTTCAGGGGAGGGTTCGCCAAACCAGATGGTGCGGGTGAGATCGCCTGCATAACCCTGGTGCAGCGCCCCCATGTCGATGATGATGGGTTCGCCCTCCTGAATGATGCGATCTCCGGGTGCGTGATGCGGCTTGGCAGCATTGGGGCCAGAGGCAACAATCGTGGGGAAACTCTCGCCTTCGGAACCAGCGTTCTTGAGTTCCTCGGCGACGATATCCGCCAACGCTTTCTCGGTCATGCCCACACGCGCTCTCGCTGCGGCTGCCTCAAAGGCGACATCGGTCATATGGAGTGCGGTGCGCAGCATCTCCACCTCTTCGGGCGTCTTGATCGCGCGCAAGGAGTCGATGATATTGCCGACCGGTGTGAAGCTGACATTAGGTAGCAACTCGACCAGCTTGTTGTACGAGGCAACGGTCGTAGTCGCATCCTCGAAACCGATGGCTGTCCAACCCTGTTCCTGAGCCAGATCGGCGAAGGCGTTCACCCAACCGTTACCCCAGTCCTTGACCTGTGTATCGGCATTGGCTTCCGCCTGCGCCCAGGGGAGATTGGTGGCTGGTGCGAAAAGCCAGATCACATCCTTGCCGAGTACCGTGAGTCCGCCCGGTTCATCGATCGCGTGATCATCGCCGGTGAAGGAAGTGAGATAGCGACGATTTGTGCCATTGGTGACAAGAATGGCATCGACGCCCATCTCATCTACCAGGGCAAATGCGCGCGTGCTCCGTGCCGATGCCATGAATCTCGTCCTTTTTCTAGGCGTTCTTTGCCAATTGACTGCGGAACCATTCGAGCGCGAGGCGATAGCCATCCTCACCCAATCCGACGATCTGACCGGCAGCGACCGGCGCGATCACGGAATGGTGACGGAATTCCTCCCGCTTGTGCACATTACTAATGTGTACTTCAACGACAGGCGTATTGATGCTGGCCACGGCATCGCGGATCGCGATGCTGTAATGCGTGAATGCGCCGGGATTGAAGATGATGCCATCCGCTTCCCGACCCACGGTCTGGATTGTATCGACCAATACGCCTTCGTGATTGGATTGCACCGGCACCACATCCAACTGCGGTGTGCCACTTTTTCCGAGAGCGACGATATCGCGCTCGATATCCGCCAGGGTGCGACTGCCGTAAATCTCCGGCTCGCGTGTTCCCAGCATATTCAGATTCGGGCCATTCAGAAGGAGGATGGTGCCGTGTGCCATGTGTGCTTAACCTACCGGTTGATTGCTGTTGATCAGTGCGGCGACATACGCCTTCACTTCGAATTTGGAATCTGATCCATCTGGTGTCAGTTGTCCGTGGAAGACATACACCGGTTGCAGATACTGCGCCTCACCGGCAATACCAGAGGTAGTGTACGCCAGTGATAATCGCGTGTACACAACATTTCCGCCGATGGTAGTGCCCGGTGCGAACTGATCGGTGGGCAATGATGCCTCGACCCAGGCGCGTCGATTCTCTACCTCATCCCAGGCAAAGTCAGCACCTCGCAACTGATAGACAAGATGCTGCGATATCTTGGCCCAGGCGTTGGTCGCTTCCAGTACTTGCGCATTGGCACCCATTGTGACCGTCACGATTGGTGTAGCGGAGATGAGCGGGGCGGGCTGTACCGGCTGGAAGCCGACGATCACACGTGCTGGCTCATCGGTGCGGGAGAGGACATAACCATCGCCCACATCGCCCGGTAGCAGGCCGACCTGGCGCAGCCACTCACGCGCGGTGCCGATCGCCTTGTCATCGGCAGGTAGATCGCCATCTTCCTCTTTGGCGGAGGAGATGAACTGCACACGACCCTGTGTTACGTAGAGTTGACCCGCGCGGGATTGCAAGCTGTAGGTGTTGCCACCGAGATCGGTTGCTTCGGCATCGATACCCAGCGCTTCGGCCAATTCTGCCACCTGTTCGCTGGAGTAAACGGTCAGCTCCATGTTGTAAACGGGTGCTTCATCGGGCACACCATCGAAGTTGCCATCGTAGGTACTGCTGAGCTCGAATGTGTGCCCCTGGGGATTCATACTGGGAAGATCAGCAGCAGGGAGCTCTGCACCAGTCTCGGTATCCGAGCCGGTTGTCTGGGCGAAAACGTTGGTCTTTATCAGCGCACCGGCGCCAATAAGCGCGGCCAGGCCGCGGCGGTTGATGCGAGTCTGCATCCGCATGGGAGTTGTTCCCTCCGTGTCGTCCGGTGAGGTGTGTCGTTATTTCTCGACCGGATCTTCAAAGGTGATACGTCGCAATTCGACGATCTGATCGCGGAAGACAGCAGCTTTCTCAAACTCATAATTGCGGGAGGCTGCCTTCATCTGTGATTCCAGGTCCTTGATCATGCGAGCAAGCTCATCCTTGGGAATCTGGAAGATAACCCCATCCTTGCCCTTGCCATCAGCATCGTACTCAACATGTTCTTCGGCAACGGCGCGCATGCGATCACTCAGATCCCGGATTTCCTTCACGATACCGCGCGGCTGAATGCCGTGTTCCTCGTTGTACTGCACCTGAATCTCGCGACGACGATAGGTCTCGTCAATAGCCGCTCTCATCGAGTGCGTCACGGTATCCGCGTACATGATGACCAGCCCGTCAACATGCCGCGCTGCTCGACCAATGGTCTGGATCAGCGATCCTTCGGACCGGAGGAAACCCTCCTTGTCCGCATCTAGGATAGCAACCAGCGAGACTTCTGGCAGGTCGAGACCTTCTCGCAAGAGATTGATACCCACCACAACATCGTGCACACCCATGCGAAGATCGCGCAGAATCTCCACCCGTTCAAAGGTATCGATCTCGCTATGCAGGTAGTGCGTGCGGATGCCAAGCTCCTTGAGATGGTCGCTCAAATCCTCCGCCATGCGCTTGGTGAGCGTGGTCACCAGAGCTCGTTCACCCTTGGCGATGCGACCATTGAGCTCGGCCACCAGATCGTCGATCTGCCCCTTGCTCGGGCGCACGCTGATCTGCGGATCGAGCAATCCTGTTGGTCGAATGACCTGTCGCACAATCTTCTCGCTGTGCTCCATCTCATATGGACCCGGCGTGGCGGAAACAAAGACCGCCTGGTTGATCATCCCTTCGAACTCGTTGAAGGTGAGCGGTCGGTTCTCTTTTGCGCTCGGCAGGCGGAATCCATACTCCACCAGCACATCCTTACGACTGCGATCACCACCGAACATACCGCGCACCTGTGGCAGGGTGATGTGGCTCTCGTCGATCAGCATCAGATAGTCTTCGGGGAAGTAGTCCAGCAATGTGCTCGGTTGATCACCGAATTGTCGTCGACTGAGGTGCATCGAGTAATTCTCGATGCCGGCACAGTACCCAGCCTCGGTCATCATCTCGATGTCGTACATCGTGCGTTGCTTGAGCCGTGCCGCTTCCAGAATCTTGCCATTGGCATCGAGCTCCTTGAGCCGCTGCTCCAATTCGGTCTCGATATCCGTGATCGCACTCTTCATCATGTCGTTGGTGGTGACGAAGTGCTTGGCGGGATAGATGGCGATGTCATCGCGCTCGGCCAGAATCTCGCCTGTCAGTGGCTCAACATCGACAATCCGCTCGATCTCATCACCGAAGAACTCGATACGGACGGCGATCTCTTCATAGGCCGGGTAAACCTCAATCGTATCGCCGCGCACACGGAACGAACCGCGCACCAGGGTCATATCGTTGCGATCGTACTGGATATCAACCAACTGCCGTAGCACCTTGTCGCGCCGAACCTGTTGGCCACGCATCAGGTGGATCATTGTCTTGGCGTATTCTTCCGGAGTACCAAGACCAAAGATGCAGCTGACCGATGCGACGATGAGCGTGTCGTGCCGTGTCAACAAGGATCTGGTCGCGGCGTGACGTAGCTTGTCGATCTCCTCGTTGATATCTGCATCTTTTTCGATGAAGGTATCCGTGCGAGCGACGTAGGCCTCAGGCTGGTAATAGTCGTAGTACGAAACGAAGTATTCGATCGCGTTATTCGGGAAGAACTCCTTGAACTCGCTATAAAGCTGGGCCGCGAGTGTTTTGTTATGAGCGAGA
The DNA here is from genome assembly GCA_020432165.1 of Thermomicrobiales bacterium. Taxonomy (GTDB): domain Bacteria; phylum Chloroflexota; class Chloroflexia; order Thermomicrobiales; family UBA6265; genus UBA6265. The sequence goes on from JAGQGU010000004.1 coordinate 15,771, forward strand.
ACGAGGGTAGGGCGATTCACCTGCTCAACAATGTTGGCCATGGTGAACGTCTTGCCAGAACCCGTAACACCCAGAAGCGTCTGGAAACGATCACCTTCATTGAGTCCGCTTACAAGTTCGTTGATGGCCGTGGGTTGATCGCCGGTCGGTTGAAGATCGCTGACGATCTTGAATGCAGGCATAGAATCTCCATCCGGTTGAAATCAGATCATTTGTTCGATTATACGATAGCCCGTCAAGATTCCCCGTCGGCCTCACTCATGAACTCCGCGAAGGTCTCATCAATCGTGTCGTCCGGATCGGGAGCTGCTTCCTGCGCAAGTGGGAGTGAATCCGCGATGCCCTGACTTGGCTGCCAAATATCGGTATCCAGCTTGTAAATGGCTCGTTGTTCGTCACCGATGCTCATGATCTCGTCGATATGACGCACAGCCCACCGTTGACCGGAGAAGGGAAGTCGCACCGTCGCATCGTCGCGCTCGAACCAGGCAGCATCGCGATACTCCGGCGCGAGCCGTACTGGACTCTGGGACCTGAGGGTCACCGCGAAGACGGGGCTGAGCACCATGGCATCGCGGCCCTCGTCGTAGAACTGGTTGATATAGTCGGCTGAGTAGACCTCATCCACTTCCAGATCGATCGCTTCCTCAACGACTCTTCGTACCGTTTGCAGGGTGGTATCGCCCATGCGAATCTGGCTGTGAAAGGCTTGCCAGGTGTTGCCGAGACTTGCCTCGATAGCTCTCTGCAACAGCAGGAACTGAACACGGGCGTTCAGGCGGCGAAAGACGTAGACATCCACAATATCGGAAACGATTCTGGGCATATGATGATCCTGTTGTTGTTAACGACGACGATAGAACATATTCTTGAGAATCTCGAGTGGTGATCGATGTTGTGACGAAACAGATGGCGAAGCATAGGCTTGTCCACGCCAGTAGTGAATCTCGTTCTGATGATTTTCGAATCCCATCAGTCTCCGCAGGCCTGGCACCCAGAGTGCTCCTACGGCAATAGTGCAGAATGCGAGCGCGAGCAGGCGAGAAGAATCACCGATCAACATCGCTATCAGCGCGCTCATGAGTGCGAGGATCAGAGGATTGAGGGTGATTGATTGCCAGATAGATCTCCCCAGCTCTGACCATTGAGTGCGACGTTCTTGCCTCTGCTTCTCTTTACGGCGTTGATTGAGATTGATTGGTTCCTGGGCCTTCTTCGCCAGAATCTCTTCGATTTCACGATCCAGTCTGGATTTTGGTTGCTCGGTCATGATCGTGACTCCTGTGTCATCTTGCCTGATCATGATACTGTACGTGCTGGCACAGATTATTGTTGGCGCAACCAATCAGGAATGACATGCACCACTCCGGGTACTTCCGCATCAATCTCATCGATCAACGCAGCACTATCAGCCTGCTCGCCCCGTCTCATGGCCCCAAAATGCTCACCGCCGTCGCTGGACTCGATTTCGAGAGCAATCGTGATCTGCTCGAGGCTGCTTCCGGTATGGATAGGTTATGGATTCAGGCCGTTCAGGCGCAACTTGCCATGTTCGACGAGTTCAACGTCGAATCGCTCGATCCTGATTGGCAGTCGATCATCGAGAGACCCGATTCAGCTGTGCATCCTGCCTTCCGCGTTATCGATCCAATTACTCGCGCACGAAGCCTGGATCGTGGAGTGCTCGGCTTGATCGTCTTCAATCTGAAAGAACGACGCATCATCCAGGTGCAAAATGACTGGGACGAGCTTCGCCGTCAGGGTGAGGGACGTTATCTGGTTGACGGTGAGGAGCGTGCTTTCAGCTACTCGCTGCCGGATACCTGGAGCCTGGTGCCATAACTGCACGTTGTTGAGGGCATGCCGGTGATTCTGCCCAAGGTTCGCGATCCCAGACTTATAACGCTCCGGCGAGGCGGCACCCTCACCGATGAGAATCATCGGTTGATGGCATGGTGGGCGGCTGACTGTGCCGAACATGTACTCCCGCTGTTTGAAAGCACTTGCCCTGACGATGATCGTCCGCGGTTAGCTATCGCATCCGCTCGCGCCTGGGTGCGTGGCGAGTGCGGGATGATGGAATCTCGTAGCGCCGGTGGCCATGCCAATGCCGCTGCCCGTGATCTGAAAGGTGCGGCACGATTCGCTGCGTTCGCGGCTGGGCAAGCCGCTTGCGTGCCGCATGTCGCCGCCCACAACCTTGGTGCTGCCTCCTATGCCATCAAGGCCGTTCGCGAAAGCGAAGGCATCTCAGCCGGACGTATGGAATGTCAATGGCAGCGTGATCGACTCCCAGATGCGATCCGAGACCTGGTGCTCGATGATCAACGGCAACGCAACGACATTTGCTGGTCCGTCTTCGATTTCTGAGAAGGTACAGGCGGCTAGATGATCCCGCGTTCCATGGCCATGGTGACCGCTGCAGTGCGGTCATTCACATCCAGCTTGCGGAAGATGTGAAGCAGGTGCGTCTTTACCGTCGCTTGACTCACGTGTAACTCGCTGGCGATCTCCTTATTGGAGAGTCCTTTCGCCACATGCTTCAGTACCTGCAATTCGCGGCTGCTTAGCTGCTCGATCTCTCCTTGCCGCACCGTGCGCATAAGCTGTGCCGCGATCGTTGGTGTCAGCCAGCCATCGCCTGCGTGAGTGGCGCGGATCGCACCGATTAACTCGTCACGAGACGTGTCCTTGAGCAGGTAGCCATTGGCTCCAGCCTCGGTGGCGCGGAGGATATCAGCATCCGTGTCATACGTGGTCAGCACCAGGATGCCGATATTGTTACCTTCGCTGCGTAAATGTCGGATCAGCTCGGGACCATCCATCTCAGGCATCCGCAAATCCAGGAGGATAACATCTGGCTGCGCTACGGCAAGGACCTGCAGCGCTTCCTTGCCATTGGCCGCTTCGCCAACAATCTCGATTTCGTCTGCATTGGCGAGCATGCCGGCGATACCGGTGCGCACCAGAGGATGGTCATCTACCAACATCACCCGTATTTTCATTGGTTCACCTCCGCGAGTGGAAAGGAGACGGTGAGCGATGCACCTTCACCTGGAGCCGAATCAAGGACGACAGTACCGCCCGCTGATTCGATGCGGTGTTGCATCGTGACGAGTCCCAATCGGAATCCTTCTTCTCCCAGAGCAATCGCGTCGATATCAAATCCAACACCATCGTCGGCGATATCCAGCAATACCTCGTCTTCCAGCCAGGAGAGCGTTACCGTGACGACATTCGCCACCGCATGCTTCTGGATGTTTCTGAGCGCTTCCTGCAGGGCTCGCACCAGGATGGTTTCCTGTACACGGGATATCGCTCTCGCCTGACCTTCCTCAACAAAGGTGATACCCGGCTGATCCGAACGGGAGATGATGTCACGCAGGAGTTGATCCAGCGGTTGACTCTGGGAGACTGCCGGCTGCATTGCGCTAAGCATCGCTCTGCTGTCCTTCAGTCCCTGTTGAGCCGCCTCCAGGGCAAGGTGCCGATGGCGTGATGCCTGATCGCTACCGTTTCGTTCCATCTCCTCAGCGGCGCGCAAATTGGCGATGATGCTCGTGAACTGCTGCGCTACCGTATCGTGAATCTCGCCTGCGAGTCGCTGTCGTTCCTGGACCACACCGGCTTCGCGTTCTTGTTCCACCAGTGATGCTTGCGCCTGCTGTAACTGTGCCAGCAACTCTCGATTCCGCTCGGACTCTTGCTGGAACGACTCAATGTACTTGGCCATCATTCCGGAGAACCCGGTGATGAGCAGGAGTAGCGCTATTGCCGCCACGGTCCCGCTATTGAACTCGGTGAAGAGCGACGTGTTCCCGAACCCCAGCTGTATGCCAATGGTCAGAAGCAGAGCGTAGATAATGGCCGGGCGTGTGTAGAGATAGGCGAAGCCAAGCCAGTAAATGCCAAAGAGCAGGATGGATGTGGTGTTCCACAGGCGAATTGCGACGCAGATCGCTACCATGTTGCCGAGCAGGTAGACGACGGCGTGGAGATCGGATGCGATCAGATTCCAGCGTCCTACGAACCAGAACCAGGCGATCAAGAAAAGCAGCGAAGCGACGAGTAGGGCTCGGCGAGCTCCGGACATCTCGGGGACAAAGAGACCGAAGACGATCAGTGCCACGGTGATGGCGCCGAAGATGGCCAGGAATCGGTAATACCAAACGCGATAGAGTTCATCTTCACGCGCGGCATCCTCGGTGATGCCGCAACGTGTCAAGCGATTCCTGGTCACCGTTATTCCCATCGGAAGATGCGTGTTGAGATAATCATGCAGACTGCTCCGACTGCGACCAGATAGACGAGGTTCCAGATATCAATCGATTCTCCCCACCAGGCAGCCTTGATAAGGTTGGTTACCTGTGTCATCGGTAGCCACTCAGTCCATTTTCGCAGAGTATCGCTGAATATCTCGCGCGGCATGGCTGCACCTGCCAGGAAGATCTGCGGAAAGTAGACGATGTTCGCGACCACGCTGGCCGTGCGCGGAGTCTTGAAGTACGCACCGATCAGGAATCCCAGTGATGCCATGCTCAGGAAGCTGATCAGCAATACCAACACCAACATCAATGGTCGTTGGGGTGTCATCAGGTCGTAGACCAGTTTGCCAGCAATATAGAGGATGACGAATCCGAGGGCGGTCAGCGCCAGATAGATCAACGCCTGTGCGCCAATAATCGCCAGTGGATGAATAGGAGTGGCGCGCAGACGTCGGAAGATGCCCTTATTTCGATACTCCGAGATGACGATCGGGATCGACATGATCGCTGTTGTGCCAATGATCATACTCATATAGCCGGGGACGGATACATCGACCGAGCCGAGATTGTCCATCCAGTCTGTAGGTTCATTCCCGAAAACGCTTCCGAAGACAAAGAGCAGCATGAGCGGAAAAACAAGCGTGAAAAACATCGCTGCGGGTTCGCGCATGAAGAGCTTGAATTCAGTCTTGGCGAGGGTGAAGAAGCCTTTCATGTTATGCCTCCTCCATGGTCGTGCCGCCGGTGAGCGAGATAAAGAGATCCTCCAGCGATGTATGTTCAGTGCTGAGATCGACCGGATCGATATCCATCTCACGCAGAGCATTTGCGACCCCGGCCATCAGAAACTTGCCGCCCTCGATGGTGACACGATCATTGGAGACGGAGACGTGTCCGATCCGGGCCAGACTTAGTGCATCGAATCCAGGTGCGGTGAAGGTAACCGTGCGGCGGTCGGAATGTTGCGCGGTGAGCTCTGCGGGTGTGCCGAGTGCCGCAATCTTCCCCTCATTCACCAGGGCAATCCGGTCGGCAAGGTACTCTGCCTCTTCCATGAAGTGGGTTACCAGAACAACGGTCGTACCCCCATCGCGAATCTGTTTCACCAACTCCCAGCTTTGGCGGCGAGCGTTGGGATCGAGCCCGGTGGTGAGTTCATCGAGCACCACAAGCTGCGGATTGTTCAGCAGCGCCAGACAAATGAAGAGACGCTGCTTCTGTCCACCACTCAGTTTCTCGAAGCGGGTGTTTAGCTTCTGGCTGATGCCCCAGACCTCGGCGAGTTCTTTCCAGCTATGTGGATTCGTGTAGAAGCTGGAATAGAGTTCCAGTGCTTCCTGAGTGGTAATCGCCCCGGGGAGCTCCGCTTCCTGAAATTGCACACCCAGCACTTGTCGGAGCTTGCGCTCATCCGCGATCGGATCGTACCCGAGGGTGCGGACAGTGCCTGTGCTGGGGCGCAGCATGCCACAGATCATATTGACGGTCGTGGTCTTGCCTGCGCCATTGGGTCCGATAATGCCAAAGATCTCCCCAGACTGAACGTCCAGGGAAATGTCATTCACTGCCATCAGATCACCGAACGAGCGTGTGACGCCTTCCAGTCTCACTGCGGGTTGGGTCGTCATATGTACTCCTCACCTTTTGGTGCGTGGTAGCACCCGTTTCTGTATTGAGTGTGACAAATGACGCCAGGAGCACCAACGGGTGAAAGGATGAAATCCGTATCAACCAGATGGCTGATACGGATTCTTCATGAGCTATTGTGTTGGTCGCGTCCGGGAGACTATCTCCTGGATTTGTCGTCCTTGTTACGGTTACCGAATCCGCCGAAGAGCATGCTGCGGAGCATGCCGCTGCCAGCCATATTGGTGTCTTCAGCAGCCATTTCGGCCGAGCGTGGCTGTACCAGATCAGCCTGCTGTCGTAACTCCTGGGTATCCTTGAAGAACTGACCAAGAGCTGCCTTTGCCGCTTCCTCGTCTTCGTTCACCAGCTCTGCTCGGAATTCCTGCAGGGTCTTGATCATCGAATCCACCCAGCGTCCGATCGCATCCCGATTTGTCAGCACGATATCCCGGTGCATTTCCGGGCTGCCCAATGCCACACGTGTGGTATCGCGGAAACCTGTGCTGGCGAGTGTCTTCATATCGCGCCAACTACCGTCAGTCATCGTTGTCTTTACCAACGAACTGGCTACCACAAAGGGAAGGTGGCTGATACCGGCAACGTAGGCATCGTGCTCCTGAGGTTCGACAAAGAATGGCTCGCCATTGGTGGCCGCCACCAGACCGAGTACGGTCTGAATAGCGAGTTCGGATGCGGTAGAGGAGGGGCAAATGATCCAGCTGGCACCGTTGAAGAGATCGGCGGAGGCAGCGTCCAGGCTACGTGAGCCCCCCGCCATGGGATGGGCCCCAACAAAGCTCACGTGAGCAGGCAGAATCTTCGCCCATTCCAGGACTTCGGTCTTGGTTGAACCGGTATCGGTGACGATAGCGTTGAACTTCAGGTGGGGAGCAATATCTTCGAACGCCTGCTTCATCGCACCAACCGGAATCGCGAGGATCACGATATCGGCATCGGTGATGGCATCGGGTAGCGACCACGGAATGTCATCAACCGCTTTCATCTTCTTGGCGAGTTGCTGATGCTCAATATCCGTATCGAAGCCAGTGATTCTGAGTGCATTTTCGTTATCGGCACTCCACCGCTTCAGCGCCAAACCGAGCGATCCGCCGATAAGTCCCAACCCGACGATGGTAACGTTTTGCATCGATATTCTCCTACGGGGTGTATTCTTCGACGTCGATTTCGCGCATCCAGCCTTCGTCGCCATCTTCCGTGCGGAACTTCATCCATTCCTGTCCGGATTCCATTCCGTCTCCCTGGGGATCGTCCGTTTCCTGGGATTCACCGAGATACATGAGCGGCGAGTTATTGGGCACGGCAGTAATGGCTTCGCCAGAGGCCACGCCTGGCCCAGGTCGGAGATTCACTGGTTGTCCGGCAGCGGTTTGATAATCGGGCACGAACTCATCGCTCTCCGTCGCTGTGTTGTCGGCCTGATTGTCGCCACCATTTGCGACTTCCTCAGTCGCCTCTTCGGTCCCTGTCTCAGCTTTGGGCTCGGATGTCGGCGGTACCTGGGTGGGTACGGCGGTTGGGATAACGATATCTCCCTGGCCAACGAAGTCGGAGACCACAGGCTCCAACTTTGCGTAAATCATGGTGAAGGCGGCTACGCAAACCATCAGCGTCACAACCATGGAGACGCCGATCATCAGCCCCGATCGACGAGATCGTTGGCGCAGCCGTTGGTTCAATCCGGAATCGGTCATTCATTCATCCGTGTAAACTCGTGTGCAAACCTCGGGAACGTTCAAACGAAGACAGGTCTGCATTTGGGTTAGTTATAGCATGTGCCCTTGCTGAAGCCATAAATAGGCAAACATCGTCCGGAAATCTTGGCATAATCGTGCTCGTCGTGGTATTCTCACGTTCGTGCTACGGGGCGTAGCGCAGTCCGGCAGCGCGCAGCGTTCGGGACGCTGAGGTCGGAGGTTCAAATCCTCTCGCCCCGACCACGAGAGAAAGCCGTCACTTGTGTGGCGGCTTTTGTGTTATCCGCGGATTGTGTCAACTAATGACAATATCTCTCGAATAACGAGATCGGGTTCGGTAATCGGAGGGTAGTGGCCAGATGCGGCCGCCTCCACCCATTTGCCACTTTCGCATGCCGCCGCGGTCTCCTGGTGTGCCTGAATGAGTCCTGGCCGGAAACTCTTCTCCATACGACTCAACTTTGTGCCAGAAATCAAGGTGACCTCGATTCCGGAGAAGGCATCCGGCTTGGCAAGAAGCGTGCGCAGATCCGGAATGAAATGGTCGAATTCGGCATTGCCAACCCGCAGACCACTGCGTGCGAGATCGCCCCAGATGACTTCGCGCATGCAGTCGGCTGGCATATTCTTGAGCAGCCTCATCGAAGCCAGCCGGAGCCCAACGGTGTGCATTGCGAGTCTGGTGACTCGTTGGACCGCGTTGGGTTTCGACGGCCTGGATTTCGTGAAGTACTCAGGATCGCGTTCGTCAGATTGGTCAACCAGAATCAGTCCGGCAACATCGTGCGATTTCCGCGACGTGAAGGTACGGACGATTGGTCCACCCCAGCTGTGTCCAACGAGGATGAATGGCCCTTCAAGGGAGTCCAGAAGCTGCCCCAGATCATCTGCGATACGGTCAAGCGAGCGCGCCTCATCATCCCAGTCACTCATACCGCTACCGGCGCGATCATACGTGACAGCAGTAGTTACCTGGGCTATCGCTGGTTGCACCAAACCCCAGTAGGATCCGGAGAATCCCATTCCTGACTCGAACACCACGGTGGGTGTGCCGGTGCCCCGGCTCCGATAGTGGAGGCGACGGCCATCTGCCAGTTCGACGAACAACGAGTCGCCGAGAGTGTGGTTGCTCATTGACCTTTTCCTGAAGCTATTTCTTGTTGCGTAAGTCTCGGAAGTAGGGACTCTCAGCCGGCGCAAACTCGCTCTTGCGTTCCATCAGCTGCTGATATCGACCCAGAAGCTCGGCGGTCGCATCCTTATCGTTGGTTTGCCTGGCTGTCGCTATCTCTGCGTTGAGTTGATTCACCAATCGTTGGTATTGCTCTCTTTGCATCCGTGTGGCGGCTTGTTCCGTCTCCCGGATGACTTGCCCTCCAAGCGCCTTGGGTCGCGGTCCCAGCGATTCCAGCACCGCTTCCGCATGATCGGCCAGCGTTTCTGACAGACCCAACACGATCTGCACACCCTGCAATTCGGCTGTTTCCGGACTCTTCAGCACAGCCAGAATCTCGCGGTTTCTCGGATCGGCGAAATCGTCTGGTTGCAGTTGGTCTAGCACTGCGTAGTTCAACTGATGATGATAGATGAGCAATCCGATGAGGTAATCCTCGGGGGTCAGTTTCCGCGGGCCTTGCGCGGCTGCCGGTTGAGACTGGGATGAGCGTCTCGTGCTGGATTTGAGCGTGCGTTTTGCTTCGGCGATGGCCGATTCTGGCAAATCCAGTTTGCGGGCGAGTATGCGCGCGTAGTGATTCTCGCGGATCGGATCGGGAAGTTGACGCAACAGCGGAAGAACCTGCATCACCGCCTCTGACTTCGCGCGAGGATCGTTGAGATCAACATTTTTCGTGCTCATATCGATCACGAAATCCATGAACGGAACGGCCTGCTTAACCATGCGTGGCCAGGCAGTTGGATCCTTGCGCACAAGCTCATCGGGGTCCTTGCCCTCGGCGAGTTGGACAATGCGCACATCGGTCTTCAGGCGGCGTTCAAAGTTGAGTACATTGCTGGCACTAAGCGTTGGGACAACATCAGCATCGAGATGCTCGGTCATGGTTTGCAGACCGCGCATGGTCGCCATCTGACCAGCGGCATCGCTATCCAGTGCGAGGATAATCTCCGGATTGCCTCGTCTGAGTAAGCCTACCTGTGCTTCGGTGAGTGCCGTGCCCATGCTGGCTACCACATTCCTGTAGCCAGCCTCGTGGAGGGCAATCGCGTCCATATATCCTTCGACGATCACGACCTGACCGCTCTCGCGAATCGCCTCCTTCGCGAGGTCGAGTCCATAGAGCAGGTGACTCTTGTCGAACACCTCGGTTTGGGCGGTATTGAGGTACTTCGGCTGGGCATCACCCAGTGCTCGCCCGCCAAAGCCGACTGTGTTGCCATCGTCATCCCGAATCGGGAACATGAGGCGATTGCGGAAGCGGTCATAGTAGCCACCGTCATCGCGCACGGTGGCCAGGCCGGCTTCAGCGGCGAGTTCGTTGGAGATATTGCGGCTGGCGAGAAAGTTCAGGAGCGAATCCCAGCCATCCGGCGCAAATCCCAGCTTCCAGGTGCTCACCGATTCCGCACTCACATGACGATCGGCAATCACTTCTCGACCAGCCGCGCCCTGCGTCGCGTTGAGCAGAATATGGTTGAACCACATCGCAGCAAGATCGTTGACCTCGATCAGACGTTTGCGCTTCTCGTCTTCTTCCGGTGGTCGAGGTGCGCTGGTCGTGACCTCCACGCCAGCACGTCTACCCAGCTCCTGCAAAGCATCGCGGAAGTCAACCTTCTCCATCTCCATATAGAAGTTGAAAACATCGCCACTCTTGCCACAACCAAAGCAGTGATAACTCTGCGTGTTCGGGAAAACGATGAATGATGGGCTTTTCTCATTATGGAATGGGCAGAGCCCCTTGAAGCTATTGCCAGTCTTCTTGAGTGACGGCACATACTGCTGAATGAGATCTGTAATCTCCAGTCGATCACGAATCTCGGCAACGACATCGTTCGCCATCACCGTAACTCCAATGGTGTATGCAGACTTTGGTATAGCTCGATAGCGAAACGATCGGTCATGCTGGCAACATAGTCGGCAACGCGGCGCTCAATCGGCTCATCGTGTGGGTTTCGTTGGTACTGTGTGGGCATGTCTTCTGGATGTTTCACAAACCAGGCAAAATGGGTACGCACGATATCCTGTTTCTGCAGTGTTTCGGGTAGTTCATTGATCGGTTCGTAGACGCGCTCATAGAGAAAGTCTCGCAACACATCGGCAGCCTGGCGAACATCAGCGCTCATATCGATGTGCCCGTCCGGATTGATCACGTCCGATGTGAGCACGACATCCGTCACCAGTGTGTTGATACGTTCGCTGTGGCGTCGCCCCAACACGTCCTGAACCTTTGCCGGAATGTCCGCTTCAGTGACGATGCCAGCACGAATCGCATCATCGAGATCATGATTCATGTAGGCGATACCATCGCTAAGCTTGAGTACTTCGCCTTCCAACGTATCCGGATTCAGCTTATGCGCATGCATGATGGATGAACGACCCTTGGAGTGGCGAAGAATACCGTTCATAACTGGTTCGGTGAGATTTAGCCCACGTCCGTCGTTCTCCAGAAACTCCACCACCCGTAGGCTCTGCTCGTTATGCCGAAAACCAGAGAAGACATCTGCCAATGCCCGCTCGCCAGCGTGGCCAAAAGGTGTGTGGCCGAGATCGTGACCCATGCCGATCGCTTCAATCAGATCTTCGTTGAGCCGAAGTGCACGACCGATTGTGCGCGCAATCTGTGTTACCTCCAGCGTGTGCGTGAGACGCGTGCGGTAATGATCGCCCTGAGGAGCGATGAAGACCTGGGTTTTATGCATGAGCCGACGGAAGCTCTTGGTGTGGATAATGCGGTCTCGATCGCGCTGAAACTCCGTCCGTAGTTCACTCGGTTCGTCCGGATGCACACGTGCAGCACCGGCACTACGCGTCGCCCGTGGTGTCAGTGTTTGATCTTCGATCTGTTCGAGTAGTTCCCGAATCGATTCCATGCAATGTGCCTCAGGAGATAATGTCCATATTCGCGAGCGAGGCCATCAAACGTTTGGTGCCGTATTCGGCCTTCTTGAAAGCCACGGTCACTTCCTTATCATTATCGCGCCTGGCGGTAACCGATGTGACGGTACCTTCACCGAACTTCGGATGGAAGACGACGTTACCTTCCTGAAAGTCGGGGATCACCGGGAGTACCTTCTTGGGTACCGGTGCATTACCCCAGGGTTGCTGCACGCGACTGGTGAAAGATCCCGGTTCGGTGCGACCGTACTCGCGTGGTTTTGCGGAGGTGCGATGCGCTTCTCGCGTTACCCGTCGCATTGATTCCGCCGGTATTGGCTCGATGAAGCGACTGATCGTGCCTGCGCGATACTGTCCGTGGGTCATTCGACTCTGGGCATAGGTGATGTAGAGCAGCTTTTGTGCGCGGGTTATGCCCACGTAAAAGAGCCGACGTTCCTCCTCCATGGCCGATTCGTCGAAGGCTTCAGCCTCCACTGCGCGGTAGATTGGGAGGAGACCTTCTTCTGCACCCGCGATGAAAACAGCCGGATATTCCAGCCCCTTGGCTGAGTGAAGCGTGATCAGGGTGACACTGCCGATGTTGTCGTCCTTGATGGTATCGGCATCGGAGATGAGCGCGACTTGCTCCAGGTAGGCTGGCAACGCTTCGGCTGAGGGCACAAGATCATACCGCTCCAGGTCGGTACGGAGCTCTTGCACGTTGGCCCAGCGCTGCAGGTCTTCTTCGGTGCCGGTCTCGAACATCTTGCGGACTTCCATGACCTCGACAATCTGATCGAAGATCTCGGCCAACGTGAGCTCGTTTTTCTTTTCGCGCAGAATCGCAAAGGCTGTGCCGATGCGAGCTGCACCCTTTAAACCTGCACCCGAGAAGTGGGGCAGGGGACCAGTTTCCTGATTGGCGATGGAAGGCACCTGGGTTAGCAACGCATCCAGAAGAGGACGTCGCTGCTCAGTGGCCCATTTGGTTGCCGTTTCGAATGCCGCCGGCCCAAAACCCTTACCGATCGGCAGATTATCGATGACGCGGAGCAAGCTGACGGTATCGGCGGGGTTGTAGAGGACGCGCAGGACAGCCATGATATCGCGCACTTCACGGCGTTCATAAAAGCGCACACCACCCACAATCTGATAGCGGAACTCGCTGGTGCGAAAGGCTTCTTCCAGCACACGGCTTTGGGCGGTGGTGCGGTACATCACCGCGATCTGCTCGGGCAGGACCTTGTGGGCGCTCACGATGCGCCGGATCTCGCTCACGATCCACTGCGCCTCATGTTGCTGATCCGCAAGCTCACGCAGCTGAATCATCTCGCCATCGTCGTTGACGGTGGTCATCTTGCGATCGATACGATCCTTATTATCGCGAATGACCCGATCGGCAGCCTGCACGATCCGACCGGTGGAGCGATAGTTCTGCTCCAGGTGAATCTCGTTGGCGCTGGGGTAGTCGTTCTTGAAGTCGAGGATATTGCGGATATCTGCCTGGCGCCAACCATAGATACTCTGATCCGGATCGCCAACCACGAAGAGATTGCCATACATCTCGGCCAGTGCGCTCACCATCACGTATTGCACACGGTTGGTGTCTTGATATTCGTCCACAAGGATGTAGCGAAACTGCTGCTGGTAGCGCGCCAGTGTACCCGGATCCTGATCGAAGAGACGGATCGGGAGACCAAGGAGATCATCGAAATCGACTGCGTTGGCCGCGCGCAGGAGCTTCTCATACTCGGTGTAGACGCGGGCGACAATCTCGTCGTCATATGACTGCGCCTCGGTGGCGACATCGGTGGGCGTCTGCAGCACGCTCTTGGCCGCCGAGATGCGGCTGAGCATACGACGCGGTGTGATCTGCTTGGGATCGAGATTCGCGTTCTTGACTGCGGTCTTGGCGAGCTCCATTTGATCGCCATCGTCGTAGATCACGAAGTTTGGTTGCAGTTGAAGTTGCTCGGCTACGCGACCAGGATTCTGCCGCAGGATGCGCACGCCTAATGAGTGGAAGGTGCCCATCACCAGGCCATCGGTGGCATCCACACCGATGAGCTTTTCGATGCGATCACGCATCTCGCGAGCAGCCTTGTTCGTGAACGTGACCGCCAGAATCTGGGATGGATGCACATTCATCTGCTGAATCAGCCAGGCGATGCGATGGGTGAGTACTCGTGTTTTGCCCGAACCCGGCCCCGCTACGACCAGCACGGGGCCTTCGGTGGTAGTGACGGCACGTTGTTGCTGTTCATTCAGACCGGTAAGAAGATCGGTGACCATTTGGGACATTTTTTGCGGGAGCCTTGGATGAATGCGTAGGATATCTTCCCCTGGAGCAGATGCGGGAGATTCCAATTGACATCGGAATTGTACCTTATTGGATTCACATTTTTTCTGTCCGGGTTTAATCCCAAAGCGAATTCTGGACCCATTTCATTCTGAATTTTTCGCGTGGTTGCAGGTAAATCGCATAGTATAGCCACTGCCGGGGTATTCATTTTCGCATGGAAAATGGGTTGAGGCGTTGACAGTAGAGAAGGGGGAAGTTAGTATGTTGATATATCAACATATGATCTGGACTTGGAGCACGCGTACGAGAGGAGGAGTCAATGGTTGTCAGGCATAATCCCATCCCTCTCTATGAGCAGGTGAAACGATCGATCAAGGCGCAGATCCTTGATGGGCACTTCCCGGCCGGAGAAATGCTCCCGGCTGAACGTGAGCTTTGTGAGCAGTTTGATGTCTCACGGATCACTGTCAAGAGAGCCCTGGACGAGTTGGCCGCAGAGAGAACCGTTGTTCGGTTACAGGGCAAGGGCACCATGGTGGTCAATGCCCCGCTCGAAGACAATGCGCCGAGGGTGGAAGGTTTCTCCAAGATGTGTCGGAGGTTGGGTGTTGAATCCAACTCCCATGTGCTTGATATCAAGCAGTTTCCCGCTGATGCCCTGGTCCGAAAGGCTTTTGGGTTGTCAAGTGATGACAACTCGATGTTTATGGGCTTTCGTCGCCTCCTGAGCATACCTTCCGGGCCCGTGGCGCTCGTAACCTCGATTGTTCCGTTGGCCTTGGGGTTGCAGATGGTTGAGTTGGGAGTAGAAGGAGCATCGTTCTACGATCTCATCTCCCAATGTACTGGTCATCGTCCCGAGAGAAGTAGCGAAGTTATTAACCCGATCATCCCGTCACCTGATGTCTGTGAGATTCTGGAAATCAATCCGGCTTCTGCACACTTCCATTCCCGAGTGATCACATATCTGGAAACGGGACTTCCCATTGAGGTCAGTTTTGGGGTCTATGTAGCGGACAAGATCCAATGGACTGCAGAACGCTATGAGATACGGGAGGAGGTAATAGCCGATTCAGGTGGTTAGGGGATGTGCAATTTGCACTTGTTCGAGAAAGGAAGCATCTATGGCGCCGAAAACTGCGTACCGCAGGCACCAACCGTTCGCCATCTTGGGCATTCTCCTGATGCTGTTCAGCGTTGTCGCCCCCGTGGCGGCGCAGGGGAATAGAAACCCGTCTCGTATCGCAATCGCCAACCAGTCCGGTTTGGTTAATGCTAATCAGGAGCGAGTGACACTCACATTCCTGAAGATCAACGATCCGCTCGAAGCTCAGGCTTTCGAAGAGATTGTTGCGGCATTCCAGCAGAGTGAGGGCGGCAAGTGGGCATATGTCGACGTGCAATATGACACACGTCCATATTCCGAGCTCTTTACATCGATTGAGACCGCGGTGGCCACTGGTGCCCCGGTGGACATCATTCAGGCAGATGGTCCTGATGTGCAGCACTTTGCCTGGAACAACGTGCTCATGGATCTCACCGACTACTTCACTCCAGAAGAGTTGGCGCTGTGGGACGAGGGCTCGATCATGGAAGGCTCGTTCAACGGGCGATTCTTTGGTCCTCCGGAAGCCCAGTCCTGCCAGTTGCTCTGGTACAACCAGGAAATGGTGGACGCTGCTGGTCTTGACCTCGGTACCGAGGGATTGACCTATGGCGAGAATGGCACCGGTCTGCCGGTTTGGCAGAAGCTCACCGTTGACGAAAATGGCGATGGCAACCCGGAAGTGTACGGATTCCAGAATGCTGGTCCGACCTGGTATGACTACCTGAATGCGATTCCGGCCCGAACCAATGGTGTTCCGGGGGATCCGACATTCCAGGGTGTCAGCGAGGATGGTCTGACCTTCACAGGATATTTCGATACTGACGAGGCGATTGAGGCTTACGCCTTCGATCAGGCTCTGATCCGGGACTACAAGGTTCGATCCAGCCAGCCGCCTGACAACGCCCTCTTCTCTGGGTTCTCCGCAATGAACGTATCTCAGGACATGATCCTCGGTACGTTGCACGATCAGTTCCCGGATTTCCAGATGGGTGCGATGAATCCGCCATACTGGCAGACCCCAATGTGCCACACCGGTAGCTGGCACTACGGCATTGCATCTAACACCGAGCACTTTGACGAGGCACTTGCCTTCATCAAGTTCGCTGCCAGCGATGAAGGTGCTTCCATCATGTGGAAGTACAAGAATCAGATGCCTGCAAACGTGAATGTCTTCAACTCACTTGAGGAGTTCCAGACAGAACCCCGCAGTCTGATCAAGGACTTCTTTGACGAATACGGTCAGCCGCGCATCATGTCGCCTGCCTATACCGAGTACAACGCGCTCTTCTCTGAGTTCTACGGTGCACTGGTGGCGGGTGGTGATCCTGAACAGTTGGCGCATGATTACGCCGACCTGATGGATCAGGCCGCTGAGAAGTATCGAGAGTAGTTCTGGATCTGAGCTGGAGCCGGAGGAACTTCTCCGGCTCCAGATACCAGCATGGGATGGAACATGGGCACAATGGCACTACAAACCAAGAAGCGTTCAGGTATCAACTGGTACAAGATGCGCATGCATGGAGCTGCTCTTCTATTCGTGCTGCCTGCGCTGATCAATTTCGCTGTGTTCCGGTATTACCCGATGATCTGGGCCTTCCGAGCCAGTCTCTGGGACTACAGCCTGCTGGGGGGATTCCGCAAGTTTGTCGGGTTCGACAACTATGTTCGCGCGCTCACAGAAGACAAATTCTTTTGGCATAGTCTTCGCGTCACCGCGGTATTCGCCATCGGTTATGTGCCGTTGGTGGTTGTCCTGGCTCTTCTCCTGGCCGTCTTCGCGAGCCAACCCTATCGTGGTATGGGCCTAATCCGCGGATTTATCTTCGTACCGGTTGTTACTTCCTACATTGTTGTCTCGATTGTCTGGGGCATGGTTCTGAATAAGGATGTTGGTCTTCTCAACGGATTTCTCAGCACTATCGGATTACCTCGCATGGAGTACCTCACCAGTATCCGCAACGCCTTGCCCACCCTCATCGGCATCTCCGTATGGAAGGATGTCGGTTACAGCATGATCATTCTTGTCGCCGGATTGCGTGGTATTCCTGAAGACTATTACGACGCAGCTCATCTGGATGGTGCCAACGCCTGGCGCCGATTCATCGATGTAACGGTACCCATGCTGCGCCGACATTTGATGTTTGTCACCGTTATCTCAACGCTGTTCGCGTTCCAGGTCTTTGTTCCGATCTATCAACTTACCCATGGTGGACCAGCTCGAGCGACAAATGTCGCGGTCTACTACATCTATCAGCGCGCGTTCAAGTTTGGTGAGATGGGGTATGCCAGTGCACTCTCCGTGATCTTGCTTGTCATTTTGATGGTCGTGAGTCTCGGACAAATGCGGCTCATGCGTGGAGATGATGTGTGATGGAATTACCTGCAACTTCGGATTCCCCTGCATCAACGCAGCCGCAGTTCATTGAGTCGCCGCAGACTCAGAATGACAGGCGTAAACGTCGTATCCGATCTGTTCTCGGGTTCGTTCTGAGGATCGCGATCTATCTGCTCATCACAATCGTCTTTGTGGCGCCCATGTTCTGGGTTCTGGGGAACTCAGTCAGATCATCACAATCGATTTGGGGACACGTCTATCCGGTCAGTGTGCTGACGTTCCTGCCACTTGATCAGTTCTCGATAAAGAACTACATGGAAGCGCTGGGGCTGACATCTGTCGGCAAGGGTCTGGGACTTGATCTGAGTCGAGCGCTGTTCATCAGCTTTGCCAGCGCCATCACCGTCGTTTGCTTCTCACTCGTGAGCAACAGCTGCGCCGCGTATTTCTTTGCGCGCCTCGAGTTCCCGAGAAAGAAGATTCTGCTTGCCTTTGTTTTGGCGACGATGATGATCCCGCAGCAGGTGGTGATTGTTCCGCTCTTCCTGGTGGTGAACCAATTGGGCATCATCAATACATTCTGGGCATTGGTTGTTCCGTGGTTCGCAAGTCCGTTTATCACCTTCGCACTCATACAGTTCTTCTCCGAGGTGCCGAAGGAACTTGACGAAGCCGCCACGCTCGATGGAGCGAATCTCTTCAAGATTCTGGTGAACGTGGTTATTCCAAATTCGATCCCGGGACTCCTGACCGTTTCCCTCCTGGAATTCCAGTTTGTATGGAACGAATTCTACTGGCCGTTGATTGCGGTAACCGCCAAGGACCTCATGCCTGTTCAGGTCGCGATCGCTTCCCAATTCACAGAGCGTGATCCGGAATGGGGCCGGGTGTTCGCCGCGATGGTTATTGCGTCGGCACCGGTAATCATCATCTTCATGTCGCTACAGCGGTTCTATTACCAGTCCGCAGTGACATCGGGTGTCAAAGGCTAGAACGCGCACAGATATACAGAGGAGGAGACATGAGACGTTTCGAGGGCCAGACAGTACTCGTGACTGGTGGCGGCGGTGGCATCGGCAGCGCCACAGTTCAGCGATTTGCTGAAGAAGGTGCCAGGATCGCTGTTGCCGATATCGACATAAACAAGGCGCAGATGGTCGTTGATAGCTTGCCCGAATCGGTAGAAGCGATGGCTCTTCAGGTTGATGTGACCGACCCGGCGGACTGCGAGCGGATGGTGGCAAAGATCCTTGTTCGGTTTGGAGCGTTGCATGTGGTCTTCGCTAACGCCGGGATTAGTCGGACGGGATTGGTGGCCGATATCGATCCGGCAGACTGGTCTGCTGTCATCAATATCAATCTGACCGGCGTGTTTCTCACCTGCAAATACAGCATCCCGGCACTGATTGCCGCTGGAGGAGGTGCAATCGTCACCATGTCATCCTCCATGGCCGGCTGGGACACCTCTCCGGGTGGTGCTGCCTATATGGCCAGCAAGGAAGGCGTCTCCGGGCTTACCAAGAGCCTGGCACTCCAACTGGGGCGACACGGTATTCGTGCGAATGCGATCTGCCCTGGGATTATCCGCACCCGCCTCAACTTCTCGCCTGATATGAGCGAGGCCGACTGGCAACGCCGTTACGACGATTTCTCCAAACGAATCCCGACCGGGCGCGTGGGTGAGCCGGAGGATGTGGCTGCTGTGGTCGCGTTCCTGGCCTCCAACGATGCGAGGCATATATCAGGTTCCACATTGCTGATTGATGGAGGGCAGACACTCCAGAGCTGGAGTAATGCACCCCACACAGAAACATACCCTTCCGAGGGTCTTTGGTAGCGCGTATCTGGAAAGAAAAGGGAAGGTTCACAGATGAGACGATTTGATTCCTTGGGCAAAGAGAAAGCTGTGCTTGGCATGCTCCACCTGCGTCCGATGCCAGGAACACCTTTCTATGTTGAAGGGTCTTACGAGGAGACGATGCAAATCGCCGTGGAAGACGCTGTTGCATTGGCCGAAGGGGGTGCGACGGGTTGCCTGGTGCAGACAGTTGACCGCGTTTACACGACCGACAACACGTCGGATCCTGCCAGGATCGCTGCGGTCTCCAATATCGTGCACGAGATCGATAAAGCGACACAAGACGGGTTTCAGATCGGCGTACAGCTTATGCGCAACGCGATCAATCCCTCGGTGGCCATCGCCAAGGTCTCCAATGGAACCTATGTGCGGTGCGGCGCGATTGTTGGTGCCACGCTGAGCACTCATGGCTGGGTAGAACCCAATCCGCTGGAAGTGATGACCTATCGCCGACAGATCGGCGCGGAGCATATCAGGATCATCGCCGAGGTCGATTCGATGCACTACAAGTGGTTTGGCGGTGCCGCGGTGGCCGACGTTGCGCGTCAGGCCAAATACGTCGGTGCAGATGCTGTTTCTCTTGGTGATCCAGACGACGAAGTGACATTGCGCATGATCGCCGATGTGCGGGCGGCCGTTCCGGGAATCCCCATCATCCTCGCGGGGTACACGAATCACGGAAATGCCGCCAAGATGCTGGCCGCCGCGGATGGGGCATTTGTGGGGACCTGCCTCGAAAAGGGCGGTTGGGCTGGAAGAATCGACGTCGAGCGTGTCCGTGAGTACGTGGACATCGTAAATCAGATCGTCAATTAGTCAGCGTTTCAGTTTTTGAAGAGAGGGAGTCTCCGAAAATGCAACCAATGCCTGCTTCAGTAATGATTGGTCAGATCGAGGATTATCCGAATATCCTTCGGGATCAGGTTGGGTCCTACGATCAGGCCGCTCGTAAAGTTTTCTCCACCCTGGAGTACCGGTCCTTTCGACATGTCGTGGTTACTGGAGACGGTGACTCATTCCATGCTGCTCACGCGGTGGAGTTGGCATTCGAAAACATTGCTGGTGTCGTCTGTGAACCGATGAGTGCACAGCGCTTCCTGAGCTACGGTGCGGACTGGCTGACCGTTCCGGCTCCGCGACATACCCTTGTCATCGGAGTCTCGGCGTCGGGTGGCACGCAGCGTGTAGTGCAGGCCCTTACCAGGGCAAGGGAGCAGGGAGCTACCACGCTCGCGATCACGTGCACGCCTGGTAGTGCTGTCACGGAAGCCGCCGAAGCTGCGCTTATCTCCCAGCTATCGGATTTTGGTCCGTCCCCGGGGTTGCGTACCTTTGAAGCCAATCTGATCAACCTCTATTTGGTGGCTATTCGTATCGGTGAGATTCGCGGTCGTTTCACTCAGGATGAGGCGAACGCGATGCGTGTCGAGTTGTCCCAGCTGAGCGAACCGGCTGCTGCCACGATCCAGGCGACGAAAGACCTGGCGAAGTCGGCAGCTGCCACGTTGGGCGATGCTGCACTTATGACGGTGGTCGGTAGTGGTCCAAGCTATGGCACAGCGCTCTTTTCGGCCGCAAAAATAGTCGAGGCTGCCGGGGTTATGGCGGTTGGTCAGGATCTGGAAGAGTGGGCCCACGTAGAGCGTTTCGCGTATCCGCTCGATATGCCCACCATCATCATCTCTCCAGACGGTCGATCGCACTGGCGTGCCGTCGATTTGGCGAAGTCGGCAAAGAGCCTCGGTCGACGAGTTGTAGTGGTGTGCAAGGATGGCGATGCTGAACTCGCCGAATCCGCTGATATGGTCTGGCCGGTTATGGGCGATTGCCGCGAGGAGTTCAGCCCTCTCCTGTACAACATTGCCGTGTCGTTCTTCTCGTCCTATCTCGCAGATCACCTGGGACGCATGTTGTTCCAGACCGATCGCCTCTAGGTTTCTTGAGCTATACCGTCACATCGCAGGAGATGAGCAAATGTTTTCCCGCATACCAGTGCCTACAGAGAACCGCCAGGAACTGATCAATATCACGGATGAAATACGCAAGATCGTGAAGGATTCGGGTGTTACGGAGGGTCTCTGCGTGGTGTTCTGTCCGCACAGCACCGCCGGTCTGACAATCAACTCCTACCTGGATCCGATGACGCCGAAGGACATCGTGTTCGAGATGGATCGGATTGTGCCAACGCGTGTCGACTTTTTTCATGAGTTCGATACGCCTTCGGATGCCTCCGCACATGTGAAGACGAGTCTGATCGGTATCGATCAGACACTCATCATCGCAGGCGGAGATATCGTGCTCGGGCGCTCGCAGGGGGTCCTGTTCGCTGAATACGACGGCCCGCGCAGTCGCGAGGTTTTCGTGAAGGTTATTGCCGGATAAGCTGATTCGCGATCCGTGGCTGGGCGGATCGTCGCTGATGGCACATGCGGTATCGGGGAGATTCAACACGATATGGTAGACGTTGTTGTTTATGGCAAGGTGATTATCGACAGTTTGAAGATCTCCGATACCGTCATTGTGCGGAACATCATCGGAGGCGGAGGGCCTCAGGCTGCCTTCGGAGCACGTGTCTGGCACCCATCCGTGGGATTCGCGACACGCGTTGGTTACGATTTCGATGCCGATCTTCGTCACGCACTGGAAGGACTTCCGGTAGACCAGCAGGGTGTGACGACCTTCGCTGACTGTGTGACATTGCGCGGTCGCCCGATCTCCTACGACGCAAACGAGTACGCTGTCCCGGCGGAGCCTGACTCTGAACATGCGATCTATGGTCCAGCTGGATGGAAAGAGCTGCTGAGCCAACCGATATCGCTGCCAGACGACTACCGGCATCCGCGGGCGATTCACCTTGTGACCGAATATGCGCATGAAGAGATAGTGCAGGATGCTTTGGCCATGCGCCAAGAGGGGGTCATTTTCTCCCTCGAGCCACTCATCGATCATCGGGGGTTTACCAACCAGGATGAGATCGTTGAGTTGCTAAAGCATGTTGATCTGGTGACACCGGATTGGCCGTCGGCCAGTGGTATTGCCAAGAGCGACGATCCTGCCAAGGTGCTGGCCCATTGGTCATCTCTTGGTACACCAGTGGTTGCGATCCGCAACGGGCGCCATGGGTCATATGTTTGGAACTCCTGGACTGATGCAGCCTGGCATGTTCCGGCATTGCCCGTAGACGTTGTTGATCCCACTGGAGGAGGCAACGCCTACGGCGGTGGGCTGGTAGCTGGTTGGCTTGAATCGCGTGATGCACTCAAGGCTGCGGTTTCCGGCACGGTCTCCGCATCGTTGATGATCGAAACAATTGGGGTTCCGGCATGGTCGGACGAGATACCCGCTATCGCACGCCAGCGTCGTGAAGACGCAATGGCACGCTGCACACGAATGTAGGCGGAAATGGAAACAGAACGATCTGCCACTCCACTTCTATCTGTACGAGGCCTCACGAAAGAGTTCGGTGCTTTTCGTGCCGTGAACGATCTTGATCTGGATGTCTATCCTGGCGAGATCGTTGGCCTCCTGGGACCAAACGGAGCAGGGAAGTCGACATTGTTGTCGATGGTATTGGGTCTGCTGGCTCCCACCAGCGGAGAGATATCGCTTTTCGGAGCCACAACCCATCAGGAGAATCGTGAAGCGCGTCGCCGCATGAGCTACGTTCCGGAGACGCAGGCCATCTATGACGAAATGATCGCGCTCGAGTATGTCGACTTCTTTCGGGAGATCTACGGCTTGCCGGAGAGCGATGATGATGTGCTGGATCTCTTCGAACGGCTTGATCTTGAGAAATGGATCAACAGCCGCGTCGCAAACTTTTCCATGGGAATGAAGCGCAGGTTAGGACTTATCCGGGCGATTGCAACCGATCCTGACCTGATCGTTTTGGATGAACCTGTGGCCAATCTGGATCCCCGTGGCATCGTCAAGGTTCGCGAGCTATTGCAACAGCAACGTGACCTGGGCCGGTCGGTCCTCGTGTCTTCCCACTTGCTTGGGGAGATCGAACTCCTCGCAGATAGAGTGATCGTGATGAGGAACGGCAGTGTGGTGCTGGAAGGTACGCCTTCTTCCATTAGAGATGGGCAAGTGGTTGGCGGTCGGATCGAGGTCGAGATCGCTGGCGACATCGATCAGGTCATGGTTGCTCTCCGTCGGCTTCCGTTTGTTGGCGATGTCAGGCGACATAAAGACCTCATCCAGATTGCTGTATCGAGTGGGGATGATCATCGGCAGAAGATCAGCCAATGTATTCACGATGAAGGTGCGGTCGTGCTGCAAATGACATCGAGCACGGTGTCTCTGGAAGATATGTTCCTCACAGCAACCGCTGATCATGGATCGAAAGCGAAGACACGATGAGCACAGAATTCTCAAACAGTGCATTTCGATCATTCGCTGATCTCGCTATCGGAATGCGACCCATGAAGGCCGTATTTCGGCGCTATACCCGGTTGTCCAGTCTCCAGATTGGCACGCTAATCGTAGTAGGGATCGTTCTGCTGGCCGCGACGGCTGTGCTGCAGGGGGATCTGGAGTTTCTGGAAAGGAACGCGATTCTCGTTACGACCGATCCTTTGCAAACCCCACTGGTCCTCAGTGTCGGCATGATCTCGCTGTTTCTCGGATTGAGCGCCGTCATTGGTGTAACCAGCGAAGTGGAAAACGGGACATTAGCGGTCCTCCTCTCCGGGCCTGTAACCACCAGCTCATTCCTCGCCGGGATCGTCCTGGGTAGTTTGGTCTTCTACAGTTGGTCGCTACTACTTGTATTGGGGTGGTCTGTCCTGGCGGCCACAATCATCAATCTCCACATCTCGGCGGCACTGTTGTTGATGATGGCAGCGTCATATGCCGTTGTTTTTGCAGTGATATCGCTCGGACTCCTGATCAGCGCATGGAGCCAGAAGCGTTGGACGGCGATCCTGGTATACGCGGCGATTGTGCTTCTGGATATTGCCCTGCGCGTGCTGGACCGATTTATCGGTTCCGTGCCAGTTCAGAGCGAATCGACCCGAAATGATCCCTGGCATTTCTTGCGTAGCGTATCTGGCGTTCTGGATCGGGCTGTGCAGTGGTTCTCACCCTTTGCCAAGTTTGATGCGATGGCCAGGGCGCTGGAGTTCGCGGACTATCAGCAGTTCTTCCTGCAACTTATGGGAACCATCCTTTTTGGAGTGGTTATGTTTTTCCTGGCTTCGTGGCTTCTGAAAGGACAGCGCGCATGATCACCCGTCGAATGGCGCCAGTTATCGCCTTGCGGTGTCTCTTGACGCTGGGGCTGGTAGCTTCTCTGCTTTCCATGTCAGGCCACCAGGGTGCCCGGGCACAGTATGCCGAGAATCCGGAGGTTGCGAATGTATATGGGATTACGTACTTTGATGGTCTGCTCTATGGCTCAACCATGGCACCGCCTTCGGTGGACACCATCTATATTCTGGCGGACCAAACAAGTTTCCTCAGTTTGCGAGAGACGATCGTTTACTTTTGGCCGCTAACGAATCAGTACCTCGCGGACTGGGATTCCAGAAATGAGCTGCTCGATAGCGTCCTGGAAGTTGACGGCCCCGGTGGCAAGATGGAGATTCCACTTGCGGATTACGTCATCCAGTACCAGAAAGACGATGCTCGTTCCTCTTTGAGGGTTTACCTGAATGACGATGCTCATGCGAAGTACGACGAGTTTGTCTCACTCAGCACGCAGTATCAGGATGCTCTTGCTCAATACAACACCGACCTCGTTGTCTGGCAGCAGGGAATGGATACCTATCTGAGATCCACGCCGGAGACAATCGCGGAGCTGCCAACCCCCGAGCCGCCTCCTCAGGAACCTGAGGATCTCGGCACGATGAGTTCTGATCTCCAGCGTGGTTTCCCCGTGGCACTCCCCGCCGGTAACTACAAGATACAGGCTCGTGATCCCAATGGAGAGATTATCGAGGGCAGCCAGAAGTCGCTGGTGGTATTTGAAGAGGGCGAGTTTGCCATCGGGTTCGATATCATTCCCGAGCAACGCTGGACTCGACCCGAGCGATCGAGTGAATCCTCATCTCCTATCTACACCTCTGCGAACACCACGATCTATGTTCAGCCATTCTGGCAGTCTCGCATGGGGGCGGTATATGACGCCCGGATGCGAAACCCGCAAGATCTGACAGCATTACCCGGAGAGTCAACGTGGGCACTTCATGAGGCCGCCCTGCCTGATCATCTGGTGGTGGAACAGGATGGCAAAGTCATAGCGGAGGTACCTCTCGAGTCCTTTGTTGTGCATCAGGTTGCTGGTCCCACGCTGGGATATACCGTGGAGCGATTTGATCCGGTCTCCATGGAAAGCGAATCGTTCCAGGGTTTCGAGCTGGATGCTGAGCTTATCAGTTCCAACCCGACGATCCGGCTGGTCGATGCTGAGGGAAACACACTCTCTGGCAGTGAGAGAGACCTGCGGTCACTTCATCCTCAGAACATTGGCTGGCTCTACGCCGGTGCAGCTCTGCCACTTGTGGCGGTAGGACTCGTGGGCGTCTTCCGACTGCGGGGATCGCAGTCGCGGAGTCAAGAGCTTGAGAAAGAATAGTCGACGGTTGAGTTGAATCAGCAAATATCGGTGGAGGGGTTTTGATGGAGCGCGAGCGTGCTGTCGCGATTGGGCAGTGTATTTCCATTCTCATTCTGATGTCGCTTGGTACGGTGTTGACCAAGATGTCACTCGGCAACGTGGAACCACTCACCTTCGTAGGGGTTTCGGTTCTGATCGGTATGATCGCCATGTCGATATACACGTTCATCATTAGAGGTGAACGCATTCCCCGCGGTTTGCCACCCTCGGTCTGGTACTACATGATCGCCATTGGCGTTGGGAATTTCGCAATTGTACGCGTGTTGAACACCGTCTCACTCGATCTCATGCCGGCATCCACCAATACGTTTCTCACCAACTTCGTGGGATTCGTGACCATGGGAATGAGCATCTTTCTCCTGAAAGAGAGTCCGACGCCGTTCCAGATTCTGGGAGCGATCATCGCCGTCATTGGTATTCGCGTCTTCTTTCCGACGCTGCCAAGCCCAGATGAAATGACCGGTATTATCTTGGTCGGCCTGAGCATCCTTGCGCTGGGGTATACGAATAATATCGCCCGTAAACTGGCGGTAGAGACCAGGGGAGAGGTGAGCAATAACGTCATCTCCACCGTGGCGTTGCTCGTTGGCGGCTCTATTGCCGTGGTGATCTGCTTCGCGCTGGAATGGCCTCCCAGAATCACGACGGGCACCGACTGGATGAATGCCTTTTATGCTGGATTGGTGATGATTGCTCTCGGCCTGACGCTGTGGAATCACATCCTGCGTACACTACGTTCGTATGAGGCAAGTATTCTTGGGGCGTCGACGGTGATCTGGACAACACTTCTGGCGATTCCCATGCTGGGAGAGCACGTCACCAGCTACCAGGTTGCTGGTATGGGCTTGTTGGTCGTTGGTCTGGCCACCGTGCAGATCAGGTCCAACATTTCCCTCGGCTCCCTTCTGGGGCGCAAGGCATCGCGCTCAACGGAGGTGTGATGGTAGGCAGCAGGCTGAAGCACCGGAAAGGATTCGTTCTGTAGATGAGAACTGCGGTGACGCCACTCTCCATTGATGCATGGACAGTCATTCTGCTGGCTGGTCGGCTGACATATAAGCACCTTGCCATCTGGATTCGTATGGTGTTGTGGTGCTTTGTCTTCTCAATACCTATTCTCACCATTCCCCTGGTGAGCGTGTCCATGTATCGACTCATCGAGACGGTGATCACCGCGGACGACACCTCGGGGATTCGGGTGCGAGACGAACTCCTCCGTGGCGCTTTTCTTCATCCAGGGCGAGATTTGTCCGCGCTGCTGATAGATATGCTGGCGTTCGGTGTTATTTTGGCGAGCCTGGTTTACTGGTGGACCCGAACACCCATGACGCTTCGCGCATTGACAGGAATGTCGCTCAGCTTCCTGGTCCTGTGGTGGGTATCGCAGGTGCTGATTCTGCCCCTTGTCGCCGTCTCGCCTTCCAGAACTCTGGGGAGTCAATGCGCTCATCTTGGCAGGATGCTGTTGGTTGGCATGAGATTGTTGGTCCCGATCGCCTTTGTCTGCACGATGGCGATCGCGGTCTCGATCTTGCTACTGGGACCTCTGCTACTTTTCTCCATCCCTTTCGTTGCGATCTGCGGATTGCTCTGTTACTTCCTCTCGAATGGATTGGACCAACGCGGTTTGAAGGCTCTGTATGCGAGTGCTGATCGATTCTAGACCGACGAGGGTTGCATTTGCCCCCGCACCATGCCCCCGATCCTTCCTCTATTGAAGTGACTATTACGGCATGGTAGTATTCCTTTAACCGAACGACGTGGGATCAACGTGGGCCCACCGCCTACGTTTTCTGTTGTTCGATGGAACTCAAGAGTTTTCCCTTGGGGCCGTCCCACAGTAGTCGGCTCCTTTTTGTTTGTCGTTTTATGTAGGAGGTGTGCGGGAATGAAGAGCGATCTCTATACCGCCATTGCCCAAATCGCGGCCGAGCGTGGTATCCCGCGCGACGCCGTGCTGAATTCCGTTCAGTCTGCCCTGACCACGGTATACAAGCGCAATACGGGTAGCGAAGAAGATGTCAGCGTTGAACTCGATCCGCAGACCGGCGAAATGCAGGTCGTGGTGAGCAAGACGGTGGTTGAGCAGGTTGCGGACAAGGATCTCGAGATCTCGCTGGAGGATGCGAAGAAGTACACATCCGCTCCCATCATCGGCGAAGTCATCAAGATCATCAGTACGCCGGAGAACTTCGGTCGCATTGCTGCCCAGACAGTCAAGCAGGTGGTGCACGGCAAGATTCGCGACTTTGAGCGCGAGACCGTCTACAAGGAGTACCACGACAAGCAGGGCGAAGTGCTGAGCGGTATCATCCAGCGCGCGGATAATCGTGCGGTGGTGATTGAGCTTGGCAAGGCCGAGGCTGTCATGCCTGCGCGTGAGCAGGTGCCCACCGAGCGATATCGAGCCGGTCAGCGCATCAAGGTACTGCTGAAGGAAGTCAGCGACAATCCGCGCGGTCCGCAGTTGATCGTGAGTCGTGCCGATGGTCTGCTTATTCGCCGTCTCTTCGAGCAGGAAGTGCCGGAGATTCAGAGCGGCGCCGTCGAGATCATGAGCATCGCCCGCGAGCCTGGTCTTCGCAGCAAGGTTGCTGTGGCCGCCCGTCAGGACAAGGTCGATCCGGTTGGTTCCTGCGTCGGCGTGCGTGGTGTGCGTATCCAGAACATCGTCAACGAGCTCTACGGCGAGAAGATTGATGTGATCGAGTGGTCGCCGGATATGGCCACCTTTATCGCCAATGCACTCAGCCCGGCCAAGCCGAGCAACGTGACCCTGGCGGAAGATGGCGATACTCGCACTGCTACTGTGATAGTGCCCAGTGATCAGATGTCCCTGGCGATCGGTAAGGAAGGTCAGAATGCGCGGCTGGCGTTTAAGCTGACCGACTGGAAGATCGACATCAAGGGACCGGAGACTCTGCTCAAGAGCGAGGGTTTTTACAAGACCGCCAGCGAGGGCAGCAGCTTCGCCACCGATTTCAGTTGGATGGGCCGACAGCCACGCGCCGTGCAGGCCGATGGCACGGTAAGCATCAACGATGTTACCTACGGTCCTCTGCCTGACGATTTGCTTCGCCGCCAGGTGGATGTTGATATCGTCGACGGTGTGATTGAGGTCTATTACGAGCGGGAACTTCGCGCTCGATACAATCAGGAGTCCGGCGAGGAACTGCCGCTGGATGACGAGTTTGCACTCGAACAGGGTGCCAATGCATAACGGCGGGAGGTGACCAACATGCCGACCGCGGGAACAACGAAAAAGAAGAATGCCCTCCGGCAGAAACACGTGCCCCAGCGCACCTGTGTGGTCTGTCGGGAGACAAATGCAAAGCGAACGCTCATCCGCGTTGTCCGCACCAGCGAGACCAGCTACGAGATTGACCCCACTGGCCGGGCGAATGGACGGGGCGCGTACCTTTGCGATAAGCCTTCATGTTGGGCGAAAGCTGCAACCACACCGATTTTGGCGAAAGCGTTGCGGGTATCCCCGAATGAAGCATCAGTACAACGATTACAAGAGTTCGCTGCCGGATTGACCGACAACGACGTCGAGCCAACAGAGACAGCCGAAAGGAGCTAGCACATGACAGATACAGCAGCACGAGGCGCACGCCGCGCAACCCGATCCCGCCGACCCGGCGGTAGTGGAGCTCGTACCGTTGCCGTCAAGCGCGCGGCTCCAGTCGAGCGTGAACCGGTAGAGCTACCACCAGTCATGACCGTTTCCGAACTCGGTGAAGCGCTTGAAGCGAATCCGGTGGAAGTGATTAAGGAACTGATGAAGGAAGGCATTATGGCCAACCTGAATCAGCAAATCGACTATTCCACTGCCCACCGTGTGGCCGAGGCACTTGGATTCGAGACACTTGAGGCGGAGACTGAGGCGACCCGCGCGATTGCCGATTTTGAGACGCGGCAGCTGGAGGGATACAACGATCCCGATGCTGTCTCTCGACCACCCGTGATCACGATTATGGGTCACGTGGATCACGGTAAAACCCGCTTGCTCGACGCTATCCGTTCGACCAATGTTCACGAGGGTGAGGCCGGTGGCATCACCCAACACATCGGTGCGTATCAGGTCGAGCGTCAGGGACGCAAGATCACATTCCTGGATACGCCAGGTCACGAGGCGTTCACTGCCATGCGTGCCCGTGGTGCCCAGGCGACAGATATCGCTGTGCTGGTGGTTGCCGCAGACGATGGCGTCATGCCCACGACCCGTGAGGCGATCGCTCACATCAAGAGTGCCAATGTGCCGATGGTAGTGGCGATCAACAAGATCGATTTGGAGGCCGCCAATCCCGACCGCGTGAAGCAGCAGCTCTCCGAGCTCGAAGTCTTGCCGGAAGAGTGGGGTGGTGATGTTCCGTTTGTGAACGTCTCCGCCAAGGCGGGAATCGGTATCGATGACTTGCTGGAAGTGCTCCTGCTCGTCGCCGATGTCAACGATCTCAAAGCCAATCCTTACAAGCCTGGTGAAGGTGTTGTCGTGGAAGCACGAGTCGATGGCGGCCGCGGCACCGTAGCCACCATTCTGGTGCAGAACGGCACCCTGAGCCTGCGCGATGTGATCGTGGCGGGCACCACCTGGGGTCGCGTTAAGAACATGTTCGATGACCGAGGCAAGAAGCTCCGCAAGGCGGGTCCGAGTACACCGGTCGAGATCATGGGGCTCAGCGGAGTACCGGGCGCCGGCGACAGCTTCCTCTGCTTTGAGGACGAGAAGGCAGCCCGTCAGCTGGCGGAACAGCGTCAGGCCGAGCAGCGCCTCGCACATCTTAATGACAATCGCCCGTTGCGCCTGACCGATCTTTACGATCAGGTGCAGGAAGGCAAGACCGCCGAGCTTCGCGTGATCCTGAAAGCGGACGTCCAGGGATCGCTCGGCGCCATCCAGGGCTCACTGCTCAAGCTGAATGATGATACGGAAGAGGGTGTGACCCTCTCCATCGCGCTCGCCGCGACCGGTATGATCACCGAATCCGATATCTCCCTGGCGCAGACAACTGGCGCCATCGTGATTGGATTCAATGTTCGTCCGGATGCCGCTGCCAAGCGATCCGCTGACACTGCCGGTGTAGATGTGCGATTCTATACGATCATCTATGAGTTGCTGGACGATGTGAAGAAGGCGATGACCGGTATGCTCGCGCCGATCTTCCAGGATGTTACCGACGGCTACGCCGAGGTGCGAGAGACCTTCAAGCTGCCAAGCAACGATGTGGTCGCCGGCCTTTACGTGCTGGATGGCAAGATCACCCGTAACTCCCGCGCGCGCGTTCTTCGCAGCGGCGTGGTGTTGCACGAAGGTGGTATCAGCTCGCTCAAGCGCTTCAAGGATGACGTCCGTGAAGTTCAGCAGGGCTACGAATGCGGTATGGGTCTGGATAGCTTCAACGATCTGCAGGTAGGCGATCAGATCGAGTTCCTGCATCGTGAGGAAGTCGCACGAACCTAGGTTCGTGCGGGGTCTTTGGGGGAGATTGCGCCATGACACGTCGTACACAGCAAGTCGGCGAAATGCTGCGCGAAGAGGTGGATGACATCATTCGCCGCGAGGTGAAGGATCCACGTATTGGTTTCTTTAGCATCACGCGAGTGGATGTCCCCACCGATCTCCGCACAGCATGCATTTACGTCAGTGTGCTCGGTTCCGAAGAGGAACGTGCGAGCACGCTGGATGCGCTCAGACAGGCAGCCATGTTCATCCGCCATCACCTCAAGCCGCGATTGCGTATGCGTCAGGTTCCGATGTTGGAGTTCACGGATGACCGTTCGATGGCCTATGCTGCCGAGATTTCGGAGACGTTGGCCGAAGTGCGCGCTCGTGACGAGGAAATCCGGAAGCGCGCAGCTGCGGCCGAGGGCCAGTCAGAGGAGCGTGAATCATGACATCCTCCTGGAAGATTGATGACGAAGCCGTCGCCGCTGCGTTTGACCTCCTGAAGCAGGCGTCGTGCGTGCTTCTGCCGACGCATCAGAATGTCGATGCCGATTCGCTCTCGTCAGTTCTGGCGATCAAGTTGGCATTGCAGCAGTTCAATATCCGTGCCGAGGTATTGGTCACGGATGGCGAGGTTCCCCATTCGCTTGAGTTTCTGCAAGATATGGGTGAGGTGCTGCTATACGGCATCGACGAACTTCCAGAGTATGATCTGCTACTGCTCGCGGATCATAGTGATCGCACCCGCGGCGGAGCGTTTTATCGCGACGACAAGAGTCGCACCGACGGGCATATTCCGATCATCAATATTGATCACCACGTCACCAATGATCGCTTCGGTGTGATCAACATCATCGAGCCGACCGCAGCCAGCACGACCGAAGTGCTCGCCGATGTGCTGGCCATGTGGGGCACGGTACTGACGCGTGAGATCGCCCAATGCCTCCTCGCTGGCATTTACGGCGATACGCTGGGACTGCGCACCGAGAGCACCACGGCGCGGACACTCCGTACCTCCGCCGATCTGGTGGATAACGGTGGCAATCCTGTTCCTATCGTGAACGCGCTCTTCCGGCTGAAGTCCAAAGAATCTGTGATGCTTTGGCGCGCGGCACTGCGCGGTGTGCAGTGGACCGGCGATCTCATCTGGACGGAGTTGAAGCAGAAAACGTTCGAGGAGGTCGGTGCCCAGCGTAGTGAAGCCGAGGGAATGGTTAATTTCCTTGTCGGTACCGAAGGATCACGAGCGGCCGCCATTCTCTACGAGACGAATACAGGCTGGCGCGTCTCTATGCGGTCGATGACCGAGGATGTCGATGTCGCCAGGATCGCCACACACTTTGGCGGTGGTGGGCATCCGCGTGCCGCTGGCGTGCAGATCGAGGGCGACGAATCTGCCAAAGTGGCGTTTCTGGAAGGCGTGGCTGAGATGATCCGGCCCGTCCAGGATGTGGCCGAGCCGACCTATGTCTCGGAAATCGTTCTCGACTAATGGCCAAGCGTGCGACTCGTGGTAAGTACCACGGTTTCATCGTTGTGGAAAAACCCGCAGGTGTGACCAGCCATGATGTGGTGAGTGTGGTGCGCAAATTGACGGGCGAGAGACGCGTTGGTCATGCCGGCACACTTGATCCTGCTGCCGTGGGCGTGCTTCCTATTGCCGTTGGCCAGGCCACGCGCACCGTAGAATACCTCTCCGATGCCACCAAGAGCTATCTCGCCGAGATTACCTTTGGCGTATCAACGGATACCCTCGATGCCGACGGCACGGTTACCGGGATAGTGGACGCCTCCCATGTTACCGAGGAGCAGGTGAGGGCAGCTCTGCATCACTTCCGCGGTGAGATCCCGCAAGTGCCCCCGATGTATGCGGCGATCAAGATTGATGGCCGCCCACTTTACGAACGCGCGCGCCAGGGCGAGCACATTGAACTCGAAGCCAGACCGATCACCATCTACGAGTTAGAGCTTGTGAGCTGGGAGCATCCGGTTGCGGAAATCTTTTTGCATTGCAGCAAGGGGACCTACGTGCGCTCACTCGCTCGCGATCTGGGCGACGCTGTCGGTATGCCTGCTCACATGTCCAATTTGGTGCGACTCAGCACCGGTCCATTCACACTTGAAGATGCCTGGCGATTGGATGAGCTTGAAGAGATTATCTCTGAAGGTGCCTGGGAGGATGTTGCCGCCCATCCAGACGCCTCGTTGCAGGATCGCCCTGCTGTTGTCCTGAGCGCGGCTCAGGTCTCCCAGTGGCGCAACGGATCTGAGATCAGCGCTGATGTACCGGATTCGCTTGTTCGCGTGTACGATTCGCAGGGTGTGTGGTTGGGGGTGGGTCGCGGCCTGCCAGAGCGTGGTGTGATCAAACCTGAGAAAGTTGTGACAGAGTGAGTCCTGTTGTTGTCGAAAGATTGGCGGATCTGGGTCCTGCACCCTCGGTAGTGACCATCGGAGCATTTGATGGCGTGCATCGTGGGCATCAGCATCTGCTGCAGTTGGCGCGCAAGTCTGCCGATAGATTGGGTGCCAGGGTGGTGGCGATCACGTTCGAGCCACTGCCGGGTCAGGTCTTTAGCCCGGACAAGTTTGTTGGGCGCATTACGACCAATGCGCGCCGTCGTGAACTATTGGCGCAGTATGGTACCGATGCAATTGTTGAGCTTCAGTTCAGTCGCGCGATGGCACAGGAGACCGCTGGTGAGTTCGTCGATGAACTCAAATCGACTGGCCCGATTCGCGAGATCTGGGTCGGGAATGACTTCGCACTTGGCCACAATCGCGAGGGTACACCAGCGCGTCTGCAGGAGCTTCTGGCGGATCATGGTACCGTTGTCCACGCTATCGAGCGTATTCGCTGGGACCAACACGAGGTAAGTAGCAGCGTTATCCGCGAGTTTGTTCGCCTTGGCGCTGCGCGCGAGGCCAGCAATTTGCTCGGGCACCGTTTCGAGGTTGCTGGTGTTGTCGTCGAAGGTGGCAAGGTCGGTCGGCAAATCGGTTTTCCTACCGCGAATGTCGCACCTCCCGCGGAGATCGTGCCATTGCGCGATGGTATCTATGCCACGTACGCGCGCATTGAAGGTGAGACGCTTGATCGCCCGGCGATGACTTACATTGGCACACGGCCCGCGGTGAATACGGGTGAGCGCATGATTGAGACCCATCTGCTGGATTTCGATGGGGATCTCTATGGCAAGGTGCTGACGACATCGTTCGTGACACATCTGCGGCCGGACTCTGATTTTCCCAGTCTGGATCAGTTGATTGAGCAGCTTAAGCATGACGAAGCCGCGACACGTCAGGTGCTTGCCAGCGTTGACTAAACCGTCACAGAAGTTGAAATTGGCTGATCTGGCCCCTATACTTGGCGGGTGTACCGGTGAAGCAGCGCTTGGCACGAATAGCCAGCGCATTTTTGTGCGCGGTGCAATGCAAGAGTAACAGGAGGACAGCCATTTCCAGACCAGTACAAACACGCGTAAACGAGCGGATTCGAATACGCGAGGTGCGGCTAATTGATGATGAGGGCAACCAGGTAGGGGTCATTGCCACGCGAGATGCGCTGGAGATGGCGCGCGAACGTGGGTTGGACCTTGTTGAAGTTGCACCCAATGCCACACCGCCAGTTTGTCGCCTCATGGATTACGGCAAATTCCGGTTTGAGCAGAGCAAAAAAGAGCGAGACTCGCGCAAGAATCAGCACGTGGCGAAGCTCAAAGAAGTGCGGATTGAGCCCGGGATTGGCGGGCACGATCTTGAGACCAAGGGACGCGCAGCCCAACGGTTTCTGGAATCCGGTAACAAGGTTAAGATCACTGTGCTGTTCCGCGGGCGTTCAATCACGCATCCGGAGTTGGGTACTGAACTGCTGAATAAGCTGGCAGTCCAACTCGAAGGAAGCGGGGTTATTGAGCAAGCCCCCCGTATGGAAGGCCGTAATATGTCGATGACTCTGGCGCCAACCCGTCAGAAGGTTGATTCGACTCAGAAAGAGGATACAAGTGGCAAACAAGGCTAAGAAGACCAAGCTGAAAACTCATAAGGGTGCAGCGCGACGCTTCAAGATCACAGCAAGCGGCAAGATTATGCACGCGAAGGGCATGAAGAGCCACCTTCGCCGCAAGAAGGCACCGCGCGTTAAGCGCCAGTTCGATCGTATGCAGGAGATGAATGACGCCACTGTGAAGCGCGTCAAGCGAATGCTGCCGAACGGCCTCAAGTAGATCGTCGCCTGAGTAAGAGGAACAGAGAAAATGGCTCGAGTTAAGCGCGGCGTTGCCGCACATCGCAAGCACAAGGCCGTGCTGGCCAACGTTAAGGGTCACCGCGCCACCAACAATCGTCTCTACAAGCGTGCTCATGAGAGCATGATGAAGAGTTGGGCATATGCCTATCGTGACCGCCGGAATCGCAAGCGCGATATGCGTCGCCTGTGGATTCAGCGCATCAACGCCGCTTCCCGCCTGAATGGCCTGCAGTACAGCCGTCTCATCCACGGTCTCAACCTGGCTGGCGTCGAAGTCGATCGCAAGATGATGGCTGACCTGGCTGTACGGGATGAGCAGGCATTTGCCGCTCTCGTCGAGACCGCCAAGCAGCATCTGCCGAACTAGTACCGACACATGTCGCCACGATCCGATTTCAGAGGCGAGGTGCTGACCAGCCTCTCGAATCCAGTGATCAAGCGCCTGCGCTCGCTTCAGCAGCGGAAATACCGCCTGCAGGAGCGAGCGTTTGTCGTCGAAGGCGTTCGAGCTGTCGAGGATGTTCTTGCTGCTGGTATCACACCGTATGCCGCCTATGTGCGTTCGGATATGGATTTTCCGTTTCTGGCCGATATAGAGGCTCCTGTGCGCTACGTGCGGGCTGATATCTTCGATCAGCTCACGGATGTTACCCATCCCCAGGGCATCCTCGTCGTTGTTCCGATGTTCGAGGATGCACCACTGCCCGCGCTCACCACGAATCCGCTCGTGGTTGTGTTGGATGGCATCAAGGATCCTGGCAATATGGGTACGCTTTTCCGTTCTGCGGCGGGTGCTGGTGTAAGTCACCTCTTCGTGAGCGATGAGTGTGTTGACCCCTATAACCCCAAAGTGGTGCGTGCCGCGATGGGTGCCCATTTTCGGGTCCCATTTTCCAGGGGATCGATAGGGGACCAGTACTCCTATTTTTGCGATTTTCCTTTGATAGCCCTTGCAGAAGCAGGTGAAAACGCGCTATATGATAGTGTCAGTTGGCAATTCGCAAGCATGATGGTGATTGGTAGTGAGGCTTTTGGTCCCTCTGAAGAATCCCGCAAGCTGGCAAATGCCATTGTCTCGATACCGTTGCTTAATGGTGTCGAGAGTCTGAACGCCGGAGTGGCCGGTTCGTTGCTGATGTTTGAGGCAGCGAGGCAGCGCAGGGGAACGCTGTGAATACCGACCGCGAAAGGTGTGGTATTGTAGGCCAGGTTCCGCGAAAATGCGGTATTCTGGCACAACCGATGGGCTACACGCCCGCACGATAACCCCGATGTATCGGAGCCCCGCTACCGGCATCGGATAAGGAGTAGAAGGATGCGAAAGCAAGATCTGGTCCGCGCAGTTGCCGATGCGACTTCCGCAAGCGAAGCCGCCAGCACCAAGGCGGTCAACGCTGTATTCGCCGCCATTGAGGAAGCTCTTGCCAAGGGCGATGAGGTCACCATCAGTGGCTTCGGCTCCTTCAAGGTTGTGGAGCGTGCCGCTCGCCAGGGCCGCAACCCGCAGACCGGCGAGGAGATGACGATCAAGGCCCGCAAGAGCCCGGTCTTCCGCCCCGGCACGCAGCTCAAGCGCGCCGTCGAGTAACTCTCTCGCAGCTTGCTGAAATACAAAGAAACGCCGCCAGAATACACTGGCGGCGTTTTGCATTTTACGTGACTGGTTTGTATCTGAATCTATCCCGCGGCTTCTTCCGAAGCGGCGCTACGGGTGCTGGCCACGCGCGTGGCGATTGCGCCTCGCATGTCCTTCCTGGCGGCGGTTACCCCGACACCGACTGCGTTGTTGATGGCATCGGCATTGCTGCTCCCGTGGGCGATGATGACTGCGCCATCGACTCCCAGCAGCGGGGCACCACCAATGGAGTTGGGATCGAGCTTCCGCTGTACTTCCTTGAAGGCTGGCTTCAGGACAGCGGCCGCCAGCTTGCGTGTGGTGGAAGAGGTAATCTCCTGTTTGATGACACTCAGGAGCATACGCGCAGTACCCTCAATTGCCTTGAGCAGCACATTGCCAGTGAAACCATCGGCCACTACGACATCGACTTCGCCGGTAAGGACGTCGCGACCCTCGACATTGCCGATGAAGTTGATTCCCTCCAGCTCCTTCAGCATGGGGTGAACCTTCTGCACCAGAGCGTTGCCCTTGCTCTCTTCCTCACCGTTCGCCATGAGGCCGATACGCGGCTTCTGGAGTCCCAGGATAGTCCGGGCATAGACATCCGCCATCATGGTCTGCTGCACCATATTCAGTGGCTTGGGATCAGTGACCGCACCCAGATCGACGATAGTCGTGAGGCCTCCGTGGGCATTCGGGACGGCGCCGGTAATGGCGGGTCGATCAATGCCATCAATACGACCGAGCACCATCAACGCCGCAGCCATGACCGCGCCGCTATTGCCCGCGCTCACCATGGCATCGGCAGAACCATCCTTCACGCAACGGAGCGCGACGGAGATGGAGTTGTCCTGCTTGCGGCGCACTGCCTGGGCGGGATGATCGCTCATTTCGATTGTCTGGCTGGCGTGCACGACCTTCACGTTGATACCCGTGAGATCAAGCCCCTGCAGAACGGCATTGATGGCCGCCTCATCGCCCACCAGTATCAGATCGCTATCGTGTGCCTTCGCACCTGCAATGGCACCAGGCACGACCACTGACGGGCCGAAATCGCCACCCATGGCATCGATTGCAACTCGCATGGTCGTACCTCCTGTGCTTCCTGTCTCAATGGATACGGGCTTCGCCGGATCTATCCCTGCTAGACGTCCAGATTTTGCACGTACTGAGCGTGCGTCTGAATGAACTTCTTGCGCGGCGGTACCGCTGCACCCATGAGCATATCGAATGTTTCGTCGGCTTGCGCGGCATCCTCAATGCTTACCTGAAGCAGAGTACGGATGGCCGGATCCATGGTGGTTTCCCACAACTGATCGGGATTCATCTCACCCAAGCCCTTGTAGCGCTGCACTTCGTATCTGGTGCCGTTTGCGTCCAGTTCGGCTGTGCGCTTGTCGAGCTCTGCATCGTTGTAGATCCAGTGCTCCGTGCGACCAACACGCAGCTTGTAGAGCGGTGGCTGAGCAATGTAGATGTGACCATTCTCGATCAGCGGCAACAGATTGCGATAGAAGAATGTCAGCAGGAGCGTGCGAATGTGCGCGCCATCGACATCGGCATCGGTCATGATAATGATGCGGCCGTAGCGGAGCTTGCCGAGATCGAACTGATCGCCGATAGAGGTGCCCAATGCAGTCACCAGCGTACGAATCGCCTGATTCTGCAGCATCTTGTCCAGCCGAGCTTTTTCCACGTTCAGAATCTTGCCCCAAAGCGGCAGGATCGCCTGGAAGCGACGATCTCGTCCCTGCTTGGCAGAACCACCGGCGGAGTCACCCTCCACAATGTAGAGCTCACTCTTGGCGGGATCGCGTTCGCTGCAGTCGGCCAGTTTGCCTGGCAGGCTGAAGTTATCCAGACCACCCTTGCGCTGCACCAGCTCGCGTGCCTTGCGAGCCGCTTCACGCGCGCGGGCGGCGGTGAGACACTTCTCCACGACGCGACGTGCCTGTCCCGGATTCTCTTCCAGCCAGGCACCGAGGGCATCGTTGACCACGCTCTGCACGGCCCCGGCCATTTCAGGCGATCCCAGCTTGGCCTTGGTTTGACCCTCGAACTGTGGATCCTCCAGCTTCACCGAGATGATTGCGGTAAGACCTTCGCGCACATCATCGCCGCTTAGGCTCTCATCGCCCTTCATGTGGCCATTCTTCTTGGCGTAATCATTGATCGTGCGGGTGAGAGCACTCTTGAAGCCGCTGAGATGTGTGCCACCATCAACGGTGTGAATGTTGTTCACATAGGTCTGGGTTACTTCGCCGAAAGAATCGTTGTATTGCAGCGCCACTTCCACCAGACCGGCTGGTGTCTCCTTCTCGACGTAGAAGGGCTTCTCGCTCACCGTCTGGCGATTGCGGTTAAGGTGACGCACGTAGCTGACGATACCGCCCTCGAAGAGGAAGGTCATCTCGCGATCACTGCGCTCGTCACGCAGGGTCAATCGTAGACCGCGGGTGAGGTAGGCCCATTCACGGAACCACTGCACCAGGATGTCGTAGCTGTAGTTGTGACCCTCTTTGAAGATGTCAGTATCAGCGTGGAAGCGCGTGGTGGTGCCATGCGCCTCTTTAGGCGATTTGCCGACTACGGCGACTGGTCCCTGCGGGATACCGCGGGAGTACTCCTGTCGGTAGAGCTTGGTATCGCCAGCTTTCTGCACTTCGACTGACATGTGATCGGAAAGTGCATTCACCACCGAAGCACCCACACCATGCAGACCACCGGAGACCTTGTAGCCGCCGCCGCCGAACTTACCGCCGGCATGGAGCGTGGTCATGATGACTTCCAGGGCGGAACGCTTCTCCTTTGGATGCATATCCACCGGAATGCCACGACCGTTGTCGATCACGGTAATGACATCGTCCTTGCCAATAATGGCGAGGATGTGGTCGCAGACGCCCGCCAGCGCTTCATCGACCGAGTTATCCACGATTTCCCGCAGCATGTGATGCAGGCCGCGCTGATCGGTGGAGCCAATATACATACCTGGGCGCTTGCGCACGGCTTCCAGACCTTCGAGAACCTGGATGTTGGAAGCGTCGTAGCCAGATGGCGTTGCTTTAGCCAAGGTGGTTACTCCTTTCGAGTAATGGCCGGTGGCCAGTTGGTGCTCCGGGAGCGATTGCCCAGTTCCAGAGCGCGAATAATACGGTAACGATCGGTGTAGAAGAACATACTGGCAGCTGCCAGCACGGTGCCCACAAAGGCACTGCCAATGAGCGAAATGATGAATCCTGGTGCGGTGCCAGCAAGTGAACCCCAGAGGGTCATGGTGGCGAGCATAAGGAAAATGCAGGTGAGAACAAATCGGGTGGATTCGCCAAAGAACTGCCTGGCCACCGCATAACTCATGCGGAAGCCGTTAATTGGTGTTGTGCGGTGAATGAGCATGGCATCAACAGCGAAGAAGGTGTAGATGCCCGCCATACCGCCAAAGATGAGGATGGCGAACGAAAAGACAAAGGCGATGCTCAGACCCATTACTGATACCAGCAGCGCCATCACCGCCAGCAGCATGAATGCGGCACAACCGGCGACAACCAGCAGCACCATGTAAAGCAGAAAATGCAACCAGCTTCCTGCCATTTCGGTAGACAAGGTCGTTGGCTGGGTCGCGCGGATCACGCGAACCAGTGGCACCCGAAACGCGATGAGCGCGATGGAACTCACCAGCACACAAACGAGCCATACACCGAATACGCTGGCAGAGGATGAGGGCACAATCGCATCCACCAGGCCGTTCGCCCAGGGTGTGTACATATCGGAGCGCGGGATACCGAATCCGTCTGGTGCGACGAACAGCATTAACGCTCCCACTACGGAATCGAGCGGCATACCGGTGAAAAGCCCTGGTACGAAAGCACCAAGATAGTCGCTGATCATGATCTGATCGCCTGTGGCTCGTAGCTCGTCGATGATGACCTCGGAGCCTTCCACATTGGATGTTTCCAGCAGATCGATGAGAGTGGTCATGACCGGCCCCATCGTCACATGAAGAAAGAGCCAAAGGATGATATCGATCATCAGTGGCACGATCATGAGCCATGGTCTCTGAATGACGAGTGTGACGGCATCAGCGATCGTATCGATCACGCCAGCCACCTTGCCCGGCGGTGTGCGCCGTTCTGGAGGAGTCGTGCGCATGACGCTCATGAAAGCCCGAGCCTGGCTACACCGGCCTCGTCGTATCCGAGGTGATGTCCGATCTCGTGGAGAAGTGTCTTGCGAATCTGTCGCTCCAGGTCATACCGGTTGCGCGTGTATCGTGTGAGCGGACCGGCGAAGAGTGTAATGCGATCGGGGATCAGCATATTACCGCTCCCACGTTCGATCATGGGAACGCCTTGATACAGCCCAAGAAGATCGCGATTTCGTCCCGTGAGTGCCGATCGTTGCCTGGCGGTCGGTTCGTCCTGAACGACAATTGCGACGTTGGTGAGCGAATCCTGTACTTGTGAAGGGAGCGTGTCATAAACACGCTGTACCATGCGGTGAAATCGCAGATGTCGAGCCTTCTGGGCTACGATCCGCGGGTCTCTTTTCATAGCTCTATTCTACCAAATTTGTAGGGAATTATCCTGTTTTCACAGGCATTGTCCGCCCGGAACGTACGCCGATCCGGTGTATGGTTAAGCCCGTTGAATTGAGTGATCAGGGACTGTGAAAATGTGGAATCCGCGCACCTATCGCGATACCGATTATGGCCTCGAGAGTGACGAGCAGTTTGAGCCAGAAGGACTCGAGATCGAGGTACCTGAGGTCTCACTATCTGCACCGCATATCATGACGCTGCTCGGGCCTATTGTCCCGGAGGAGCTGGGCATCTGTCTGCCTCATGTCCACCTGATGCACCAGTTACCTGCCAAGTTTGGGATCGATGCGCAGCTGACAGATCAGGATGCGGCGGAAGCAGAGGTGGAAGCGTTTGTTTCCATGAATGGCCGGAGCCTGGTGGAGTGTTCGACGCCTGACGCCGGTCGCATGATTGCACCGTTGCTGGAGATCGCCGGGTGGGTACCGGCGCATCTGATTGGTGTGACTGGTCGGAATGCGGACATTTTTGCTTCCTTCATGCCGAACGCACAGGATCGCGAGCGCCTGGTTGAGGAGTTTCTGGCCGACCTGAACGAGGGCATGGATGGCACGGATGCTCGCGCCGGAGTGATCAAGGTGGGGGTGAGCTCTGCCGGAATCACT
Organism: Thermomicrobiales bacterium; assembly: GCA_020432165.1. GTDB lineage: Bacteria > Chloroflexota > Chloroflexia > Thermomicrobiales > UBA6265 > UBA6265. The sequence goes on from JAGQGU010000004.1 coordinate 58,177, forward strand.
GATGCCGAGCGGGCGACGATCCAGGCGGCTGCAGGGGCACATCGTGCAACTGGCGTGCCCGTGACATCTCACACCGAAAGTACAGCTGGAGCGATGGAGATGCTATCTCTTCTCGCAGAGGGTGGGGTTGATTCCAGTCGCGTTATCGTGGGACATGTTGATCTGGACGAACGATCTTTGGACGAGCACGTTGAGCTGGCGCGTACGGGCGCATACCTGCAGTTCGATCAGATCGGGAAGCCATCAAGTTATCCGGACCAGATGCGCGCCGAACGTATTCGCGCGCTCCTTGATGCAGGCTTCGGCGATCAGATTCTTCTTTCGCTGGATTATGGTCATCGCTCACTGTTGACGGGTTACGATGGCAGTCCCGGCCTCAGTTATCTGAGTGAATGGTTCATGGTCTTGCTGATGGAGGCGGGTATCGATGCGATGACGATTCGCCGTCTGGTCGTTGATAACCCCTCACGAGCGCTGACGATTCATCCTCCGAGCCAGGCCAGTACCCGTTCGAGTTGATTCCTCGTCTACGGCATCGGAATGATGGTGTGACCGGGACTATTTCTGGAACGATGGCACCGATGTGCGTTTGTGCGCGGAACCCTTATGCATACGGTTGATGCGGTCCAACACCGCTGGATCTATCGCGGAAGTGTCACCAGTCTCGATTGCCATCAGCGCGGTATCAAGATCGGCGTACGTAATGCCGATCTCCTTCTCATCGGTCTGGCCTTCCCAGAGACCCGCACTCGGTGGTCGTGTAATCACGCTCTCGGGTACACCAATCGCCTTGGCCACGGCGCGTACCTCGAATTTGTAGAGATCGAGCAAGGGAGCGAGATCCACGCCGCCATCACCATATTTGGTGAAGTAGCCGATCATGTACTCCGTCTTGTTGCCAGTACCAACAACCATGCCCCGGCTCAGATTGGCCATGTAGTAGTTCACGATCATGCGTGAGCGTGGGCGAATATTGGCCTTGGCCAGCTGCATCCGTGCTTCGCCACCAGCCGGGATTTCCTCGCCCAGAATCTCGCCGTAGAGCGCCTCTTCCGATGGAACTTGCGCGAGAATCGTCTCCGCGACGCCAGTCAAATCGATCGTCGCCAGCTTTACCTCGAACGCATCAGCCACCTTCCGCGCCTGTACCGCATCGTCCGGATTGCTGGCGCTGGGCATGATGATGCCCAGGACACGATCTCCACCGACTGCGCGTGCGCAGAGTCCGCAGACGACGGCGGAATCGATACCACCGCTGAGTCCGAGCACAAATCGGTCGGCGCCAGCTTCATCAATACGATCCTTGAGCCAGGCGGAGATTCGATCGGCAAGCTCCAGAGCGGCAGCGTCATCCATGGTCGGGGCGGAGGTGGGCATTGTGATCTCCTGCAAACATAACAATTGAGGGCCGCCACATTCGGTGACGGCCCTCATATTTTACAGCCTGAACGATTTCGTGGTGAACAGATTTGCCACAACGAATTGGTCAGTCTGCACAGCGACTACATGTCGATTGCCTGACCAAAGACATCCATCGCCGCCTGGCCGATGACCTCGGACACGGTCGGGTGCGGATGCACGGTCATGGTGAGCTCTTCCGCACTGGCATTGAGGAAGCGAGCGAGACCCGCCTCGGCAATGAGTTCGGTGGCATGCGGACCAATGATGTGGACGCCGAGGATATCGTGAGTGTCAGCATCGACGACGATCTTGGTGAGACCCTCGGCCTCGCCTTCAATCACGGCCTTGCCATTCGGCATCATCGGGAACTTGCCGATCATGACCTCGTAACCGAGCTCCTTGGCGTCCTCTTCCGAGAGACCGACCGAACCGATCTCCGGATGGCAATAGGTGCAGGTCGGAACATTGAGATGATCGAGCGGGAAGGGATTGTGACCGGCAATGTGCTCCACAGCGATGATGCCGTGGTGACCAGCGGTGTGTGCCAGCATCTGGATGCCGTTGACATCGCCGATGGCATATATGCCATCGACATTGGTGCGCATCATATCGTCTACCACAATCGCGCCCTTGTCGGTCTTGATGCCGAGTGTCTCGAGACCAATGTTCTCGATATTTGGCTGGCGACCGGTGGCGACCAGGAGCACGTCGGCCTCGACCACGGTCTCCTTGCCCTTGACATCGACCGTGAGGGTGACGCCCTTGTCAGTGACCTTCCAGTTCTCCGGCTTCGGACGTACGCCCTCTAGCACATTGATCTTCTGGCGCTTGAATTGCTTGGTCAGCTCCTTGCGAATATCGCCGTCCTCGTTGGGGACGACATTGCCGACCAGGGTGACCTCGGAACCATAGCGTTGGTAGACCGATGCCCACTCGACACCGGTGGCGCCACCACCACGGACGATGATGCGCTTCGGCAGTTTCTCCAGCACAACCGCATGGTCGGAGTTGATCACGACCTTACCATCGTAGGGAACGCCATCGATCGCGCGCGGTCGCGAGCCGGTATTGATGATGATGTACTTGCCGGTGAGCACAACCTTCTCGCCGGAATCGTTGAGGGTAACCTCAACCTGGTTCTTGCTGATGAGCTTGCCATCGCCCTGGAAGACCGGGACCTTGTTCTTCTTGTCAAAGAGGAATTGCAGACCGGTGTACTGCTTGTTCACCACCGCCAGGCTGCGCTTGAGTGCAGTATCGTAGTTGAATACCGCATCCCCCTTGATATCGACACCGAACTCGCTGGCTCGATTCACGGTATCCAGGACGCTGGCGCTCTTCAGAAAGGCCTTGGTGGGGATACAACCGCGATGCAGGCAGACACCGCCGACCTTGTCTCTTTCCACCACGGCGACATTGAGGCCGAGTTGCTTGGCGCGGAAGGCGGCGTAATATCCACCCGTACCAGCCCCGAGGATGACCACATCGAATTCGTTCTGAGCCATGGTAGGCAATGCTCCCTGTAGCGGGCCGGGCAGACTGCCGCAAACCCTTCAAATCGTTACCAACTATTGTACGGTACGTGCTAATTTGCCGAGCGTACAGCATACAGTTTGGAAATCTCGAAAACTCCCACAACGGCGCACACTTTTTGCCCGCTAACCTTGACGTTGCTACACGGAGGCTGCTACATTAAGCCCCGTTATGGCGACGTAGCTCAGTGGCAGAGCAAAGGACTCATAAGCCTTCGGTCGGTGGTTCGAATCCACCCGTCGTCACCACAACCCCATCAGGACAATGCATGGATAGCACGCCAGCCACGCCTCGATTCTCCAAGGAAGCCGGGATTGTGCAGCGTGTGCGTCTACAATTGCGAAATCTACCGAATCCACCCCGCCATGTGTTGGTGGCATGCAGCGCGGGCAAGGATTCCGTGGCGCTCACCTGGGTGCTGGCGGAACTGCGCAGAGTCGGGCTGATCGATCTCACTATCGCGCATGTTCATCATGGTCAGCATGATGCGGCTGATGACGCTATGGAAGCGGTGAGGGAGATTGGGATCAGGCTCGGAGTACCGGTTCTCATTCAGCATCTACAACATAACCGCATCTCCGGGCATACGGGTGTGGGTATCGAAGAGGCACTGCGACGGGAGCGCTATCTGGCGCTTGCTGCCATGAGCAGTGAGATCGATGCCGATTGCGTCGCGCTGGCGCATCACCAGCAGGATCAGGCCGAGACCGTACTGTTGCATCTGATCAGAGGTGCGGGTCTGGAGGGACTGAGCGGTATGCAGGCGTGGGACGAGCGCCTCGTGCCATGGTGGGATGATTCCGTGGAGCGGACAACGGTCCGCCTTTGGCGGCCGGTTCTGAACGAATCAGCGGATTCGGTGGTCCAGACCGCCGAGCAATCTGGTCTGCCCATTGTTGAAGATCCCACCAACGCGGATACATCGTTCCGCCGAAACGATGTTCGATTACGACTACTGCCACTGCTCGAGGAGATCGCACCGGGGTCGACCGGTGCGATCGCGCGATCGGCCGAGGTGGTGCAGCGTGATCGACGGATTCTGCATGATGCCATAGATGCCGCGTATCGGAGATGTCTTGGCGATGATGGCATCGTTCGTGATGCGCTCATGGACGAGACCCCTCAGATGCAGCCCGCGGTGGTGAGAAAATGGCTGATGGAAAGCGGGTTGGCTAACAATCTCTCTCAAGATCGGGTGGATGCGGTTGTGTCGTTGGTACGTCGTGGTCGTGGAAATGCGAAGATTGAACCAGGCGGGGGAGTAGTTGTGGTGCTCAGAGCCGGACTGCTTCGGATTGAGATGTCGAATGGAAGCAAGGGGTAACGGATGGATAAGTCGCAGGGTGTGAGCCGAGTCCTTATCAGCGAGGAACAAATCGAGGCCGAGATTGCCAGCATGGCCGCAGAACTCGATGCGGAGTATCAGGACGAGACACCGCTTGTGATCTGCGTGCTACGTGGTGCGGTGCCGTTCATGGCTGATCTGGTCAAGGCGATGTCGGTACCGGTCGAGATGGATTTCATGGCCATCTCGAGTTATGGGAACTCCACCAAGAGTTCCGGCGTCGTGCGTATCCTCAAGGATTTGGATGAGGAGATCGAGAATCGCCGCCTGATCGTTGTCGAGGATATCGTCGATAGCGGTCTCACCCTGCAGTACCTGCTTGGGCATCTGGGTAGGCGCGGTCCGAAGGATATCCGCGTAGTGGCGATGGTTAAGAAGGAGAAGCCAGACGCTATCGCGGTGCAGGTCGATCGCATCGGCTTTGTGGTACCGGACGAGTTTGTGGTCGGCTACGGCCTCGACTATCGCGGCCAGTATCGCAATCTGCCGTATATCGGTGTGCTCGATCCCAGTGTTTATGCCGATGTGGATGATCCGGTCGACGAAACGGAGTACTAACTCCGACCTCCACGGAATCAGGAGTCGGCCGTATGAGAGAGACCCTAATCACGTCATATAAGTTCATGGTTCCAGGGAGGGAGCCGAGAATCCTCGCGCGCCCACGGTTGGCTCATCTTCTCGATAGCTTTAGCCCATTGCCCTGGACCACGGTGATAGCACCGAACGGTTATGGCAAAACCACCGTGGTTGCAGATTGGGCGCGTGAACGCTCACATCTGGTTTGGTATACGCTCGATGCCTCTGATGACGATCCCGATATCTTTCGGCGACGATTGACCCGGGCACTTCATCCGGTGAGTCCTTCGCTTGGAGGTGCGCTGACTTCTACCCCTCTTGAGATCGTTCTTGATGTGCTGGGTGACTATGAGCGGGATATCACCATCGTCCTTGATGATGCCCACACCGCTAGTCGCAGTGAGGTGTGGGAAATCATCCAGTCGTTAGTCACGGCGGGGTCTCCCTGGGTCCATGTGGTGATTGTGGGGCAAACATCGCCTCGTCTTGATCTCGACTCGGCCAGGCTTCGCGGTCAACTTGGGGAAATTAGTATCGCCGATCTGGTGATGCATGAGGACGAAGCCCGGACATTTCTGCGTCGTGGGGGTGACGGAGGCCTTGAACCCGATGAGGTGGAATCCATCGTCGCCACAGCGGACGGATGGATTGCCGGGCTCAAGATGGCGTTGCTTGGTCACCAGGGCAGACCGGGAGCGGGTGAGTGGATCGCCTGGGACTGGGGTCGTCCCTTTGTCGCTTCGTTCGAGCGGTTGGCTGAACAGTGGCCGGCATCCTTCCTGCACTTCATGGTGAGCACAGCACTGCCTTCGCGTGTTTGCGGAGATCTGATTGCCACCTTCGATCTGCCGTGGCTGGAAGGGAAGGATCCCGATCTGGTTCTCCGGGATATCGGTGATGCAGGCCTTTTTCTGGTACCCATGGGTTCGCACGCTCACTGGTATCGATTCCAGGCGCTTTTCCGCGACGAACTGATTCAGAGAGCGTCGCGACTGCTCTCTGACGCGCAAGTTCAGGAGATATACATCCGGACTGCGCACTGGCATTCGCAGAACGGTGACATCGCTGAGGCTATTCATCATCTGTTATTGGCTGGTTGCCTGCATGAGGCCAGCGAACTGGTTCGCAGTGTTGGCCCCACAGCTCTCGCCCTGGATCAGTGGAGAGATGTGGCGCAATGGCTTCAACAACTCGGTGCGAAGACCGTAGATGGGGATATCGATCTCCTCATTTGTCGCGCCTGGGTAGCTCAAATTGAGGGAAAGCATGAGATAGTGCGGAGCGCTATCGATAAGGCTCGTGCCAGTATCCAGCTCTCTCAGCTCAAGGATGATATCCCGCGGGTCGCACGCATCGAAAGCGAACTTGACCTGATTGAAACGATGACATCGTTCCCTCATCTCTCTGGCGATATGCGAGCCAAAGCCTATGAGCGTGCTTTCACCGAGTTGCGCAACACAGGTTCTCTCGGTGAAATGCTCGCCACACAGTACTACCTCATGCATGTTGGGCAGGATAACCCTGAGGAGGCGAGACGACTTGCCGACAGCATCATCATTGCCAACGCCGATAACGATGACAAGAGCGCCCAGATTCGGGTGCTGTGGGCTCGGATTGGGCAACTCTACGCCTACGGTTCCATCGGGGAGATGCATCAACTCCTGGATATGAGTCAGGCCATTCTCACGCTGTCACAAGCGCTCGGTGCTGGGCGGCAGGTGGCGCATGGACACTTTTTGGTAGCCTCGGCGCTTTACGAGTTGGATCGTCTCGCAGAAGCGGAGGAGCATTTCAGGATCGCGTGGCAGATGCCGGAGGCCGGTATTCGGGTGTGGGTAGGAGCGGGATCAAGGCTCGCAAAAACACTCGATGCCATGCAGCGCTTTGACGAGGCTGATGCACTCCTTCAGACGTGCCTGGATCGGTTGCTGGAGCGGCAGGCGACGGAATTCATTCGCTTCGTGCGCGTGATGGAAACGCGAATGCTATTCGGTCGCAACCAATCCTTCAAATCCTCCCAACTCGTGTGGGCGTTGGAGGAGATAGACCCTCAGTACGCGGCCACCGAGATTGAGAACCCGATGTTTGCACGGGCTCTTGTACTCGCCGAGAGCGATTTGCCGGAGCATGCAGCAATTGCCGATCGGACGCTGGACGCACTGTTGGCCCACCCAGATTGGCTGCACTGGCTGGGGAGTCGCATCCAGGTGAAGGTGCTCGAGGCGTATCGCTACTACCGACACCAGAACTACATCGAGGCATCTCGTCTGCTTGCTGAGGCGGTGGGGACAGCTGAGCGGGTAGGGTACCGACGGGTGCTGTGTGACCTTGGTGCGGGGATCGAAGCAATGCTGTTCTGGTTTCATGACCAACATCGACATTGGCCCTATCTTGCAGATTTGGTCCAGCGTCTTCAGGCGAACCGTGTTGGTTTGGAACGTACTCAGCACCCTTCGCCAAAACCAAAGCCGTCAGTCAACGAGAGTGCCATTATCGCCAGTCTCTCCCGGCGGGAACGAGATGTGCTCGAAGGCCTTTGTAGACGCTATACGGATAAGGAGATCGCCGAACTCCTCTCCATCTCGACAACAACGGTTAAGAGCCACACCCGTAGCATTTATCGCAAACTTGATGTGAATAATCGTCGCCAGGTGATCGCCAAGGTTGGGAGATATGATCTTCCTCCGATCAATCCATCTTCTCCGGATTAGTCCAGCTCTGACAAGCTAACTCCTCCATAATTCATCCGAATGTGGGTATGCCCCAGGTTCTGGTTCCTTCCAGACTATGGGATAGTTGCGATTCCCCGGAATCTGGTGTCCCGACGAAAAGTAGAGCCTTGCGGGAATCACGATGCTACATCGTTTTTGGTCCGCCATACACATTTCCTCGGATCGTTGGGTTGATGCAAGGTTTGGCCTGCTCGGCCGGATCCATGTACTACGGAAACTATCCATGTTGGCGCTTATTGGTGAGTTGCTTCCGCTCGCTGCTGCCATTGCTATCAGCCCATTGCCGATAATCGCGGCGATTCTCATGATCCTGTCGCCGCGGGCGAATGTGGTTGGCTCTGCCTTCCTCATTGGCTGGATCGCCGGTCTGGTTATCGCCACAGTGGTCTTCGCATTCCTGGGCACCGCTGCGAGCGATAGCGACCCGAATGCATCGAAGCCCGTCACCGGCACCATCATGCTGGTGTTGGGACTGGCTCTGATGTGGTTAGGCTGGCGGCAATGGCAGGCTCGTCCCAAGCCCGGGGAGACGGCGAAGCGCCCCGGGTGGATGGGGACTATAGACCAGATGAGTTTCACCTCGGCATTGGGGTTGGGGGCGTTTCTCTCTGGTCTGAACCTGAAGAACATGATGTATGAGGCATCGGCCGGTGCGCTTATCGGCAAGGCCGATCTGGCTCTCCTGGAGACCGCTGTGGTGTTGCTTGTCTTCGTCGTGTTTGCGAGCCTGACGGTAGGAGGCCCGATCATTGCCTATAGCGTTGCTCCCGAGCGTTTTGCCGCGCCACTGGAATCCGCTCGTGTCTGGTTGGAGCAAAACAATGCCACGATCATGACCGTGGTACTGACGCTGGTCGGTCTCAGTGTTGTTGGTAAGGGGCTCGGTAGTTTCTAGCGGGAGACTCGAGAAAATCACTATCACGAGAGTTGCCCTGTTCCCGACACTAGCAGCAGAAGTGATGCTTCCCGCAACCGAATATCGTTGATCCACGTTGATCTTGTAGCGTTCATGCCATGATTTGACGCAAGGAGGAGACGATGTTCAACCCACACGCCACCCGGAGAACGATTCTGAAATCAGCGATTGCCGGAGTGGCTATCGCCAGTGCCAGCAATGCCGTTGTTCATGCTGATCTAGCCGCGGCGCGACCATTTCCGCAGCATATTCGCTATACGTCTGGGGCAATCCTCCCGAACCATATCAGTCAGGAGGAGATGGATGCGGCGGTGAAGCGCCATTACGATGCGTGGACGACCACCTACGTTCGTACCGATGGCGGAGTTGGCGCCTGGATCGACTATGACGAATCGGGCGCGACCGTCTCCGAGGCGATGGGTTTCGCGATGGTGCTGGCCGCATACATGGGGGACAAGACCAACTTCGATGCCTTCTACACTTATGTGAGAGCCCATCCAAGTGAAATCGGACCAAACCTTATGGCCTGGAAGCAGGAACTCCAGGATGGAATGATGGTTGATGTAGAAGGGGCAGACTCCGCCACCGATGGTGATCTGGATATCGCCTATGGATTGCTGCTGGCGAATGCACAGTGGGGGTCCGATGGCGAGACGGATTATCTGTCTGGTGCCCTGGCGGTGATGCATGACACGCTGACCTATGTGGTCAATCCAGAGCTTTCCAGCCTTATGTGTGGCGATTGGTCGGGTGAGGAGAGCGCTCACTACACGCGCTCCTCGGATTTCATGACTGGCCATATGCTCGCCTTTGCCAAGGCAGATACTGAGAATGCTGCCGGCTGGGAAGCGATTCACGACACCATCACCCAGGCTGTGAACGATGTCTTTGTCAATGAAGGCGAGGGGAGCGGACTTATGCCTGACTTCCTCGAGCATACCGGCGAGCGCTGGCGACCGGTACCTGGCGAGTGGCTGGAGACCGAGCACGATGGCGATCTCTACTGGAACGCCTGCCGTACTTCCTGGCGCACGGCCATGAGCTGGTTGACTGACGGCCGTGGGGACGTGCTCGGATCTCAGCAGGCCCTCTGTGCATGGATTCAGGACGCAACCGATGGCGATCCCCGGAACATCATGTCCGGCTACACGATTGTTACCGGCGAGCTTGGTCAGCCGATTGAGGATTACTCGGATCTCGCCTTTGTCGCACCGTTTGCTGTCAATGCCATGACTGGTGGTGAGAGTGCCCAGGAGTGGCTCAATACGCTATGGGACTCCATTACAGGCAAAGATTTCGAGGAAGTTTACTGGTACTTCGGCGATGCGATTCGTATGCACGTATTGCTAACGATTTCCGGGAACTGGTGGATACCCTAACCGAAAACGCGACAACCGGCCCGAGTAAGGCCGGTTGTTTGTGCCATGTGGTGGAGACGGGGGGATTCGAACCCCCGACCTCTACAGTGCGATTGTAGCGCTCTCCCAGCTGAGCTACGTCCCCGCAAGGCATGGTGAGTATATGTGAAACGGCCTACTACCGTCAATCGGCACGGGCCGTTTCGGGGCTACATTACTTTGGTCGAGGCATTGATCGCATCGGTAACATTGCTGAGGGCGGCGGTGAGTCCCTGATAGCTTTGGATAAAATCCTGATTCCAGTCGAAAATCTGTCCGGCAGCTACTGCCGGGTGCAACTTCCAGCCGGGCATGGCCTTGATCTCTTCGTCGGTTAGGCGACCATCGTGGGTAGAAACGAATATGATGTCGGCAGGATAATTGCCCGCCACCTCATTGCTGATTTCGTGGAAGTAGATGCCCTGCTCGACATCTGGAGTAACGATGGTTAATCCCAGGTTGGTGAACATGTTGAGATCACCCCAGTCCGGTGGATTCACAATGTAGGTTTCATCCAATGCGAGATAGACGAAGAGGGCTACCAGGTCGGTCTTGGCCACCGTTTCGGTGAACTCTGCGAGCGCCTTCTCATAGTCGGCTTTGGCCTGAATCATCTCTTCCGAGTCCAGTTCGGCACCAAGTGCACCAGCTAACTCAGCGAATCGCAACAGATTGACATCTGCCCGACCAGTGCCCGAAAGGGCGATGATGGGTGCGATTTTCAGGGTCGGCTCGACGAGCTCGGGCTCGATACTCCAGTACTCGCCGGGAACCTCCGGTGCCCAGGTAAGCGTCAGAATCAGGTCAGGTCCGATATTGACCGCAGGCTCCAGCTGGAATGGTTCGTTGACATTGCCTACCCGAGGGATATCGGTGCCGTCCACATTCCCACCGGCCGGGCCAAGCGAGCCATCTGCATTGATGCTCCATCCGAAGAGTCCGTCTGGCTTGATACCAAAGTCCCAGAGTGGAGCGGCAACATTGAGATCCATGAGGATGACTTCGGGAGGAGTATCAAGTGTTACCGTAATTCCCTTGTCATCGGTAAAACTCCATTCCCCCTCGGTGTTCTGGGCAGAGCCCAGCTGCGACATGAGGGCAGCGGCACCCGTAGCGCCGATGACGAACGTACGGCGGGCGAAGGTGTGGTCGGTAGTGTCCCTGAACAGATCCATGACTCTTTCTCCTCTTCGATAGACCATCTCCGATTACTGGATCGAAACGATCGCAATTCATTCCAACTCAGGAGACTTTGGTAGATGTGGTGAGCGCGTCGGTAACGACATCGAATGCTGCTTTCATACCCTGATAGCTCAGGATGAAGTCCTGATTCCACGGGAAGATCTGACCCGCGACGGCTGCAGGATGCTCCTTCCAGCCTGGTGTGGTCAGCAACTCATCCCCGGCAATGGAGCCCGATCGTGTGGAGGTGAAGAGCATATCAACATCATAGGTGAGGGCGAGTTCGTTGCTGATGGTGAGCCAGTAGAGGCCACGATCGATCTCTGGATCGTAGGTGTTGACACCAAATGCCTGATACATGGAGATATCGGCCCAATCCGGCGGAGCCGCGATGTAGGATTCCGAATCGCCGATGTAGAGGAAGAGTGCCTTCAGGTCGGGTGCAGCTTCTGCTGCCGCCTTCAGCGCTGCTTCTGATTCTTCATACGCTGCCTTCGCGGCCACCAACTCTTCGGATTCGAGATCGGCGCCAAGCAAGCCCGCAAGCTCGATGACCTTGACGATATTCTCATCAGCACGCCCATAGACCGGGATGCTGACGATAGGAGCGATAGCCTTAACCTGATCGACGAGACCAGCTTCGGCATCGATGCTCCAGTATTCGGTCAGATCATCAGGAGTAAAGGCGAGGGTGACGATCAGATCCGGTTCGAGTGCGATCAACTCTTCCATCTTGATGGGTTCGTTGACATCGCCGGCGGTGGGAATCCCTTCGGGATCAATATTGCCGCCAGCATCTCCGAGCGAGCCATCCGCCTGCACGTTCCAGCCGAAGAGTCCAGCTGGTCTGATGCCGAAGTCCCAAAGCGGAGCCGCGGCATTCACATCCATAACGACTCGCTGCGGCGGAGCTTCCAACGACACGGTGATGCCTTTGGCGTCGGTGAAACTCCATATACCGGCCGGAGATGCCTCCGGAGAGGACTCCTGCGCCGTTGTGAATCGCGACATCAAGGCAGCGCTGGCGGCAGCGCCAAGGACGAATGAACGACGTGGCAGTGTACGTGATGAGATGGTCATGGATGAACTGACTCCCTGTAAATCGGAATAGGCGTGGAAGCGACGGACGAATATCCTATCGCTTTAGTCGGATTATGAAGGGGGTTGAAGGAGCGTGTCAAACATTCATCCGCGCTGCTATACTGCCTGCGGTGAAAACCTGCCCGCGTAGCTCAACGGATAGAGCGTCTGTCTTCGGAACAGAAGGTTGGGGGTTCGATTCCCTCCGCGGGTACCAAGAACGAAACAACACGTTGGATAAACGGCCTCCTCTATCAGGTGGTCGTTATCTGTTTCTGGAAAATGTATCTCCTTCGGTGTATGGAGCATGCATTATCGTTGAGTAAATCCGATCCGATCAGTATGCTTTCGTATATGGCGGACTGCCGACGAATGCGACTGAAGGAAGAACGATGAATCGACGCAAGCTCCTGATCTCTACCATCGGTGGTGTAGCTGTGGCTGCCAATGCTGGTGCGCTCGTGGCCCAGACACCGGCGGCTACGCCTTCCGGAGAGACACGGGAGTTTACAGACTCCCGGGGTAACGTGCTGCAGATCCCGATAAACCCTCAGCGTGTACTTGCACTGGGTGAGGAGTTGCTTCTCGCGGATCTGCTGGAACTTGGTGTCAAACCTGCATCATCATCGGGCAACTATCCAGAGAAGTACGTGGGTATCGATCCTGCATTGACTGAGGGCCTGACACCGTTTTCGATGTGGGAAATGGATATCGAAGACATCATCCTGGTGGAGCCGGATCTGGTATTGCTGCCGGAGAATTACTATCCGTTTGCACCTGAAGCATTCGATACCATCGCGCAACTGGCCCCGTTGGTGACGCTTCCAACCACTACCGATTGGCGGAGCGACTTCCGTTTTATCGCGTCGGTCTTCCAGCTGGATGAACTCGCCGAGGAGAAGATCGATGAGCTGGATGCTGACTTTGAGGCGACCAAGACTGATCTTGCTGTCGAGGGGCAGACCGTATCGTTCGCTTCAATCTATCCTGGCGCAACCGATGTCACCCTTTGGCTTACTGATCAGGCACAGACCGTCAACGTCGCGGTCGCACTTGGGCTGGAGATCGTACCGGATGCGGCGGATTACCAGGTCGATCAGATTGGCCGGGTGTGGATCAGCTTCGAACGATCGAATGAGATTACTGGCGACACCTTGATCATGCTCCAGAGCACAGATGGCCTGGCACCGGAAGAGGAGACCAGCTACGCCGAATATACCGCCAGCGAAGCCTGGCAGACGCTGCCCGCGGTGCAGAATGATCGTGTCTTTGTGATCGAGCGTGTTGGCCACCCGGGTTTGGTGCCGGGACGACGCTCGTTGCTGGCCGAATACCGTCGCATTTTCGGCGCATAGTGCTATCCGCAAATCGAACATAAGGGAGCCTCGATCACACGATCGGGGCTTTCTGCTGGAGAGGGGCTGCGGTACAATCCGACAGATGAGAGGTTGGGATTTGTGCCACCTCTACGGTCAGAAGAATCCGTCTACACAACATATCCCATAGAGGAGTCATCCATGCGTGCATGCATTCTATCGATCGGCTCAGAGCTCATGCTCGGGCAAATCACCGACACCAATGCATCGTGGTTGGCGCGGGATCTCGCCGATGCCGGTATCGATCTATTGCAGGTGACCCAGGTCGGTGATGACCGGGCACTCCTCCTTCGGGCGATGCAGAACTCACTGGAAATTGCCGATGTCGTTATCTGTAGCGGTGGTATCGGACCGACCGATGATGACCTCACGCGAGAGACGATCGCCGACCTGGTTGGGGAGACACCGGAAGTCGATCAGCAGCTTCTGGCTGATCTGCTGAAATTCTTCCATGATATGGGGCGCGTCATGCCCGAGCGGAACGCCAAGCAGGCGTGGATGATTCCGAGTGCGGAATCGATCCCGAATCCGATCGGTACCGCTCCGGGTTGGTTCGTCACAGTACCAGAAACCAGCGGCAAGATCATTCTGACGATGCCCGGCGTCCCGCGGGAGATGTTCCGCATGTGGACCGAGCAAATGCGACCGCGCGTGCTCGCCCGTACCGAACGCCATATCATCGACACGATTCAGATCAAGACGCTTGGCATCGGTGAATCCGATGCGGAGGATCGCATCCACGATCTGATTTTGGCTGGCGACCCGCAGGTGGCGACCTATGCCAAGGATGATGGTGTGCATATTCGCGTGACGGCATCTGGCACAGATGCGTCTGCCGTTCGCGCCGCCCGCGATGCGGTTCGCGATGTCATCTATGACCGACTGGGAGAGTTCATTTGGGGTGTCGATGAAGAGACGCTCGCGGGTGTGATCGGGAAATCTCTGCAGGGGCGGAATCTCAAGCTTGCTCTGCATGAAATCGGCACTGGTGGCGCATTGGCTAGCCTGCTCAGCACCGATCCGGCATCGGCGACAAGCTTCGTGCGTGATGTGGTTGAACCCGCCGGTGCTGTTGTTGCCAGCAACAACTTGCTATGGCCAGCATCTGATGACGCGATTCACGTCTCGATTCGCTTCGATGCTGATATCGATGAACAGGCGGTGAGTAGGGGCACGATGACAATGTCTATCGAGCACCCCACCTTTACCGAGCGGATGGAACGATCCTGGCAGGTGCGCGGGAGTATCGAGGATGTCCAGCGCCGCATCGGTCTGAACGCTGTCCACGCGCTGCATTCACTGTTGGCTGGTTCGTAAGCGCGGATTCTCCGGGGGTTACCCCTCGGAGCGCCAACTCGCCAACAACGCATGTTGCCGCGCCAGCATCGCTTCCCGATCGGCGGGATAGTGATCATCCCAGCCGAGCAGGTGCAGCAATCCATGAGCGATCAGGAAATGGAGCTCGTTGGCTGTGCTCCAGCCAGCGTCGGCAGCATTCGCCGCGGCACGATCGACCGAGATCATGAGATCGCCACCGGCCTCGCTATCGCCCCAGACATCTTCCTCATCCGCATAGGGAAAGGTCATGATATCGGTCGGTCCATCTATACCCATGTACTCGACATGGGCCGATTGCATGGTCGGATCGTCGACAAACTGAATGCCAATTTGCCATGGCTCCTCGACCTCCTCCGTCTGCAGAATGTGAGTGATCAGCTGGTGAACACTATCGATCCCAAAATCGGCGGGTAGGGGAGCATCGATCTCGATCGTGACGATATGCTCGATCACAGGGCTGCCAGCGCGTCCTTAACGGCGGAGGACAGGCGACGTCCATCGACCCGACCATCGGCCTTCTTGTTCAGCAGTCCCATCACCTTGCCCATGTCCTTCGGACCTGCGGCACCGGATTCGGCGATACCCTCTGCCACAAATCGGGCGAGTTCATCGTCGCTCATCTGCTGTGGCAGATAGCGCTCCAGCACCTTGAGTTGTCCGGCTTCCTTCTCGACCAAATCCTCGCGACCGCCAGCCTGGAACTGCTCGATGGAGTCCTGCCGCTGCTTCACCTGTTGGCGCAGAACCTTGAGTTCCTCTTCCGGCGTGAGATCACGACGTTCCTCGATTTCGGCATACTTGAAGGCGGAGATGATGTAGCGGAGGGCATCGCGCGTTTCGTTGTCGCGCGCCTTCATCGCTTCTTTCAGATCTGCTTGCATTTGTTCTCGTATGCTCATTTCTCTATCCTTTGTTCTTTGTCGTAACAATGCCACCGAGTGGACCACCGCCGAGGAGGTGCACATGTAGGTGCATGACCTCCTGACCCGCACCGGCACCTGCGTTGGTCACCAGTCTGTATCCGGAATCCGCGACGCCAGCCGTCTGCGCCGCATGTTGAGCGACTTCCAGTATTTGCTGCCAGAGATTTCCATGTTCCGGGCCAAGATCGTTCGCGCTCACAACATGTTCCTTGGGTACGATCAGGATGTGTACTGGAGCAACGGGTGCAATGTCGTTGAAAGCAACAACATTCTCACTCGTGGCCACGAACTCTGTATCAAATTCTCCGGCTGCGATCTTGCAGAAGATGCATGTTTCATCATAGGCTGACATAGCGTCGCTCCTGATAGCGTCCGAATAACTATAGGAAGAGTATGCCAGAGCTACCCGAGGTCGAAACAGTCAAACGCTTGCTGGAACCGTTGATCGCTGGTCGCATCATCGAGTCAGTTTCTGTGAATCCCGATTTTCCATCGGTCCTTGCCGGACCAGATGGCGTCGATGCTGCCACCACACTGCCTGGATTGACGATTACTGGTATCAGCCGCCGTGGCAAATATATGCTACTAGCGCTTTCCGGAGGTTGGTATTTGATCGTGCATCTGCGTATGACTGGCAGGCTGCTGGTAATGGAGCACGATTCTCCGCCAGTGCGGTTCCAGCACGCGGTGATCACTCTGGATTCCGGCATGGACCTCCGCTTCGCTGACCAGCGGAAGTTTGGTCGTGTGCAACTGGCGACAGTTGATGAAGTGAAGTCACTGAATGCCCGACTTGGTGTCGAGCCATTGACGCTCGGATTCTCACCCTATCGTCTGGAGCAACTCCTTTCGAGTCGGTCGGCTCCTGTTAAGGCGTTGTTGTTGAATCAGCATATCGTGGCTGGCCTTGGCAATATCTATGCGGATGAAGCGCTTTACCGTGCCGGTATTCATCCACAGACACCGGGTGGGGAACTCAATCTCATTCAGATCACTGCACTGGTGGAGGCGATTAAGCACGTCCTTAAGCTGGCGATTCGGAATCAGGGCACGACGTTCAGCAGTTTCGAAAATCCGTATGGCGAAGCCGGTGGCAATGCCAGTTTCTTGCGCGTCTATGGCAAGGGCGGAAAGGGAGCACCGTGCCCGCGCTGCGGCGCTGAACTGGAGCGCATCATTGTTGGTGGACGCGGCACCAGCTTCTGCCCGCTCTGCCAGCCTCGCGAGGTATAGCGGTGCTATACTGTCGCCAATATATGCGGAAGTAACTCAGTTGGTAGAGTACCTGCTTCCCAAGCAGGCTGTCGCGGGTTCGAGTCCCGTCTTCCGCTCCCAGGGATCCAAAGTATCCCCCTCAGGAAAAGAAAAATGCATTCATCTACCTCGATACGGGATGAATAGCGGAAGCAGCCTGCGAGCCTATGGGAGATTGTGAGATTCAGAAGAACCCATGATGTCCTCAACTTCATCTGGCGCGGGCACAGGGGTGGTCAAATGGAAGCGAACTTCGTCTCCTGACTGCACATCGAAGAGCTCAACTAACACAACTGCTCCCCTTGCGAACCAGGCTGTCATCTGCCAACGTTGAGACGCTTCCAAGATCAGATGATCGCTCGCGGCACTAGTGATCTTCCAGCCGAGGCGCAAACTCTCGTCTACAAACTCACTTCGCGAAATCGGCCACCTTCCCGGTTGCTCATTGTCCATCAGCAATCTCCGAATGGTCCTGGTCGATCCATATTCGTCATCGTCCTTAAGTTCGGTCTGTCGGGAGGTGAATCATGGCAGTGATTACTCCCTAGTCAGTTTGTCGAGCTTGTCGTAGAGGTCTCGCACATGCGACCAATCGGTCAGCAGGTGTAATGTATCAATGAGTAGATAGAGCTTTATGCGCTCTTCCTGGCGATCAAAGGCAAACATCTCTGGATAGTAGCGCCTGTACCAATCTTTGAGTTGCGCGTAGTCCTCAACGTTCGCATACTTCTCATCCTCTTCGCGCAGGTATTTGTGCGGCTCATCCATGAGCTTTTCTACAACGAAGAGAGGATAGTCGAGCGCGACCAGGTCCACACTCTCCAGGTCGGTTATCGCCAGAAGCTCAAACTTGTCATTCACCAGGAAATTGTCAAAGTGAATGTCCCAGTAGACCGGGTGGAGATCGCTATCTTCCAGACTGGATCGACTCCTCTCGACGGTTGTGCGGATCTTGCGTGCGTGGAGATCAGTCACGGTGCCTCGTGACAGTAGCATGCTGGAAAGAGAGGAAATGCGATCTTCAATGATCGTCTGCCAACTCTCCGAGGCCGTACCTATAGCGCTCGGATCGATTCGATTGATCTCGGCAAGCGTGGTGGAGATATCGCTGATGAGCTGCTCGCGTTGCTTGTCGGTCGCCATATGCCACCTGCTGCCGAGTGGCTGACCGTCGACAAACGTCGTGATGATATAACTGCGATCTTGCAGGCTCGTGCTGTCATGGTTTGCCACCAAACTCGGGCGACGAACTTCCAAGTCTGCCTGGAGCAATGCGAGTTCTGTCTGGTAGTTCTTCGGATTCGTAGTGTTGAAGAGCTTGATGACGAGATTATCATTTAGTCGGTGAACTTCGTGGGTAAATCCCGCTCCGATTCTCGAATGTGAATGATATGAGATATTGTGCCGCGCGCAGATCTCCTCTATTGCTGGTGCCGTTAGGGTTGACTCTGTGTTCATTCGATCACACCCTCTCGTTGATCGTCTCGTTTCATGCTTCAGGGTGAGTGATAACATGATTCGGCCGTTCTGTTGCCGCCAAGGTCACGGATCAACTACATATTCCGTAAGAAATATCGGCAATTGACGGAACCCTTACCCCTTCATATGATTCCTCTATTGATGTCCCGTTCGCCGCTATGACGAAGGTGCTTTTTGCATGACCAATATCAACGGAGCAACCAGTCATCTCCGTATCGCCACCTGTCCGGTTAACTGGAATAACAACGATATCCCGGGGTTCAAACCAGTAACGCCATTCCCGGAGATCCTCGATCGCATGCACGATGATGGCTATGCGGCGACGGAGTACGATGCATCGTTCGGTAATGATCCTGTACAGGTCTGCGCGCAGATGGATTCGCACGATCTCGTGCTGACCGGCAGCTACCAGTGGGTCGATTTCCTAACTCACGGTGCCGATGTTTCCGCCTACGAGAACCTGCGACCGACTCTGGCTTTGCTGGCCGAGCTCGGTTGCCGTCACCTCATCGTCTCGGATTCCCTGCGTCCACATCGGGTCGCATTGGCCGGGCGAGTTCCCGAAGATGGCTCGGAGTCGTTGGATGACGCCTCCTATGCCAGGATCGCTGCCGGAATCCATGCGGTTGCGACGATGGCTGCCGAGTACGGGATCAAGGTGCACTATCACAATCACGTCGGTTCCTGGATCGAGGCGCCACACGAGGTTGCAGCACTGCTCGCGCAGCTCGATACATCGTGCGCCGATCTCTGTTTCGATACGGGCCATTACGCCTACGGTGGCGGCAATCCAGCGCAGTTCATTCAGGACAACATCGCCAAAATCGGCTATCTGCATCTGAAGGATGTCGATACCGATGCTGTGGTCGCCGCCCGCGCCCGGGAGCTCACATTCCTGGAGGCATTGCGGGAGTATGTCTTTTCTCCGATCGGTACCGGTTCCGCGGACATCCCCGCGATCCTGTCAGTGTTAGTCGAGAATGAATTCGACGGCTGGATTGTCGTCGAGCAGGACACCTGCGTCGGTGATCCCACGGAAACAGCACGACAAAATCTCGCCTTTATCGAGCACTGGCTCGAAAATCACCAGGCCATCGGGAGGTAATACATGGCAACTGCATCCGCTCTCCAACGGGAGAGCAGATCGATTTCTGAACTTGAGGGATTGTCGCGACAGGCGCGGCGGCTCATCCTCGAGTCGGTGCACAAATCAGGAGCAGGGCACATTGGTGGCCCGCTCTCTGTGACTGATCTGCTCGTATCACTCTATTTCGCTGAGCTTCGGTTAGATCCAAACGATCCGGTCAACGAGCATCGGGACCGCATCATCCTCAGCAAGGGGCACTCCTCGATTGCGCTCTATACGGTGATGGCGCTTCGAGGTTATCTGCCAGTTGAGGAGCTGGCTACATTCGACCAGATCAACTCGCGCTTGCAGGGGCATCCCGATCTGACTGCGCTGCCTGGGCTGGATATGTCCACGGGTTCGCTGGGTCAGGGACTCTCCGCCGGTATCGGGATGGCGTTGGGTGCTCGCCTGAAGGGCGACGATTTCCACACCTGGGTGATTTTGGGTGACGGTGAAATTCAGGAAGGGCAGGTTTGGGAGGCCGCGTTCGTGGCTGCTCGCTACAAGCTCGCCAACCTGACGGCGATTGTCGATGCCAATGGCCTTCCCCAGTTCGGCTGGCCCGATCCATCTGGTCATACGCGTGAGACACCATTCGATGATCCGGCGGCCAAGTTCCGCGCGTTCGGCTGGAACGTGATCGAAGTGGATGGTCACGATCACGCCGCATTGCTGGCAGCCTGGGCAGAAGCCAAGGCATATACAGATGGTCCGACCTGTGTGATTGCTCACACAGTAAAGGGCAAGGGTGTCTCCTTTATGGAAGGCAACTATCTTTGGCATGCGCAGGTGCCAACGCAGGATGACCTGGATAAGGCTGGGCTGGAGCTTGCGGATCCGGAGGAGCGGTCATGAGCGCAAATGATGTGCAGATGAGAGAAGCATGGGGCCAGGGATTGGTTGATCTCGGTGCCCAATACCGCAATCTCGTGGTGCTGGATGGCGATCTCGCAAATTCCACCCGCGCCGATATGTTCCACACTGCCTATCCGGATCGATTCTTCGAGATGGGTATCGCCGAGCAGAACATGTTGGGTGTAGCGGCTGGTTTGGCCACCACCGGATACATCCCCTGGATCAGTACCTTCGCCGCATTCCTGGCCAAGCGGGCGCTCGACCAGATTCGACTGGTCATTGCCCAGCCTGGGCTCAATGTAAAGATGGCTGGTTCGTATTCCGGCCTTCTCACGAGCAAGACGGGCAAGACCCATCAGTCGGTGGAGGATATCGCGGTCTTCCGGGCGATGCCGCACGTTGTCACGATTGCTCCGGCCGATGCGGTCGAGCTGCGGTCGGCAATGGCAGCGATGATGGAGGATGAACGTCCGACCTACATCCGCATCACCCGCGATGCTGGGCCGGTCGTGGTTCCTGACGGATATGAGTTCGAGATCGGAAAAGCTGTGCTCCTGCGAGATGGTGCCGATATCGGTATCGTCAGCACCGGTGTGCAGACATCTCGGGCGCTTGCCGCTGCTGACTTGCTCGAAATCGCCGGTGTCTCTGCGTCCGTTCTCCACGTACCCACGATCAAGCCCATTGATGTCGATGCGATCGTCGCACTTGCTGATCGCACCAATGGCATCGTGAGCGCGGAGGATCACTCGATCATCGGCGGTCTTGGCGGTGCCGTGGCGGAAGTTCTGGCCGAGCATCGACCAACACGTATGCGTCGCATCGGTATTCAGGATACCTTCGGTGAATCTGGACCAAACGATGCCCTGCTTGAGAAGTACGGATTGACTCCCAATCACATTGTTGAGGCCGTCAACGACCTCCTGGCTCTTACCTCGGTGACAACTCGATGACCACACGACCACGTATTGCACTAATCGGTTGCGGCCGCATCGGCCAGGTGCACGCTCGCAATCTCGCTTCGTTGCGCGAACTCTGTGATTTCGCTATCGCTGCCGATTTTTTCCTTGAAGCAGCTGAGAAGACTGCGTCCGCATATGGCGTGCCCCGCGCGATGTCTGATGGTGAAGCAGCGATTGCTGATCCAGAGATCGATGCCGTCATCATCGCGTCTTCGACGGAGACGCATGCACCCTATATCGAACTTGCCTCGCACTATGGCAAAAGCATTTTCACTGAGAAGCCGATCGCTCTCGATCTGGACGCGACGGATCGGGCTTTGACTGCCGCCGATAGCGCTGGTGTGCGATTACAGGTTGGTTTCCAACGCCGCTTTGATCCCGGTTATGTCGCCGCCAAAAACGCCATCCTGAATGGGGAATTAGGTGCGGTGGAGATGATTCACGATGTCATGCGTGATCCTCAGCCACCACCAGCCGCCTATATCGCCCAATCCGGTGGTCTTTACCGCGATATGGCGATTCATAACTTCGATTCGGTGCGTTGGTTGATGGGAGAGGACCCGATCGAGATCTTCGTTATGGCCGGGGCGTTGTTTAGCGACGATATCCGCGCCGCCAACGATGTCGATACCAGCGTGGTCACGTTGCGCTTCCCCTCGGGCGCTATCGCGACAATCGAGAATAGCCGTCGCTCCGGCTTCGGCTATGACGTTCGCACTGAGATCTTTGGATCCGGTGGTGGCCTGATGGTCGGTGAGTCACGCGATCTTCCGATTCGTCGCTATACATCCGCTGGCGTCATCGAGGATCATCAATACTTCTTCCTGGAGCGATTCCGCGATGCCTACCGCCAGGAGATGATTTCCTTCCTGACCGCGATCGGAGAAGACGCAGCTGTGAGCGTGACGGGGGAGGACGGCCGCACGGCGCTGCGTCTCGCGATGGCGGCCGAGGAATCGCTGCGACAGGGGAGACCGGTTTCTCTCCTTCCTACGGAGGTGCTTCATGCCCAATCCTGATGAAATGATCATCACATCCGCCACTCCGAATGGTTCGGGTCAGGTTCTGCAGGTTACGCCCGAGAGTGCTGGCTGGACTTATGTTGGATTAGCCGTGGAGCAGATCGCTCCCGGTGATAGTTGGGAGTTTGCTGCTCCAGACGACGAGATCTGCATCGTGCCGCTGCGTGGCAGCGCGGTGATCACATCTGACCATGGGGAATGGACCGTTTCCCGGTCCGGAACGATGTTCGATGGCAAGCCGACATGCCTCTATTTGCCGGTGGGAAGTAGTTTTGCTGCCAGCAGTGAAGCAGGTGCTGAACTGGCCGTCACTTCGGCTCGCGCCGAGGTGACGTATCCGCCGAAACTCATCACACCAGATGAGATTGATGTGGAGATTCGCGGAGCGGGCAATGCAGCGCGTCAAATCAGCCACATCATCAAGCCCGGTTTCCCTGCCGACAAGTTGCTGGTCGTTGAAGTCTTCACACCGTCAGGCAATTGGTCCAGCTTCCCGCCGCACAAACACGATGTTAGTCGGATGCCGGAAGAAGCTATCCTCGAAGAGATTTACTACTACCGCATCAATCCGGATGATGGTTTCGCACTGCAGCGGCTCTATTTCGCGGATGGCTCGTTCGATCATGCCTGGACGATCCACGACGGCGATCTATTGTTGGTGCCACAGGGATACCACGCCTTCGCCGTGGCGCACGGTTACACCGGCTACTATCTCAACATCCTGGCGGGGCCGGAAGAAGTGAGAACTATGCAGCCAGCTGACGATCCACGTTATGCCTGGGTGCGATCCACCTGGAACGATGACATGAACGATGGCTTGTCCTTCTGGCAGGACATCGACGACCGCATCAATGGGGATGCGGGTAAGAAGTAAGGTTCACATCATGGCAACCATCCGTGTTACCGCCGCTCAGGCGATCGTTCGTTACCTCTCCGCCCAGTACACCTCGCGTGATGGTGTGGAGCAGCCGCTCTTTGCGGGCATGTTCGGCATTTTCGGCCACGGAAATGTCACCGGTATCGGTCAGGCATTGGAGGAGTACAAGGATCTCCTGACCTATTACCGACCGCAGAACGAGCAGGCGATGGTTCACACCGCCGTCGCTTACGCCAAAATGAAGAACCGCCTGCAGACATTCGCTTGCACCACCAGTGTTGGACCAGGTGCCACAAACATGGTCACCGGTGCAGCTCTCGCGACCGTAAATCGACTGCCAGTGTTGCTGTTGCCCGGCGATATCTTTGCCAATCGGCGACCGCATCCGGTATTGCAGCAGCTGGAGCAGCCATACTCGCAGGACATCAGCGTCAACGATGCCTTCCGCTCGGTCTCGCGCTATTTCGATCGTGTCTATCGACCGGAGCAGTTGCTATCGTCTTTGCCTGAGGCGATGCGTGTGCTGACCGATCCGGCAGAGACAGGTGCCGTTACCTTGGCGATGCCCGAGGATGTGCAGACTGAAGCCTACGACTTCCCGGAGGAATTCTTCGCCAAGCGCGTCTGGTATGTACGTCGACCATTGCCTGATGCCGATGCACTGGCCGAAGCGGCTCGTCTGATCGCTTCCGCTGAACGACCGTTGGTCATCAGCGGTGGCGGCACTATCTACTCCGACGCCAGCGAAGCGCTGGACGATTTCTCGAAGGCGCTTGGAGTACCAGTCTCTGAGACACAAGCCGGCAAAGGGGTTATCCCCTGGGATGAGCCGTGGAACGTCGGCCCAATCGGGGGCAACGGCGGTATCGCTGCCAACCGTCTGGCGAACGACGCCGATCTCGTTATCGCGGTCGGAACCAGGTTGGGCGATTTCGCGACATCGTCGAAATCGGCATTCCAGAATCCGAAGGTTCGTTTTGTTGGCATCAATGTCACCGGTATGGATGCATACAAGATGGGCGCACTTTCGCTGATGGGTGATGCCCGCGCAACGCTGCAGGCGCTGCAAGAACTCGTGCTGGAAGAGGGTATCGATCGCGATGTCACTGCTTATGGCCAGGAAATCGCTTCCCTCAAGCAGGAATGGGATGCGCTGGTCGGCGATCAGCGCGCATTGAATCTCGCGGCAGAGACCACGCAGGCGCAGATCATCGGGCTGGTCAACGAGGCTGCTGGTCCGCAGGATACCGTCGTTTGCGCTGCCGGTGGGATGCCGGGCGATCTGCTGAAGCTGTGGCGCACCGAGGACCCGAAGGGGTATCACGTTGAGTATGGCTTCTCCTGCATGGGCTACGAGATCGCTGGTGGCCTTGGCGTGAAGATGGCGGCACCAGAGCGTGAGGTCTTCGTCATGGTTGGCGATGGCTCCTACCTCATGCTGCACACGGAGATTGTTACCGCCGTACAGGAAGGCATCAAGCTCATCATCGTGCTGGTGGATAACGGTGGTTTCCAGTGCATCCGCGGTTTGCAAATGGCATCGGGATCGCCGTCGTTCGGAAACGAACTCCGCTTCCGCGATGAGGCAACTGACACACTAACCGGACCCTATGTACCAGTTGATTTCGTGAAGAACGCCGAATCTCTTGGCGCACGCGCCATAGCCGCCAACGGTCCGGATGAGTTCCGGCAGGCGCTGGAAGAGGCCAAGGCGGAGACCAGAACGACTATGGTCTATGTGCAGGTCAATCCGGACGAGCGTGTTCCGAACTACGAGGGCTGGTGGGATGTGCCCATCGCTGAGGTCAGCGAAGAGGCCTCCGTCAATGCGAAACGTGCCCAGTATGAGGACGATATTCGCAAGCAGCGCTGGTTCGGATAGAGCGCACAGGGATCGCCCCTCAGGCGGTCCCTGTTTCGTTTGTAGGGTTGGGCAAACGTCGCAGCCAGCGATCGCTTTCGCCGCTAATCAGCCATATCCACAGGGCTATCGGAATCCAGAGGATGAAAGCGGCGAGTGGTGTGAGCTCATCCATGCGGATCGATCCTGCCAACGGTAGGAGGGTGAGTTGGTGCACTGTGTCCAGTGCAAGGTTCAGCACGACGGTGGGGATGATCGCCACGAACGGAGCCACAAAGGGCAGGAATACCGCCACAATCGCGAAGAGGTAGCAGAGTGGAAACGCGATATCCATGATCGGATTCAGAAGTACGTTGGCTGCCACGGTTATCGGTGACCAACTGCCAAATGTCATCAGAATCAATGGCATCGTGGCAAACGAAGCGACTACTGATGCACGCGCGATCTGCCATGCGGCTCCCCGCAGGCTGTGGCTCAGCTCTGTTGGCAACGTCAGACAGATCGCCATTGAGGCAATGGCTGAGAGCCAGTAGCCGACCGTTTGCACCACCCATGGATTCCAGAGTGCCATCGCTCCCAATGTCAGGGAGAGAATGGTGATGGGATCAGGTCGACGACTGACGTGGCGTCCCAATACCATCAATGTCGCGAAGATCGCCGCTCGCAGAGCCGGCGGTTCCAGTCCGACGAAGATGGCATAGCTCCAGACAACGAGGATGAGGATCGCATGGAAACTCGTTCTCCCTCGTGGAGAGTGTGGTTGGTACCACATGCTCAAAAACCCGATGATCAGCGCCACATTCTGACCACTGACTGCGGTGACATGGCTCGTGCCGGTCTCGAGGAAGTCGGCTTCGGCCTGATCGGATAGCGCTGAGTCATCACCGGTGATGATGCCAGTTGCCAATGCGCCTGCGTCTCCCGGAATGTATTGCTGAATTCGATCTACCACCGCCTGGTTTGCGCTGGCCATCCACTGCCATTGCGAGAGCGCCGGAGAAACAACCGACGCTTTCCAGGAGATCGCGGAACCAATAGCCCGCTGCGATTCGACATAGTTGCGGTAACCGGGAGTGAGTGCCGTGAGATCGTCGAAGCGCCAATCAACATGGATTGTCGCGCCACGAGCAACCGGTGGATCCTGGGCCGGTACGTAAACAATCACTCGACCAGTAGCAGGGATACATTGCTCTTCAATGCAAACCTCACTCAGTTCCATTACCAGACGCTGACCATTGGCGGATGGTCGAGGAAACTCTGCTATTCTGCCAGTCGCGCTGGTAGAGGCCTTGATGGAGGTCACATCTATTGATAACTGCGCCTGCGGGGAGCGCCAGGCACCAATGGCAGCGATGATGATGCATGCGACAACAAGTGCTGTTTGCCAGCGACGCTCGATTATGGCAATGGTGGAGAGCGTTGCTATTACCAGCAGCAACGCCGGCCAACCGAACCAGACACCGGCTAACGCGGCCAAACCCAGGGCAATCCCGTTAGTCACCGCCGCTCACCGTGATGAGATTCCGGATGGCATCGACGGTCGCAGTCGATATCCCGTCCACCTTCGTCAAGTCATCAATAGTCTGAAACGGCCCATTAGTTTCGCGGTAGGCGATGATGCGACCGGCCGTGACCTCGCCGATTCCCGGTAGGCTCATCAGTTCGGTGGCACTGGCGGTGTTGATGTTGATCAACCCTGACTGATCAGATGAGCCGGCTGGAGATTGCGTAGGGATGGTGATCATCTGCCCATCGTTGACGCGACTGGCGAGATTGATAAGCGACTTGTCTGCATCGCCACTGAGACCACCAGAGGCGTCGATGGCATCAACCAGCCGAGCTCCCGGTTCGAGATAGACGACACCCGGAGTGGAAATTGCGCCCCTCATATCGACGGCTATTTGAGCATTCGGAGTTGCCAGAAAGGTGATCTGCGGTGAACGTTGCCAATCGATGATGACAAAGGTGAAGAATGTTGCCAGGGAGATGATTGCCACCAGTCCGAGCACCCAGAGAGCGCTCTTCTTCCATAGATCGGCAGTGGGTGTCTTGGGTGAAGCCGGCGGCATTATGTGTCACCGGTGGGCACACGAAACAAAGCATGTCTGTCCGACTGTTGCACTGTCGTCTCATCCCCATGAACTCACTGCTGACAATGTCAGAACTCTAGAGTTGGGGCAAGGTTGCTGTCAACAGGAGGGGTGAGGAGTGGGGGAATGATGAAACAAAAAGACCCAACCGGTTAGGCTGGGTCTGTGGTGCCGAAGGAGAGATTTGAACTCTCACGGGGTTACCCCCACTACGCCCTGAACGTAGCGCGTCTGCCGTTTCGCCACTTCGGCTTGAAGTGTTGTGAAGTATTGGAGCCGAACGTCGGACTCGAACCGACGACCTGCTGTTTACGAAACAGCTGCTCTACCGACTGAGCTAGTTCGGCAGCACCTTCTTCACAAGGCCGCGTCAGTATACCAAATCCGGTAAGTGCTGCCAAGCTCCTCACCGACGCAACGGTGGTATTGTACATTCTCAATCGGCGTTTGCACAGGGCGAACGAGCATCGAAATTGCTGCCACGGATATTCTTCATGAGCCAACCAAACCGACCACAGAAACCTGTACGCAAACCACCCGCAAGGGAGACCAATCGGCTCTCTGTCGTCTATATCGGTATTGCCATGCTGGTCGTCTTTGCATTGATCCTGACGGCGCTCAACACAGTGAACTGGGGTGGTCTGTTCGACGATAAGGAGGAGCCGACACCTGATTACGGCGTCGATTCGATCGCCGCACAACAGACGATTGTGGCGGAGAATCCCGATGACGTGGCGGAACACGCCCTGCTGGCATCCATGTTGGCAAGCAGCGGCCGTATCGATGAAGCGATTCCGGAGTATGAGAAAGCTCTGACCCTTGATCCGGCGGATACGGATGTCCGGCTCGATTTCGCGCGGAGCTTGCAGAACAATGGCAAACCACTTGATGCCGAGGCACAGTTTCTGAAAGTGTTGGATATGGAGCCAGATAACTACACCGCTCACTACTATTTGGCGCGACTCTATCTCGATTCCTTCCCAACGAAGAGAGACGAGGCGATTGCACACCTCGAGCAAGTGACCGAAATCGCACCCGACTCCTTCCTGGCCGAACAGGCGACGACGCTATTGGAGACTCTGCAGCGCGCGACTCCGATAGCTTCACCGCTTGCCACACCATAGCGAACAGATGTTCGTGTCCTGCGGTATACTGCTTTTATGAGCGACGCACCGCGGCCGAAGGGTCGCCTTTCCACCATGTCAGCCAATTCCGCCGATTCTGGACGCATTGTTTCGCCCAAGATTCGTGAAGATGATGACCCCGCCAGCGATCGATCATTGCGACCGCGGACACTGGCCGAGTACGTCGGGCAGGATCGGGTCAAGACCAATCTCGATATCTTCATTCAGGCGGCTCGGAAACGAAATGAACCGCTGGATCACGTTCTTTTCTACGGTCCGCCGGGGTTGGGCAAGACGACTCTGGCCCAGATTGTCGCCGCCGAGATGGGGGTGAATCTCCGCGTCACCAGCGGTCCGGCAATTGAGCGGCAGGGGGATCTGGTTTCGATTCTCACCAATCTTCAGCCAGGAGATGTGCTCTTTATCGACGAGATTCACCGCTTGAATCGCTTGGTGGAGGAAGTGCTCTATCCAGCGATGGAGGATTTCTCGGTCGATATCATCGTCGGCAAAGGCCCTGCTGCCCGCACGATGCGGATTCCTCTACCGCGGTTCACGCTCGTCGGTGCGACCACACGCCTGGCACTTCTCACCGGACCACTTCGCGATCGTTTTGGTGCGGTTATGCGGCTTGAGTTTTACGACGATGCCTCCATGGAGCAGATCATCCAACGGTCTTCGTCAATTCTCGGCGTGGATCTCGATCCCGCTGGCGCGAAGGCTCTTTCCAGTCGAGCGCGTGGGACACCTCGTATCGCGAATCGCTTGCTGCGACGTGTGCGCGATGTCGCCCAGGTGCAGGGAAGTGGTGTGGTCACGGAGTTGATCACGAACGAAGCACTTACCTTGCTTGAGATCGATCATCTTGGCCTCGACGATACGGATCGTCGTATCCTCGAAACGGTCATTGACAAGTTTGATGGTGGTCCGGTTGGTATCGATACCCTCGCAGCCGCGACGGCTGAGGAGTCCGATACGATCATGGATGTCTACGAACCCTTCTTGATCCAGCTTGGATTTCTGCAGCGAACTCCGCGTGGTCGCGTCGCGACACGTCGTGCATATGAGCACTTGAATCGACCCTACGATGCCCGCCCAACCGGTGTGATGCAGCATTCGTTGTTCCAGGAGCCAGAGTGACCTCCAACCAATCCGGCAAGCTCGCCATTGCCGATTTCGATTATCACCTTCCTCACGAACGAATCGCCCAGGAACCTCTTGAGGATCGAGCAGCCAGCAAGTTGATGGTGCTCCATCGCGATTCGGGTGCGGTTGATCACCGCACCTTCCGGGATCTACCTCAGTTGTTGCAGCCCGGAGATCTGCTTGTTGCCAACGATTCGCGGGTGATTCCAGCGCGATTGCTGGGGCACCGGGAATCGGGGGGAGCGGTAGAGGTCCTGCTGCTGCGACCCGATCTCGATGGCACCTGGCTGGCACTCGCCAAACCGGTGAAGCGACTCAAGACCGGTGAAGTGCTGCATATACCAGGTCGGGATGGCACGATCCAAGCTGGTGTAACACTGCTGGAGAAGCGTGCTGAAGGTCAGGTGATTGTTCGCCTCAGTGATGAGCTGCAGCAGCATCTGGATCGCTTTGGTCACGTTCCCTTGCCTCCCTACATTGATCATCAGCTTGAGGATGAATCCCGCTACCAAACCGTGTATGCCCATGAATCCGGATCGGCTGCTGCCCCCACAGCCGGTTTGCACTTTACCGACGATGTGCTGACAGCACTGACCGCGCGCGGTATTGGCTTTGCCACCGTAACGCTGCATGTCGGACTCGATACCTTCCGACCCGTCTCGGCCGAATACGCCGAGGATCACGAGATTCATAGCGAATGGTGCTCGGTCCCGCAAGAGACATGGGACAAGATTCAGCAGACCAGGGCTCTCGGTGGACGTATCGTCGCGGTTGGCACCACGAGTGCACGCACGCTGGAGTCGCTCGGTCAGCGTGTGAAGGCGGGGGAGCCCGGCGCATTTGACGCTTTCACGCGCATCTATATCACCCCTGGATACGAGTGGACCATGGTCGATATTCTGCTAACCAACTTTCACTTGCCAAAATCGACGCTTTTGCTGATGATCAGTTCATTGGCCGGTCGAGAAAATGTACTGGCAGCCTATCAGGAGGCGATTGCGCATGAATATCGCTTCTTCTCCTTTGGCGATGCCATGCTGATTGTGTGAGGAATCATGAGCGATTATCCCGAACTGAACGGTAAAACGCGTGAAGACGCCTGGAATGTGATTACCGAGTGGATCCAGAGCGACAGCTTGCGCAAACACGTCCTTTCCGTCGAGACGGCTATGCGTGCCTATGCCGAGAAGCTGGGTCAACCAGTGGAAGCCTGGGGAATGCTGGGACTGCTGCACGATTTCGACTTCGAGCGCTACCCGGATTTGGAACAGCATACCAAGGTGGGTTCGGCCTATCTGCGCGAGAACGGCTGGCCGGAATGGCTGGCAGACGGGCTACTGGCTCATGGCCTGGACGATTCGTATCCGCGTCTTACCGATTATGATCGCGCGCTCTTTGCCGTAGATGAGTTGACCGGCTTTGTTTCCGCGGTCGCACTGGTACGACCATCGAAAGCGGTCGCCGATGTGAAGGTCAGCTCCGTCACCAAGAAGCTCAAGGACAAGGCGTTCGCGGCGGCAATCCACCGCGATGAACTCCGCCAGGGGGCAGAGGAGTTCGGTGTCGACTTCAACGAACACATAGGGTTTATCATTGAGGCGATGACTGCCAACGCCGAAGCACTCGGATTGGCGGGTATTCCCGAGAGTCAGGAATCTGACTCCTGACGTATCTCAGTGGCGATGTGGCCGCTGAATCAGAAAGGTTAAGCATGGCTGCGAAGCAGTGGTCCAAGCCGTTCGAGAATTCGCTCGAAGAAGGCAAGACCTACAAGGCGAATCTGGAAACGAGTCACGGCACGATGGTCGTGGAGTTCTACGTGAGCGATGCGCCAAACACGGTCAACAATTTCGTGAATCTGGTGAAGGAAGGGTATTACGACAATACGCCATTCCACCGCATCATCAAGGGATTCATGCTGCAGGGTGGTGATCCTACCGGTACCGGTATGGGTGGCCCGGGTTACAAGTTCGCCGATGAGAAGGTGTTGCGTCCATACACCAAGGGCACCATCGCCATGGCGAATGCTGGTCCGAACACGAACGGCAGCCAGTTCTTCATCATGCATGCCGATTACCCGCTACCGCCGAACTACACCATCTTTGGCAAGGTTGTGGAAGGCACCGATGTGATCGACACCATCGCGAATGTGCCGGTCGGTCGCAGCCGCAGTGGCGAGAATTCTGCTCCGCTTGAACCAGTTGTGCTGGTGAAGGCGACGGTTACGGAAGAGTAATCGTCCGCATCCAAACGCGTTGATTAAAGGGCTCCGGAATCATACTCACGGAGCCCTTTGTCGTATCTATGCGGCTTCAAGATCGGATTGATATGCCTGCTCGTACTCTTCCAGCAGCTTGAGCCAGTATTGGACGTGACTGCCTGTTGGCTTGCCGGCGGCTTCAAGCTGGCGGATGATGCGATCGCCATGTTCGAGTCTCTGCTCCAACTGGCTGATGAAATCCAGATCAGTTCGCTGCTGAGAATGCTTGATCACGTACATAGTTGTTCCTTTCTAGGATGCCTGAGAGGCGACGGGACGACGGGCTTCCAGAAGATCAATGATGCCGCTGGCCTGGCGCTTGTTCATGCGATCGAATGGACCTCCGGTATGCTGCTGCACCAGCTGATTCAGTGTTGAAGGATCCATCTTCATCTCCACCGCAATCTTCTTAATGCGGGCTACCTGTGGCGGCGTGGCCATATCCCCACTGATTGGTGCCGGACGCTGAGGTGGAGTCTCTTCGCTCACCGAATCGTCGATATCGTACGAACCGGAAGCGCCATAGCCGAGTGCTACCAGTGCACGACCGATTGCCTTGGTTTCCGCTTTCTCGATGTAGTTCTCAAAGTTCGCTTCGGTCTCGCTGCCCCAGCCAGTCGCAACACCACCCTCAGGTAGCTCGACGCGAGCACGCATCACGGCGCGGCCATGCTCGTGACTCACCAGCTCGCTTTCGAGCCTTGCATCTGGATGCTCAGACCGCATCCAGGCGATTCGCCACTTTACTTCCAGATAATCCTGTCCCTTGACTTTGCTGAGGTAGGCATTGGGATCGAAAACTTGTTGTGCCATGTGAACCTCCAGATGTATCAGAACATGTGTTCGTATCTATGGAGATTATAGAACACCCGTTCTATTTGTGTCAATACCCTGCCTAAAAGGCGTAGTTGGGTGTTGACTCGATGCGAAATGATGGAGTTCGTGCGACAATACGGAAAGATTGTGCTGACTGTACGTCGGTGGCGTATTTCTGGATATGATGGCTGGTTGCGTATCGCACCAGATTTTGACCTAGTGAAGCGAGGTGACCCGTGAAGGTTTCATGCCTTCAGGAACAACTACAGCGTGGCCTCAGTCGCGTAAGCCGTGCTGTATCGACGCGATCAACCCTGCCGGTGCTGAGTAATGTGTTGCTCTCCACTGATCGTGGGCGATTGCGCATTGCCGCTACCGACATGGCGGTGGGTGTCACCACGTGGATCGATGCTGTGATTGAGGAGGAGGGTGCACTCACGGTTGATGCCCGCCTGCTGGGTGAGTTCGTGAACACACTTCCGGCCGGCGATGTCTCGCTGACCTCCGATTCCGTACGCATGAGCATGACCGTCCAGTCCGGCCGTGATAAAGCCACGATCAACGGTCTCGATGCCGACGATTTTCCGGTGCTGCCATCCGTCTCTGGCGATGGTTTCACCGTGGATATCAATGGCCAGCGCTTGCGTGAGGCTATCACCATGGTCGAGTTCTCGGCCGCTACAGATGAAAGCCGACCAGTGCTTGCCGGCGTCCTCACGCGCTTTGACGGTGATACGATGACGCTCGCCTCGGCTGACGGTTTCCGTATGGCCGTGATCGATCAGCCACTGGAGACACCGGTGGATGGTCGCCACGATTTCATCGTGCCGGCGCGCGCTTATCGCGAGTTTGCACGCATCATCGGTGATTTCGATGAACCAGTGCGTCTTAGCCTTACGGCCAATCGTTCGCAGCTGGTGGCGCGCGTAGGTGATACCGAGTGGGTCAGCAGTCTTATAGACGGCACCTTCCCTGATGTGAAGCAGATCGTGCCGAAGGAGACCAGCACACGTATCGATCTGGGGCGAGAATCCCTTCTGCAGGCAGTGCGCCGCAGCAGCTTTTTTGCCCGCGAGAATAACGATGTGGTCTATCTCACCATCCAGCCAGGTGCCGATGAGTTGACGCCCGGTAGCGTAGAGATTAGCGCCACAGCCGCTGAGCGCGGGAATAGCCAGAGTTATGTCGATGCGAGTGTGACCGGTACGGAAATGCGCGTGGCCTTCAATAGCCATTACCTCACCGATGTCCTCGCGGTTCTGCGGACCGGGCAGGTCATGATTGGCCTGAATGGACCAAATGCCGCCGGGATCATTCGTGCCAGCGATCACCAAAACTGTACGCACGTGATCATGCCGATGGTTATTGGCGGATAGGCATTCGGAGCGAATGCACGTCTCGAAAATCACGCTCGATCAATTTCGACGATACGACCATCTCGGCATGGATATCCCCGAGGCCGGGCTTCGGATCGTCGGACGCAATGCTTCCGGGAAGACCAGCTTTCTGGAAGCATTGTTGTTGTTGGCTACAACCAAATCACCGCGAGTCAGTACCGAACGAGAACTGATTCGTTGGGGTAGTGGTGTGGATTACGGCCTGCAACCATATGCACGTATCTCCGCCAGAGTTCATACTGCGAATGGTGAGCATACGTTGGAGATTCGCCTGGAGGCGTCCGCCGCCAGCGATTCCGTTACGCGCAAAACCTGCCTGCTGGATGGCAAGAGCGTGCGGGCCGCAACACTTGTCGGTGTGCTCAAGGTTGTCGAATTCTCTCCGGAAGATGTTCAGCTTGTTACCGGACCACCTGCGGATAGACGACGGCAACTTGATATCCTCATCTCCCAAATCGATCGTCACTACATGCAGAGCAGCAGTCGGTATCAGAAGGTATTGACGCAGCGTAATGGTCTGCTCAAGGCATTTCAGCGTGATGGTGTGAGCTGGCGGAGCATTCCGGCAGTTGAGCAACTCTCGTTCTGGGACGATGAGTTGGCATTGCATGGTGCTCGTATCGTGGCCAAACGGGTTGAGGTTATCACGGCACTGACCGAACGGGTGCAACATTGGTCGCGGGAGTTGTTGCGCGATCATCAGATGTCGTTGACTCTGACCTCCGGTATACCGCACGTTGATCGCTTGCTGACCGTCCGTGGTGATGCGCCGGATCTGGAATCACACATTCGCGATACGTTCGCGCGGGAGTTGGAATCGGCAAGGCAGGAAGACTTCCGTCGCGGTGTGACCTCGATTGGACCACAGAGGGACGACATCACCATGACGATCGATGATCGGTCTCTGGCGGCCTATGGATCGCGAGGACAGCAGCGGCTCGGCGTCATTGCGCTCAAATTGAGCGAGGCCGATGTGATCCGTCAGCTCACCGGTGAGTTACCGGTCCTGCTGCTTGACGATGCTCTGAGCGAGCTTGATGAGCATCATAGTGCCTGGCTGCTGGAGAGTCTGGCTGCAGGTGACCGCCAACTGCTCCTTACATCGGCAGTCGATAGCACGCTGGATCGATCCGAACTGGCGCACCTGGAAGTGATGTCACTCGAAGGCGATTGATCCCATATCTCCCTTGTCAGTAAGGGAGTGGTGCGGTAGTATTCCTTTCGTTGCGCAAGCGGCCCGTTCGTCTAGCGGCCTAGGACACCGCCCTCTCAAGGCGGAGATCAGGGGTTCGAATCCCCTACGGGCTACCAACGTAAATCGCCGGTGGAGAGAATCCACCGGCGATTCTTACTTTTCCCGGTTAACGAGACAGTCCCAGAGGGACCTGGTTATCAACGTGTGTGCAACCGTAGCAATACAACGCCCCGCAACGTGTAGAGCTCGTGCCGCGCACCGCGCGAAACAGTCGGGAAGTGAATAAAGCCCCGCAGCGATACTCACACACCATTCCGAGCGTGAAGACTCAACCAGTCCACCAGGGACTGTACGTACATTCTATACGTGATGCATTACAGGTGTCAAAGTAGATGCGTTAGTCCTGCAACTGAATCGGTTCCAGAAACTCAGAAATATCCGGAAGTGGGCATTGCAGCATTGCCTCCAGCTCCTGCAGGGCATCGAGTGTGCCCTCAAGTTGGGCGAAGCCTGCCGCCAGCACATTCCGCGCCAGCACCATTGCCGTGACCGGTCCGGTTCCTCCCGGAGTCGGGGTTATGGCAGAGGCGATACCCTCCAGGCTGGCAATATCCGAATCGCCAACCACTTTGCCGTCTGCTGTCACATTTACGCCGAAGTCCAGCACCAGCGCACCCTTGCGCACCATCCTGCCGGTAACAAGTCCGGGTTTGCCCGCAGCGACACAAACGATCTCCGCGCGTCGCAAGTGCTGTGACAGGTTCTTTGTCTTGCTGTGGCAGAGAGTCACCGTTGCATTCGCGTGCGACAGCATGGTCGAGAGCGGTCGCCCCACGACATTGCTACGTCCGACCACCGCGACGTTGGCCCCACAGAGATCGACACCGTAATAACGGAGGAGCTCGAGTCCACCTGCTGGCGTGCTCGGCTTCAGACTCGGCAGCCCCAGGTGGAGTCGGCCTGCATTGACCGGGCTAATGCCATCAACATCCTTGAGCGGCGAGATGTTCTCCAGCACCACATGAGGATCCAGATGCTTTGGTAATGGCATCAGCACGAGGATGCCAGTCACGTCCGGATCGTTGTTGAGCGCCTGAATGGCTCTGGCCAATTGGCTATTCGTGGTTTCTGTCGGTAGTTCCACCTTGCGGTGAGCGATCTCCACCTTCTTAAAGGTGCGTTCAATCGAGGCACGATACGCCAATGCTGCGGCATCGCTGCCAACCAGGAGCGTTGCCAACGTCGGGCTTGTACCGCTCTGATCCTCAAAAAGCGTCTTCGCCGAAGCAATCGTCTGCCGAAGCATCTTTGCTGGCTCTGCACCACGCAACACTCGAGTCTGAATTTCGGTCAAGATGGGGATTCCTTCCGGAGGAGCCGACAGTGGCTTCGACACACGCATCGTGTCTTCCGCAAGTATACCAACCCCTGACAGGCTTCAGAACGGCAGAAACATGGTGATATGGGGCAGATGCCCCACCTTTACGCGACACCTATCCCCGATAATGCCAGCATGACGACAGTAACCGCCAGTGAATCTGCACTCCGCCGAATCCGCCCCGGGAAATGACATGAAAGGGGAGTTTTGGACAGCGAGACTGCCATTTCTGTGAATAGTACGTACACAGCTATTGACATGGTGGCAACAGGCCTGTACTATCGATTCATCGTCAGTGATCGAGCGTGACCAATCGGCAATTCGGTCAACTGAACCAAAAATAGTCATGCCGGTTTGGCACATGAAGGCGGGGATGAGATGCAGAGTAGTGATCAGTTCGGAAGTGCACTGAAGCGATTCCGTGAGGCGCGTCGAGTGAGCCAGAGCAAACTGGCCGAGCGCGCCGGTTTCGACCACAGCTATGTGAGCCGTCTCGAGAGTGGCGCTCGCACACCAACCCGTGACGCGGTGCAGCAGCTTGCGGAAGCGCTGGAGCTTGATCGCTTGCAGCAGGATGAGTTGTTGGCCTCGGCTGGCTTCCTGCCGCAGGAAGTTTCCAGCTTGCTCTCCAGTGAGCCGGAGATTACGGATGTATTGGCGCTCCTGCAGAATACCTCCATGCCAGAGGATTATCGCCAGACCATGCGTCAGGTTCTGCGCGTCATCGCTGACCAGGCTCGCCTGGTCCTTAAGGAAAGCGACCGCGTTTCGGTAGCCTAGGTTTATATCGCGAAGTAACTCGCGGTTGCGTATCCCCGCACGCTCGCCGCGAGTTTTGAAACACGGCATACTTGGCTCCGACGCCCCAAACAGGGTGTATCTCGGAGCCAACGCGTCTTAAAGAGAGATTCCCCGCAATGTCAGAGTTTGCCCATCTGCACCTCCACACCGAGTACTCGCTGCTGGATGGCATGGGACGTATTCAGGATTACGTCAGTTCCGCCCAGCAGATGGGTATGCAGCACATGGCCGTGACTGATCACGGTGTGATGTATGGCGCCATGGACTGGTACAAGGCCGCAACCAAGGCTGGCATCCACCCGATTGTGGGTATGGAAGCCTATATGGCCGAGGGAAGTGCACGCGAAAACAATCGCAAGATGTACCACCTGCTGTTGTTGGCCGAGAACAACACCGGATACCACAACCTGATCAAGCTTGCGAGCGAAGCGTCGCTAAAGGGTTTCTACTATCGGCCTCGTGTCGATCTGGATATGTTGCAGCAGTTTGGCGAGGGTATCATCGCCACTTCGGCATGCCTTGGTGGTCCTGTGGCCAACAATTTCCTCAATCATCAGCCAGACAAGGCATATCACTATGCGGGTGCGCTCTCCGAGATCTTCGGGAAGGAGCGCTTCTTCATCGAGATTCAGGATCACGGTCTTTCCGAGCAGCATATGACCAACGGTCTGATGATCGAGATGGCGAAGAAGTACGAACTTCCGCTCGTCGCTACCAATGATGTTCACTACTGCAACAAGCACGACGCACCGGCCCAGGACATTCTCATGTGCGTCAGTACCGGCAAGACGGTGCACGATCACGGTCGACTCAAGCACGAGACCGATGAGTTCTACCTTAAGAGCCCGGACGAAATGGCGCGGCTTTTCCCCGATCATGCGCAAGCGTTGCAGAATACCATTCGCATTGCCGAAATGTGCAATGTGAATCTGGAGTTTGGCGGTTATCAGCTACCTGAATTTGCGACGCCAGATGGCAGTAGTTCCGAAGACTATCTCCGCCGTCTCTGCACCGAAGGTGTCATGCAAAAATACGGCAGTCTGGATGGTCAGATCGGTGAGCGCCTGGACTATGAGCTGGGCGTGATTGCCAACATGGGTTTCACCAACTACTTCCTCATCGTTTGGGACTTTGTTGCGTTCGCCAAACGCAATGGCATTCTCGTTGGACCTGGCCGTGGCTCGGCGGCAAGCAGCATCGTCACTTATTCACTCGATATCACTGGTCTCGATCCGCTCAAGCACAACCTTATGTTCGAGCGTTTCCTGAATCCCAGCCGCATCTCCATGCCAGATATCGATATCGATTTTGCCGATGATCGTCGCGGCGAGGTGATCGACTACGTCGTGCAGAAGTACGGCGATGATCGTGTGGCCGGTATCGCGACATTCGGAACGCTCAAGGCAAAGGCGGCGATCAAGGACTGTGCTCGCGCGATGGGATACGCCGTGAGCGAGAGCGATCGCATCGCCAAGCTAATCCCGGCCGATGTCGGCACCACTATCGATAGCGCGATGGAGAGCGTGCAGGAGCTTGCGGCCGCCTACAAGAACGAACCAGCGGTCAAGGAACTCATCGATACAGCCAAGAAGGTGGAAGGGCTCAATCGCCACCCGGGCAAGCACGCTGCTGGTGTGGTGATTAGTCGCGATCCTTTGGTGGAGCACGTGCCGCTCCAGCTCACTGGCAAGGGTCGCACTGATGTCACTACCCAATGGACGCAGGGGCATCTGGAGGATCTCGGTCTCCTGAAGATGGACTTCCTCGGGTTAAAGACGCTCACGGTGCTTGGCCGTGCTGTGAATCTGGCCCGGGCAGCCGGTGCTGATATCACGATGGATACGATTCCGCTGGAGGATGAAGGTTCGTTTGAGCTTCTGCGTCGTGGTGACACCTTCGGCGTCTTCCAGCTGGAAGGTGGCATGACCACCCGCATGACGATTGATGTTCAGCCAGAAAGCTTCGATGACATTATTGCGCTTATGGCATTGATTCGACCGGGACCGATGGAACTGGCCCCAGACTATATCGGTCGTAAGCACGGCCGTCTGTCCATCGAATATCCGCATCCTTCGCTCGAAGATGTGCTGAAAGAGACATACGGTGTCGCGCTCTACCAGGAACAGGTGATGCTTATCGCCAATGTTCTGGCGGGATTTTCCATGGCCGAAGCCGATGGCTTGCGCAAGGCGATGGGCAAGAAGCTCCCGGCCGTTATGGCCGAGTACAAGGGGCGATTCGTTGAAGGCGCCGCTGGCAAGGGTGTTTCCGCTAAGGATGCCAACGCCGTCTGGGACATGATCGAAAAGTTTGCCGGGTATGGATTCGTGAAGAGTCACTCGGCGGCCTATGGAGTTATTGCTGCCCAAACCGCGTATATGAAGGCGCATTATCCCGCGCAGTTCATGGCCGCACTCATGAGCACAGAAATCGAATCGTCGGAAAAGACGGTTGTCAATGTCGGGGAGTGCGTCAAGGCCGGTATCCCTGTGTTGCCACCGGATATCAACAGAAGTGATATCGATTTCACCGTAGAGTTCGATGCCCAGGGCAAACCTGCCGTACGGTTCGGGTTGGCAGCGGTGAAGGGTGTTGGCAAGCATGCGCTGGAAAGTGTGATTGAGGCACGCAGCGAACGCGAGGATCACCATTTCCCCACGCTCGATGCGGTCTGCGATGCCATTGACTGGAACTCCGGCAACAAGAAACTCATCGAGAGCCTGGTTAAGGCGGGCGTGATGGACGAATACGGACATCGTGCACAGGTGCTTGTGGGCATGGAACAACTCGCAGGTGCGGCGCAAAAGCGTCAGCGTGCTCGCAGCCGCGGTCAGATGGACATGTTTGGTGCGCTCATCGCTGACACCAGCGAGGAAGAGATGGGCACCGTGCTACCAGTCGTTGCGGAGGCCGATCAGAAGCAGATTCTGGAATGGGAGAAGGAAGTGCTGGGACTTTATCTCAGCAGTCATCCATTGACAGAAGTAGTTGGCACCGATTTGCCCGGTGGGTTCAATCGCCTCAATCAGGTCAAAGGTATGCACTCCGGTCAGACCTCCCGCGTGGTGGGAATGATCAAGACCGTGCGCAGGGTGATCACCAAAACCAACAAGACCATGGCAGTGCTGGAAGTGGAAGATCTCACCGGCAGTATGGAGGTGGTGGTTTTCCCCAAGAAGTACGACGAGTTTGCATCGCTGCTGAATCCCGATGCCATTTTGGTTATCGAAGCCAAGGTAGAAGAACGTAACGATCAGGTGCAGTTGATTCTGGAGACGTTGAGCGATCGCATACCCGGCAAGATCGACAAGGTAATCGAGAAGGATGCGGTCATTATCCAGTTTCCGTTACGCGGAGAACATTGGGAGGATGTCTCGCTGCTCCAGAAGATCGATCTGATTACGCAGGAGTTCGAGGGGGATCATCCGCTGGAACTGGCTGTGCAGATATGCGGGTCCATCCGGATGTTCAGGTCACGTTCCCGTAGAGTCGAATGGTCACCCTCGTTTATCGGTGCGATCGAGAATGCCGTGGGCAAGGAATCGGTCCGGATTCGGGTCATGCAGCCTTAGGCGACATATCCCACAATCGGAAAACCGATGATCGCTGCTGACTTCAGGAGAGGGTTGCGATGTGTCGCTGCACGGCTCGATGCGCGGCAGCAGATTCACGCGTGGTGAGGATGATCAGCACATCGTTCGGACGCAGTGCCTTAAATGCGCGATTGATCGCACGACGTTCAGTCGGCAGGCTGCTCAGTAGAGGTGGGTAGGGGTTACTGGCGAGTCCGCGTTTGAAGTTGTTGATGCGCTCTTCTTCTTGATCGCCATGCACCACAATCGCGCCTCGGTAGCGACCGAGTGCGCGTCCGACTTCATACACCTCATCTGCCTCGATCCAGCCGAGGTCGCCAACGACGGTGATTTGTCGGCGTTCCGCCCCCGGATTCAGCACCTTCAGCACGTCCTTGAGGATCCACGCTGGTGCCAGTTGATCGATCACAGCGCGAGCATCGTGATACTCGTACATGTTCATCGACGCAGGCAGAATATCCCAGGCTGCCCGGAACCGTCGGAACGAACGCTGAATGGATGGTAGGTCCACACCAATGGCATGAAGCATGCCCAAAGCGAGCAGCAGATTCTTGACGTTGAAATCGGCTTCTCCACTAAAGGTGATGGGATATTCACGGACATGACCGAAGCGCTGCGCGCCGGATTTCGCGCCGATCCAGATATATCCGTTCTCCACCCAGGCTCCTGACCCACCATCGTCCAGATGCTGCCGGATAAAGGGTGACTCGAGCGATTGCGAGACCAGAATCAGGGTAGCGGAGCTTTCGGCCAGAATCTCGGTAGAAAGATAGTCGTCAGCATTGGCGACGAGGATGCCGCCAAGGTTTGTAGCTGCCGCGAGTTTGTACGTACCATCAAGGCCGATGAGCGTGCGCGTGGAGTTGGAACTTATCTCGTTCGTGAGGCCGGTGTGCACGGTCACCGGGTACATTTGCTCGGGAAGTCCGGCCACATTTACCGCCGCCCAATCGAGTTCCTGCAGGCAGATGTCGATGCTTCCTTCAGCCAGGCGACCCATCGCCCGACCCCAGCCCGCAAGTTCGGCGCGTTGATGACGTCCATCGATCTGCACTCCCAGATCGGTCCATGTCGCGATCTGAAACCGCAGCGATTGCAGAACCGATTCGACCAGTCGCAGCACCGTGCTTTTGCCACGTGTACCGGCGAAGCCGATCAACGGCAACAAGCCAACTCGTTCCACATCCGATTGCCACTGCCGCACGGTCGGATAGCAGAAATCTATCTCTTCGCGATCGTAGAGGATATCCGGTGTGAGAATCACGGCATTGATTCCAACCAGGCACGGAGTGCCGGAATCGCTTGCCGCATCGCCGAACCACGGTGACTGACCGTATTCTTGGTATCTGAGTCCAGCTCTGCCATCCGCTTTCCATCTGGTAACACGAAGAGGGGATCATACCCGAAGCCGTGATCACCCCGAGGTTCATAGGCTATCGCACCATCGCATCGACCCTCAAAGATCATCTGCTCTCCGTTAGCCGTAACGATCGCGATGGCGCTGTGAAAGTGCGCGGTGCGTTCCGCTGCCGGGATATTCGCCAGAGCAGTCAGGAGTTTCGCATTGTTGTCGGCATCAGTGGCATCCTCGCCGGCATAGCGGGCGGAGTAGATGCCTGGCGCACCATCAAGCGCATCAACCACCAGGCCACTGTCATCACCGATGACCGTGAGGCCAGTTTGCTCGTGACCCGCCTCTGCCTTGAGCATCGCGTTCTCGGCGAATGTCAGTCCGGTCTCCTCCGGCATGACGATGCTCAACTCACTGGCAGATTTTACTTGGGCTACTCCTTCAAGCAGCCGCTGGAGTTCGGCGATTTTGCCCTTGTTTGAGCTAGCGAGGACAACGATGTGATTAGTGATCATGATTCAATCCAAAGAGTCGTTCTGCGTTCGCGGTTGTTTGAGTCGCCAAAGCATCGGGCGTGGTATCAAAATATTCCGCCATCATCGTGGCGATAGTCACCACGTGTTTCGGCTGGTTTCGACGATCTTTTTGTCGCGCAGGTACCAGGTAGGGCGAATCCGTCTCCAACAACATACGATCAAGAGGCACTCGTGCCAGTTGCATACGAAGCCCGTCCGACTTCTGCCTGGTAGCGAGACCTCCCACACCGACATAGCTTCCTGAAGACAACACAAAGTCCATCAACTTCTCCGTACCATCGAAGGAATGGAAGACTAATGATGGCAAGGTTGGCTCCACGGCGAGGATATCGAGAAGCTCGTCCTCGGCGTCCCGCATGTGGATGATGAGGGGTACATCAAGCTCTGCCGCCAACCGGAGTTGCCCACGGAATGCAGGAGCTTGCACCTCGTAAGGTGCATTATCCCGATAGAAATCGAGACCTGCCTCGCCGATTGCAACTGCGCCTGACTCTTGCAGAAGATTGCGCAGCTGCATCTCCACGTCCGCATTCCACAGCGGGGCTTCGGCGGGATGCACTCCG
The DNA here is from genome assembly GCA_020432165.1 of Thermomicrobiales bacterium. Taxonomy (GTDB): domain Bacteria; phylum Chloroflexota; class Chloroflexia; order Thermomicrobiales; family UBA6265; genus UBA6265. The sequence continues at coordinate 101,665 of JAGQGU010000004.1, forward strand.
AGCGTGAGATACATCCCACGATGGGATCCGACGAACGTGATCGCCTCATCCCATCGTCTCGGATCGTATCCAATCAACAACCAACGGTTCACATTCGCGGCCACACTTGCTGCCAGGACGGCATCGATATCGTGCGCGAACTGTCGATCATCCAGGTGGCAATGTGTATCAATCATCGGCGGCAATGCCGATGGTGCAGCATCTATCATGAGGCGATTGTACTATCCCTCTCAGCGCACTGTGACACTCTTGGCAAGATTGCGGGGGAAGTCTGGATCCACACCCCGTGCAATGGCGACGTGATATGCCAACTTTTGCATCGCTGCCAAATGAACCAGACTCGCCAACGAAGTGGTCGATTCTACCGCGATGACCTCAGAGCAATCACGCTGTTCAAACTCTCCGACACCGATCACGTATCCACCGCGACTCTTGACTTCCGCCGCGGCGATTCGTGCTGCTCGTAGCTCTTCGGACGAGGTGGCTATCACCAGACACGGCAGCCCAGATTGAACTAGCGCCAGCGGACCATGCTTAAGTTCGCCCGTGATAAACGCCTCGGCGTGCAGGTACGATCCCTCCTTGATCTTCAGGGCCGCCTCTTGTGCCACCGCGCGGCCAGCATCCTTGCCGAGCACGATCATGGAAGGATGCCTCGCGATCTCGTAGGCGATGCGGCTGATCGCCTCACTGCGAAGCACCGCATCCAGATCGTTTGCCAGCCGGGAGAAATCGACACTGCGCTCACCTCGCAGCCAGGCGGCTGTCTGGTATATGCGCAAGGCCATGGCCATAAACGATTTTGTTGCCAATACGCTGCGTTCCACACCCGCCTTGATACCGACCACAGTCTCCGCCATATTCGCGATCGTGCTGGTCTCGGTATTGATGATGGTGGCCGTGTTTGCACCCCAGCGGATGGCATGCTGCATCGCATCAACAACATCGGCAGTCTCACCGCTTTGGGTCAGAGCAATCACGAGTGTGTCTGTGCCGAGGTTGCGAGTGTGCTCACTCACTTCCGACGCAGGTACGACATCAATCCAGGCATCGCAGGCATCCTGTAGCCAGGTCGCACCGAGATTGGCGGCATAGTAAGCAGAACCGCAGCCGGTAAGAATGATGTGCTTGTGGTGGCCAATGGCCTCCGCCAACGGCCCGACATCGTTGAACTTGTCCTCGAGATCGCGCACCACCTCAACCTGATCGTGGATTTCCTTAATGGTGAAGTGCGGAAAATCTCCGCGACTGGAGGAGAGTTCTTCGGGAGTCGGCTCCCAGGAGATGGAGATCTCGGAACCGGCGTAGACATCGACGAGTTGGGCTGAGCTTTGCGTAAGCACTACCAGGTGATGATCGGGAATAACCGCGATCTCGTGCGAGCTGCGCGCGCAGGCGAGCGGATCGGATGCCAGCTCCCAGCCGTCGGTCCTGCGGCCCAATCGTAGTGGGGATCGCGCGGTGACAGCGACCATCATATTGCTCACACAATCCATGGCGAGAATCGCTGAACTTCCTTCCAGCATGAGGAACGTTGTGCGAACAGACTCAGTGAATGACTGGCCATGTTCCATGTGATAGCGAATAAGGTGAGGAACAATTTCTGAGTCAGTCTCTGATCGGAAGGAAACATGGATCAGGTAGTCGATTTTGAGTTGCTCAGCATTCTCAATCACACCATTGTGGACAACGGCGATACGACCATCCGTATCGATGTGTGGGTGAGCATTCGCATCGGTGACACCACCATGGGTCGCCCAACGCGTATGGCCAATGGCGATGGATGCTACCTGATCGGCCTGTAACTCGGCAGGAACACGACCGGTCTGCTTCAGGAGCGATACTTCACTGCCGATGTCCCAGCCAATACCCCAGCTATCGTAGCCGCGATACTCCATGATCCTCAGCGCGTTTGCCACCAGTGGTACCACTTGTGTCGGTTGACCAACGTACCCAAAGACACCGCACATACCCAATCTCCTCCGGCAAGGGCGCGTACGCCAGTAGCAGCCATGCGTTGAACGCAATGACAGAAAACGGTGTACGCAACAACAAATTGTTCAGTGGTGAATCTGCAGAGGAGTAGGGCAGTGCCCTGTTGCACATTGATGTCGATTTGTCGGACCGTTACCGATCCGGTTTGACCACATCATTACGACCGTGCCGCCGGGGGATCATCCGCCGAGTTTTTCGATAAATCCCCGCCTCGTCAACCTGAAGGTCAGGTCCTGGCGCTGTAAAAGAATAACGGTTCCCCGCCTCTTCACCTTTCACAAGCGTACAAGGGTGTACGACCATAATGCAAGGACCGCAAATCACCGTATACTTACGGAAGCTACAGGGCATAAACGCGCCCGGCTGATGCATGCCTGCAACCATTCCCACGTGGAGAGAGAATTGATCGAGCGCTATACACGTCCTGAGATGGGTGCCATCTGGTCTCAGGATCACAAGATCCAGCAATGGCTGGCCGTCGAGATCGCTGTTTGTGAGGCCTGGGCTCGTCGTGGACGGATTCCTGAAGAGGCAATGATCGCGATCCGCGGTGCCAGCTGTGATCTGGAACGCATGTTGGAGATCGAGAAAGAGACCGATCACGACCTGATCTCCTTCTTGCGCGCCACTGGCGAGACCGTTGGCGACGCCTCTCGCTTCATCCATCTTGGCCTGACCTCATCCGATGTTGTCGATACTGGTTTGGCAATGCAGGCGCGGGATGCTGCCGATTTGCTGCTTCGCGATCTCGATGAGATGATCGATGTCGTTGGCCGTAAATCACTGGAACACAAGGACACAATCACAATCGGGCGGTCGCACGGTATGCAGGCGGAACCGACCACGTTTGGGCTCAAGTTGTTGGTCTGGTACGACGAATTGCGCCGTCAACGCGAACGCCTCGTTATGGCGCGCGACCAAATTTCCGTCGGTCAGATCTCGGGCGCCGTGGGCACGCACGCCCATGTTTCGCTGGAGCTCGAAGAGGAAGTGTGTGCCGATCTCGATCTCGGGATCGAGTACGTAAGCACCCAGGTAATCCAGCGCGATCGCCATGCCTTCTTCCTGTCGGTGCTGGCAGTGATTGCCTCCACCCTGGAGAAGATGACCGTTGAGGTGCGTCACCTGCAGCGGAGTGAGGTGGCTGAGGCTGAAGAGGCGTTTGGTGAAGGTAATCAGGGTAGTTCGGCCATGCCTCACAAACGCAATCCCCACGAATCAGAGCGTATCGCTGGTCTGGCGCGACTCGTCCGCGCCAATGCGATCGTTGGCTTCGAGAACGTTCCTCTCTGGCATGAGCGTGATATCAGTCACAGCTCGGCTGAGCGGGTTATCTTCCCGGATGCGTGCATTGTGCTTGATTTCATGCTGCATGAAACCACCGAGATCATTGATGGCCTCGTCGTCTATCCGGAGAAGATGCTCGCCAATCTCAACATGAGCGGCGGCCTCATCTTCAGCCAGCGTATCCTGCTGGCTCTGGTCGATGGCGGTATGGATCGGCAGGAAGCATATCGTCTTGTGCAACGTCATGCGCACGCCCACGATGATCGTACCTTCCGTGAACGGATCGAAGCCGACACGGAAGTGCAGGCCCGTGTTTCCGCCGAAGCGATCGAATCTGCGTTCGATCCATGGGATCAGCTGCAGAATGTCGATGCCACCTTCCGCCGTGTGGGATTGATAGCCTGATGAATCTCACCAACTATCCGCTCATCCGGCAGGGGAAGGTCCGCGATATCTATGATGCGGGCGACAATCTGCTGTTGGTCGCGACCGATCGTCTTTCGGCCTTCGATGTCATCTTGCCGACACCGGTGGATGGCAAGGGCAAGTTGTTGACGCAGTTAAGCGTCTTCTGGTTCGAGAAGACTGGACATATCCTCCCGAATCATCTTGTCGGCACCGATATCAGTGCTCTGGATGTCAGCGATGACGAGGCCGCCTGGCTGGACGGACGCACAATGATCGCGCGCAGGGCCGATCGTATCGATATCGAGTGTGTTGTCCGCGGCTATCTCGCTGGTAGTGGCTATAAGGAGTATGTCGCCGACGGCACGCTTGCAGGCGAACCTCTGCCAGCAGGATTGCAACGCGCCGACCAGCTACCCGAGCCACGTTTTACCCCCGCCATCAAGAACGACGATGGGCATGATGAGAATGTCAGTCGTGCTCGTATGGCCGAGATCGTAGGACAAGATCTCGCTGATCAACTGGAAGCCATGAGTCTGGATATCTACCGCTTCGCGCGAGATCTCGCCGCGAGTGCTGGCATCGTCCTGGCAGATACCAAGTTCGAATTTGGCTATATCGATGGGCAACTTTCGTTGATCGATGAGGTGCTGACACCCGATAGCTCTCGCTACTGGGAGGCAGCCAGTGTGGTACCTGGCACCGAGCCAGAGAGTTTTGACAAGCAGATCGTGCGTAACTGGTTGGAAACACTGGACTGGAACAAAACTGCGCCGGGACCCGAAATCCCGGAGGAAATCGTTGCGCGCACCATTGCATGCTATCACGAAGTCTATGATCGGCTGATCGCAGCCGGAAAGGATATCACTGCATGAAGACGTTTACGGTCGAAGCCGAGATCATGCCGAAACGCGGCGTGAACGATCCCCAGGGGGAATCGGTGCTGAGCGGTTTGAAACTCCTTGGATTTGATGGTGCCAGCAAAGTGCGGGTCGGCAAGTTGATTCGATTCCTGGTTTCCGCCGAATCGATTGACGCCGCGCGCGCAGAAGCCACCGAGATGTGCGAGAAGTTGCTCGCCAATCCGGTGATCGAGGAATACGAACTCAACATCGCCGAGGCCTAGGAGGCACATATGCACGTTGGTGTTATCTCGTTTCCCGGAAGCAATGGTGATCACGATGCCCTCGCCAATCTCGAGAGCGATCTTGGCGTTACCGTTCGCCGCGTCGATTACCGCGAAACAACGTTGGCTGGACTTGATGCGGTGGTATTGCCAGGCGGATTTAGCTATGGCGACGCCCTAAGATGCGGAGCGATCGCACGCTTTGCTCCGGTCATGACCGAGTTGCAGAAGGCTGCCGCCAATGGCATGCCGATCCTCGGCATTTGCAACGGTTTCCAGGTGCTTTGTGAGGCGCACCTGCTTCCTGGCGCGCTGCTGCGTAACAAGACATTGAAGTTCCATTGCTATCGCACGCACATCAAGTTTGAGAATGTCGATACTCCATGGACCAACGACCTGCAGAAGGATGAAGTGCTGCTACTGCCGATTGCGCACGGCGAAGGTTCATACTTCATCGATGCAGAGAATTTGGCGAGACTGGAAGGCAATGGTCAGGTCGTGGCTCGCTACTGCGATGCCGATGGTGTCGTGACCGAAGCCGAGAACGGCTCGGTGAATGCTATTGCCTCGGTGTGCAACGAAGCTGGTAATGTGGTGGGACTCATGCCGCATCCCGAGCGCGCGACGAGCGAGCTTACCGGGGGAGCGGATGGACTCAAGATGCTGAAATCGCTGCTGAATGTGCAGTCGGTTCGTTCATAAGGAGAAATCACTGTGTCGAAAGAGAAGTTTGATGCGCTCTTCGCGTATACCCAAACACTCGTGGATCTGCAGGGTATCGGCGGTGTCGCTGGCTGGGATATGCAGACGCATATGCCGCCGAAGGGTGCTGCTGTTCGCGGTGAGCGCCTCGCCACGCTGACATCGATCGTGCACGAGATGGCGACAAGAAAAGAGTTGGGCGATCTCATCGCCGCCTCCGAGGACTATGCTCGTTCCCAAGGCGAAGAGAGCTTCGAGTTTGCCAACTGGCGAGAGACTGATCGCCAATACAAGAAGGCAACTGTAATCCCGACCGAGATGGCCGCGGAGATCAGTCGCGCCGGCTCGCAGGGACACGTCGCCTGGATGGCCGCGCGTAAGAACAACGATTACGCCAGCTTCAAGCCATTCCTGCAGAAGAATATTGAGCTCGTGCATAAGGTTGTTGAGCTTAGTCGACCGCTCTTCCCGAATGTCGAGGACGACTATGACATCCTGCTGGATGACTACGAGCACGGCATGAAGACCAGCGATGTCGCTGAGGTCTTCGATGTCTTCAAGGCTGGTGCCAAACCGCTCGTGGAGAAGGTTGCTGCTCATGCGGGTGACGGTCGCGATGCCGCCACCTTCAAGCACTTCCCGCAAGCGACACAGGATGCGCTCGTGCGTGAAGTGGCCAAACAGGTTGGCTTCAACGACGATGAATGGGATCTGACAACCACAGCTCATCCGTTTGAGCATTCGATGTCGATTCACGATATCCGCATCACTACCAAATTCGATGAGAACTTCTTCAATCCCAGCTTCTTCGGCACACTGCATGAATTTGGCCATGGACTCTACGAGAACCAGATCGACGACAGGTACGAGCGCACTATGCTCGGCCACGGCGTTTCGCTCGCCTGGCACGAGAGCCAGAGTCGATCGCTCGAGAATCTGGTCGGACGCAGTCTGCCGTTCTGGAAGTGGGCGACACCGGTCGTGCAGAAGCACTTCCCGGAGCAGTTCGCTGGTATGAGTGCCGAGGATATCTATCGCGCGGTGAACGTGATGGGTCCGAGCCTGATTCGTATCGAAGCCGATGAGCTGACCTACAACTATCACATCATCATTCGCTTCGAGCTGGAGCGCGCGCTGCTCTCTGGTGAAGTAACCGTAGATACCCTGCCCGAAGCATGGAACGCCAAGTACAAGGAGTATCTCGGAGTCGACGTTCCAAGCGACAGCGATGGCGTGCTGCAGGATGTGCACTGGAGTGGCGGTTCGTTCGGATACTTCTCCACCTATGCCTTGGGCAATATGCTCGGCGCGATGCTGTGGAAGCGCGTTACGGCCGAGCTACCGGGCCTGGAGGATGAGTTCGCAGCCGGTGAGTTCGGCAGCCTCCGCGCATGGTTGCGTGAGAACATCCATCAGTACGGATCGCATTACACGCCAAACGATCTGCTCTTCAAGGTGCTGGGCACCCGCAAGCTTGATGCGCAGCCGCAGCTTGACTATCTCACCGCTAAGGTGAACGAGCTTTACGGCTAATTAGAGCCGGTTCCGGATGTACTGACACACGCACGGACTGGTAGCGGGGCAGTGCGAAGCGGCGAACGCCCTTATCTGCCCCAAGGGGAGCTTGTCTCCCCTGCTACCGATCTTGTATATGACAACACATAGCGAATCCGCTGTAGAAACAGAAGGGCCTCTACCCGGTGAGGGTAGGGGCCCTTTTCGTATTAGGCCTACTGTTTCCGAAGATGATAGGTGAGGGCCATGGCGATGCATTCGCGCAATTCGGCAACCGGCAAGGTCTCTACATCCTCAAAGATGAGCGCGCGATTCCCTTCGTAATGAAAAACGTCGCCAAACGCTTCTCTGAACCGATCAACAAGGTTTGTGGTGCAGATGAAATACATCGCGAATCGGCCCCGATCATTCTCCTTTGTGGCATCAATGCGTATGGTGCTTCCCGTACGCGGTTTTGTGAGGAAGCTGGGCTGTCCCCACTTGAGCCCTTCGTTGATCGGCCCAACTTCGGGAGTATTCTGAGCAACCTCGAACACCAATGCCCGTAGACGCAGCAACCCCGCCAGGGTCGCTTCGTCATACGACTCATACACTGATCTCACTGATTCGGGGAACTCAGAATCACTGGTCATGGCGAGCCTTTGTGCGAAACATCCACGTTAGCTGATTTTGATACCAGCGCCGTCTTCCAACGGAATCACGATGGCAGTCATATCGTTTGGCCCAAAGCCATCGTTGCTGGTGCGATCGTAGAGATCGAAGGCGGCCGATGTCACACCCAGAGGCAGTCCTGAATCACGTGCGGCATCCATCACGATGCCGAGATCCTTGCGAATCAGATCAACGGGCGTAGCAGGTTTGAAGTCGCGTTCGATGATCAACGGTATCCCGCGATCCAACATGCGACTGCCACCGAAGCTGGTGCTGATGACTTCCAGAATCTTTTGTGGTGAAGCACCTGCACTGGCACCAAAGAGGAGACCTTCCGCCACCGCGGCCATATTCACGCCACAAAGCAACTGGTTCACCAGCTTCATTGCCGTGCCAGCGCCGGAGGGGCCGAGGTGATGGACATTACCACCGATAACCTGCAACACAGGTAACACCTGATTGTATACAGATTCGTCACCACCGACCATGACGGTGAGTGAGGCAGCCACGGCGCCTGGCACACCACCAGAGACCGGCGAGTCAAGGAAGCTGGCGGACTTGGCCACGGCCAACTCGGCAATCTCGCGCATGAGGGCGATATCGTTGGTGCTGGTATCGATCAGCACTTGACCCGGTCGAGCATTATCGATGAGGCCACCATTGCCGAGATAAACATCGCGCACACTTTGTTGATTGGTGAGACTACTGAGAATGATATCTGCTTGCGCTGCGACATCGGCCAGAGATGTTGCTGCGGTGGCTCCAGCGCTCGCAGCTTCGGCCAGCGATTCCGGTGATCGATTGAAGGCGACCACTGTATAACCCGCGGCGAGAAGATTGCGCGTCATCGGCAATCCCATTTTGCCGGTGCCAACGAAGCCGATCACAGGAAGTGTGGACATGGAGAACTCCTTGAGAATAATCGAACGATTGCTGGATTGATCGTATCAGGGATTTCCGCGCTGTGGCAGCCCGGTATTCGGGTTCATCCCTCTTTGCGCACAACGCAACTTATCCGCAAACGATTTGCCTCCCTGCGCAATGGAACCGAATCGCTCTGACCCTATTCCCGCACATCAAGACCAAAGAGTCGCGCCAGATAGATGGCTTGATCGCTACTCACAATCACTTTGGTGAGCTGGTCTGGAGCGATACGTATATCTTCGATGATCGCGCGCCGCAGATCGCTGCCAGTGATATTGGCGGTCGAAAAATCCGCACCAGTCAGATTGCTGCCCTCGAGGATTGTCCCCGGCATGTTGGTGCCATTGAAGAACGCGCCGCGAAGATCACACTGCTCAAAGCGCACACCCTTTAGTTTGGCATTCTGCAGCTGCATCATCTCCATTCGTGATTGTGTGAACGACACCTTGCTCATGACCGCGTTGTTCAGTCTGGCGCCGGTGAATCGGGAGTCGCTGATTCGCAGATCCCGCCAGCCGGCGTTCTCAATATCCGCATTCGCTGCATCGACAGTCCGCAGCTCGCATCTCGTCAAGCGCAGATTGGGACAATCGCCTACGTGCACACGTTCGATGAGACTCCCCTCGATCACAATGAACCGGCCGGCAATGGCGGAATCATCGGTGATATGAGCCGCGTCGATTTCCGTCTCGTCCCCCACCACACCTTCATGTGTATACAATGTCCCAAGTGCAATCGATCGCTTGCTCTTCTGATGCACGTCTCGCCTTTCCTGCCCGTTGTTGCCGCGTGTCAGGTCAACCATAGGCTAAACTACCTACCGGTAAACAATACTTGTTATGAGGGTCGACGATCCCCGCCCGACTATGGAAATGATCGCTAATCACAGGATGCAGTTGTGAAGAAGCTCATCAATGCCCCTGAGAATTACGTGACCGAGATGCTGGAGGGCCTGGTGGCGTGTCATCCATCCCTCACTATCTGCGGCGATTCACAGCGTGTCGTGCGCCGATCCGCCGAGAATACTCCCGGCAAGGTTGGCATCGTATCTGGGGGTGGATCGGGTCATCTACCACTCTTCACGGGCTATGTGGGCCAGGGATTCATTGATGCCTGTGCCATTGGTAACGTGTTCGAAGGTCCTGCCATTGATAGCTGTGTCGATGCTATTAACGCTGCGGATAGTGGCCAGGGGGTTCTTCTCCTCTTCGGCAACTATGGCGGCGACCGCATGAACTTCGAGATGGCTTCCGAGCTTGTTGCGATGGACGATATCGTTACGGCAACGGTGCTTGGGAACGACGATGTCGCCAGCGCGTCTCCGGAGGAAGCCTCCAAACGGCGAGGTGTGGCTGGGCTCATCTATGCCTACAAGATCGCCGGTGCCAAGGCCGAGCAACTGGCGACACTGGAGGAAGTTGCCCGTGTGGCGCAGAAGGCGGTAGATGCAACCAGAAGCATCGGCATCGCTCTCGCACCATGCCGACTGCCCTCCTCGACCGAGCCTAACTTCCAGATTCATGACAACGAGATGGAAATGGGCATGGGCATTCATGGCGAGCCGGGATTGTGGCGATCGGAACTGAAATCCGCCGATGAGACAGTGGCAGAGATGCTGAACCTGATTCTGGCCGACCTCCCTCTTGCTGCGGGAGATCGTGTATCAGTGCTTCTCAATGGACTGGGAGCCACGCCTCTGGAGGAGCTCTTCATCCTCTTCCGCCGCGCCAACCAATTGCTGGCTGATCGTGGAGTTGAGGTGGTGGCACCCATCGTTGGGAATATGGCGACATCTATGGAAATGGCCGGGGCGTCGCTCTCTATCCTCAAGCTGGATGATGAACTCGAAGCATTGCTTACGGCACCCGGCGTATGCCCATTTTGGAGAGTTGGCTAATGTCACTTACCGCTGCAGATCTTTCGCTGGCCGTTGATCACCTCGCCAGCAAACTTGAAGAGTTGGAGCCCGTGCTCAATAGCGCCGACTCCCGGCTGGGTGATGGCGATACCGGCACTATGCTGGCCAGAATGGGACGAGGATTGGCTGATGTCGACCTTGAATCCACCGATGATCTGGGTGCGGCGTTCATGCTCTTGACCAAGGCGACGCTGGCATCGACGGGATCAAGCCTGGGCACGCTTATTGGCACTGCGTTTATGACCTTTGCCAAGACGACTAAAGGCAAATCCGAGATCGAGTGGTCGGAGGTCTTCGCCATGGTGGATGATGCTGTGGTTGCCATGAGCGCCAGGGGGAAGTCAGCCGTTGGCGACAAAACGATTCTCGATAGCCTGAATGCCATTGCCAGATCGACCGAATCGGCGACAGATCGAGACGAGTTTGTTACCCAGGCACGATCAGGAGCACAGACAGCACTGGACGAACTGCGGGATCAGCCGTGCCAAATCGGACGCGCGCGAATGTACAAAGAGCAGAGCATTGGTATGGACGACCCTGGCATGCTTGCGATTGCACTCATTCTGAAATAGGCGTATCACCGATATACCAACCGCATCCGAGCAGGTTCGTCCACAAGAGTCGGGCGGCTATTGCTCGTTGTGGTCGCCATTGCTCGGAGAGTTTGTCGAGATCTCGCATGGTCATACTGGCATCGTTGTAGGCGATCTTCGCTGCGCGCAAAAGCGCGACGTCTCCCGAGGGATAGACATCGTCGTGTCCCAGACCCCATAGCAACACGCTGGCACTGGTCCACTTCCCTACCATAGGCAGCTTGTGTAGCTCGATCATCCAGCCATCGATATCGTCCGCTTCGGGACTGGGGATGTTTCCGCGCGCCATCTCAGTGGCTACCGACTTTAGTCCTTCGGCGCGCTTTGTGGTGAGCCCACTCGACCGCAACAGTTCCACCGACGCATCGGCGATATCCTGAGCGGTTGGAAGGGAACGAAAAATTCGTCCTTCCGCCTCAATCTCCGGCGAGAAAGCTTCACACAATCGCCGCTGAAATGCGGCGGCGCTATGCAGACTCACCGCCTGCGCGGTGATCGCGCTGAAGAGTCCCTCCCACATCCCTCCGTCGGTGAGTGGTCGCAGGTGTGGGAATTGCTGGGACAACGCCGCGATGACGGGATCGGTGAAGTCTGTGTGCGCAACGTTGGTGTGCAGCCAACGCGAATCATCTCGGCCATCGAGTTCCACTATTCCGTCGCCATCAGCAACGAGAACGCGGCGATCGATGATGGTGCGATGGAGTGAACCGGTGTGCATCCATCGGATTGGCCCGGATGATTGCCGCAGCAACTCCAGATTATGCAAATCTTGGGCGATACCAGAATCAGTCGACAAGAGGGATTTTCCCTAATAGATCACGATAGACTGCATACACTATAGTTGTGTCACGCGATGGTGCCAATCTATTCGCCATCAAGCAGGTATATGAAAGGGTCTCAAGATGTCTTTCAAGAACGATCCGGTTTCTCGTCGCACAGCACTCAAGTACGCCGGTGCTCTTGGTGTTGCGGCTGGGGCAGCGGCCCAGTTGCGGGCCGCATCGGCACAAGATGCTACACCGGAGGCAACAGCAGTAGAGTATCCGGCTCCCACCGCCTACACGCCGGCTGGTCCTCAGGTGGAGAAGCTGGTGTTGTGGACGCGATCCAGCCCGGATTCCTCCCCGAACGAGTTCAATGCTCTCCAGGAAGTGGCCGCCAAATACACCGAGTACACTGGCACCGCCGTTGAGTTGGTGACTGTACCGGATGGTGATTTCCGCAGTCGTTTGAGCCTGGCTGCTCCTGGTGGTGACGGCCCGGACATCTTCGGTCCTGTGGCCCACGATTGGATTGGTGAAGTCGCGCTGCAGGGTATCGCCGCGCCATTCACCACCGATGATCTGGTCGGTTTCGAGGATATCCCGCAATCGACCATTGATGCTGTCACCTACAACGGCCAGATGTACGGCTATCCGCTCATGTCTGAGTCGCTCATCCTCTTCCACAACAACGATATTGTGGCTGAAGCCCCGGCCACCTGGGATGATCTGGTCACCAAGGCAACGGAAGCCACCCACGACGATGTCTATGGCTTCGGCTTCCAGGCCGTGGAGCCATACTACCTGGGCGCATTCTTCCATGGCTTCGGTAGCTACATCTTCAAGAACAACGATGGCACGCTGGATTATGACGATATCGGACTGAACAACGAAGGTGGCGTGGAAGCCGCCAAGTTCGTCCGTGATATGGTCGCCAACCAGGTTCCTCCGATCCCGGAAGACGTGCTTGATCAGCCGAACGCTGGTGGTTTCCTTGATGGAATCGAGGATGCTGGCCTGCTCGGTATGCGCATCAATGGTCCGTGGCGCGAGCCAGGTCTGCAGACCGCAGGCGTGAACTACGGTGTCGCCAAGCTGCCGACCCTGCCAAATGGCAATCCTCTGCAGCCCTTCTCCGGTATTCAGGTAATGGAGATGAACGCCTTTGGTGAGCAGCAGGATGCCGCCAAGGATCTCATCAACTACTTCGGCTCTTCCGAAGCTGTGGCCATTCTGGTCGCTGGCTTCAACAAGCCGCCGGTACACATGTCCCTGCGCGATGCCGCGGTGGAAGTGAATCCGAATCTGGCGGTGGTGATGGACCAGGTGGTGGATGCTGTGCCGATGCCGAACATCCCACAGATGGCGCAGGTATGGACACCATGGGGCGATGCCGTGCTTGGTATCGTTTCGGGTAACGTCAGCGATGACGAAGTCCAGTCCATGCTGGATACAGCGGTGGAGCAGATCAAGGCGAATATCGCGGCGAACTAGCTTCGACGTTCACAGTTAGCACTCGGAACGCCGGGGAGGGATGGTCACCTCCCCGGCTTCGGGAATTCATGACGATTATGCCGGGAGGAGAAGATGCAGCAGGCTCATCAATCTGTGGCAGGTTCGGGATTCGTTGAACCGCCGCCACAGGAGAAACGTTTCACCTGGCCCACCGCCTACTGGTATCTTTTGCCAGTGGCACTCTCGGCCCTCGTCTTTACCATCGGGCCTTTCTTCTACACCTTCTACATCTCCTTCACCAACTACCATCGCGTTTTTCGAGCTCGCGATTACGATTGGGTCGGGCTCGAAAACTACCGGCGAGCGCTTTCTTCTGGTGGCGAACTCTTTCCGGTGCTTGGCTGGACCTTTGCGTTCATGTTCATCAGTACCGCACTCAACGTTTTTGGCGGTCTGATTCTTGCGCTCCTCCTCAACAACAAAGAGCTTCATGAGCGCAATATCTATCGCACTCTCTTGATCATTCCATGGGCGCTACCGGGCATCCTCACCATTCAGGTGTGGTCCGGTCTTTTTGGTTTGTCTGGTCCCTTTAATCTCATTCTCGAGAACATGGGCTTTGAGCGCGTCCGCTGGCTCATGGAGGAACAGCCCGCCAGAGCGGCCCTGCTGATAGCCAACTTCTGGTTGAGTTATCCCTTCTTCATGACAGTGGGTCTGGCGGCGTTGCAAGCCATTCCGCGTGATCTCTATGAGGTCGCCGATCTCGATGGGGCCGGTTCTTCGCAGATCTTCCGCGATATCACCTGGCCCTTCCTGATTGCTTCGGTCACTCCCCTCCTCATCACGCAGCTCGCTTTTCAGTTCAACAATGCTGGACTCATCATCTTGCTTACCAACGGCAATCCGCAAGCCTATCCTGGTGCACGGTATGGTGTCACCGACACGCTCGCAAGCTTCTCCTACAAACTGATTAACGGTCAGGGCAATGGTGACATGGGCTATGCGGCCGCATATGGTGTCTTCACCTTCCTCATCATCGCGACCTTCACGTTGCTGAGTTCCAAAGTGACCAATGCATTCAAGGAGGCAAACTAATGGCTGGTATTTCCACGGTTAGTAGCGCTCCTGTTAATGCCCAGGTAGCTACCAAGAAAGCATTTGTCGAATCCGAGCTGCAGAAGACGGACTGGCGTCACAGCGCCAAATTCCAGAGTTCACTGCGCACATGGCTGATCCGTATCATCATCTGGATCGTGTTGATCGTCGTCATGTTTCCGGTCGTCTACGTGGTGATGACAAGCTTCAAGGGTGACGGTAAGGGACTTAACTCCCAAACACTCTTCCCCCGCGAATATACGCTCGATCTCTATCGGCAGCTGTTACGGCCGGGATCGAACTTCCTGCGCTGGGTGCAGAACTCGCTCATCATGGGTGTGACCGCGGGCGCATTGCAGGTCATCTTCTCCACATTTGGTGGATACGCCTTCAGTCGCATGAAGTTTGCCGGGCGGAAGCATGGCATCCTCTTCTTGCTGATTATCCAGATGCTGCCAATCAACATGCAGGCCGTGGCGTATTACAAGATGCTCGGCGCGGTTGGTCTCACCAACACTCGCATGGGAATTATCCTGATCTTTGGTCTTGGTGGTTCGGCACTCTCGGTGTGGTTGATGAAGAACTTCATCGATTCCATTCCACGCGATCTGGATGAGGCATCGTACCTGGATGGTGGTACCCAGTGGACTACATTCTGGCGTGTCATCTTCCCGCTCGTGCAGCCAATGTTGGTGGCTCAGTTTATCTTCGGCTTTATCGGTGTTTACAACGAGTATGTGCTCACCAGTATCCTCATTTTCGATGATCGCCTCTATCCGTTGGGCGTTGGTGTACGCACATTCAGTACCGCCGTCAGCACATCGTGGACGCTCTTCTGTGCGGCCGCTGTGCTCGGGTCAGTGCCGATTCTCATTATCTTCTTCGCAGCCCAGCGCTTCCTGGTGGAAGGTCTCACACGCGGCGCGGTGAAGGGCTAATAGCGCGAAAGGTTCGCATGACGACTGAGATGAACAATCACCCCCGGTTCCCTCTGGAACCGGGTAAGGTGACCGCCCCAACGTGGGTAAAAGACGCCGTTTTCTACCAGATTTTTTCGGATCGATTCGCGAAATCTGCACGCGTCAACAAGCCAGCGGGTCTTGAGGATTGGGATACCGATCCCACCACTTTCGGCTATAAGGGTGGTGACCTTCTCGGAGTGGCAGAACATCTGGACTACATTCAGGAACTTGGTATCAATGCGCTCTACCTGAATCCGATCTTTCAGAGTGCCAGCAATCACCGCTATCACACCCACGATTACTTCCGCATCGATCCTCTCTTGGGAGGAGATGCCGCCTTCGATGAGATGTTGGCGGCTTGTCATGAGCGCGGTATTCGCGTGGTGCTGGATGGCGTGTTCAATCACGCCAGTCGTGGTTTTTTTCAGTTCAACGATGTGCTGGAGAATGGTGAATCGTCACCGTGGCGCGACTGGTTTGTCTTCGAGAAGTTCCCGCCAAACGCCTATGATCACGGCAAAAAGCCCGAATATCAGGCGTGGTACGGCCTGCATGCGCTTCCGAAGTTCAATACCGACAATCCGGAAGTGCGCGAATTTATCATGCAAGTCGGCGAATATTGGCTGCGCAAAGGAATAGATGGCTGGCGTCTGGATGTGCCGCATGAGATCACCACACCGGGTTTCTGGGAGGAGTTCCGGATACGGTGTCGTACGATCAATCCCGAATGCTATATCACTGGTGAGATCTGGGATCCTGCACCCGAGTTTCTGCGTGGCGATCAGTTCGACTCGGTCATGAACTATGTCTTCACTGAAGCTGTGCTGGGGTTCGTGGGTCGTGGTCACATCGTGAAAGAACACCAGGAAGATCGTGGCTACAATCCGTGGCCAGGTTTCACCGGCAAGGAGTATGCCGATCGTATTGACAAGCTCCTGGCACTCTACGACTGGAATGTAACGAACGCCCAGATGAATTTGCTGGACTCGCACGACACACCGCGGGCATTAACGCTGATGAGCGATGATGTGCGCAGCCTGGAACTTGGCTATTTGCTGCTCCTCACCTACCCAGGCGCTCCCAGCATCTACTATGGCTCCGAGATCGGCGTTGATGGTGGTATGCCGGATAAATGGGCCCGACGAACGATGCCCTGGAGCAAACCGGATACATGGAACACCTACCTACTGAGTAATGTGAAGAGCCTGGTGTCCCTTCGTCATGCGCATCCCGCGTTGCGAGATGGCGATTATCAGGGCCTCTGGGCTTCGGCAATGAGCTACGCCTTCCTTCGATCTCACCATGACGGTACATATATCATCGCCGTCAATACTGGGGCCGAGCGTGATACCGCTCCACTTGCGGTCCAACAGGCGACCGAACTCCTCTTTGCCATTGGTGATGCCGAGATGACTACCTCGGGTGAACTCGCGCTCGGAGCGCAGTCCGCTGGTATCTGGAAGGTGATGAATGGATAGCAGGGTCACCGGCGACTTTATCTTCGGCACACTCGGCACGGACGAACTCCGTCTCGCGCATGAGAAAGGTCGGCTACGACATCTCTGGCATGGATCGCGAGTCTCTCCTCCAGATCCGCGGCCGGGCGACGAGGTTACCTTTACCGTCACGGTTGGTGTCCAACTGAGTGTGTCATCGATTGAGATACTGTTGACGCGTAATGGTTCTCGTCCAACAGAATTGGCTGAAAGCGTCGCCTGCAAGCGGCAATCGGTGGAATGGAGCACGATCGCCTGGGGATATGTGGAAACCTGGACTGCCACGATGCCTGCCGAGCAGGAGGAACTGTGGCGATACCAGATCAGGGCTATCACACCAAATGGAAAAACGATCTGGGCTGATGTGCACGAGTTCACCGGTGAACCGGGTCTCTTTGCCCTCTCTATAGATACTGCGAGGGAACCTTCCTGGCTTGGCAATGCAGTCATCTATCAGGTCTTTGTCGATCGTTTCGCTCGCGATCATGGCCAAATGTTCGAACTACAACCCACGCTGAACGACATTTGGGGCGGTACACTACGGGGCGTGATAGAGCATTTGGACTATATCCAGCAGCTCGGCGCGAATGCCATCTGGCTTTCACCCATCTTCCCCTCCCCGACGCATCATGGTTACGATATCACGGACTACATGGCCATTGAGCCGCGACTGGGAAGTATCGAGGATTTCGATGAGCTGGTTGCGGCGGCACATGCGCGCGGCATCCGTATCATCCTCGATTTTGTGGCCAGCCACTGCTCGAATCTCCACCCGGTCTTTCAGCGTGCACTCACAGACCCTCAGGCATCGGAGCGTGACTACTTCATCTTCAATAAAGATGGCTCCTACGAGAGTTTCTTCGGCGTCGAATCAATGCCGCGTATCAATGGCGATAGCGAGCCAGCATTGGATTGGTTGCTGGAGGCAACCGATTTCTGGCTGGATCGGGGTGTGGATGGCTTCCGTCTCGATTATGCGATCGGCCAGAGCTTACAGTTCTGGACTCTGTTCAAGCTTCACGTGCAGCAGCGGAACCCGCAATTCGCACTGATAGCGGAAGCGGTTGATAGTGCCGAGACTCTCCGATCCTATCGCGGACGACTGGATGGTGTGCTCGACTTTCTCTTTCTGGAGAAGGTGCGGTCATTCATTGGCTTTGAGGAATCGAGCGCGGCCGAGTTCTGGAGATTTTGCGATCGTCACATGCAATGGTTTACCGACGGACCTCGTCCGGTAACCTTCCTCGATAACCATGATATGAATCGACTCCTCTGGATCGTGCAGGGTGATACCCGCAAGCTCAAGATCGCCGCGCTGGTGCAGTTCACTCTCCCCTCGCCTGCTGTTATCTACTACGGTACCGAGGTTGGTCTCAGCCAATGGCATGATCTCGAGTTTCCCGATGGTTCGCGACGAATGGAAGAGAGTCGCACACCAATGTTGTGGGGTGCTGATCAGGACCGGGATCTGCTGGATTTCTACCGATCCCTTCTTTTCTGGCGAAAGAAGTTCAGCATCGATCAACTCGAGGCAAGGTTGGTTCACGCGGGTGATGATGGCACACTTGTCTACACGATCGGTCCGTGGCTGGTTGTGATCAACCGTGGTGGTGAGCCTGCCGATATCGCCCTGGACGAGCCTGGATCGATATGGCTTGCTCTCGGAACGGATCGAGACGTGCAACTACAGGGCAATCTGATTTCGCTGCCTCCATACAGCGGGGCAATACTTGCCAATCAACTTGCCCGTTAGGACAGATCTGTGAAATCCGCCAGCGTCTACATTTGGTCAAACTCGGATATCGGTGATTCCGGGCTGGAGTCGCTCAGACCGTTGCTTGCGCACATGAGTGGCCACGTCGCCATTCTGCCGAGCAATATGGAGCATGACGATGCCAGAGCTCAGGGCGTTGCCGGGATGCTTCCAGACGACGCTACGGCGCACATCAAGGTGCCGATGACCGGAACAGCCGCGCGTCGTGCTTTTCTCACGCCGAGTGTCCTCGGACACTGGATTGACCGACCGGTGCTCGCCGCGGACGCTACCATGAGTGCGGTTACACTGCCGCAGGATATCGCCCAGGCAAGCCATCGCATTGTGGTGCTAACCGTGGATGAATGGTATCGCCCCGGACCGTTTATCCTGGATCTGCCAGCGCGATTCATTCACCCACGGCAACGTATGCGCCTGTTGGCGAGCAGTGAGCGTGGGGCCGTGGCGGCCGAAGTGGCAAGCGCATTCGTCTACGATCTCTGCGTGATCGTTCATATTGACGTTGATGAAGGCCGACAGATGGTGATCGCGACGACGGATGCCATTGCGGCCGAGCTTATGGCTCTGGCACTAAGTGAGCTTGCTACGGGTGTTCCGCGCGGGTTTACCGGTCCGTGGGAGGATCTTGTCGTGCAGCGAGCGACCGAGCTTGAGTTGGGCGTTGTATTACCACAACAAATCAGGCTCATCGTTGGCGGTGCCGCTGCCAATGACCCCTGGAGCATGGGCATGATAGAGCATGTACGAATGCGGTTGGGCATACCCAAACACATTGCCAATCTTCCGTAAGTGCCGCTATCATATGAGAAATGCGGTATACAGTTCTCACTGATGAGTCTCGTACCCTGACCTGGATGCTTCCGTCGTGACGAATGGGGACCTGACAATGAAGAAGATATTCGATGCCATCCGCGAATGGCTGGAGCGTATCTCTCCCACTCCCAAACCCGTGCCTGTACGGGTGCCGGTTCGCAAGCGCTAATATTTCGTGAAATTCAAACCACTTTGGTTGCTACTCGGTGTTGTGTTGATCGTAGCAACCACGGTGGCTGTGCAATTTCTTCCCCTCCGGTTATCACGTGACGAGCGTTGTGTCCGAAACCTTTCCACGACAACTGCAGTCACCTCCGTATTCGTTCAGCCGGACGATGGGTACGCTCCAGTGCTCAATGAGATCACGAACGCTCGTTGCACGATCGACATCAACATGTATTTGCTTTCGGACGATGTCATCATTGGGGCACTGGCTGATGCGGAAGAGCGCGGCGTCGATGTTCGCGTCATCCTGGAGCGCAATCCCTTCAATACCTATGGCAGCCAGAACGATGTCTTCGTACAACTCGAAGGACTAGGCGCCGAGGTGATCTGGTCGTCTGGGCAGTTTCAGTACAGCCACGCCAAGTATATGATCGTCGACAATCAGGTACTGGTGGTCACCAATCAGAATTTTACGGGTGCGGGATTCAACAGCAATCGGGAATTCGGTATTGTCACGACCGATCCTGCTTTCGTTGCGCAGGCAAATGCTGTCTTTCTGGCCGATTGGCTGCGGGAGGATGCTGTGGTCGGGATAACTAGTCTGATCGTGAGCCCGGTCAATGCACGGGCACGTATCATCGAGCTTATCAACGGTGCTGAGGAGAGCGTTTGGCTCTACGCGGAGGTTCTACGAGACGAGCAGTTTACACAGGCTCTGGACGATGCTGCTGATCGTGGGGTTGATGTGCGCGTGATCGTCAATCCATCCACGGATGATGAGGATGTCCCCTACTTTCTGGATGCCTTTGATCATGGTGTTCAGATTCGGGTGCAGGAGAAGCCGTATGTACACGCCAAGCTCATCATCGTCGATGGAACGAAGGCGCTCGTCGGCTCGCAAAACTATAGTTACACCTCGCTCGATCGGAATCGGGAGATTGGGATGATCGTTGACGACGCCGATTCGATCACGAGGCTGACGGATGTTTATCTTTCCGATTGGGTGCGGGCATATCCAGTTGATTCCGTCGCGATTTCCTGTATAGGTTCAGAGACATATGACCCCTGAGGTGGGCAGCAAAAGAGGTGGCCATTCTCGTACGATGAGTGTGTTGCATTCACGTAGGAGAAAAGGACACCTCTATGCGCAAGTTTATCAGGACAAGCGGGTATCGGACCCACATGGCGGTTCCCAAGTGGATGCAGCGGGTGACAACCGCACTCCCACCGAGGTTTTCCGATGAAGGCCGGATGCGGCTGCACTGGGTCGATTTCTCCCACCAGCAGGGGGTGACCATGGCCGCCGCGGCGGCCATGGTCAGCGAGCGCACGATCAAGCGGTGGCGGCAGGCGCTGCGGCTGCACGGACTCCAGGGACTGGAACCCACATCTCGGGCACCGAAGCGGCATCGTGGCCCGCAGTGGACACCATCTGACGTTGAGGCGGTTCGGGTCGCGCGCAACAGTGAAGAGGGGCGTGGCAAGAGCAAGATCATCATTCAGGATCTGGTGGCCGCAACCGGACGCATCCTGTCGGTCTCAACTGTTGGTCGTATTCTGGCGTACCTGAAACACCGGAGACGCATCCGGGAGCCCCACCGGATCGTGACGCGCCAGGTTCGGAATCCGCGCCCACACGGTATCCGTCGCCCGAAAGGCACACCACCGCCTACCCAGCCCGGTGATCTGATCCAGATCGATACCGTCCATCTCCGTCCGCTCCCGGGGGTGGAACTCCGCCAGTTCTCGGCCATCGATGTTGTCACCCGCATCACGGTGACCGATGTTCGAACCACCGCCACTGCCCGGACGGCACGAGATCACCTCATCTTCCTGATCGAGAGTCTGCCCTTCCCGGTACGGACGATTCAGGTCGATGGGGGATCGGAGTTCATGGGTGAGTTTGAAGCTGCCTGTCAGGCGCGTGGGATTATCCTGCACGTGCTCCCACCACGGTCACCCAAGCTCAATGGTCGGGTGGAGCGCTTCAATCGCACGACGCGAGAGGAGTTTTGGGCGTGGTATGAGGGGACAACCGACCTCCCCACAGTTCGGAAGGCCCTCCATCGCTGGACCAGCCGCTACAATGCCATCAGGAAGCACGCATCGCTCGGCTATGTTACCCCGCTCGATTTCCTGCGATCCCTCCAGGGGTCATAAGTGCTGAACCTCTACATTTCCTTGACGCATCGGGTGGTGATTGGTAGTATTGCCTCTGGCCGATGGGGTGTCGTCTAACGGTAGGACACCTGACTCTGGATCAGGCAGTTGGGGTTCGAATCCCTGCACCCCAGCCACGATAAACTAGCAGGAAGCCGCCCGAGGGCGGCTTTCTTGTACCTTGGTCAAGGTTGACGAATCTATGACATTCTGTCTTCCAGGCAGAATGTCATAGAAAGAGCGATTCAAGGGCTGCTGGCAAAAGCCAGATCACCCATCACTAGATCAAATGGGGTGCTGCAAATCGTTGATTTGGTGGGCTTGGAGCGGGAGACGGGACTCGAACCCGCGACATTCTGCTTGGAAGGCAGACTCTCTACCAACTGAGATACTCCCGCATGGCAACGATGTGTATTGTACGATAGTGCCCACATATCGACAATCTGGCAAATATCGTTGCTTTAGGACCAGGCGTGCTGGATTTTTGCGGCGGCGTGTACGATCTGCTCCATTGTTTCGTCATCACGTAACAGCAGCGTTTGCGGTATCCACACGGTGCTACGTGCTGCTGCTTCGGCCTGGGGAACCGGTGTAACGGCATCGTCTCCGAAGCGCGCTTTCACCACGTCCCGAATCGCTTTCTGGTAGTTCAGCGGTTCGTAACCAGCGCTGCAGGCAACACCCTCGGCAGCAAAGGCATTCAGGAAATCACCTAGTCCCCTGCCACCAAACTTGCCGGCATCATAACGGAACTGATAGAGATGCCAGGAGCAGGCCGTGGCACGGTTATCGATCTTGATTGGTGTCAGTCCCGGAATCTCACCTAACCCGGCAGTCAGGATCTCGGCACTTCTCTGTCGCCGCCGCATCTGCCCTGGCAAGCGCTCGAGCTGCGCGAGCAGGATCGCTCCCTGCCACTCGGTCATACGGAAGTTGGTACCCGGAGTACTGTGCTCGAACAAACCTCCATCAGGATGGCGACCGCAATTGTGAATCGACCAGATGCGCTCGTAGAATGCCTGATCATTGGTGATGACGATACCTCCCTCCCCTGCTGTGATGTTCTTGCTCTCCTGAAAGCTGAAGGCTCCACAGACACCGATCGATCCGACTGGTTGTCCATTCCAGGCCGATCCCCACGCTTGACAGGCATCTTCCAACACCGGAACGCCATATCGATTGCCGATTTCGATAATCGCATCGAGATCACACGGATTCCCGCCCACATGCACCGGCACGATCGCTTTTGTCCGTGCGGTGAGGTCTTCTTCTACCTTGAATGGATCGATACAGTTGCTGGCAGCATCAATATCGACGAAGACTGGTTTGGCACCCACGGATATCGCCGCGGTGGCGGTCGCGATAAACGTATAGCTGGTGGTGATGATCTCATCGCCAGGTCCGATCCCAAGGGCTTGCAGCGCAGCCTCCAGTGCCAATGTCCCACTGGGGACACTCACGCCATATATTGCACCCTGGAAGGCTGAAAACCTCTGACTGAACTCCTGCACCATATCGCCACTGAGTTCGCTCCAATGGCCGCTGTGCAGCACCTTCAGGAGCAGTTCTTCCTCACGTTCGCCATGGATTGGCCATTCCACCGGACCGGATGTCACCGTGGGGTTGCCACCATCAATCACGATTCTTTCAGGCATGGTCTTCTCCTCTTCTCTGCTCATTCATGCTGGATCCTTCAGTTGATGCTAGTTGGCAACGGTTGGTTGTCAAGATGGAATCATTGGATGCGTGTCGGCATCCTCCATTCGCATAGCAACGACGTTTAGGTTCCGACCAATTCGCGCTACCATTCCCATAATGAGCCGTGCGGCGAAACAATCACGATTTTCACAATGAGGTGGTATGTGATGCAACAGATATTTGTGGACTCGCCCGAGAGCGATGCCTGGTTTGCAGCGATTGCGTCCGTCACTGAAGACGAGAAGAATCGCATCCAGATTCCTGATCCAGCATCATGGCGAGCATGGCTGGAGTATGTCGAGATCCCTGAGGAGGATATCGATCTCGTCATTGCTACCACTCCCGCTTCGGGATCGGAGCTCTACGATACGCTGCAGCGAGGGGCTGCCTATCTTCTCAAATACACCGATTCTCTGGAGCGCCCAGCCCCCTTCGCCACATTGGCGGATTTCAACGACCCCGAGACGCGCTATTTCTATGTCCAACTCCTCACGGCCTGCTTGCCATTCGCACGTGCTCACCTGGAGAGCCGAGGGATTCCCGAGGAGATCATTCAGGCCACTCTCGCCGACCTCGGTCGCAATGTCCGCGTGCACCGCAAACGCGAGGGCGTGGGTGGACTCGGTGTGATGTGGTGGCTCATGCTCCACTTCCGCGGCATGATCTTCCAACTCGGGCGACTACAGTTCGAGCGGCAGATTGCCGATGAGGAACTTGTGCAATCGATGCGTGAGCATGGATATAGCATCACCGAACCGCTGCACGCGCTCTCCGTGCATATTCCGGACTTTATGGGGCCGATGGATGATGCTGCGTGCGAAGACTCTATCCGTCAGGCAGCCGAGTTCTTCCCATGCTACTTCCCTGATTGGCCAGTAGAGTTTGCCTACTGCAACTCTTGGCTGCTCGACCCCAATCTGAAGGGCATCCTCAAACCGGAGTCCAACATCATCCTCTTTCAGAATCGATACGAACTCGTTCCAGGTGGGTACGACGCCAGCGATTCGGTGATGCAGTTCGTCTTTGGCAAGCATGTGCGCGATATCGATACCATCACACCCAAATCGAGTCTGGAGCGTGGGGTTATTCAGCGATTGCAGGATGGTGGTACCTGGCAGGGACGGCAAGGTTGGTTCCATTTGCCCGGAATGGCCGAATAACCGCTCGTGCATGCCTGACGATGGAGCGGTAGAATTGCTGGCATCATGAGGTCGATAGCGACTGTCATCACCAACGAGGCATCCACGTGGAAAAACGAATCCGAATAACCCGACGTTTCGCAATGGCGACAGCTATCGGCATGCTGATCGTTCTACTAATGGGTGCCCGTGTCACCTCTACTGGATCCGGCGAAGGTTGTGGCAAAGACTGGCCATTGTGCCACGGCACCTGGCTACCGCAGGATACGTTCGAGAGCATTACCGAGTATTCTCACCGGCTGGTTACCGGGATCGAAGGCATGCTGGTCGTCGCCACATCGATCCTCGCCTGGCCGCTGCGACATCGCTACAAGGAAACGCTGATTCTGGTACCGCTGATGGCTGGCACGATTGTTCTGCAGAGCCTTATGGGAGCGGCGGCGGTGAAGTGGCCAACAAGTCCCGAAATTATGGCCACGCACTTCGGTATCTCGCTTATCTGTCTCGCTTCTGCCGCAGTGCTCTCCAATGTGCTACACGAAGATCGTGATGAGGATCAGGGTTGGAGTATCGCCCCGGATACAGCGAATCCATCGACCTTGAATCAGTTCAAATGGATTGCTCTTTCCGGAGCAGTGCTGGCGATTGTCGTTGCCTACTCGGGTGCATACGTGCGTCACAAGGGGGCTGAGCTCGCCTGCACGGGTTGGCCAACCTGCAATGGCAAGCTGATCCCGGAATTTGGTGGACTCCACGGTATCCACACTATTCACAGATTGTTGGCCCTGGCCATCAGCTTGTGGCTGCTAGCGTTACTCTGGAAGGGGTACACGCTACGAACTTCGCGACCAGAACTCTTCAAAATGAGCGTCATCGCATTTGGGTTCGTTATCATGCAGTCCATCTTTGGCAAAATCGTGGTGGATACTGGTCTGGCGTTGATGGCGACGCTCGCGCACGCCTTCGGTATGAGTGTTCTTTTCGTGACACTCTGTGAAGCCACGCGGCTCTCCTGGAGGGCGACCTCAGCCCCACTCCCCAGGCATGCGCCTTTACCTGCCGTGGCATAATAGAGAAAGAGCAAAAGCATGGGCCTGTAGCTCAGCGGTAGAGCACGGGGCTCATAACCCCTTGGTCGCAGGTTCGATCCCTGCCGGGCCTACCAACATGATTAACGTAGGAGAAACACAACAAGCGTGACGGAGAACAACAACATCGTACAGGACGACATCGCCAGCAGCCGTGCTTTGGCCGTAGACATCGCCGACATCATTGCAGAAACTCCAGCTGCGGACACCAAAGTGATCGATATCCATCAGGTCAGCACCGTTGCCGATGTCTTCGTCATCTGTTCTGGTGACAACGAGCGACAGTTACGAGCTATCTATCGATCAGTCATTGATGAGATGGGTGAAAAAGGCATCGAACCCAAGCGCACGGAAGGCGAAACTACATCAGGCTGGATGCTTATTGACTACGGCGATGTTGTCGTTCATATTTTCGACAAAGACCTGCGTACGTTCTATGATTTAGAAGGTCGTTGGGAGTCGGCACCAATACTGTTGTCGATCCTCTAAAACCTTCGCCGAAGGAGGACAAGCAATGAGTTCAGGCAACAATATCACCGTCCTGCTTGTAGGGATGCTACTTGGCGTGTTTGGTGGATTTCTGCTTGGTGCACTCGTTGGACGAAGTGTCTTCCAGCTTGCAAATGTCCTTCTGCAAACGGTCAGTCGCCAGGGGCGATCCGACGAAGAGAAGATGAAGTTCGAGCTGCTGCTGCAGTAGCAGACGCAACAAGAGAGATAGCGAGTGAGTCCTGGCCGATGGTCAGGACTCTGGCTTTTCCGGGGTCAGGATTTCTTTTTCGGGATGCCGTGCCAACCACCAGATGACACCCAGCAAGAGCGCACCCAGCACGACCAGCGCCGCGAGCTTCGATTCTCTGGTCGGGAGTAACAGTGCAGCGGCTCCAAAGATCGCAGAAATACCTGTGAAGATGATGACAACCTGTGGTTGATTGAAACCTGCACGCAGCAGGCGATGGTGCAGATGACGCATATCACGATGCATGGCCTCAGAACCATTCATAAGGCGGTTCATCGTGACCCAGAGACCATCGAGGATGGGGAATCCGAGCACGAGTAGCACCATCCCGATCTTGGCCCCACCAATGATGGACAACACACCCAGCGTGAATCCCAGGAACATCGCACCAGCATCACCCATGATGACCTTGCTGGGATACCAGTTGTAGGGAATAAAGCCAACGATGGCTGCACCCAGCATGAGTGGCAGCAGCGAGATGGTGAACTGGGGAACCCCACCCAGCCCCCAATAGGTGTGGATGAACATGACAACGCAGGCGGTGAGCGATATCGAAGCCGCGAGGCCATCGAGCCCATCCACCCAGTTCATGACATTCATCATGCCCACGAGCCAGATGAGTGTGCTGATTGCCGCCAATCCCAGGGGGACGCTGACTACGCCCCACCAGGGGATATTGACCTGCTCCAGCACCATCCCGCGATTCTCACCCTGGAAGCGCGGCAGAATGATGATAAGTGCCGCCAGAGCTTGCCAGACGAGTTTGACTCGCGGCGAGAGATCGACAGCGTCATCAACCAGCATCACCGCCACCACGATAGCTGCCCCGATGATCATGAGCAGGATGCGCTCTGTCTCCATCGGGAAACGCTTGACCGGCAGCGAATAGGAGACGCCAATACCGACCAGGAACGCGAGGAACATCGCGACACCAAGTCCGCGTGCAACAACGTTCTGGTTAACCCGTTGGGGGCCTGGTCGATCGACCAGGCCCCATTTTTCGAAGAGTGCGCTTGTTTGAGACACAAAAGCGTATGAGATTGCCGTGGTGAGGACAAAGAGGACGACAGCAATCAGACCATTGGTCACAGCGATGTGGCCCTCCCCTTTTGGCTCAGCAATCTAGGCGAGTCCCGGAACTCCGAAGTTCGCTGTCAGGTTGAGTACATTCTGGCGAACGCTCGCGAGCACCGCTTCGTCTTCGGGATTACGCAGCACCTGAACCATCAGATCGGCGACGGTCTCGACATCGCTCTCCTGGAAGCCGCGGGTGGTAACGGCAGGCGTGCCGATACGGAGTCCGCTGGTCTGGAAAGCGCTACGGGTTTCGCCAGGAATGGTATTGCGGTTGGTGCTGATACCGACTGTGTCGAGGATACGCTCTGCCTTGCGACCGCTGATGCCCAGCTCATTGACGTTGATGAGGAAGAGATGGTTATCGGTTCCACCTGAGATCACCGGTACGCCGCGATCCTCAAATGCTTTGGCCATCGCGGCCGCATTCGCCCGAATCTGCTTCGCATAGTCCTTGTAGGACGGTTGCAGGGCTTCGCCGAAGGCGACTGCCTTACCCGCGATCACATGCATCAATGGTCCACCCTGCATACCCGGGAAGACTGTCTTGTCGATACCGGCAGCCAACTCCTCATCGTTCGTCATGATGAAGCCAGAGCGAGGACCACGGAGCGTCTTGTGAGCGGTGCTTGTCACAATATGCGCCTGACCAACGGCGGTGGGATGCTCGCCAGCGGCAATCAGACCAGCAATGTGGGCGATATCCGCGAAGAGGAATGCTCCCACTTCATCAGCGATTTCACGGAAGCGCTTGAAGTCAATCGTGCGGCTGTAGGCGCTGGCGCCGGAGATGATCGCCTTGGGGCGGACTTCCTTGGCAACGCGCAGCACCTGGTCGTAGTCCAGCAATCCGGTCTCGTGATTGACGCCGTAGAAGTGGGCATCAAAGAAGCGACCGGAGAAGTTGACATCCTTACCGTGGGTGAGGTGTCCGCCTTCGCTCAGATTCATACCGAGGATCTTGTCACCCGGATTGAGCACCGAGAAGAATGCTGCCAGGTTGGCGCTCGCACCGGAATGTGGCTGCACATTGGCGAAGCCGGCACCAAAGAGCTGCTTGACACGGTCGATGGCGATATTCTCAACGATATCCACGTACTCGCAGCCACCGTAGTAGCGCTTGCCTGGCAGACCTTCGGCGTACTTGTTGGTCAACACTGTGCCAACCGCAGTGAGAACAGCAGGGCTGACATAGTTCTCGGAGGCGATAAGTTCGATCCCCTCCTTCTGTCGCCGCTGTTCCTTCTGAATCGCGGCAGCAACATCCGGATCGGCCTGTACGAGAATATCGAGATCGACCATTGTATGAAACTCCAGAGATAGCGATTTTCGGTATGGATGATACCTTTCGGCACCGATGGCAGTGTACCATGATGAATGGTCTGTTCTGGCGGTGATGGCCGCCCAACATAGAGGTGAATCGATGCGAGTTCTGGTCACTGGAGGATCCGGCTATATCGGCAGCGTGGCAATTGAGCGCCTGCTCGCGGCGGGACACGACGTTGTCGCCCTCGATTCGCTCGTGCGTGGACACGCTGCGGCGGTGTCAGCGGAGGTGCCGTTGATTCAGTGCGACTTACGCGATCCTGATGCTACACGCGCCGCCGTTATCGAATCCGGTGCCGACGCCATTATGCACTTCGCGGCACTTCATCTCGTGCCGGAATCCGTCATCAATCCGGGAGCTTACTATCAGACAAACGTGGCCGGAGGTATCAATCTCCTCTGTGCAGCAGCCGAGGGTGGTATCAAGCGCTTTGTTTTCAGTTCTACTGCGGCAGTCTACGGAGAGCCGAAATTTCTACCTGTGAACGAGAACGACCCCAAAGAGCCAATCAATCCATATGGCCACTCCAAGTGGATGGTTGAGCAGTTCTTTCCGGCATTTGAACGAGAGCATGGTTTGAACTGGGCGGCTTTCCGCTACTTCAATGTGGCGGGTGCAACCGAAGTTCATGGCGAGGACCATGATCCGGAAACCCATGTCATCCCGGTAGCTCTCCAGGTGCTCCAGGGTAAGCGCGAGGCCTTTACCGTCTTCGGGACCGACTACCCAACACCGGACGGTACCTGTATTCGTGACTATGTTCATGTGATCGATCTGGCGGATGCGCACATTACCGCACTCGAGAAGCTCGGTGAACGCAGTCTGGGACCAATCAATCTGGGCACGCGAGACGGATTCTCCGTCAAGGAGATCGTGGATGCAGTTGAACGCGTCACCGGGCAGACACTGAACGTGAAGTATGGTGAGCGCCGACCAGGCGATCCGCCAGCGCTGATCGCTGATACGAGCAAGGCGCAGGAACTGATCGATTGGAATCCCGTGCATAGCACCATGGATCAGATGATCGGATCAGCCTGGGCCTGGATGCAGGCGCACCCTAACGGCTACGACGATTAGGCTGATTGCTCGGAGGGTGGCGCGGAAACGCGCTGACCGAACTTGTTCTCCGTGCCGTTTAGCAGGCGCTTAATATTCGATCGATGCTGGATCACGATGATGATACCAACACCAACGATCCCTGCCGCCCACCAACCGGGTACTTTGCCCATGAAGGCGAGGATGACCACAACGGTCGGGCCGATCAGCGCGGTCAGAATCGATGCGAGCGAGACGTATCGTGTCACCCATACCACCGCAATCACGAAGAGCAGGAAGAGCACCAACCAGGGGAACATCGCGACTGAGGCACCGCCACCGGTTGCCATCCCCTTTCCGCCTTTCATGCGGATATAGGGTGACCAACAATGTCCGGCGGTAGCGGCAACGGCCGCCAATGCAACTGCCCAGTCCGGTAGATCCCACCAGCGGGCGAGCACAACGGGCAGAACGCCTTTGCCGAAATCAAGCAGAAAAATGGCCAGCGCAATACGCCAGCCAAGAATCCGTAGGCTGTTGGTGGTGCCCGTAGCACCACTCCCAGATTTACGAATATCTACGCCTTTGAGCCATTTGCCGAGAACAAGACCCCACGGCACCGCGCCAATGAAGAATGCGGCGAGTCCGAGAGCAATGGAAAGGGTGACGTCCATGACTAGAAGTCCTCGTGTCGATCCCTGAAACTCATTCGAATCGGCGTGCCCTCGAATCCAAACGTCTTACGGAGTTCATTCTCCAGGTAGCGCCGATAGGTGAAGTGTATCTGTTTTGGATCATTTGTGAAGAAAATGAACGTCGGTGGTTCGATATCGGCCTGAGTGGCGTAGTAGAACTTGAGCCATTTGCCCGGTCGGCTCGGCGGCTGATGTTTGTCCACCGCTTCCCGTAGCATCTTGTTGAGTGCAGCGGTGCTAACACGCTTCTGGCGCTGCTCCAGCACATCCAGAGCGGTATCCAATACCTGATTGACACGTTGCTGCATCTTGGCACTAATGAAGACCACAGGTGCATAGGCCATGAAGTCCAGCTCGCGGGCAGCTGTTGCGCGGAAGGTATCCATTGTGGTGTGATCTTTTTCGATCAGATCCCACTTGTTCAGTGCGACAACGAGGCCCTTCTTCTGCTCTTCAACATAGCCGGCGATATGGAGATCCTGGGTGGTAAAGCCTTCTTCGGCATTGATCACCAGCACAACCACATCCGCACGTTCGATTGATCGCATGGAGCGCATCACGCTCACACGCTCAATCCCCTGCTCCACTCGTCCACGACGGCGGATACCCGCGGTATCGATGAGGGTGATAGGTTCGTCGTTCCATAGAAGCTGGGTATCGAGGCTGTCACGCGTGGTGCCAGCAACATCGCTGACGATCGCGCGTTCCTGCCCAAGCAAGGCATTGAGTAACGCGCTCTTGCCGACATTGGGTCGACCAACAATCGCGATCTTTGGTCCCTCGAGTTCTTCGTCTTCCTCTTCGTCGGGATGAGGAAGGTTCTCGACAACCTTGTCCAGCATGTCGCCGGTGCCATTGCCGTGATAGGCGCTGATCGCCATCGGTTCGCCGAGACCCAGCTGGTAGAACTCGAAGGCGAGATCACGACGGTTAACGGAATCGGCCTTGTTCAGCGCCAGAATAACCGGCTTGTGGGAGCGACGAAGGAGTTCGGCAATCTCATAGTCGCCAGCAGTTGGCTGACCAGACATGATATCCGTGACAAAGACGATGACATCAGCCTCAGCGATCGCGGCATAGGCCTGCTCACGCGTTTCCTCGGCGATACGCGTCTCCTCATCTGAATCGGGGACTGCGCGCTTGATCTCGTCATCGTCCATGAGACCGCCGGTATCAACCACCGTGAACTCAACACCGATCCACTCAGCGGTGGCGTAGGTGCGATCACGGGTAGTACCGGGTTCGTTCTGCACAATGGCGCGTCGCTCCCCGATCAGGCGATTGAAGAGCGTCGATTTGCCTACATTTGGTCGGCCTACAAGGGCCACAATCGGTTTTGCCACAGATACCTCAACGAAATCGGTCTACAGGTTGTTGGCGCCTACGTAGGCTCAATTCTGTTGACTACGAAGAACAGGTGGCTTCATGCTACACCACCTGTTCCCCCACATGCATATATGGTCTAGTTATTCCGCAAGGTTTCGATCAGATGATCGATTCCCGCCTTGCTATTTAGCTCTGTCGCAGCAATCAGCAACAGATGATCCCACGCGGGATCGAATTGTCCGAGATCAACACCACCAAGAATACCCTCGGCCAGGAGATGTTCCAAAACAACCGAAGCTGGCTCGCTGGTCTGCACCGTGAACTCATTGAAGAATGGGGCATCGTACGCCATCGCGAAGCCATCGACCGTCGCCAACTGCTCGGCGAGGTAGTGCGCATTCGCGTAGGCAGCTTGGCCAACTTCGCGGAAGCCTTCCGGACCAAGTGTGCTCATGTACACGGTGGCCGCAGTCGCCATCAGACCCTGATTGGTGCAGATATTGCTGGTCGCCTTTTCGCGACGAATGTGCTGTTCACGTGTCTGCAGCGTAAGCACATAGCCACGCTTGCCTTCGCTATCGGTGGTCACACCAGCGATTCGGCCCGGCATCTGGCGCACCAGCGCGCGCGTGCTGCCAAGGAGCCCGATATACGGTCCGCCATAACTCTGGGCAACACCCAGGCTCTGACCTTCTGCAGTGACGACGTCGGCACCGAGTTCGCCCGGCGATTTCAGCAACGAAAGCGGTACAGGTGATGTCGTAACCACCAGCGCCGTGCCAGCCGCGTGAGTGGCGGCGGCGATCGCCTGCACATCTTCAATCGCACCGAAGAAATTCGGATACGCAATCGCGACGCAAGCGACATCGTCTGCCAAATGTGGCGCAATATCATCCACAGTCAGCAGGAAAGGATTGGCAGGAGTGACTTCGGTGACTTCCACACCAGCATTGTCTACATAGGTATGCATCACCTGGCGATAAGCCGGGTGCACTGTACCAGCCAGAACAATGCGATGCTTCTTTTTGCTGTTGGCGACGGTCATCAACGCGCCCTCGGCGAAAGCCGTCGCACCATCGTACATACTGGCGTTGGCCACCTCGGTTCCCAGTAGGGCCGCAACCATACTCTGGAACTCGTAGATCACCTGAAGCGTGCCCTGAGCAACTTCAGGCTGGTATGGGGTATAGGCGGTATAGAACTCGCCGCGGCTCAACACCTGCCCAACCGTAGCCGGAACATAATGCTGATACGAGCCCGCGCCCATGTAATTATCTTCCGGATTTGGCACCAGATTCATGTTGGCCAAATCCTGCATACGCCGGGATGCCTCCATCTCGGTGAGGCTACGGGGAAGATTGAGCTCAGGGAAACGCACATCCTCCGGTACGGGTGCGAAAAGCTCCTCGACCGAATCGATACCGATCGTCTCGAGCATTTCGCGACGATCTTCCGTAGTATGCGGGTTGAAAACCATGGTACCGGGATGTCCTTCTAAATTCGTGCGTCTTTGAATTCTACGGGCTTGATGAGGGGCGGATACCTTTCAGGATCCGCCCCTGCGTTCAAATCGGATTAGGCGTTTGCTTCGTATTCGTCGTAGGCAGCAGTATCCATCAGGGATTCGAGCTGTGCAGGATCTGCAATGCGTACTTTCACCAACCAGGCGGCTTCGTAGGGAGAGGCATTGATCACTTCCGGTCCATCGACCGCAGCAGCGTTGATTTCGACAACCTCACCATCGATCGGCGAGTAAACATCGGATGCTGCCTTTACCGATTCGACCACGCCAAAGCTCTCGCCTGCGGTGACAGGATCGCCTACATCAGGAAGCTCGAGGTAGGTAATATCGCCGAGCTCGCTCTGGGCGTGATCGGTGAGTCCGAAGGTGGCGATATCGCCATCAATGGAAACCCACTCGTGTGTCTGGGTGTACTTACGACCTTCAGGTGCGGACATTGCGCTTCTCCTCGTCAAGAACTGAACGAATACCGATTTCTCATCTGATTATGCTATGGAATCTGGTTTTGGTCAGGACTCTCGCTTGTAGAACGGAACCTTGACCTGGACGGCTTCCACTGGCTTCCCGCGGACAATAATCTCGAACGGCTTGCCAATACCAGCGAACTCCGACTTGATCAGAGCCAATCCGATGTTCTCCCCCAATGTTGGGGAGAAGGTACCGCTGGTAACCTCGCCGATCTCCTCGCCATCTACGGCAACAGGATAATGGGTACGGGGTGCACCACCGCGACCGACGTACTTGAAGCCAACAGCCTTGCGGGCCGGCTTGTTTGCCTTCACAGCAGCCATTGGCTCACGGCCAATGAAATCGCCCTTGGTCAGACTCACAGCCCAGCCAAGACCAGCCTCGTACGGACTGATGGTCATGCCGAGTTCCTGACCATAAAGCGGCATGCGGGACTCCAGGCGCAGCGTATCGCGGGCGCCGAGTCCAACCGGAACCAGACCGTCATCCTGGCCGGCTTCCAGCAGGGCATCCCAGACGCCAGCGATGTCGTTGATGGATGTATAGAACTCAAAACCCTCTTCACCGGTATAGCCGGTACGGGCGATCTTGGCGGGGACACCGGCCACGGTGCCATTCGCCCAGCTAAAGTAGTCGATGCTATCCAGATCGGCATCGGTGATGCGCGCGGTGATCGCCTGGGCGTTCGGTCCCTGGATCGCGATCATGCCGGTCTTCGGAGAGATGTCCTCCAGAGTCACATCGAACTCCGGATGCTCGCTGGATTGCTGGAACCACCAGGCAGAATCGGCCGCGGAGTTGGAGGCATTCATGCAAACCATGTAGCCCTCCTCACCCACCGGATTCCGATAAACGATGAGATCATCGATAACGCCACCATCTGGGTTACCGAGAAGCGTGTACTTTGCCTGCCCGGGTTCAAGACCGCTGAGGTCATTGGTCGTCGTGTACTGCAGGAATGCCAGAGCATCGGGACCGATTACAGAAAACTGTCCCATATGTCCCAGATCAAAGAGACCGGCAGCGGTGCGCACGGCGTTATGCTCCGCGATCACGCCCTCATACTGCACCGGCATGTTCCATCCCGCAAATGGCACCATACGACCACCAAGCGCGATATGGCGCTCGGTTAGCGGGGTATTCATCAGTTCTTCACTCACCAGATAACTCCTCGTAAATCAGGCTGTTTCCAACGCAAGTTTATCCAGATTACTAAATGTTTTCACCGGATACTGACCGGTCATACAGGCATGACAAAAGCGATTATTGCCGCGACCAATGGCGCTCATGAGACCATCGAGGGAGAGATACTCCAGCGAATCGACCCCGATGTGTTCCGCGATCTGAGGAATGGTCATACGTGCCGCAATGAGTTCATCACGCTTGGCCAAATCCACACCCAGATAGCACGGCCACATAATGGCAGGTGCATGCACACGCATGTGTACCTCTTTGGCGCCGGCGTTGCGCACCAGATCGACAATCGGTCGGCTGGTCGTGCCGCGTACGATGGTGTCGTCTACCAGGACAACACGCTTCCCCTCGACTACTTCCGGCAGCACATTGAATTTCAGGCGCACGGCCTGCTGTCGCATCTGCTGATTCGGCTGGATGAAGGTACGACCGATGTAACGATTCTTGATCAGCGCTTCGCTGAACGGGATGCCGCTCTCCTGGGCATAGCCAATGGCTGCAGGCGTCGCGGAATCCGGCAGCCCAACCACAACATCAGCATCTACCGGAGCCTCATGCCAAAGCTGTCGCCCCATGTTCTGGCGCATCATGTGCAGACGCTGACCCATTAGTTGGCTGTCGGGCCGCGCGAAGTAGACGAGTTCCAACAGGCAGAGTGCCGGCGGACGATCGGTATGCACACCAAGAGACTCGTATGTCTGGTCATCCACACGCACGATCTCGCCGGGTTCGACCTCGCGAACAAGCTCGGCACCGACGGTCATGAGGGCAGCCGACTCTGATGCGATCACGTACCCTTCTGGCATCTTGCCGATGCACAGCGGACGCACGCCAATGGCGTCGCGTACGGCAAAGAGTTCGGTTCGTGTCAGTACTGCGAGGCTGAAGGCACCTATCATTTTCGGCATGGCATTGCGAATCTTTTCGGGAATCGTTTCACCGTCTGCCAGCGCAATCACACGGGCCAGAACCTCGGAATCAGTTGTAGTGACGAACTCCTCGCCCTGTGCCTCCATCTCATCTCGCAGGAGCACTGCATTCGTCAGGTTCCCGTTATGCGCGATGGCGATGGGTCCGAGGTTTGTCTCCACATACATCGGTCCGGCATTGCATTGGAGTGTTGATCCGGCAGTGCTGTAGCGCGTGTGACCGATAGCCGCGAAGCCGGGCAGGCTCTCGATATCCTCTTCGTCAAACGCCTGGGAGACAAGCCCAAGGTTACGACGGACGCCAATGTCGTACCCATCCGTTGCGGCAATACCGGCGCTTTCCTGACCCCGGTGCTGCAATGCGAAGAGTCCGAAGAAGGTCACACGGGAGACGTCCAGTGATGGCGCGTAAATCCCGAATACACCACACTCGTCATGGGGTTTGTCATCGCAGTCCCAGGGAAAGGTCATGCCATTTCTGCTTCCACGCCCACGGCCAACGCGGAGTTGCTGGCGGCGAGCGCATCATTGAGCGGGACAAAGCTCCCATCCGGGAAGGTCACTGCATCACCACCGGTAGTGCCGATGAGCGTGTGCGGTAACTCCCACTCTTCCGCCAAACGACGGAATTGTTCATTCGCGGAGGAATCGATCGCAACGACTACTCGTCCGGCGCTCTCCCCGAACCAGGTGGTATCAACACGATCACCAACAGGAACGTCTTCCAGAGAAGCACCGATTCCGGAGATCAAGGCCATTTCGGTGATACCAGGCGCGAGACCACCCGACGAGACATCGTGTGTGGAGGCGTGCATGGTGGTGTTCGCCAGTTCACCAAGGAAACGGATGAGACGAGCTTCTGCCTCCAGATCAATGGCTGGCGGCATACCCCGGGTTTGTCCATGGATACTGGCGAGATATTCAGAACCGCCCAGGGAGGGCGTTCCGGCACCGACGAGCCACAGAGACTGCCCCTCGCTATAGGACATACGCATGGTGGTGGAAATATCGTCGATCACGCCAACACACCCGATTGTGGGTGTTGGGAAGACCGGTTGTTGTTGGGTCTCGTTATAGAGGCTGACATTGCCGCTGACAATCGGCACATTCAGTGCACGACTGGCCGCACCCATACCCTTGACCGCCTGGACCAGCTGATAGTCTGCCGGATTACGCTCGGGCGAACCGAAGTTGAGGCAGTTTGTAAGCCCCAGCGGTCGCGCACCAGTGCAGGCAACATTGCGAGCGGCCTCAGCCACAGCATGCTGGGCACCAACAAATGGATCCAGGTACACGTAGCGACTATTGCAGTCCATGCTGATAGCCATGCCGCCCTGTGTGCCCTTCTGGCGGATAACTGCCGCATCGGCTTCACCGGGACCCAGCACCGTATTCGTCAGAATCGTGTGGTCGTATTGCTCCCAGATGCTCTGACGCGATCCGATGTTGGGGCTCTGCAGAAGCTGGAGAAGTGTGGCGGGAACATCACCGGCCGCAATATCCGGAACCGTGTCGAGATCGAGTTGCTGAACTTCCGCAAGGTAGGCAGGGGTGGAGGGATCGATGGGATAAACCGGGCAGTCGTCGATGAAGTTACGCACCGGCACATCGCAAACGATCTCAGCACCATCGCGGACAACGATATGACCGGTATCGGTTACCTGACCGATCACCGATGCATTAAGGCTCCATTTGGTCAGGATCTTCGTGATCTCGGCGACGCGATCGGGCGTGGCCACCAGCACCATACGCTCCTGGCTTTCGCTCAACATGATCTCGTAGGCGTTCATGCCATCCTCGCGACGAGGAACCAGCGCGACATCGATATCAACACCGACATCACCCCGGCTGGCGCATTCCACGATAGAACTGGTCATGCCTGCAGCACCGAGATCCTGCATCGCGACCACACTGCCCTGGCTGAGGAGCTCCAGACAGGCTTCCATGAGTTGCTTCTCCAGGAAGGGATTACCTACCTGAATCACGCCACGATGCGATGCTTCCGGATCGTCGACCGAGCTAAAGGTGGCACCATGCAGGCCATCACGACCCGTATCAGCACCAATCAGCATGAGGACGTTGCCGACGCCACTGGCCGCAGCGCGGACGATGCCATTGATCGGCGCGATACCGACACACATGGCATTGACCAGGGGATTGCCGTTGTAGCT
The DNA here is from genome assembly GCA_020432165.1 of Thermomicrobiales bacterium. Lineage (GTDB taxonomy): Bacteria > Chloroflexota > Chloroflexia > Thermomicrobiales > UBA6265 > UBA6265. Next base: position 139,870 of record JAGQGU010000004.1, read on the forward strand.
GCTATCGAAGAAAACCTCGCCACCAACGGTCGGTACGCCCAGGCAATTGCCATAGCCACCAATGCCTGCAACAACGTGCGCATAGAGATAGGCATTGCGGGGCACATCCAGCGGCCCGAAACGAAGTCCGTCCAGAATCGCGACCGGTCGTGCGCCCATGGTGAAGATATCGCGAACGATACCACCTACACCGGTCGCTGCGCCCTCGTATGGCTCGACCGCACTCGGGTGATTATGGCTTTCCACCTTAAAGACGGCGGCGTAGCCGTTACCCAGATCGACGGCACCGGCGTTCTCGCCCGGTCCCTGCACAACCCAGGGTGCCTCAGTCGGTAGTCCTTTTAGCATTGGACGCGAATGCTTGTAACCGCAATGTTCGCTCCACATCGCGCCGAACATACCCAGTTCAACATCGGATGGCTCGCGGCCAAGAAGCTCAACGATTTGGGCATATTCCGCATCACTCAGTGCAACGTCGCGCCATTGTCCCTCGGCGATAGCCAATGCGTGTTCTCCCTGATTGTCCCTGGTGGAATGGAAATTCGGACGTGAATGAGGTGCTCGCATGCGCCCTCATAACTACTGGCAAGTCTATCATCCCCTGCAACTGTGGGAAGCTATCTGACCGTATGAATTCGGCCACTGCCGACATCGTGAACAACGAAGCTCCCGAGTTGGTCGACTGGCAAGTGGATGAGCCTGCCGTTCGTGATTTTGGCGAGATGTCCGACAAATCCATCAGCGGAGAGCTCATCGCCCACTGCAATGATCGTGATTGATATGCCTGATTTGGCGGCACGTCGTGCCTCGAGAAGTGTGGCGTGCAGCGTTTTCTCGGTTACCGGATGCTCGAAGATCGGTTGACCCTTGTCCATATAGGCGGTGGGCTCACCATCGGTCACGATGACGATTTGCCTGTTCGTGTTGCGATGCTTCTCCAGCAGCTGGCGGGATACGATCAGGCCCGCGTGAAGGTTTGTGCCATGACTGAATTGATCCCAACTCAACGATGGCAACTCGGTCATATCCAGCTTGCGAGCGTTACCGGAGAAGCCAACCAGATCGAGATGATCCATTCGGTGCTGGGTCGTATTGAGCGCATCCAGAGCGATGGCAGCCCGCTTGGCGATATCCCAGGTGCCGGATTCGAACATTGAGCGGCTCATGTCCAGCATCAGCACGGTGGCATAGGCAGCACCTGCCTCTCGCTCTCTCACCACGAAATCATCGGGCCGAATTCTGATGCCTCCACTATCGGATCCATGCCGGATGGATGCGATCAAGGTCTGGGCGACATCCAGATCGAACGACCTCCCCCACTCCCATGCGGTGGTGGTATCGGCAGGACTTCCGATCAGGCCGGGCCGAGGGAGCGCATGTGTGCCCCGTCCCCGGATCTGCGGAGGCAGATACATATGGCGGATAAGCCCACTACCAATGCGCCGGATTGCACGGGCGGTCAGGCTGAGTTTTGTACCCTGTTGCGCCACCAAACCAGCTTCGATCAGCTGGCCAGTGATATCGGACCATTTCTCAATCCACTCTCGTTCTTCGGTGGTAAGCGCGCGCTCCATCAGACCGGGATCAATACCCTGCAGATCTTCCAGCGACTCAACCTGGCGCAGGGCGTCACGCATGGCCTCCGTATCGCTCAGATGCTTTTCTGCCGCTTCGGGATCACCATGTTGGGATTGCTCACGCAGTTCGTGCTGCAGATCCGAGGCTTCCTCCCGGAGGCGATCGAGGATGTCAAGCAGACCAATCTCATCTTCACTGCCGAGGCGAAATGCTCGTTGCAGTGCCTTCTCGACATCACCATCGTTGAGAAGGCTCTCGGCAATCATCTCGACGACTGCATCGACACGCATGCGTGTGCCCGGTTTGCCAGCGTAATAGGTCAGGGTGCTCATCAGAGTCCGGTATAACCGTCTGGTGTGCGGGCGATACGACCGGAGCGATAGAGGTATTCCAGAGCGAATCCGAGTGAAGAGAGCACCGCCGCCGGATCCTCATCGTCCGCCAGATCAGCGACACCCGCAATGACATCTCCGGTCAAGGCGCTATTGGCCAGAGCCGCCTCCGCGGGAATCGCAGGATCCAGCGAGACGACAACGCCACTTTCAAGCTCGTGTTGGAGTTGTTGCACCCAATGCAGATCGACCATACCGGCACCAATGGATCGAATGGACTCACCGATGATGTCATCGATAACGCGCAAATCGTCGCCAGCATCCCAGGTATCGAACTCGATTTTGCCCTGCATTGTTGGCAGCATCGCATGAAGATCAAGCACTCCGGGAACGGCCAGAGGGTCACCAGTAATGATCGCGCGACGCTGGGCGTTGGCGACCAACGCCTCGTAGTTGCTGATAGACATACGCACGGAGACGCCACTCCGGGCACTCACCTGCGGATGATTACGCGCAACCTGCGAGATCGTGGCAACCAGAGCAGCCATATATGCAGGCATTCGCACAGAGATGCCATCGATCTCGGCGCACTGTTGTTCCTGATGGACGATATCCAGCTCCTGCTGAATCGTCGCGGGGTAATGGGTGCGAATCTGGGAACCGAACCGATCCTTTAGTGGCGTAATGATGCGACCGCGATTGGTGTAGTCCTCAGGATTTGCACTCGCAACAACCAGAATATCGAGCGGTAACCGCACAGTGAATCCGCGAATCTGGACATCCCGCTCTTCCAGGATATTTAGCAACCCAACCTGTATGCGCTCACTCAGATCGGGCAACTCGTTCAGATTGAAGATGCCACGATTGGTGCGCGGGATCAGGCCAAATGCGATGATCTCCTCGTTAGAGAGGTAGCGCCCTTCGGCGATCTTGATGGGATCAACCTCGCCAACGAGATCGGCAATCGACGTATCAGGTGTGGCCAGCTTCTCAGCAAAACGGTTGTGGCCTGGTATCCAGGCTATCGGCGTCTCGTCTCCCAGATCCGAGAGCGTCTTCCTGCCGAAGGCTGAGAGAGGATTGAACGGATCGTCGTTGATCTCACTACCAGCGATGATCGGTAACCACGGATCGAGCAACGATGTCAGGCTACGTGCCAGCCGCGATTTTGCCTGACCGCGCTCGCCCAGCAGCAGGATATCGTGACCGGCAAGAATAGCGTTAACCACTTGTGGAATAACGGTGTTCTCATATCCGTGCAAATCTGGAAAAACGGGTTCACCAGCGCGAAGCATGGTAACCAGATTGCTACGCATTTCATCACGAATCGAGCGAGACTGGTAGCCAGCCGCCTTGAGTTCACCGAGTGTGGTTGGTCCTGAATGCATGGATTATTCCGGCTGATGACAACGAAAAAGGGTGCATCGAAATCGATGCACCCTCAAAGTATGCCGCAGAACTATTACTCGCTCTCACGTACCCAGAAGGCAACCGAGTTTACCGGTGTGGCTGCGTCCTCTGGCGATCGTTGCGGAGTGGCAGCATCCTGCACGGTCGCTCCATCTTGTGAAGCGATGACTTGCTCCAGACCATCGGCAGATGTGCTCAGGAAGTAAACAACATCGGCACCATCGTGATGAATCTCGGCGAACCAGCCATCACCCTCAAGACGGAGCGTGTTGGCATCGACTTCCTCGAACTCACCGCCAAGTCGGTTCGACTCCACAGCTACCAGTTGTTCGAGATACTCGTCGGCATCGCCTTCGGTATCCCAGGTGCTCACCCATACCATGGCAGTATCTTCGTCGTTGGTGACGATATAGTCGGCATCACCGCCCCATCCCTCGGATGCGGTGCCAGCATCTACATCGGATGCACCACCGTTGCGGAGGAAGAGACCCATACCGAATTCGCCGTTCTGGTTGTACTCCAGCACGCGCCAGCCATCCATGCTTTCGGTAGGATCAGCGATGGCCACAGGAATCGCCTCTTCACCAGCCAGATACTTTTCAGGATGCAGAATCTGCTCCGTGGTTGTCGGCGGATTCTCCCAGACCTTGTTCACAGCCTCCCAGCCACCATCCTGCCAGAACGAGATGATGAAATCAGCACCCTGGATATAGGGGAAGTAGGTGGCTTCCTGCAGGAAGAATGGCGTGGTATCCAGAGCACTATTGTCGTACTCGGCAACCTCATCGTTGTATGCATCGATGAGATCGTTCCGCACCAGCCAGATCGTTTCAGAAGTGACCGCATCACCCTCGATCATGGAAGTAACAGCGAGATAGCTGTCATCTGTGTAGACATCGTCTTCGGATTGGATGGCGAGCAGGTCATAGTGTTGATCCTGAATCGCATGGGTCATCTCGTGGACGATCGTGGATTGATCAACCACACTCCAATCGCCCTCATTCTCGGAAATGATCACGAGTTCCTTGGTTGTAGGATCGTAGTAGCCAAGCACCTGTCCGCTGTAGAGATCCGTATAGATCTGGGCGATATCCTGATCTTCATCGAGATATCCCATGAATACCAGGACTTGCTGCCAGTCGGCCGTATCCTCGGCCGGGAAGTCTTCCTCCATACTCGCAGCGTTCTGCTCGGCATATTCCGCGCGGGTTATGGTGGTGATATCGAGTGTTTCCAGGAGATCAAGCTCACGAGATTCCTGCGCGGCATCCTCCATCTTCTGCCAGAAGTCATCGTTCTGGGCGAGAGCCGAGGTGCCGCCGATGGCGATCGAGAAGGCCAGTGCAACACCAGCCAGTGAACGTTTGATTGACATGCGGTTGGTTCCTTTCATCCGTATATGTGTGATTGCGGGTTGCCAAAACCTGCAACCTGTGTTTCCTTGCATCCGATAGGTTGTTCTATACCCGAGGTACGATCAATGACTGAATCATACGCAATTGATGCGCTCACGCGACACGCGGCCAGCTATTTCGACCGGCCATCTTTCTCCTCTCCGTCGTTTTTGGATGCGGACACGATCCTCTTCCTGGATGACCGCAGCGGTACCAAACAAGCGAGCCTTATTTCCATAACGTCGGGAGAGGTCAAAAGGTTGACGACCTTCACCGAGCGCCTGCTCAGTCTGAAAGGTTCGCCAGCCAGTGGTCGGGTTGTTTTCGGTATGGACGATGGCGGGAATGAACGCCAGCAGATCTACACCTTTCCACAGGTTGCTGGTGAAGTCGTGCGATTGACTCACCGCGACGATGCCATCCACGATCCCGGACCGATGACGAGTGATGGCACCTACCTGCTCTACCGCTCGAATGCGCGCGATGAAGCCACATTCGATATCGTCGGGATGAATACGACCACTGGTGAAAGCGAGATTTGGCTTGAGGACGGCGGTCAGGTAGCTCCGGTAACCATCAGCGCCGACGGAACACGAGGCATCGTGGCGATGCTGAACGGCAATCTGGATGGCGATCTTCTTCTACTCGAGAAAGGTGGCGAGATTCGCAATCTAACCACACACGAAGGTGAACAGTGGATTGATGCGGCCAGCTTTGGTGATAGTGGGAAGACCCTCTGGTTCACCAGCAATCTCGATGCCGAGTACGTCTCGTTACGCAAGATGGACATCGCATCAGGTGAGAGCAATATCATCTTTGCGGTCGAGAACTGGGATGTGCAGGACTTCAAAGTCAGCCCGGATGAACAAGTGATCGCGGTCGCGATAAACGAAAATGGCGCAAGTCGGATGGTATTTATTGATCCGACTGGTAGGCAACTCTGCCAGGTTGAGCTTCCGCTCGGCGTGATTGATGGATTTAGTTGGAGTCCTGGTTCCACCCACATCGCCTTCGGGTTCAGTACAGTGGAAGAACCGGGCGTGATCATGCTGGTCGATCGGGAAGGCACTGCCCGGATTGTGGCTGATGCGGGATCGCCATCCCCGGCTACGTTTGCTCCCGAAGCGATTAGCTTCACTACCTTTGACGGACGAGATATTCCTGCCTTCTGGTTCAAGCCTGCGGGCGATGGTCCCTTCCCTGTGCTGGTTGATATCCACGGCGGACCGGAAAGCCAACGCACCCTCAACTACAGCCCGAGTGGTCCTGTTCTGCAATATCTTGCCTCGCTCGGCATCGCTGTGCTCAGCCTCAATGTGCGTGGTAGTACAGGATACGGGAAGAGCTATAGCCACTTGGACGACAAGGCGTTACGCCTCGATTCCGTGAAGGATGTCGCCTACGCCGTCGAATGGCTGCGCTCTCGCGAAGATGTGGATAGCGACCGCATCGCCGTCTATGGCCGCAGCTATGGTGGTTTCATGACCCTCGCCAGCCTGGTCTTCTATCCAGATCTGTGGGCTGCCGGTGTTGATGTTGTCGGCATCGCCAACTTTGTCAGTTTCCTGGAACGCACTGGTCCATGGCGACGCAAGCATCGTGAAGCCGAGTACGGAGTGCTTGAAACTGATCGTGAGATGCTCCGAGAGATTTCGCCATTGACTCATATCGACAATATCCGCGTGCCCTTGATGGTCTGCCACGGTCGTAACGATCCGCGTGTACCGCTCTTCGAGGCTGAACAAGTTGTAGCGGCTGTACAGAGCAAGGGGCTGGATGTGGTCCTGCGTGTTTATGATGACGAAGGCCACGCGCTTAGCAAACGCAAGAATGAGATCGATGCCTTTGTCACTATGGGCGATTTCCTCCAGAAGCATCTGCAGTTACCAGTGCTACCGCTCGACTAAAATCGATTCCGGCGGGGTGAAACTCCCCGCCTCTTTTGGTTTTCGGTCGCCACGATTTCCGGTACGATGACGATATTGTGTGGCTGGATCGAAGGGGATCACGAATGGCTGGAATACTTGAAGACGCGCCCAATCCACAGTTCGCACGGACGGGCTGGATTGATCTGAATGGACCATGGGGATTTCGCTACGACGACGAGAATATTGGTCTGATTGAGCGATGGCAGGATCAGTCCTTCATCGACGACCAGGTCATCCAGGTGCCCTTTCCGCCAGAATCGGCACTAAGCGGTATCAACGATCCCGGATTCCATCCCGTCGTTTGGTACCAGCGCGATCTCCCCCGGCTTGAGCATGTGGATACGGAGTTGGTGCTCATCCACTTCGGTGCTGTCGATTATGAAGCGACGATCTGGGTCAATGGCATCCTGCTCAAGCAGCACACTGGTGGCTCGTCACCGTTCACGGTCGAGGTGCCAGCTTCCTGGCTTCAACAATCCGATCCCGCCACGATCACGCTGCGCGTCTTTGACGATCCGGTGAGTCTGGAGCAGCCACGCGGCAAGCAAAGCTGGTCATTGGAGCCGGAGGGTATCTTCTACAAACGAACAACGGGCATTTGGCAGCCCGTCTGGTTGGAAACAACCCCCGCGACCTACATCGACTACATCCGATGGCGCTATGATGCTGTTGCCTCCCTGCTGGACTGGTATGTGGAACTCAACCACACGCCAGCTGAGCCGGTGACTATCACGCTTACGGTTGATCTGCCCGATGGATCGAGCCTCGTAACAACAGCAGATGCAGATGGGCGACTGGTTTCAGGCCAGATCGCGTTGCCTGATGTATCCGGATTCTTGTGGAGCCCCGCGTCGCCCACACTTCTGCCAACTACTGTGACCACATCCACCGGTGATACCGTATGCGGCTATATCGGTTTGCGCAGTCTCGCACTCGACAAACAGGGCTTCACTATTAACGGCGAGAGAGTCTGGATGCGGATGGTTCTCAGCCAGGGGTACTTCCCTGAGAGTTGCTACGCATCTCCGAGCACCGAAGCAGCTCGTAAAGAAGTGGAGCTGACCCTCGCACTGGGATTCAACGGTGCACGAACACACCAAAAGGCGGAAGACCCGCGCTATCTCTATTGGGCAGACAAGCTCGGACTTCTCCTCTGGGGAGAGATCGGTGCCGCCTATACCTGGAGTGATCTGGCAATCGAACGACTAGGCAACGAATGGCGAGAGCTGGTTCGGCGTGACATCAATCGCCCGAGCGTCATCGCCTGGACGCCGTTCAACGAGAGTTGGGGTATCAACCAGATGCCTACCGACCCGAACCAGCGCGATGGTGTCCGCGCACTCTACGCCCTTACCTATGCGATTGATGGTACGCGTCCTGTTATCGGCAATGATGGTTGGGAGCATGTCCGTAGCGATATCTACAGCCTCCATGACTATTCCTGGGATGCAGATGAACTCCGGGCAAGCTATGCCTCCGGGCGTAGCAATACCGATATTGCCAAAACATTCCACACCGCGAGTAAATCGGCGATCATGGCCGATGATTTCGATGCCGATGCTGCCCCGATCATGATCACCGAATACGGTGGTGTCTCCTTTGTTCCTGCCGAGGGCGAGAATTGGTATGGCTACGGTAAGGTGACCACCGCGGACGAGTTCGCCGCCAAGTATGCCGAGCTAAATGCCCCACTCCACGAAAGCAATGAGCTTATCGGCGTGTGCTATACCCAACTTACCGATACCGAGCAGGAGACCAATGGATTGCTTCTGGAGGATCGAACGCCAAAGCTTGATATCGACTTGCTTGCAGCCATTACCAAAGGGAACAAGGCGTAACTCATGACCAATCGGAAGATTGCGATTATCTCGGACATCCACGGCTTTTCACTGGCGCTCGATCGGGTGCTTGCGGATATCGATGCTGCCCAGGTCGATGAACTTATTGTTGCCGGCGATCTGGTCGAAACCGGCCCTGATCCCGCCGGTGTTCTGGATCGCTTGCAATCTCGAGAGTGCGTGGTGATTCAGGGGAATACCGATGATGCCATCGCCAATTCTCGTTTGGATTCCAAACTGGCCACATGGACAGAGAAGCAGATCGGGAAAGAAGGTCGGCAGTGGTTGCGTGATCTTCCGTTTAGCCATCGCGTGCGACCAGTTGAGGCACGCTCCCCGTGGGATGATCTGTTGGTGGTTCATGCCAATCCCTTCGATTTCCTCCGGGCTATCGAACCAGAGGCAGGCGAGCATGAACTGGATGAACTCATTGGTGGCACGGAAGCTGCCGTGCTGGCATTTGGTCACATTCACATTGCCTATATTCGCGAACTCTCGCGCATGACGCTACTGGATGTATCGGCCGTGGGAAATCCGAAGGACGGCGATCTTCGCAGCAAGTGGGGACTGGCAACCTGGGATAGCGATACACTGCGCTGGTCAGTCGAGCTCCGGTACGTGGATTATCCTCTAGCCGAGACCGAGGCCCAGATGCGCGCCAGCGGTATGCCGAATGTGGAGAAACATCTGGCGAAACTCAAGCGAGCGAGTTACGTATGACCACTGGAATCAAGATTTCCGCCGCCGACCTTGGCACGAACACCCTCAAGGTGACGCACGCTACCCTGCTGCCAGATGGTGAGCTGGCCCAAATGCTCCACGCCTCGGATACGGTGCGACTGGGCTACGGTATTGAGGCCACCGGACGGATCGAGCAGCAACGCTTCGACGCCTGCCTGGCCTTTCTGCGCGAACAGGAAGCGGTTGGCAGGGAGTATGGTGTCGAAGCATTCATTGGTGTTGCTACCGAGGCTCTACGTATCGCAGAGAATGGCGCCGATTTGCTCGAGCGGATCGCCAACGAGACCTCATGGCAGATCGAGATCATTAGTGGTGTGCGTGAAGCAGAGCTCACCTATCTCGGGCTCAAGGATGATGTGCCCTCCGGTGTAGACTGCGCGATCGTCGATATCGGTGGCGGTAGTACCGAAGCGGTGATTATCCGTAACGGAAACGTCACCAATCAGCAGAGTTTGCCGATCGGTTCCGGGCGTCTGGCCGATCGATTCTTTCGCAGCGATCCTCCCGGTGAAGGAGCGGTTCGGGAGGCAATTGTTGCCAGCACTGGTGCAGTTTCTCTGCTGGAGGATTCTGATGCCCCTGTCCACTTTCTCATGCTGGCCGGGGGATCTGGACTCTTCATGAATCAGCTCATCGCGCAGCTGTGGGGAGAGCCACCGTTTGATCTGGCGACACTACAGAAGTTGGGGGATCACCTGGCCGATGTACAAGCGGAGGATACGGTGAATCGTATCGGTATCCCGTTGGCGCGCGCGCAAGTGCTGCCAGGGAGCGTGGCGGTGGCGATAGCTGTAATGCAGAGGCTCCGCTCAGGATTTGCAGCCGGTGTCCCTTCGGGTATCCGCATGGGACTGATCCGGGAGTACGGCGAAAAACGATAGAGCGGCAGGCCAACTGGCCTGCCGCTCATCTCTTCAGTAACTATGAATTTTTGCCGCCAAAGAGTCCCTTGATCTTGTCCATGAAACCCTGAGACTTCTCACCGACATCGCCGAGTACATCCTTGGCCTGGCCCGCAACCTTGTCGAATTGCTGACCAGCGTCCTTGGAGAACTCTCCCAGCTTCGCCTGCGCGTCGGAGGCGGCATCGGATGCCTTGTTCTTTAGGTCATCAGCGGTGGCACTTGCCTTTTTGGTCAAGTCATCGCCTGTGGACTTGGCTTTGGCCGTCAGATCATCACCAGTAGCCTTGGCCTTGGCGGTTAGGTCATCGCCGGTAGCCTTGACTTTGTTACCGAGGTCTTCAGCGGTGGCGCCGGCCTTGGCACCAAGATCCTCCAGAGCACCGCTGGCTTTCTTGCCAAGATCCTCGGCACCTGCTCCGGCCTTCTTGCCGAGGTCCTCTGCCTTCGCCCGCACACCGTCGACATTCTGATCAATATCGCTTGTGACATCGTCGACAACGTCTTCTGCCTGTGTGGCGACATCATCGACTGCCGTCTCAGCCTGAGCTTTTACATCGTCAACCGCGTCGCTGGCCTGATTCTTGAGATCGTCGGCAGCCGAACTGGCATCATCCAGAAGCTCCTTGCCCTGATTCTGGGCGTCTTCGAGGGCCGCTTCACCCTGAGACTGCAGATCCTCTGCCTTCTTGTTGAGATCATCCATTGGTAGTGCTCCTTTGAGTGTTCGGTATGTCGAACGACATACCCATCCTGCGATAACCAAGGCTGGTACTGCAAACAGTATGCCATGATCGCGCCAGAATCTTCCTGCATTACCACCGTATCGGAGCCAATTACGTTACCCCAGGCCATCACCAATCTGTCTAGTGACTATGTTCCACTGGTGTTGGAGCCTGGCTCCAGTCGGCGTCAAACACCGTTTCCCAGTTCCACATTTCACCATCGAATTCGTCGCTGGCCGCCGCGGCCGATTCCTCGTCGGCGAAAGCCGCCACACACCATTTCATCGGGCTGTAGCAGAACTGGTCCGCCTGCACATACCAGGCGTCTTCGGCATGGACGAACTCCTCTGTGTTGTGATCCGGCACCCACATCACCTGAAAGGCGCTGCTCTCGTGCTGGTAGTACTTCAAAAACTCACCGATATCATCAAACAGGAGCCATTCGTCCGATCCCTCCGGCAATGCTGCGACTGTGAACCTCGCATCGGTGACAGGCATTCCCATCTCACTCATATCAGTGCCGTAGTTGATCTTCGGAGGATCAAGCTTGTCACCACTATCCCCGCCACAACCTGCAAGGACAATAACCATCACTATCAGCATTGAGATCAGTCGTGTCTGCGTCATTGCAGCTCTCTCCTTCGGGCAAGCACATAGGCGAGCATCGTTGCTCCTGTAAGCCAAACGATCATCACACCGACCAGAACCCAGAGGGTGAGATCGCCAAAACGGTCATTGGCGACCAAACCGGAGGGTCCCAACAGTTCTATGGAATTCCGTAGTTGCAGAATGGACGCGATCCGGAACGATTCCAGCGGATTGACGATGGTGAGTGTGAGGAGCATACCTGGCGAGATACTCACCGCGACGCTGGCACCCATCAACCCAAGATCGCCGATCAGCACCAGGAGTAGCCAGGCCACCACGCCGATACCAAGGGCGGAGACGGTCTTGTCCGAGACCGCGCTAATGACAAAGCCAATAGCCAGTGTCGTCCAACCCAGCAATAACGTCAGCGGCAATAGTCGAAGGAAGATACCGACGCCAGCCCCACCGCTCCAGTACATAATGGCGAGACTGGAGATGCTGAAACCAATGGCAATAGCACCGGCGATGGCGATAGCCAATCCCAGGAACTTGGCCAGGAAGATCTCCCCCAAACTCACAGGTTGCGCCAGCAGATAGGCAAGTGTCCCCTGTTCCCGCTCCGCCGAGAGCGATTGCGCACCAAGCGTTAAGCCCATAAGTGGCGCGAGGAAGAGCACCAGATTGATCAGCCCCGCCGCGGTGCGGCCGAACCCGCTGATCCCGGCATACCCGGCACTATTCACGATCATGGCCGCGAGACTAATACACAGCACAAGGAAGGCGGCTGCATACACGATGAACCAACGGTTCCGCAGTGCATCCAGCAGTTCTCGTTGGGTAAGGGTGAGAACAGAACGACTACTCACTCCTCCACCTCCAGTGTGAAGTTCCGCACGCGTACATCCGCTGCAGACAATGCCCCAAAGACATCCATCTTGTGTGCATCCGCCACCGTGACATGAACGCTGCCATCGCCGCTGTACGGTTGGAAACCAGCCGATGTGAGTGCGGTGCTTGCCGGGGAGATACTGCTCTCATCCAATACAAGACGGATGAAAACGAGATCCTGCTGGAGAGCGAGTGCGCTCACGGCTCCCATCTCTTTCACCCTGCCTTCTTCCAGGTGCACGACGGTATCAGCCAGTGATCGCACTTCGCTCCAGCGGTGCGAGGTGAAGACAATCGTTCGCCCCTCATCCTTGAGCTGATGCAGAAGCGTCAGCAGGTCCTTTTGGCTACTCGCATCCAGGTTGGCCGTTGGTTCATCCAGCACGAGAATGTGAGGATTACCCAGCAAGGCCAACGTCAACGCCAGCCGCTGCCTCATACCACCGGAAAGACTCTTGACCGGTTTGTTCAGCGTCTGCTTCAGTTCAAAACGTTCGAGGAGACGCAAACCCTCTGCCGAATCAACACCCCGGAGTCGAGAGATGAGATCTACCATCTCACCGACAGGGGGATCGAAGAGGGGCATCACCTGGGGTACGTATCCGATGCGAACGCGCACATCCTTGCCGTGCTTCGCACTGGAGAATCCCTCCACCGCAATCTCGCCCCGGAAGGCTGTCACGCCCAACATGCATCGAATTAGCGTTGTCTTGCCAGCGCCATTGGAACCCCAAAGGGCAATCGACTGACCAGATGGCACCTCGAAACTGACATCGTCCAGCGCTGCAAAGCTGCCGAACCTCTTGCTGACATGATCAAACTGAATCGCCGGTTCCATCATGCCCCTCCCAATCCAGCACCTGGCCGTCTGGCCCACCATATGCCAGCGCCAACCGTTGCCATAAGTGAGACGGAGAGTGCGGTTGTATGCAGTGTTGACTCGTTCGAGGTCACTTCAGGAGCGTTCTGAGGAGTCGGTGCATTCACCAGGGGAGAGTCGTCCATCAGTATCGCCTCCGCCTCGAAGAGCGGCATGGCTTGAGCAGCAAAGTCAATCGCCCGCTCCGCCAGGCTGAAGCGAAAGAGCTGCAACTGGGGATGAGTACGGCGCAACTCCTCGGCAATGGAGGTGTTTTGATATGGGATATCACCGACACCGTCACCATCCGCATCGTAGCCACTGTAGTCGCTCCAGAAGTTGCCGACCCCCTCGTAGCTCCACTGGTTACCACTGCTCAACGCACCGCTGCCGAGCACTGTTACCTGCTCGAGATTTTCAACAAAACTGTTGTGCGTGTAGATGTTGTCGCGGGCGGAGGGCACAATGCCGAGACCGCTATCGTTGTAGGCGATGACGTTATCGCTCAGCCATCCAATCTGCCCAATGCTATACGGCGAGTTATCGTTGTAAATACCCACGCGATTGTCGTAGATCAGGTTGCCGGTGACCTCGAAGCCATCAACCTCCTTGAGTCCCAGCCCCTGGCCAGATGGTCCACGGCTGCCCTCCAGCAAATTGTCAGCAACGGTGAAGCGCTTCCCATACATGATGTAGATACCCACAGAGTTATCAACCAGGCTATTACGCCGGGCGACACCATCGTCACTGTTCATAAAGTGGAAGCCGTAGCGACTACCCTGCACCGAGTTCTCGTACACATTGCATTCGTTCGAATACCAGACGAGGGAATCCCGCACGTTCCGAATATCGTTGTTGTGAATCTGCACCCGATGGCTGTACCAGATCTTCAGACCATCGCCACGTAATCCCTCGGAGACACCCGTCTGGCCAGATATAGTATTGCCAGCAATCTCACTATCGTGACCGAGAGCACCGTTCACACCGAAAAGCACCTCACTCAGGCGATTGTTGAGGATGCGAACACGCTCTCCCTCGAAGTAAATGCCGCTGTCTTCGTGGTCAAACGAACGGCCGGTACTGCGGATGTCAAATCCTTCGACGGTGACATCAGCGGAGGCGATAGTGATGCCACTCCCCTTACCCATCGCATCAATCACCGGCCAGTCTTCTCCGGCCAAACGTAATGGCTTGTCGATAGAGACTGGAGCCCAGGAACCGCCGACGACCACGATGACGACACCTTCATCGGCAGAGTCGATCGTTGCCTGCAGATCGTTGTTCGCACATGATTCGCAAACACGGATGGCATCATCGGGAACCGGATCCGTCTCCACCAGGTGAAACAAACCGCTCGACGTCTCTTCAGCGTCCTTCGCGAACGTCGTATACCCGGCGATCAGCCAACTGCCGAGAACAAGAGCGAGGACGATGCGCGCGCCACTCATGCATGGCTCCGTTTTCGACGCATATCGACCAGGATGGCGACCAGACAAACGACACAGGCAGCCAGCGCGATATACCAACCTATGCGGAACTCCGCATCCGTGCTGAACTGCGCGATCTTGCCATGGCCAAGCACACGAGGGGTAAAAGACTCCAACGTGATCGCAGCCATAGGATCCAGATTGTGACCCGCATACCATAGCCAGTAAAAGAGATCGGCGAGATAAACCCAGGGGAAGAGCACGATTGGCAGGACCAACAGGCTACTCCAGCGTCTGCGCCAGAAAGCCGCGACGATTCCCATAGCGACGAAGAGTACGATCGCCGGAATCGCTACCGACATCTCAAACTTCGCGGCATCGCCGAGCGACATCATACCGATGTAGTGATTGAGACCATCGACTTCGCGAATATCGTTGAAGCGTGTTTTGTCACTATCGCGAATCTCGAAACTGGTTGCTTCAATGAAGAGACCAGTGGGAAACTGCGGAGCATTCAGACGTAGCTCCCACCAGACAAAGAAGTGGGAGATAGCAAAAAGCACAGTTCCCAACAGGATGAGCATCTGCACCATGGAGAGGGAGAACGATCTCGATCTCGTTTGTGTCGCTTCAGCAGCGGCATCCGGGCTGATAGCGTGAGACATGTCATCGTTCCTTTCGGAGCGTACCTGGGAGGGCGAGTATGCCCTCCCAGGTACAGTGAGGATTACGCGCTCGCTGGTTTGACCAGGAAGTAGCCCACCATTTCGATATGCAGTGCCGAGCAGAACTCGGTGCAATAGAAGGGGTAGACACCTGGTGTGTCAGCCACGAACTTAATGGTCTCCGTCTCGCCCGCTTCCAGGCTGAGGCTGATATCCTGACCACCAATCACGAAGCCATGGGTCGCATCCATCGCGTTCTCGATGTTGGTGATGTGCATCGTAACGGTGTCACCTTCGGTCACCTCAATCGTGTCCGGCGTGAAGTGGCTACGCATCACCGTCATCCAGACAGTTACGTCCGTACCATTGATCTCAATCTTCTCGTTGCCAGCGGCGATGCCTTCGGGGTGCCAATCGTTCGCGATCGGATCCCACCCTACCCGATCATCCTCCTGCGGATAGACATCAATCGTGTTCAGCCGATCCATGGGGATCATTTGGGCGTAATGTGGCTCGCCGTAACCCAGTGGCATATCGGCGAGTGTGCGGAATGCCTTACCCTCGCGGATATCCACCAGCTGCAGGTTCTGCGGCAGAAGCGGACCGACCGGCGGGAAGCGATCGAGCGACCACTTGTTCAACGCCACCAGGTACTTCCCGCTCGGGTTGGCGGTATCGCCACCGGCTGCACAAATGTGACCGACGTTGTAGCTAACCGGTAGCTTCTCGACGAGTTTCCAGGAATCCGGGTTACCGGCCTCGCCAACGGTCCAGCGAGCGACAGCGCTATCCAGGAAGAGACTGGTGTAGGCATAACCCTTGTCGTCGTACTGGGTGTGTAGCGGACCAAGGCCGAGTTCCACCTGCGTTTCCAGGCAGCTTTCGAAATCGAGGATCGGAACACCGTAGTTATCGGTTTCCCATCCACCAGCGTCGATCGCGGCACTGATCTTTTCCCAGCTGTAGATGCTGACGTGCGGATCGAGCTTGCCTGCAACCACGATAAACTTCCCGTCCGGTGTCACATCGACACCGTGTGGGCTCTTCGGCTCGGGAATGAGATACATCAATCCTTCCGCCACTGCGACATCCATCGGGATCATCTTGAAGCCCATGTTGTCCACGGCCTTGCCAGCGGCAACGACTTCCTCGGCCTTCTTCCAGTTGATAACTGTCATCAGGTCCATATCGTTCTGGCTGGCACCAACCTCCATCGGCGGTCGACCTTCAGAGATACCACCGATAGCGAACTCTGAGTTGAAACTGTTCCAGAACGCCCAGCCCTCGCAGGCACCCTTACCGGCATCGCCGAGGTCGTGCCCGATCGGTGGAGTTTCGATACCGAATGATTCTTCCTGGACCAGACGTCCCTTCTCGCGATCAAACTTCCAGAAGGCGCAGAGTCCGCGATACTTGTCTTCGTACTCGGTGATGGGCGCGTAGTTGCCAACCCCCAATACACCGGGATACTGATCCGCTTCCATCACGTATTCGGTGTTAGGCGTTACGAAGCAGCCGCCATGCTCTGAAACGAGGAGCGGATTCTTCACGATCTGCTTGGTGGCAAAATCGGAGAGATCCACGACACCAATGCGTCCGTGTGTCTTCTCGTTAATGAAGAGATATTGCCCGTCGTAATCACCGTCGGTTTCCGAGATGGCGGGATGGTGCGTATCCCCGTGGTGGATCACCTTGCCATTGATAGCACCCTGCTCCAGCACTGCCCGGGATTCTTCGCTGAATCCAAAGCCCTGCCACGGCTCTGGAGTGAAGACCGCGATGCTCTTGTAGTTCCTCATCGAAGGTACGCCAATGGCATACACCATTCCTGCGTGTCCAGATGAGGTGAACATCATGTAGTCATCCATCCGACCGGATGGCATATATGTCTCCAGGGCGGCTGTGACATCTTCTGGCGAGAGTTCGCGCTCGGTGATGATCGCGTTCGCCTCGGCGGTGAGATCCTGCTTCGCACTCACTCCGCGGTTGAGACCACCGACCGCGGCCACAACAGGAACTGCTGCTGCCACTCCGACACCGCCGATGACCTTGCGGCGGTTCACGTGCTGTCCGGTAACTGTTTCCAAACGCTTGTCCATGTGTGTCCTCCTCTGTGGATACACCTGTTCAAAAAACACCCAATCGAACCCAACATTTGTGCGACTTGACTAGAGTGTTCACGAGGTGATTGTGGTATGCAAGAGTGAGGATAATAATCGCAGAGAATTCGATAACACAATGTGTACGTACGTGTCGGGAAACCTTTATAAGACTGTAGAAATTAATCTGACATATCTTTCAATCGATGTAAGGTATTTCGGCCAGCGGCATTTTTCAGACCCTGGCGACCCTTCGCCAGGGTCGTCTCGATATAGCCAGCGGGTGTTGGGAAAGCGATCTGCGGTACAATCTATCCACAAACAAATGCATTTGCCCGTGTAGCTCAGCGGATAGAGCGTCGCCGTCCTAAGGCGAGCGTCGGGGGTTCGAGTCCCTCCTCGGGCACCATCGCAGGAGGTCACCTGCGGTCATCGATTTCGTCATCGAGATGTCTATCGATGACGAGCAAAGGAGGCGTTCGTGGAACTCAACATTCGCACCAATGGTGTCAAGGTGACCGAGGGAATGCGGGAGTTTATCGATAAGCGGATGTCCAAGCTGGATCGATTGGCTGATAACGTCGTCGATGCCCAGCTCGAGTTAAAGACCGAGACAACGAGGACGGGCGCGGAGACATCGACCGCACAGATCACACTCAAGACACGGAAGAATGTTGTTCGGGCCGAAGCCGAGTCACCTGAGGTCGCCAAGGCGATCGATATGGCGATCGACAAGCTGGTGGCGCAGGTACGCAAGGTAAACGATCGCAAGATCAAGCGTGGTGGCAAGCCTATCAACGAGTTAGTTGCTGATCTTCCGATGGAGAGTGAGGTCGTCGAGGAAGCTGCCACCGAAGAGATGAACGAACTCCTTGGTCAAATCAGCCGCACCAAGACCTTCCGCATGGATCCGATGGGCGTCGAAACCGCCATCGAGCAGATGGAGTTGGTTGGTCACGATTTCTTCTTCTTCAAGAACGCCGAAGATGAGACTTTCACTGTCCTATATCGCCGCAAAGATGGCTCCTACGGTCTGCTCGCACCCGACTGACAGACAAACAATGTCCCTGGTTGAGACGATCTCAACCAGGGACATCCTCGTTAACGGAATAGACCGACTCATTGGCCGGTCTACTTCTTGTCCTTTTCCTTGAGCGCCTTATAGTAGCTCTTTGGTTTGGCGTTGGCGATACGCTCTTCCTCAGCACGCACGGTGCGGATTTCGTCGGCCTGTGACTCCAGCTGACTCTCCACCTTCACCAAATCGTTGTACACGGTGACGTTTTGGTTGGAGATCGGATTGCGCATGAGCATGCGCACCAACTGCAGAATCGAATCCGCATTGGCTCCGGCCGCGGCCGGAAGAGCAGCACGCTGCGTAATCAAATCCACCATCTGCACAGTGTCTTTGCTGGCATGGTTTTCCACCAGCATTCCGCGGATTTGCATCAATCCCTGTTTCACATCCATTGGCATGCTCCCTTCTGCTCTCTTCTTATCGCACGTAGTATAAGGTTAGTCAGGTTTGGTCGGAGGAATCAGCACAACATTGGGGAGAGGCAGCAATGACTTCAGGCGGTGTATTCAAGGCAATGACGATCGCCGGATCGGACTCCGGCGGTGGTGCTGGCATTCAGGCTGACCTGAAGACCTTTGCTGCGCTCGGTGTGTATGGCACCAGTGTGATCACCGCCGTCACCGCCCAAAATACCGTCGAGGTTGCTGCCATTGCCGAAGTGCCGGAAGAAGTCGTCATCGCCCAGATCGATACCGTAGCGCAGGATATCGGCGCGCACGCGGTCAAAACCGGCATGCTCAGTAGCGCCTCCATCATCCAGAATGTGGCCGATCGCCTCGAAGCGTGGGGGATTCCACATCTGGTCGTTGATCCTGTAATGGTGAGCAAGGGTGGTGTGGCTCTGCTTCAACCTGATGCGGTCGATGCTCTCAAGGCCGATCTCCTCCCCTTCGCTGATATCGTGACACCGAACATTCCTGAGGCCGAGGTGTTGGCTGGTCGGCAAATCGCCTCCCCGGCACATGCGCGTGAGGCCGCCAAGGCAATTGCTGCACTAGGGCCAAAGACGGTGATCATCAAGGGAGGCCATCTGCCGGGAACGCCTGTCGATCTCGTGTATCACGATGGTGAGTTCACGCCGATCGAGGGTGTTCGCATCGATACCCCCAATACCCACGGCACGGGTTGCACATTCTCTGCTGCAATCACCGCGTTTCTGGCGCAGGGAATAGACACCATGGATGCTATTCGCCTTGCCAAGAGCTATATCCAGAATGCACTTGAGTATGCAGTCGCGATCGGCGAGGGACATTCCCCCGTCGCCCACTTCGCTCCTCTCCCGGTCGATATTCGCGAAGCACTGGAGGGTGCTCGCAAGTGATCGATCTTCGTTCAGCCCTGCGCCTCTATCTGGTGGCTGATCCAGAACACTGTCGAGGCGATCTGGCTGGAATCACCGAGGCCGCTATCCGCGGTGGTGTGAGTATGGTGCAGTTACGCGCCAAGCAACTGCCTGATCCAGGGTCAAGTGTGTTGGCACAAGCGCTCTGTAATCTATGTCACGCCTACGGTATCCCGTTCATCATGAATGATCGGGTTGATATCGCTATCGCTGTTGGTGCAGATGGCGTGCATCTTGGCGTGGACGACACCCCAATAGAATTAGCCCGCGCTCTGGGTGGGGATGACTTCATCATCGGCTACTCGCCAGACTCGGACGAGGATCTGGAACGAGCCGCGGCACGTGGAGCCAACTACCTCGGTATCGGTCCTGTCTTCGGCACAAAGACCAAAAGCGATGCGGGGGCAGCGCTTGGTATTGATGAGTTTCGCCGTCGGATGCAGCTCGGCGGATTACCTACCGTGGGCATTGGTGGTGTGACATCCACCAACTATCGCGAGGTATTACTGGCGGATGCCGACGGTGTAGCGGTCATTTCTGCCATCCTCGGTGCCGACAATCCTGAAGCAACGGCTCGTCAGCTTTCTACGAACTGATAGAACTCGTCGACCCGTGGGTCGTCTGCAGGATCCCAGAAATGCTCGCGCATATCGACGGTGATATCGTCGACGAAGGTCACACCCTCTTCCTCAAGTCGGCGGCGCATCTCTTCGCCGGGTACAAAATGGATCGCTCCTGTCAATACCCCGGCGCGATTCACAACCCGATGTGCTGGCAGACCATCCGGGCAATGATTCATTGCCCAGCCAACCATACGGGCACCGCGTGGCGAACCCAAAGCTCGCGCGATCGCGCCATAGCTGGTCACACTTCCCTCTGGTATTAACCTCACAACTGCATACACTCGCTCGGCAAAGTCCATACGTATGCCCCAATGAAACCGGCCACCCCGAAGAATCGTTCTGTTTGAGTGGGGTTGACCGGGAAGTATACTATCGGTCAGTACGACCTACCTGCGTGACGATTCCAACCCGCCACCTCTCGTGGAGACCACTTTACATGCGATCACTCTTCAAGAAAATCATCGGCGATACTGGCAGCAACAAAGATCTGAATGCAGTTCAACCGCAGATTGCCGAGATCAATGCCCTTGAGGCCAACTACGTACCCCTCTCTGATGATCAGATTACAGCTGCTTTTCAGGATTTGATCCGGCGCCATCATGATGGTGAAAGCCTGGACGATCTCCTTGCCGAGAGCTTTGCACTCACCCGCGAGGCAGCCAAACGCACCATCGGCCAGCGCCATTTCGATGTCCAGCTCATGGGTGGTATGGTGCTCCATCAGGGCAAGATCGCCGAGATGAAGACCGGTGAAGGTAAAACACTCACTGCCACGTTGGCATTGGCGCTGAACGCTATCAGTGGTCTCGGTGCTCACCTCGTCACGGTGAACGACTACCTCGCGCGTATTCAGATGCAGGAGCTCGGGCCAATCTACCGCATGCTTGGGCTGAGCATCGGCGTGCTGCAGCACGAATCCTCCTATCTCTTTGATCCTGACTACGTCAACGAGGATGCGTCGCTACAACAGCTGCGACCGGTTGATCGCAAGGAGGCCTACGCCGCCGATATCACCTACGGTACGAATAACGAGTTCGGCTTCGATTACCTACGCGACAACATGGTTGTGGAAGCCAATCGAGCCGTGCAGCGCGAGCTGAACTTCGCCATCGTCGACGAGGTGGACAGCATTCTCATTGACGAAGCGCGTACACCGCTCATCATCTCTGGCGCGGCCGAGAATGCTACCGATCGGTACTATCAGTTCGCCCAAATCGTGAAGCAGCTGCGCCTTGATCGTGACTATGAGGTCGATCTCAAGCACAAGTCCTCAACGCTCACCGAGGAAGGTATCGACAAGGTCGAGCGCCTCGCGGGTATTCCGGATGGTGAGTCGATCTTCGATGAACGATATCTCGATCTCACCCATTATCTGGAACAGGCGCTCACGGCACACGCTGTCTACCATCGCGACAAGGACTACATCGTCCGCGATGGCGAGGTTGTGATCATCGATGAGTTCACCGGCCGCATGATGGATGGCCGTCGCTACAGCGAGGGTCTCCACCAGGCGATCGAGGCGAAGGAAAGCGTGAAGGTCCGTCGCCAGAACGTGACGATGGCCACGATCACCTTCCAGAACTACTTCCGTATGTACACCAAATTGAGTGGCATGACGGGTACCGCCGAGACCGAAAGCGAAGAGTTCTATCGCATCTACAGTCTGGGCGTGGTGGTGATTCCCACCAACATGCCTATGATCCGCGAAGACTATGGTGACCTCGTCTTCAAGACCGAGCTAGGCAAGTTCGAGGCCGTTGCCGATGAAGTGACGGATATCTCTTCATCGGGTCGCCCGGTGCTGGTGGGTACAACCTCGATCGAGAAATCTGAATTTCTGAGCGAGCTTCTCACCAGGCGCGGCATTACGCACGATGTGCTCAACGCCAAGCAGCATGAACGAGAAGCAGCCATCGTCGCTGAAGCTGGTCGGCGTGGTCACGTGACCATCGCTACCAATATGGCTGGCCGCGGTACCGACATCAAGCTGGAGAAGGGCATCCCTGATCTCGGAGGACTCCATATCATCGGCACCGAGCGACACGAGAGTCGCCGCATCGATAACCAGCTGCGCGGTCGCGCCGGTCGCCAGGGAGATCCCGGAAGCTCGCAATTCTTTGTCAGTCTTGAAGACGAACTCATGCGCCGATTTGGTTCGGATCGCATCTCCGGCCTCATGGACCGCATGGGTATGGATGATGATGCACCGATCGAGCACAAGATGGTGAGTCGTTCGATCGAAGGTTCCCAGACCAAGGTTGAGGGTCACAACTTCGATCGCCGCAAGCACGTCGTGCAGTACGACGACGTCATGAACAAGCACCGCGAAGTGATTTACGGCGACCGCAAGAAGATTGTGGCAGGCGTCGATGTGCACGAGAAGATGATCGAACTCATCGAAGGTGAGGTCGAGTCAATCGTCACCGCGAATGTCGATTCCAAGGAAGGCGTGAACTACGAACGCATCCTGGAGCAGTACAAAGGGCTGGTACTACCGAGTAAGCTGCAGCTCGCCGATATCGAGGATATGGATGAGCACGATCTCACTGATTTCCTGCTCGAAGATAGCCATACAGCCTACGCCGAAGTGGCCAAGCGTTTCCCGGCGGATATGCTGACCCGAGTTGAGCGTAGTGTGCTGCTGATGGTGATCGACAAGCTGTGGGTCGAGCATCTCACAACGATGGACGATCTTCGACAGGGTGTGGGATTGCAGGCATTCGGCCAGAAGGATCCGTTGGTCGTATACAAGACTGAAGGCTTCCGACTCTACAATCTCCTGCTCGAGAACATTCAGCACGATGCGGTGCGTAGCATCTTCCGGGTCCAACCCGCGATTGCGCAACAACCAGTGCAGACAAGCATCTCTTCCGCAGAAACCACCACCAATGCCGGTGGCCAGGAGCCAGATGCAAATCAACCACGACGGGTGACCAAGGTGCGTCCGAACGAGCCCTGCCCGTGTGGAAGTGGCAAGAAGTACAAGCATTGCCACGGCGCGCCAGCTGCGAAGCGGACAGCCGCGGCGGTATAGCCAGAGGAAAGACTAAAGGGGCGGATTCTCACGAATCCGCCCCTTTCTTAACTTTGGTGGTTTTCGGAC
>JAGQGU010000083.1:0-1698 GCA_020432165.1 Thermomicrobiales bacterium
GAGCTAAGGCCCATTTCACCCTTGTTGAGGATGATGCGGTTGGCTCCTTTAATGCCCTGGATGGTTCTGTTCATAATGATCTTGCCTGTGATGTCGCTCACTGTCAATTTCACACTGCCCGATTCCGGCAGGTCGAATCCGATCGTGGTTTCTCCGCGCCATGGGTTGGGGGTGTTCTGGTACAGGATGGGCGAAAGATCTTTCGCCCTTGCAACCGATATCTGGATATCGGTGGGCGTGATGGCTGATCCTGTGTATGCTTCGCTGTTCAGGAAGCTGTTATCGATGCTGATCATTTCGCTCAGCTGGCCTGATTGTTCAGCTTTCAGTCTTAGGATCATGATGGTGCTTTCCGGTCTGATGCTTTGCGCTTGGTGGCTAGACCAGCTCAGTCTTAGGCTGTTCTTGTCTACTTTGGCATATTGATCTTTGGTGATGTCTATGCCTCGGCCTTCTACATCCATGATTTCAAGCCCCTTCATTTGTACTCCCATCTGGAAGCCGTATACTTCTCTGAAGTTCTCACTCTTGATGGCTATCTCTACCACTTCGCCTTTTGTTACCGCTCTGTCATCCATGCTGAATACCAGTCCTGCATTTCTTTGGATATTCTTGATTGTATTTGCATTGTTCACTTGCGCTGAGCCATCTACATCTCCCATCTTCACAGCCACAAAGTTGTCTGTACCTGATTCTTCAAGGCTTGCATGACTCATCGTTTCTCTGAACGGCCATGGCTGATTGCCCATCGTTTGGTTCTTGTCTACAAACTTCCAGCTCTTCGTATCTCCCAGGGTCTCTGTAACTCCCAATATCAGCTTCCTCAAGGCCACAAGGTCTTCTACCCTTATCGCCTCATCTCCGCTCACATCCGCAGCTATCATCTTGTATGGGCTGTCCAGTTTCTTTATTGCCAATATGTGTCTCTGGATGTGTACCAAATCAAGGGTGTTCACTCCGTTTCTGACGTCTCTGTCGCTCTCTGCCTTTACTTCATAGTCAAAGCCTTTCGCCACCGATGTGAACATGTATTCTCCCTTCTCATCTGTCATCGATCTCCTCGGGTATTCTGCAAGCTCTGCATCCAGGCTTACTTCCACTCCTTCCATCGCCTCGCCGGCTGGTGTCGTGATCTGTCCGCCTATCGTCACTCCTGCTTCTCCACATGCTCCCTGGCTATCAATCAGGCTCAGCGTTACCTCGCAGTAATCTGATAATCCTTCCGCATCCCATACCGTCATCTTCAGTTTGCTCACAGGGAAGCTGCTGCCATCTCCTACGCCACAGCCAAACAGCTTGCCACTCGTCTTCGTACCTGGGATCCACTTCTGGGCTATGCCCGCCATATATAAGGTCGCCGTGTCTGCTGCCGTCACCTCTATACCATCTCCCATGAAGTAGTGGTACTTGTCTATCTTGCTCCATACAGGATGTGCATTGTCAAACGTAAAGTACAGGATCGTATCCCTTCTGCAGTTTGGATAAGAGCCCTTGTCGAAGTCTCTCGCCCACAGCTCTACCACTCCGTTTTTCATCACCGCTGAGCTCAGGTTGATGCAGTATGGCGTAGGATCTTTGCCCAAAACCAACAGCATGCCTTCCTTCTCACTCACATTGCCGCAGCCATCCGTCAGCTTGTAGTACACCGTGTACTTGCCCGCATACAGGTCTGTGAACGTGATCTTAGGATCATTGCCC
>JAGQGU010000083.1:1806-2010 GCA_020432165.1 Thermomicrobiales bacterium
TACCGTCCACGAGGTCTTGCAATCCACCGATACCGATATCGTGTCGCTCATCGTCACTTCTATCTCCGCTGGTGTCTCGTCTTCGTACTTGTACACCGTGCTCAGGCAGGCTGACCACTCTGGATTGCACCAGTCGATGTACTCAAACCTTACCAGCCACTTCTTGCAGCCCTCTCCTACTTCGTATTCGTCTATGATGATCTT
>JAGQGU010000021.1 GCA_020432165.1 Thermomicrobiales bacterium
CCGAACTTGTCGCCGACCTCCTTCATCGCCGGCAGCAACACATTGTTCAGCACATCAACCGCGTCGCCACTCTCGGCGACCGCCTGATCGATATCTGCTTCGACGCCTTCCTTCTTCCGGTGGACGATACGGTAGTGCAGGCGCTCCCGCACACTCATCTCCAGCATCGGATCAGGACCTTTGTTGGAGGTATCCTCGGTGCGACCCTCGTAATGCTCAATGATGCGTGCCAACGCATCTTCGCGTCGGTTTAGCACCAGGTCTCTGGCCAGTTCTACTTCTTCGGCCGGAATCTCACTCAGCGGCAATACGTGGCTCGGGTGGATGATCGCCTGCGTCAGTCCGGCATCAATGCACTCGCGCAGGAAGACTGCATTGACCACCTTGCGCGCCGCTGGATTGATACCGAAGGAGACATTGGAAACACCCAGTGTGAAATTCACCTCCGGCAATGCCTCGTGAATGAGACGGATGCCTTCGATGGTTTCCACTGCGGATGGTCGGAACTCTTCGTCACCGGTTGTGAGCGGGAAGGTGAGGGCATCGAAGATGAGATCACTTGGAGCCAGTCCATACTCTTCGGTCACGATCTTGTAGATCTTCTGCGCGACCTCAAGTTTCTTCTCGCGGGTTTTGGCCATGCCATCTTCATCGATGGTCAGTGCCACTACGGCAGCGCCATGGGCCATCACCAGCGGCATCACCGACTCAATGCGTTTGCGGCCATTCTCCATATTAATGGAGTTGATAATCGCGCGGCCCGGATACTGCTCCAGACCCGCCTGCACCACATTTGCTTCGGTGGTATCGATCACCAGTCCACCATTGACCGAGAGCGCCAGCTTCTTCACCAGGCGTCGCATCAGGTCCGCTTCATCGGCCTCGCGTTCAGTTGTGGCGACGGAGACATCGAGCAGGTGCGCGCCTTCTTCCATCTGACTGACAGCGACATTAACCACACCATCCAGATCGTCGGCGAGAACGAGTCGCTTCACCTTGCGCGATCCGAGCGTATTCACGCGTTCGCCAACGATAGTCGGCGATGGCTCCTGAGCAAGATCGGTGGCGGTAATCATGCTGGCCACCTGTTTGCGCGGTGTGCTCGGACGCACCGGCATCGTGACCGGTTTGGTCTCCACTTCCCGGATGGTTTCGGCGATGTGATCTGGCGTGGTACCGCAGCAGCCACCAACGATACCGACCTGCATATGTTCGACCATATCGCGCAATTCGCGGGCGAATGGCTCCGGTGTCAGCGGGAAGACCGCGATACCGTTCTCGTTATGCGGGATACCTGCATTTGGAATGATGCTTACCGGCAACGTGCTGTGCTCGCCAAGGTAGCGCGCGGGTTCGCGCATGAGATCGGGACCCGTGGAGCAGTTCAATCCAACAATATCGACTTTGAGGTGCTCCAGCACGCTCAGGGCGGCCGCGATATCGGTACCGAGCAGCATGGTGCCGCTGGGCATAAGCGTGATACTCGCCTGAATCGGCACGGCCCGACCGGTTTCCGCAAAGACTTCCCGTGCGGCGAAGATGGTCGCCTTGAGCTCGAGGATGTCCTGTACAGTCTCGATAATGAGTGCGTCCACGCCGCCATCGATCAGGCCGCGTACTTGCGGAACAAAGAGTTCTTTCACTTGCTGAAAGGTGTGATTACCCAGCATCGGGTCTTCTGAAGCGGGTAGCAGGCCGCTTGGTCCGATCGAGCCAACGACAAAGCGCTGCCGGGTGGCGGTGGTGTACTCATCGGCAACCGATCTCGCCAACGTAGCAGCGGCACGGTTGATATCGTACGCATGATCGCCTAATCCGTATTCTTCGGCCTTGATCACCGAGCTGCCGAAGGTATTGGTTTCCAGCACATCGGCCCCGGCCTCGAGGAAACTCGCATGGATGGTGCGGATTACATCCGGCTTCACCACGCTGAGGTAATCGTTATACCCCTCGGTTTGCTGACCGCCGTAATCTTCCGGTGTCAGACCAAGGTTAAGAATGGTGGCTCCCATGGAGCCGTCGTAGAAAACAGGGCGAGATTTGATCAGGTCGAGCAGGGCACTCATGGTGGCGGTCTCCCTCCGTGGGGTTTCCTGATGGGTTGCGGTGAATGGACGGTGCGCACAAACACACTGCTATCCATGATACACCGGTTTTGTGGGTGTTTTCCCTGATACGCACCTTTCGCAAGATGGAAGAAGTCCCGACTTCGCTGCCTCGGGTACCCTGTGATTAGTTGTTGAATGAACACGCAAAACAGGAGATGGGCAGATGGCGTTACTCACAGTGTTTTTGACAGGTGGACAGGCTGAGGAGATGGCGAACTATTACGCCAATGTCTTCCCGGACGGCGAGGTAACCGATATCTTCCGCACACCCGGCCCGGACGGCGATGATATGGTCGTGACTGCCAGTATCCGTGTGAATGACACACCGATTCTTCTCATCAATGGACCGCAACATACACCCAACGAATCCTGCAGCCAGATGATCAACTGCCCGACTCAGGAAGAGGTCGATCATTTCTGGAATCACTTTGTCGGTGACGGCGGTGAGGAAGGAATGTGTGGCTGGTGCAAGGACAAGTTCGGCTTCAGTTGGCAGGTCATACCGGCAGGATTCATGGATTGCATGAGTGATCCTGATCCAGTGCGGGCGGGCAAAGCCTTTCAGGCGATGATGACGATGAAGAAGCTGGATATTGATGCCCTGAAAGCAGCGATGGATTCATAGGAGACAGAGGTTATGAAAAGCAAGTATCGACCGTGTATCTGGTTCGAAGGTGATGCTCTCGAAGCAGCCCAGTATTACGCTGAAGTCTTTCCAGACGTGAGTATCGGCGAAATCTCCTACCATCCGGAAGGGCAGCCCGACTTCAACAAGCACATGGAGGGCAAGCCACTGATAGTGCTTGTCAGCTTCGGTGAGCAGGAATACATCTTCCTCAATGCCGGCCCGGCATTCCCGGCCAGCGAGTACTTCAGTATCGAGGTGATGTGCGAGGATCAGGCTGAAGTTGACCTGTATTGGGATCGACTGCTCGCCGATGGTGGTACGGAAAGCGCCTGTGGTTGGATCAAGGACAAGTTCAATCACGACTGGCAGATCACACCGAAGCGCTATTTTGAGTTGATGGCCGATCCCGCCAACGAGAAACCAGTGATGGACGCGATCTATCAGATGAGCAAGATTATCGTCGCCGATCTCGAGGCCGCTGCGGTTAACGCGAGCTGACCTCTTGTCGTGGAGACGGCGAGCATGCGCGAGGTGCGCGTGCCGGAATCAAGAGCCCATTACCAGGGAGAAGCACAATGGTTACCAAGATTCGAAGTTGCATTTGGTGCGATGGCAATGCCAAAGAGATGGCTGAATACTATGCCGACGTCTTTCCCGATACAACCGTGGGTCATATTCAGTACTACACAGCCGATCAGCCGGATTTCAATAAGCACATGGTTGGACAGCCGCTCATCGTGGAACTCACGCTTGGTGGTCAGGAGGTCATCCTTCTGAACGCGGGTAGCGAGTTCCCCGCCAGCGAATACTTTAGCCTTGAAGTAGTTTGCGAGGACCAGGCCGAGATCGATCGCGTCTGGGATCGCCTCGTCGGTGACGGTGGTGAAGAAAGTGTCTGTGGTTGGTGCAAGGACAAGTTTGGCACCAACTTCCAGGTGACACCGCAGCGCTACTATGAGCTCATTGCCGATCCGGCGACAGAGAATGCAGTCAACGGCGTCATCTACCAGATGAAGAAGATCATCATTGCTGATCTCGAGGCCGCAGCCGTTTCACATTAGGTAGCGGTGACAAAGGGAGAACCAGAGGATGCCTTTCCTCTGGTTCTCCCTTTTCACGTTAATCTGATGAGAGCGGGCTATCCGGCGCGTTCCACCGCCGCGATTGACTCTGCCTGCATCTTCATGACGCCTTCTTCCGGCGAGTATTTACCCATCATCACCTCTTCGATAGCGGTCGGCACGATGGTGCCACGCACTTCGGTGAGGGCGGCGCTCGGGGAAAGAATCGTAGCGGCCGGAGCAACTTCCTGCAGCAGCTTCAGTGCAACCGGATCGGCATCGTAGAATGCCGCAATCTCCGGGATCTCGAGGAGATCGGTGCGGGACGGGAAGTAGTTCGAGGCTGGAATCCAGACGGCGAATGCCTCTGGCGATACCAGCCATTTCACCCATTCCCAACCGGCCTTGGTCAGTGCTTCATCGTTGGTGGGCACTGCGTTCAGCGAACCATAGGTTTCCGTTCGCAGCGTATCTGTGTTCTCCCCCTGTGGTGGCAATCCACCGTTATAGGTGAAGTCCTTCACCTGCTCCGCCAACGCTGGTCCCGCGGACGAGCTGTGCAGCATGATCGCTGTTTGGCCTGCGGCGAAAACCTCAATCTTGTTGGATTGCGTGAATTGCAGGAGTCCCTCATCATAGAGCTCCTTCCACCAGGTCAGGATCTCGAGAGCTTCGGGTGCATCGAAATTCGGTGTTACGCCATCGTCTTTCAGCCACTCGACACCGTATGTCTTCATGATGCTCATAAAGCGGGCGCCCGGATCTTCCTCCATCCAGGCAGTCATGCCGGGGTTGGCTTCCACAATCTTGCGCAGGAAATCAGGGAACTCAGTCCAGGTTTCTGCTGGCTTGTCGAAGCCAGCGGCCTTGATCGCATCCTCATTCCACCAGAACGACATCGCGCTGAAGGCCTGCGGGAATGCCATGCGACGATCGCCGTAGATGGCGAGCTTGTGGCGATCGAACTGGCTCGGCAGGAAGGCCGCGATCTCTTCATCGGTGAAGCCCAGTTCCGGGTCGTGCACGAACGGATCGAGATCGGTCAGAATTCCGGCGGCGGTGTATTCGGTAATATCGTAGTCATCAGCCGAGATCGCCGCAGGAAGACCACCGCCGGCGGCGGCGGCACGCAGCTTCTGATTTGACTCAGCGATATCGCCCTGGCTGATAGCGGAGACCTTA
This sequence comes from Thermomicrobiales bacterium, assembly GCA_020432165.1. Classification (GTDB taxonomy): domain Bacteria; phylum Chloroflexota; class Chloroflexia; order Thermomicrobiales; family UBA6265; genus UBA6265. Next base: position 4,980 of record JAGQGU010000021.1, read on the forward strand.
TATTCCGGGTGAATTTCGTTAAACATCTCTGCCAGAACATTGAGTGTTTCGGCGCGGGAGCCACCATAGCGATGCCAATAGTCGACAGCCAGCTGCGAGTCCTGGGCCATGATGGCCGGTGCGTACTTCAGGAAGCTGGTGGTGGAGAGTACGCCAAAGGCTGCAGATTTGGCGAGTGTTCGTCGGCTGGTTTTCAGGTTCATGGTGATTCCTTTCAGAACGATAACTGATTTGATGTGAACGACGAGCCTGGTGGTTAGCCTCCTTTCTGGCAACGTTTTGGACGCATGCTTACCCCTTGAGGCCGGAGCCAACAATGCCTTCGATAAAGTGACGCTGCATGATCAGGAAGAGGATGACGATCGGGATGGTGACGAGGAGAGACGCTGCCATCACCACACCTTGATCGGTGCTGAACTCCCCCTGATACCAGATCATGGCGAGTTGTACCGGTCGGAGTGTTTCGTCGCGGGTGACGATGAGCGGCCAGAGTAACGCGTTCCAGCGACCCACCAAACCGAGGAGGAAGACGGTAATCATGATGGGCTTGGACATGGGAATAACCACTTCCCACAGATAGCGGAACGAGTTGCTGCCATCAATCTGCGCTGCCTCCCAGAAGTCTTTGGGAATCTGCATGAAGGACTGCCGTAGCAGGAAGATGTTGAACGCGCCCACCATACCCGGGATGATCTGGGCGGCATAACTATCGTAGAGACCAATACCACCGGAACCGAAGATGTCGTTTCCACCCATGAGTGGGAAATGGCGGATCGTCATAAAGTTGGGAATGAGTGTGATCTCACCGGGGATCATCATGGTGCCAAGCACCAGCGCGAAGAGCGCATCCTTGCCCCGAAACTTGAGCTGGGCGAAGGCATACGCTGCCAGACTACAAACAACGAGCTGTCCGACCGTACCGGTAATAGCAACAATGATGGTGTTGATGAAGTACCGGCCCAACGTATTGGGCGGAGCTTGCCAGGCACTCTGATAGTTCTCCCACCGCAGTTGACTCGGGAAGACTTGAGGTGGATAGCTACTGCTTTCCTGCATCGTCTTGAATGATCCCAAAATCATCCAGACAAACGGGAACACCACAACGCATGCGCCCAGCACCAGGAGCACGGTGCTGATCTGCGGTAACTTCAGTTTGCTGGGTACCTCTGGGGTAGAAACGCGAATTTGCTCTGCCGACATGGAATTCCTCTCCCTACTGATAGTGAACCCGTCGGGAACCTACCTTGAACTGCACGAGCGTCAGAACCAGCAGGATGCCGAAGAGGAGCATGGAGACCGCCGCCGCGTAACCAACGGCGTTCGAGCGTTCATAGAAGTACCGGTAGATGAAGACCGTGATGGTGAGCGTTGTATCCAGAGGAGCACCTGCCGAGGCAGCGCCCGTGCCAGATTTGCGAGTGAGGGCAAAGACCGGAGAGAAGACCTGGAAAGCCGCAATCGTGCTGGTGATCAACAGGAAGAAAGTGGTTGGTGAGATCAACGGCCAGATGATGGTGGTCATCACCTGCCATTCACCGGCACCGTCCAACTTCGCTGCTTCCAGCACCTCCTTGGAAATACCTGAGAGTCCGGAGAGGTAGATGACAATATTGAAACCGGTGGATGCCCAGACCGAGTAGATGATGATGACAACCAGTGCCTGGCTGGGGCCGGCTGCCCAGTCTGGCAACCAGCTCAAACCAAAGAGCAATTTCAGCGCCGGTGTTGGTTCAAGCAGCCACTTCTGCGGGGAAATGCCAATCGATTCCAGGAGCGCATTCACGACACCGACATGGGCATCGAACATCCAGGCAAACACCATCGTCACAGCAACGCTGGCAGTGATATACGGCAAGAAGTACATCGTGCGCAGAACACCCTCTCCGCGGGATCCACGAAAGAGCATGTAGGCGATCACGAATCCGATGAGAATGGACGATGGTACCGCGATGATGACGTAATTCACCGTCACCAGAAGACTATTGAGCACCTCGCCAATCACGAGATCGCCCTTAAAGTCTCGGGTTACGAACCCATCGCCGAACATCGTTTTGTAGTTCTGCAGACCAATAAACTCGATCGGGCCGATATTCCACTTCCATAGACTGATCCAGGCACCGAAGAGCAGTGGCCATACTTCGAAGACAATGAGGATGATAAAGGCAGGAATGATGTAGAGCATCCCGCCCCAGCCGCTGGTTCGTTGCGACTCCTTTACGAGCCGTTCGGGCGATAATCGTGCCCGACTTTTGATTCGTTGTGGAGATTCCATCCTGCCTCCGATCACGTAGCCTTTGAGCTCGCATCAGGTAGAGGTTCTTACTTGAAGATGTGCGGCGTGAGTTGCCTGGTCTTGACGAGATTGGAGGAGGAAGATGTTGCTACACATTCCCCGTCGCGCATGGCCAGCACCTGGCATTCCGCACCAGCGTTCTTGACCAGCGTCACAATCTCCTCATCGGGAGTGCCGTTCCATTTGGGGTGGAAGTGCGCCATCGCCACTGTGCCGATATGCTTGCCCGCTACGAATCGACCGAGAAGGGTGGGGTCGACATGCGCGACTTCGCACAGGAAGACATCGCAAGGCTCAACAAAGCCGGCAAGTTCATCGGCGCCATTGGGTCCATTCAGATTGCCGGAATACACCACCCGCGTTGTCGCATCTCGCAGCGCCATGCTGTAGCTCTCGAAGGTGCGGTTGTGTTGGAGTGCACTGTGTTGCGCGAGTTTGCGACGGGCAGAATCAAGGTGGGAGTTTGCAAAGGCTTCGAACCGGATATCGCCAGGTAGTTCTATCTCTCGTCCCACCACATCATTGAGCGGTATCCAGCGAATCGGAAAACCAAGGAGCGGATCGTAGAGATAGCTGGCTTCCAGATAGGCTTTGAGTGGTTGAATACCCTCTGCGGGAGCAAGGACGACGAGCTCTTCAGTGCGATCGTAGTGCATGCAGGTTTTTACGAGCTGGAGAAATCCACCGTGATGATCACCATGCATATGCGAGATCATGATCGCGCGAATCTCGCGATGATCAAAGCCATTGCGGGCAAAAAGCGAGCTGGCACCATCGCCAACATCCAGAATGTAGTGCCCCAAAACACCGTCCTCATCCTCAAATGAGATCACGACGGTTTGGCTAAACCGATCCTGCTCGGGCAACCCTGAGGCTGTTCCGAGGAAACATAGCTGCACGTGTTCTCTCCTCCCGCGTGCTTCCACGAGTATTCGACTGAAGACCCTTGCCATACATCAGACTTTGGCGAGTCTTATTGACTGGTTCTTTGACTGAACCATAAGTCATTAATGAAATGTTAACATCGATCCTGAAATGCGGATAGGGTTCGTGAGTAATCCCAATGATGTGGTGTACTGAAGAAGTCTGATTTTCCTCGGGCGAGGTGCTCATCCCCTGGTACTATCTGGTGTCATATCGGACCGTTCAAGAAAGAGAATGCCGTGACCGATCTTCCACGATTGCCTAGAAGCTGCGTATTCGCACTGAATGCCGCAGGTATCAATTCATTGGAAGAATGTGCAGCCTGGTCCAGAGACGAGGTAGGCAAACTCCGCGGTGTTGGACCGAGGATGCTTGGAATACTGGATATGTGCGTGGAGGAGATTGGACTCTCTTTCGATAGCAGTAGTCCAAAGCGCGCCGAAGCCGTCAACGTGGCGATGGCTGTGGAGCGTATGAAGGATGCGCCCGTCATTCCGGATGAACCGACGGACCTCCCTAACATCGGCCGCCCTGCGCGCTCGGCGCTGGCAGGCATCGGTGTGCATGATCTCGCTGGGGTAGCACAGCATTCGCGACAGGAATTACTGGCGCTTCACGGATTCGGCCCCAAAGCGCTTAGATTGCTGGAGCCTGCGCTTGTGGAGAAAGGTCTCGCACTCCGCGAAAACATCTGACACTAGTCCCCGGCGAGTATGGATGCCGCTACGTACTCGAACAGTTCCTGGCCATACCCGTCACGGATGCTGGCCGTGGCGCTGTTTCGCAGATCCAGTTCAACCGTAATCGAATCGTCACTGGTTGTGGAATACGTTCGATATACCAGATGTTCGTTCGTGAGCACAATCTGCTCGGTTTGTGCTGTTGTCAACCAGGGTCGATCATTCCGTAGTGCGATGAGTTGTTGATGGACGCGGAAAAGCCATGCCCCCCAGGGAGCAAGGTCAGCGGGACTCTTCGGGAAGGCTGGTCGAATGGCATCGTCACCGCCGAAGCGATGCTCTTTGATGCCAACGAATCCCTGTTCATCGCCATAGTAGATCGATGGATGACCGCCCACGGTTAGCAGAATGGTCAGTGCCAGCACAGCGTGTTCCGGGCCGACGAGGCTCGCGATGCGGGTGACATCGTGATTTCCGATGAAGGTGAGTGGCGTGAAGTCGTTGAGAAAGTCATTGTGGCGTCGAAGAGACCACCCCAGCTCGAAGAAGTTACGATCCCATAGGCCGCTCCAAATGGCTTTCCAGAGCTCATATTGCGTGACCGAGTCTATGCCCGATCGCGCCACGATTCCGGTGTAATCTCCGTGAATCACTTCACCGACGAACCAGGACTCAGGGAACTCCGCCCGTACTGTCGGAATCACGTGGGACCAGAACGTTGCCTTCACCGTATACGCTGCGTCGAGACGCCATCCGTCTATACCGCGACCAAGCCAGAACTTCATCACGTTGGAGACATACTCAGCCACTGCGGGGTTGTCGTGGTTTAGGGCTACCAGAGCACCATGACCCTCAAAGACGTCGGCTCGTGGTTGCCACGGATCATCCCAATTGATGCGGAAGAACGATGCATATTCGCCATGTAAGCCTTCATTCATGGCGCGTTGAAACCACGGATGTTGGTTTCCGAGGTGATTGAACACACCATCCAGCACGATGTGCAGTCCGCGATCTTTGCAGGCGCGTATCAGGTCGTCAAAGTCATTCATTGTTCCCAATCGGGGATCGATCTGAAACTGATCGACGCTGTCGTAACCATGAGATTGCGATGAGAATATCGGTCCAAGCAGCAAACCGCCCACGCCCAGTTCGGTCACGTAATCCAGCCAGTTGAGAAGGTGGCGCAATCTTGGCACCGGTGCATGTGCATCGTCGTTCTGCAGAGGGGCATCGCAGAACCCCAGAGGGTACACATGCCACCAGGTACAGTTTTGGTGCCAACTCATGTTACGCTCCTTAGTGAGATACGCTCAGTAAACGATAGTGAGTCTATCTCACTAGCGGGAGTGATGCAAGATGACGCGAAAAGATGGTCAGCAACGGGTACGGATGGATCCGACAGAACGGCGAGATCGTATTCTTGCAGCTGCAGTCAATGCTTTCGCCGCTGCACCATATGAACAGGTTTCGATGGCGGCAATTGCGGAACAGGTTGGTGCTTCTGAAGCACTGGTTTATCGTTACTTTCCCGGGAAGGCTGAGTTGTACGCTGAGGTTGTTCAGGTTGCGCTGGATGACTTGGGCGCCAAGATTCGCGCGGCTCAGGCTGAGTTGCCACCTGGGGTGTCTGCCCGAGACCGCATGCGTGCTACCACTATCGTGTATCTCGATCACATCGCTCATCATCCCGACGCCTGGGCAGCACCGCTTGCGTTGACCAACACAGAGCCGCGTATCGCGGCCAGTCTGCGTGAGGCAGCCCGGAGAGAGTATGTTGAGCGACTGCGCCGTCTGCTCGTCCCTGGTGATTCGGTGCGATCTGAGTACGCGCTGTGGGGCTTCTTTGGGTTCCTCGATGCTGCTTGCCTGAGGTGGGTACAACGGAGATGCCCTGAGGATGATCGATGGTCGTTGATTGATGCGGTCCTCGGCGCGCTGGAGGGGGCGCTCGGTGACTGGGGGCGATAGTCACCAATCCGCGGAGAAAGGCCTGGGCTTCAAGTCCGAACCATGACATTTGTCATGTCTCCCTGGTGACGTATACAACTACCTGTGGTGCCGCTGCCGGTACACCATATAGGTGTGCTGAGAGCCTGAATCAAGGGAGGCAGCGAATGGCAAAGCGCAAGGAATCGGACAAGCTGTGGTGGGATTTTCGCTACAACTGGATGTTTATTTCCGGTGTGTGGAGCTTCACCATCCTCTTCGCCATTTTTGGTACATGGGTAAACAACCGCCATTACTTCCCACTTGGACCTTTCGAGACAGGTCCGGCGGAGTTCGTTGACCAGCCGTTATGGGCACAACTGGCGGCAACGATACTCGCGCTCACGTTGGCGCTCTGCTACCTCACGGTCATCTACAACTTCTATATAGGCAAGTGGTCAGAGTTCACTGACCCTTCTCGCAAGGAATCCTGGGGCTTCCGTCTCACCATGTTGACGTTGGCCACACTCCTGGTGTGGCTGCCCTATGAAGACTACTTTATGCGGTGGATGTTCACGTTTGTGTTTGTCGTCATCGTTTGGACCGTGACCTCCGAACCCAAGAGCGCGTTTTCGGCCGTTGTCATTTCATCCAGCATATCGGCAGCCATTCTCTTTCTGCGATATCACGATAGCAACGGCGAGTTCTTTATGACTGTTGTCATGGCCTTGGCTTTTGGATACTTCACCACGGGCTATGTCATCAATCGAGGTGTCATCAATGAACTCTTGCGGGAGCGCGCCCTCGTTCGTGATCAGGCGATCACCGAAGAACGATTCCGCCTCGCGCGGGATCTTCATGACACCGTTGGCCACTCCATGACACAGATCACCCTCAAGGCGCAGCTTGCAAGGAAGTTACTGTCCACAGACACCGGTCGGGCGAGTGACGAACTGACTGATATCGAACAGCTTTCGCGATCTCTCAGTTCAGACATTCGGCAGTCGATTGCGGGCGATGTCGCGCCAACATTGACCACCGAACTTGCGCGCGCCACCGAATTGCTTTCCGCAAAAGAGATCGTTCTGCAATGGGATATCCGCGTAACAGACATACCGGAGGAGATCGATACGGTCTTCGGATGGGCCGTGCGGGAAGGGGTTTTGAACGTGGCCAAGCACAGCACTGCCACCCGATGTGAGGTGACGCTGGTTCAGGATGCCGATGTCTACCTTCTCACCATCCGTGATAACGGCACGATCTCTGCGGCGAGCGCTTCATCTGGTCAGGGGCTTTTGGGTCTCCGTCAGCGCGCAGAGGAACACGGCGGCTCGGTACACTGGCAACAGACCGGTTCCGGATTTGTGCTTGAGGTCAGGATACCTGCTGGATGATTCGTATCGTCATTGTGGAAGACCAGGCGATGGTCCGTGGAGCGCTTGTCGCACTCCTCTCGCTGGAGCATGATCTCGAGATTGTCGGTGAGGCTCCCGATAGTACGACAGCGATCAATATTGTTCGGGCTACCAGACCCGATGTCGTGTTGGTCGATATCGAGTTACCAGATACCAACGGCATCGCGACGGTAAAGATGCTGGCTGCCGAGTTACCAGATATCCGATTTATCATGCTCACCACCTTTGGCCGACCAGGTTATCTGCAGGCAGCCATCGCAGCTGGCGCAACGGGCTTTCTCCTGAAGGACTCTCCCTCCGAGCAACTCGCCCAGTCGATCCGGCGTGTTCACAATGGTGTTCGGGCTATCGATCCCGACCTGGCGGTGGCCGCGCTGACCCTTGGTCCCAATCCATTAACGCCGCGCCAACGCGATGTCCTGCGGATGACCCGAATTGGCAAGTCGGTGCAGGCAATTGCGGATGAACTCAGCCTTGGCATGGGAACAGTGAGGAATTACTTGTCCGAGGCGATCACAGCCACCGGTGCCGTCAATCGGCATGATGCTGTTCGTATTGCTGAATCTCGCGGCTGGCTGGATTGATTCCCCGTTTGTCCCTGATCTGCAACAATATCAGCAGACAGAAAGGACAGTATCATGAGCGAAATCACCGTCACCCGCAACGAATCCGATAGTCGCTTTGAGGCTCGCCGGGATGGCGAACTCCTGGGCTATATCTCTTATGAAGTCGAGGGCGATGTTATTGATCTCCCTCATACCAAGGTTTTTCCTGAGTACGAGGGCCAGGGTGTTGGTTCGGCACTGGTGCGACAAACGCTGGATCAGATTCGGGCGATCGGTGATCTCAGGGTGAAACCCACGTGTCCATTCATTGATATCTGGATCAAACGTCACAAGGACTATCACGATCTGGTCGCGTGATTCTTCTCGTAGCGCCGTATTTTATATGCGGCGACAGATGATGGCTGGCCGCAGGTGGCAACTTGCTGCCCTTATATGCATCCGTAAATCAAAGAGGGGCGGTTACATTTGCCGCCCCTCTTTGTGTTTACTGAACTGTCAGCTTGCCTTCCATACCCAACTGTCGATGACCGACTTGGGAGCAGTAGAAGGTATAGGTGCCTGGTGCCAGATTTAAGGTCACCTCGGTTGTGCCACCATGTCCCAAGACTTTCGATACCATCTTCGGATTATCCATCGCGAAGTCGTGAGCCAGAAAGCCCGTATTCTCAAGCTGAATCACCACATCGGTGTTTGCTGGAATCGTCAGGGCGTTCGGCTCGAACGCGGTATCGATCATCGTAATCCGAAAGGGCCCGAAATGGACGCACCCCCGTTGTTTGCAACGGGCGTAGCCTCTGGTGTGCCATCTCCACCCGATGCCGGGACGCTGGTGACACCGGTGTATTTCACCAGATTACCGCCGCCTGGCACCACACTGGAATGCTCAATGACGTAAAGATTGTCGTCTGCGTCAAACGCGATGCCTGCTGGCATCACCAGTCCATCGATAACAACCGTCAGGCTGCCATCGTCTTCAACACGTACCACCTGACCGGGTGCGCCATTGATGAGATCGACCGACACGATCGCCACATAGAGCTTGCCATCACTGGCGAAGTCCAGACCGCTGCTCATGGTGAGACCGGTCGCGAAAGTCTCTTCCGTACCGTCAGCGGTGTAGGCATTGATCGGAGCCAGCCCCGCCGGGAAGGGACCACCGGTGGTGAAGCTGACGTAGATACGACCGTCGGGTCCGATTACGACACCGCTGGGCACACTATCGATTTCCTTGGCGCCACCACGAGCCGGGTTTCCGGCATCGCCGAAGAAGTCAACTGGAAGTCCACCAGTTACCACCCAGGGGGTGATATCGCCGGATTCAGCATCCACGGTGTACACCGTGTTTCCGCCGGCATCGGCAACGTAGACCTTGCCGTCCAGATATGCTGCACCATAGAGATTGCTATCGATGGACGCTGGATCCGGATTGTTCGCCAGCTCAAATTCGCCGAGGGCAGCGAGCGCTGTCTTCTCGCCGGTGGCAAGATCGACCTTATAGACCACATTCTCTTCACCGGTGAGGGTGATCAGGCTGATATTTGGCCCTGGTCCGCCGACGGCCACATAGGCGAAGCCAGCGCCGTCCAATGCAACACCGGCTGCGCCGACAACTTCGCCATTCGCGCCAAAGGTATAGCTGCGGAAGTCGGAAACGACTTCGGTGAGGGCTCCATCGGCAGCGAGCTTGCTGAGCTTGCCGGTGTTCCCGGTCATGCTGATGGGATCGGTTGGCTCTGGTGTGCCTTCGCCCGGGATCGTGAAGACCGGTGTATCGCCACCATTGCCTGTTTCGGTGAAATAGACATCGCTGCCATCGATCGCAATGAAGCGGGGATCGAGCAGTCCGGTCAGGAGAGTTTCTGAGGTGACTCCGTTATCGCCGCCAACTGGTGTTGCGTCCTGCGCGAAGAGTGCGCGAGAGTGGCTCAGGGCGATTGCCGATGCCAGGGAGCTTACGGTAAATGATCGGCGGGACAACCGCCCGCCAAAACCTAACGACTCGTTCATGTGAACCTCCAAATTTCCGCGTAGAAGCCGCGGTCATGCTCCAACACGAGATAGTCGTCGATGAACGCTCATCTTCGGCAAAATGCAGCCAACGATAACCCGCCCCGGGAACCTCCCGGCAACTGGATGCGTATGCGGCCTGCACATCACGGCACGTGTTGGTGGTGTCGCTACGTCCGATTGTACTCCCGGTGTAGGGAAATGCAATACATCTGCATGACATATTGTAGGAGAATTATGACGAGCCGAGATCGGGCAACGGGGTGACAGTCAACGGGCGTCTGCGATGGGAAACCCCGGTAGTATCGCGTTAAATCGCCATCGTTACACGTTCCAGGAACTGTCGTGTGCGTTCGTGTTGTGGATTGCCAAAGAATGACGATGGGTGTCCTTGCTCCAGCACCGCACCACGATCCAGGAAGACAACATTGTCGGCGATCTGGCTGGCGAATCCCATCTGATGGGTCGCCATAATCATCGTCATATTCAGGCTCTTGAGTTCGATGATGATATCCATCACCTCGCCCACCATCTCCGGATCGAGCGCACTGGTTACTTCGTCCAGCAGCAATACCTCTGGCTGCATCGCGAGTGCGCGGATAATGGCGATACGTTGCTGTTGACCACCGCTGAGTCGATCCGGGAACTCCAGGGCCTTATCCAGCAGACCGAAGCGCTGGAGGAGATCGCGGGCACGGTCTTCGGCATCACTGCGGCGTTCGCCCCGTACACGCACCGGTGCCAGTGTGATGTTCTTGATCACATTCATATGCGGAAAGAGATTGTAGCTCTGAAAAACCATACCGATTTTTGCTCGTAGCGCATCGGCATCCTTATGACTCGCAGCCAGATCGGTTTCGCGCAGATAAATCGAGCCATGCTGAATCTCTTCCAGCAAATTCGTGCACCGCAGCAGTGTGCTCTTGCCACAGCCGGAAGCACCGATCAGGCAGGTAACAGAATGCTCGGGGATATCGAGATTGATATTCTGCAGTACCAGATTCGGACCATACGCCTTGTAGACGGATTCATAACGGAGCAGCGCACTCATGCCACACCTCCCATCTGCATGCGTTTGGCAGAGCGTTGCAGGAGCCAATCAGTAAAGCGGGCAAGCGGAATCGTGAGCGCGATAAAGAGGAGCGCTGCCACGACGTAGCTCGAGTAGTTGAAGTTCAGCGAGGAATAGATCTGCGCCTGGCGTGTCGCCTCCAGCGGACCGATGGTGCTCACTAGCGCGGTCTCTTTTTGGAGGGAGACAAAGCCACTGATCAATGGTGGGATGACCGCCTTGATGCCTTGTGGAAGCACAACGTGCTGAAAGGTCTGCCGATTGGTGAGTCCCAACGATCGCGCCGCCGAGCGTTGGCTGCGGTGCACGCTCTCGATACCGGCACGAAAAGTCTCGGCGGTGTATGCGCTGGATGTGATCACACAGGCAGTGATACCCCAAAAGACCGGATCAGCTGGCAACCAGGAGATACGCAAGCCTGGCATACCAAAGCCAAGCATCATGATCACCAGCAATGCCGGTGCACCGCGAAAGAGATCGATATAGGCAATCGCCAGTGCCCGCACCGGGAAGAGCACCGAGCTGGTACCAATGCGGATCAATGCCAGGAGCAGGCCGATGGTAAGCACCAGTGGTTCCGCAATCATGAACATCTTGATGTTCAGTTGAAAGCCTTGCCACACGCGGGGCCAGGCCTTCTTCATGTCTGGCTTGCTAAAGAATGCCTGTTGGACGGCATCCCAGCCTTCGCTGCGACTGATAAGCCACGCGAGTCCGCCAAAGATGACGACGGTGCTGAGCAAGGCAATCACCAACGATCGCACCACACCTGGCACTTCCCAGAACTTCTTCGGTTGCAGTAGCTGCGCCACCTGTTGCTCGGTGAGCGGCGGTGTAGGTACAGAAGACATGGTGTGCGGGACTCCGGCGCGGAAAACAATGAATGCCGGATCGCTGCATACGATCCGGCATTCATTGTACTTGTGGCGAGATTACTCGGCGAATGTCTTCATATCGGCCGGTGGTGCCAGATACTCATCGAAGAGCCCTTGCAGCGTGCCATCGTTCTGCAGCGCCACAATGGCGCTGTTCAGATACGGAATCAATTCGGATTCCTTGTCTGTCACCAGACCACTGCCACCGCCAGAGCCCTTGGCTGGCAATGCACCCGCGATCTCCATGGTCGGGAACTGCACTTCGGTCACATAGAATGCGATCTGCAGATCCTGGATACCGGCATCGACTGTGCCGTTATCGAGCGCAGTGAGCGAATCGACATTGGTATCGAAGACCAGAATGTCCTGCTCTGGCTTGATGAATTCCTCAATGTAGCTGTAGTAGATCGTACCGACCTGGGTGCCCCACTTGAACTTGGCCAGATCCGCCAGTGTCTCGGCTTCCAGTACCGGGCTACCCTCGTTGGCGATGACCGCCAACTGACCCTTCACATACGGAATGCTGAAACCGACGGCGCGGGCGCGCTCCGGTGTGATGCTCACCTGCGCGAGATAGGCATCGAATGGCTTGGGACCCGGTGCGAAGCTGGCATTGAACGAGGTGCGACCCCATTCGACCTGCTCCTTCTCGAAGCCGAGGCGATCAGCGATGGCATAGATCAATGCGCTCTCGAAGCCCTTGCCGTTGCTCGGATCGTCATCGAAGACCCACGGCTCGTAGGCGGGCTCGTCGGTATGCACAATGAACTTACCCGGCTCCTTCAGCGGCAGCACGGAGATATCGCCGATTTCCACCTGTGGCGTGGCACCGGGGGTGCCAACCTGAGCACCGACCTTGCTACCAATCATGGCTGCAGCCAGCGCGCCACCCGAGATCTGGAAGAGTTTACGTCGTGTCGTCATTGCCCTTTATCCTTCCCGTGGAGATTCAAGGTATTCATCCTCAGCGATTTTGCGGATGCTTCCCTAATACTACCCGAGGGATAGTGAGAAGGCATAGTGCCAAAACAAGCAGTGCGACGTTAGATCACCTTCTCGGCATCACGCAACGGAATGAGAATCTCTTCCAGGAATCCTGTCACACCCTCATAGCTCGCCGGATAGTCACGCTGCCAGGTACCAACCTGACCCGCCTGCGCGGCTGGCATGGCCGCAAAGGCTGGTTCCGCCATCAGATCATCGGCGGTCTTGAGCGTGCTATAGACATCCATGTAGAGCACATCGGCAGGGTAGAGCAATGCCTGCTCGGCACTGAGGGTTTCCCAGTATTCCGTCGCTGCCGGAGCATCGATATTGGCGAACTGCAGACCAAGCGATCCCAGGAACTTGAGATCGGAGACATCCTTCGGACCCGCCACATAGAGTTCTGAGGCACTTGCATTGATGAAAAGGGTGAGAATGTCGCTCTTTTCGGCTGTGACCTGTTGGAACTCTTCCAGCTTCGCCTCATATGCCTCACGCATTGCAACGACCTCAGGTGCATCCAGATCAGCGCCCAGTGAATCTGCCAGCGCCACGATCCGCTCGACATTCACATCGGCCGCTTCCATGTCAGTCACGATCAGGACCGGCGCGATCGTGTTGATGGTGTCGTACATATCCACAGGAATGCCGTTGGTAGATTCCGGATCGCCAAGCTCAAACGTCTGGGCGAACAGAACCTCGATCTCCGCTGCCGCAAGCTCCTCTGGCTCAAGATTGCCACCGATATTGCCGATGATGATCACCTCATCCGGATTGATATTGCCCCAGGCGATGTGATCGCCATCCGGATAATTGGAAGATGTCCAGTCATAGACAGCCGTCACCTTGATGCCGAGATCCCACAGTGCGGCCGCCGTGACGATGTTGGCAGCGATGCGGGTGGGAGCCTGGGGCAGGGTGATCGTTGTACCCTCCAGATCGGTGAAGCTCCACTCTCCAGTCGGCGAGGCCGGAGTAGAGTCCTGCGCGAAAGCACCCTTCATTCCCAGCGCCGTGGCTGTGGCAAGCGAGAGCGCAGCGAATTCACGACGGGTTGTGAGTCTGTGAGTCATACCTGTTCCTTTACATTGAACAACATACATTTGATCGCTAGGTGAGTGGGGTGGCGCTTTGGAGTGTCGCCAGAATTGTGTCCATGAAATGCGTGACACCGGCATAGCTGGCCGGGAAATCGCGTTCCCACAAGCCAACCTGATTCGCCTGCACTGCAGGTATCGCTGCGTAGGCTGGTTCCCCGGCCAGATCTTCCGCCGTCTGGAGCGATCCATAGACGTCCATAAACAACACATCTGTCGGGTAGAGCGTCGCTTGCTCGGGGCTGAGCGACTCCAGGAAGTCGTTTGCGGCTGCCGAATCTGCATTCGCGAAATTCATACCGAGAGAACCGAGGAACATCAGGTCTGGCACCCCGCCTGGTCCGAAGGCATAGAGTTCATCCGGATAAGCAGCCAGAAATAGAGCACGGATATCAGCCTGCTTGCTGATTGTTGTGCGTAGTTCCTCGACCTTGGCCTCGTAGGCCTCTTGCAGTGCCACGACGTCCGGTGCACTAAAGTCAGCGCCGAGCGCAGTTGCGAGCGTCACCAGTTGATCCAACTGCACATCAGTCGAGGAGAAATCGGAAACGATAAGGATCGGAGCGATTTGCTCAAGCGTCTCCGCTACCTCGGCCGGTACACCGAGTGTCTGGGACGGATCGCCCAATGCAAACGACTGCGTGAAGACGATATCGACATCAGCAACAATCAATTCCTCGGCAAGGATATTGCCATCCGCATCGGCAACATTGATGACTTCAGCCGGATCGATATTGCCCCAGGCGATGTGATCGCCATCCGGATAGGCGGAGACTGCGTAGTCGAAGACGGCCACGCATTTGATCCCCAGGTCCCACAACGCTGCAGCAGTGACGATATTGGCCGCAATGCGTGTTGGCGTTTTCGGCAGGGTAACAGTGGTTCCTTCCAGATCGGTGAAGCTCCACTCGCCATTAGGTGTTGTTTCTGGCGATGCGCTTTGGCCCCAGACATCCTTGACTCCCAAGGAAGCGATGGCAGCGAGTGAGATACCTGCGAATTGACGACGATTTGCAGAGGTCATGAAAATCTCCATTGAGCGCATCGAATCGTTGGCAGGAATCTACCGATGATCAGTATATCCGATCGTTATCATCGGGATAAAATGCGAACCATGGTGACTCACTTACACGGTACCAAACATGACCTTCCGACCATCGGGATCAGCGACGGTGATCACAACATCGTCTTCCACAAGTGGAGCGATGTTGAACGTATCCAGGTGGGCTTTGAATGTTCCGAGATTGTTCACCAGAGATGCGTGAGACTGGAATCCGGCAGAGGCGGGGAAGTGTAGTCGGCAAACGCTGCCGCGTCGTGAATCGCCAGCTGTATGTTCTGATCGTCCACTTTCCAATAGAGATATTCCGCTGGGTCACCAAGAGACTCTATCGCCAAACCCGCTACATCGCGATAGAAGCGAGCGTTTTCCTCTGGATGATCGCTGGTGAGAAAATGCCGCGGATGATTGTGTTCATGCGTCTTCCCCTGTCCAGCGCGAGGCGTAATGATCGTTGAGTTCAGACCATCCATACGCCAATGCACGTTGACCGACTACACGCTCTCGATCAGCATTGTCGTGGGTGGCGGCCAATGTACCGAGGCACACCTGCCATCCTGCGGCAAACATGCTGGCAGCAGATCGATCAGCAAAGGTGTGTCGGAGTTCCAGCGTCGAGCCTGATTCCGACGGGGTAATTGTCCAACGCAATATATCCTGCCCCCATCGGTGAACAAGTTCATAAGGTTCGTTGGCGAGAAGCACTTCCGCGTCGATCCATTTCTGCTCTGGTGATTCGTGGCACATGGCTGCACCAGGTGAGGTGAGCGGACGATTCGGTACCACGGGTGACCAGCGTACAAGTTCATCCGGTTCGGTGATCATGTGCCATAGTCTGGCCGGACTTTGTTGAAAATGCCGCTTCATGAGGAGCGTCCCGTGGTCACCTTCTGATTCCACGGTAGCGTCAACCGGGGAGTGAATCTCGGCAAGAATCGTTGGATCAGGCGTTGGTTCGGTCATGAGGACTCACTCTCCAGAACATGTTCAAGTCGATCGAACGCAATGCTCCATTGGCGGGCATAGGGGCCAATCCACGCCAAAACGTCGGGTAGCGGTTCCTTCGCCAATCGATAGACGCGCCGTTTGCCCCGCACGCTGGCCTCAACCAGACCAGCCTCGCGCAGCACACGCAGATGCTTGGAGGCGAGCGGTTGTGAGATGCGCAGTTCGGTCACCAGCGTGGTCACGTCACGTTCGCCAGTTCGCAGGCAATCCAGGATTGCGCGTCGTGTGGGTTCGGCAATGGCGGTAAATCCATCCATGATCATAATATGAACTATTGGTTATATGAATGTCAAGGAATATGATTGATAACAGCTACTGTCCATGAGATGCACCCAGACTCACCGTATACTCAGATCAGTAATTGCCTACCCCAAGGATGCTCTACCCAACTGATGACGGACACCAAGCCCACGCCATTTCGCTATCCCGATCTCGCTGCCGAACAGGCCCTGGCAGATCGCCTCGGGGTGCATTTCGCCGATCCCTATCAGCTGCGGCTTGCCCTCACGCATCGCTCCGTCCTTCATGAATGGACACAGGATGGCAACATCGATGCCATCATCCAGAACAACGAGCGGCTGGAGTTTCTGGGTGACGCAGTTCTCGGCCTGGTCACTGCGGATCGCCTCTACCGCTCGCTGGTGGACGCTCCGGAAGGCGAACTCACACGTAGCCGCGTCGCGCTTGTGCGGGCGGAAACATTGGTGGCCTGGGCATATTCACTCGGTGTGCCGGAGGCGCTCTATCTCGGGACGGGCGAATCCGTCACTGATTCCCCCCGCGATCGCATCCTCGCTGGTTCGATGGAAGCCATCATCGGCGCGATCTATATCGACCAGGGCGAGGCTACGGCTGCCTCGTTCATCAATAGTTGGCTGGATACCATTACGCCCGATATGGAATCGGATGACGCCATCGCCAATCCCAAAGGTCGGCTGCAAGAGGTTGTGCAGGAGCGAAAACTGGAGCAACCTGTCTATGAAATCGTGGCCGAAGAAGGCCCCGAGCATGCGCGAGTCTTTACAATTGAAGCGATTGTGAATGGCGCGCGATTGGGTACGGGTATCGGTCGGAGCAAACGTGAGGCGCAGCAGATAGCTGCCCGGGAGGCACTACTGGCGATTGCCGCCGATGCCTCCGTTCTGGAGACAAAGGAGTAGCAGATGGCTGGACCTTGGGAGCAGATTCAGGTTTTCAGTGGCAATTCCAATCCGCGCCTCGTTGAGGATATCTGTGCCTATCTGAATATTCCGGTCGGTAAGGCCGAGGTCTTCAAGTTCAGCAATGACAATACTTTTGTTCGTATCGGTAATAGCGTGCGCCAGGACGATGTCTTCGTTGTCCAAAGCTTCACCACCCCGGTGAATGATTCGATCATGGAACTGCTCATCATGATCGATACACTCAAGCGCGCCTCTGCTGGTCGGATTACCGCCGTGATCCCGTATTACGGCTACGGTCGTACCGACAAAAAGGATCAACCGCGCGTGCCCATCACTGCGCGACTCGTCGCCAAGCTGATCGTGCAAGCGGGGGCCGATCGCGTGCTCACAGTCGATTTGCATGCCGGCCAGATTCAGGGATTCTTCGACATCCCGGTCGATGAGATGAGCGCGATGTACCTGACCGCTCGCTACTTCGTCGAGAAGGGATTGGAGAATCCGGTGGTGGTTAGTCCCGATCTCGGCAATACCAAGCGTGCCCGTAATTTCGCCGATAGCCTGCAATGCCCGTTGGCGATCATCGAGAAGCGGCGAGTCGGGAATCAGGACAAGACCGAGATTCTCAACCTTATCGGCTCGGTCGAAGGCAAGCAGGCAGTCATTGTGGATGATGAGATCGATACCGCGGGTTCGATTACACAGGCGGTGGATGTCTGCATCCGTGGTGGTGCCACTGAGGTCTATGCCAGCTGCATCCACTCCGTTTTCAGTGGACCGGCCGTGGAAAGGCTGAAGGCATCGCCGCTCAAGGAGATCGTCACCACCAATACGGTGCAATTGCCTCCGGAAAAATTCTTCGACAAGTTGGTCGTGCTGAATGTCGCCGAGCTTCTGGGTGAAGCCATCCAGCGCATCCATGCCGGTGCCAGTGTCAGCACAGCCTATCGCAGCACCGATGCCTTCCAGGCGCGACTCAGCCTTATCACCGATTACTAATCGATGGTCATTCGGCACAAGCTTGAACGCGTGATTCTCGCGATCACCATTCTGGTGGTATTCGTGTTGGTTGCTTCTGTCATCGCGCGCGTGCTGAATAGCGATCAGGGTCCGCTTGAGCCTGTACCGACCAAAGAACCGACGGCCACCATCGGGCCGATGATCGAGGCAACACCCGCGACGCCGATAGCCACATTTGATCCCGAGCCAGCCCCTGCCGAGGGATCTCTTCAGCATCTGTTAACCTACGCCCCCGATCGACTGGCCGATAACTCGTTGCCACTCAGCGAAATCGCCCAATACGCCGATGTGCAGCGGTGGCTGGAATCACAGGGCATTGTTCTGCCAACTGACCCGAGCGATCCGGCCTGGGATACCTGGCTGGAGGCGCTCGGTCAACTCGCCTTGCCGGAGGTTCTGGCCACACGCGGTGCTGATGATGTTTGGCAGGAGACCTACGGATTCAGTTTGCTGGATGTCCATCAGGTGCTGGCTGTAGGCAGTGCCCCTGATTATGTGATGATCATTCGGGGCAGCTTCGATGCCGACCTGCTGCACAGCACCTGGGCCGAGAATGGCTACCAGGCGGTGCGTGTGAATGGTGTCACTTACTGGTCCCTGAATCCGGGTGGGAATGTCGATCTCTCGGCGCCCGCCTCCAGACCGGCTTTGGGAAATCTCAACAATCTGGTATTGCTGGAAGATGGCACTCTGATCGCCACCGCACGATCGAGCCGACTGGAACAAACACTCGCGACAATTGCCGGTCAGCAGCCATCCCTGGCTGAGAATTCTGCGATTGAGGGGCTGTTATCATCGGGTATCGATCCTGAACAGATCGTGACAGGTGTATTGCTCAAGGGCACTGTGTTGGAGGCTGCCGCTGCGACTCCTGTGGCGACACCAACTGCCGCACTACCCGAGGCGAGTATGCTGCTCTCGGGCCTCAGCCTCACTCCGGCTGGGGATCCGGTGTATGTGATCGTTGCCGCCTATGGTTCAGCTGCTGATGCTACCCAGGCCTACAACCGCGCCGCACGCGAGTTGACCAACGGCACATCATCGGTGACACATCAGCCCTATGCTGATCGACTTCACATTGGCTCAATGCGCATCGTTGCCAGTGAGCACGGGGAGAGTCTGCTCGTTATCCACGCGTCTCCTCTGCATGGCTGGGGAGACTGGCTCACGATCACCGAGCAACGCGATTTCGCCTTCCTCATGTGGCCGCGGGAACCGTAAGGCTATCCCTCGCTCAGGTGTCCGATCGCATCCTCGATAGCCTGTGCCAGTGCGCTGTGTTCATCAAGCAATTCCTGGATGCGATCCGCCTTGGCAGCGAGATCACCCAGCACCTGAATATCGCGCGGATTCTCTTTCACCGCATTAAGTGTCGCGGCGACATCCGAGTAGTCCTTAACCTGCAGGCTCGCCTCAGTTAGCGTCATGGCAGCAGTGCCTTCGTCGGCTTGCGATGCGGCCAATTGCGGGACGATCGTCTGCAGCTCCTTCAGCAATTCCAGTGCGCGGGTATGGGTATCAGTGAGTGTGCTGGCCTCACCTGCCGGCTCATTAGGTAGCGTGGCGGGTGTTTCCGGAAGAGCGATCGCCTCAACCTCTTCGGGTTGAGCTGTGTCCTCTACAACCTCGTCCACGTCTGTTGCAGATGCTGGCTCTGTCTCCGCATCCTCTTCCACTTCGGGTGTTACGGTGCCCCAGGTTGCAGGTGCTTTCCAGGTGTCATCGGTCGCGGCGCTGAAATTCCAGTTATCGGTGGTCTGCCTGGGGGCACCCCAGCCCTCATCGGTCACGGGCTGGACCTCGGCATCGAGTGCCGAGCGGAAGTTACTGGCGGGATCGGCAGCGGAGGTTGTGCTGTAAGCGCTGCCCCAATCCCGCTGGCGTTCCTGAACGGGTGATGCTACGTCCGGCTCTGATAGTGGTACCGCCTCAAGCACAGATGTCTGCTGGCTATCGTCTTCACTCACAGCAGGTACGCCCCAGCCACCGTTGTCGGTTGGCTTTTCGTTCACCCGAGTGCCACAGGTGGTGCAGAAGCGGGCGCCGGGTCGTAATGCGGCTCCACAGTTCGTGCAGGTTTCCATTGCATACTCCTCTGCGCTGATATCTGCAGGAATCGTACCAGTTTGTTTGTCAATGGCGAATAATCCTGACGCAGGTTCATCACTACCACGGGCGAGTTGTCATTATCGCGCTACAATACCCAGTGATTGTGCACCGGATCAATCCGGGCAATGCGTACGAGTAGTGCAAGGCAGAACACAACATGGCAAATGTACTTGTCGGGCGTCGGGTGGTGCAGAGCAAGCAGCTTCCCGTAGGCACCGCCGCCTGTTTTCAGGTAGCTGACGGAGAATTGATTCAGATCATTGATATGAATGGTGGTCAGGTTGCTGCTTTGGTGGCGTGGACAGGCGAAGAACGCCTGAGCACACCTGTCACCATGAGCGCGAACGCCAGCATCGTCCTCACCAAGGGCGACAAGCTTTTCGGTAATAACAAAACTGAATTGCTGGAGCTGGTGGAGGATACCGTTGGTCGGCACGATCTGCTCACCGGCACCATCCCGACTCCAACTCCGACCTCCAGCGTGCAGACCGTGATCCCAAGCAATCAGGAAGCACTCAAGTCTGCCGCGGTGGATGCTCCGGATACGGATGTCAGCAACCCGGTCAACTTCTTCAAGCACGTCATCATCAAGAGCAAGGGTGAGCTTGAGGGCAAGGAATCATTTAGCGAACGCAACGATACGGTGGTGCTTGTTGCCCTCACGGATTGCACCGTGGTGATTGGCAATCAGTACAACGAGCGTCGGCCCGGTGTCACTGCCGGCAAGACGGCAACGGAGAAGGATGGCGTGGTGCTGATTCGCATCTACGCCTAGAAGAGCAAAAGGATCAGCCAGGCGGTTGTGACGATCAGAATCACGGCGGTAATGATACCGACAATCACATCGGTGCGAGTGACGACGTTCTTTAGATCATGATCAACTGGCTGCATGTGCCATTCTCCTCATTCATCGATATCGGTATAGCACATATGGCGGGCAGCGCAGTGCCCGCACAACGTCGCAAGGTCGCGACATCCGGAAGGAGCGGTACCTTTTCATGTCCCAACATCATCTGCTCATCATGGCCTATGGCGGACCCGACAAACTGGGGGATGTCCGACCATATCTTTTGGATGTCCGTCACCACCGTCCCACCTCCGAGGAGATCTTCAAGGAAGTGGAGGATCGTTACGAACTCATCGGTGGCCGTTCCCCCATCCTGGAGTTGACCGAAGCCCAACGCGTTGGGATTGAGCAGCAGTTGAATGCCCAGGCCGCTGACGGCGAGAGCTGGCAGGTCTGGAAGGGGATGCGACACTGGCATCCCTATATCGCGCAGACGGTCGGCGAGATGAAGGAAGCCGGTGTTGATCAGGTGATCACGCTTGCCATGGCGCCGCACTATAGCAGCATGAGCATCGGTGCCTATAACAAGGCAGTAGAATCGGCCGCCGATGGAACCATGCAGATCGCCAATATCAATCGTTGGAACCTTTTGCCCGGCTATCTTGATGCGCTGACAGATCGTGTCAATGATGCGTTGCAGCTCTTCCCGGAAGATGTTCGCGATAGCGTGCCGATCATCTTTACCGCCCACAGTCTGCCGGAACGCATCAAGGAGATGGGCGATCCCTACGAGTCGGATCTCCACGAGACCTGGGAGGAGATGAAGCGTCGCTTCCCGTCTCATACCGGCTATTGGGCGTACCAGAGTGCAGCCATGACCCAGGATCCGTGGTTGGGACCCGATGCCAGCGTCATCATCGAGCAGATTCACGCCGATGGTGGTCAGCATGTACTGATCGTACCGGTCGGTTTCGTCACCGAACACGTCGAGGTGCTCTTCGATATCGATATCGAGTTCAGACAGCAGGCGGAAGCACTGAGTATGCAACTGGAACGCATCCGCATGGTGAATGATCATCCCACCATGATGGCCGGACTCGCCGCCCTGGTGCGGGATCGCGCCAGCGAGGAAGGCTGGCTCTAGCATGGCCCGTCAGGTTGTGATCATCGGTGGTGGTATCAGCGGCCTCGCTGCCGCGTATGCCCTGAGCCAGCAACCTGATATCCATCCGGTCATCTATGAGGCCAGCGATCGCGTGGGTGGTGTGCTTCATACCGAAGTTAACGATGGCTGGGTGATCGAACACGGTCCCGAGAGCTTCATCGCCATGAAGCCGCGTGGTATCGGTCTGGCGCGTGAACTTGGGTTGGAACCACGATTTCAGACAACCAATCCTGCCAATCGCGGCTCGCTCATCATGAAGGGCGGCAAGCTCTATCCCATGCCGGAGGGCTTGACCGGTCTCATTCCCAGTCAGTTTGGTCCGATGGCGAAGACCTCGCTGGTCTCGCCAGTGGGCAAGCTCCGCATGGGGTTGGACTTCGTCATTCCCGCAAGAAAGGACGATGGAGACGAATCGCTCGGCGCATTCGTGCGTCGACGCCTTGGCAGCGATATCTATGACCACCTGATCGAACCATTGATGGCCGGGATCTATAGCGGTGATGGTGATGAGCTGAGTCTGCAGGCCACCTTCCCGCAATTGGCAGCGGCTGAACGTGAACATGGCGGACTTATCAAGGGTGTGCTTGCGCAGAAGAAGGCGCAGAAGTCGCGACCGATCGCACATCAGTCCGTCATGGGTTTCCTCACTTTCAGAAATGGTATCCAGGAGATTGTCGACGCTTGTGCCGCGGCGATCCTTGCCAATGGCGGGGAGATGCGGTTGCAGACAGCGGTCACGGACCTGAACCGAACAGCTGGTGAGCGTTTTGCCCTGACAACACCTGGGGGTGTCGTCGATGCTGATGCCGTGATTCTCGCGGCACCAGTGCATGTGCAGCGGGAACTGCTGGCAGGGATAGCACCGGCATCCGCGCAGGCAATGACCGGTATTCCTCAGGTTTCGTCCGCGGTAGTCATGCTTGGATACGAGGGCGATATCGCACCGAAGAACTATGGCTACCTCAGCCCCAGGGCGGAGAATCGCACCGTGAAGGCCGTTACCTGGATGTCGTCCAAGTGGGAGGGGCGAGCTCCCGCGGGGCACACGCTGGTGCGCGGGTTCCTCGGTCGCGCGGGCGACCAGGCAGTACTGAATGCTACTGACAACGAACTGGCGAATATGGTTCGCGCGGAGATCAGTGAGACTGCTGGTATCACGGCTGCGCCGGTTCTTGTGCGCGTCGTGCGCCTCAATGCCGCCAGCCCACAGTATCTCGTCGGTCATCTCGATCGCGTTGCCACTATTGAGGCGGAGATCGCCACGATTCCAGGTTTGGAAATCGCGGGAAACATGCTGCACGGTGTCGGTATTCCGGATGCCATCGCTGCTGGCGAGCGTGCATCTGCTAACGTACTTGCATGAGCAAGCAGCGTCCTGACGAGCCTAAACGCGAATATACCCCTGGAGAACAGCAGCAGAGCTTTATCCAGCGACGCTATACCGCCTTTGCTGATCGCTCCCGTGATCCTGGCGATGCCTTAACCTGGGCGATTGTGTTAGGTGCCTTTATTGGCACATTGCTCCTCGTTTGTTTTGCCGTGGCGGGTCAGGCACGATACGCGTTGGTCTCCTCCGGTGTCTTTCTGCTTTGGGTTGTGGTGGTGAGTTACTGGGGCCGTGTCAATGTGGCCTCCATCTTATGGGGATCATCCACCGCCGATAGCAACCGGCCGCCGAATCCCGTCTATGTCTATCATCCCACCTTCGCCCTTGTTCTTTTTGCCCTGATATGTGCCGCACTTGATGTGGCGAATGGTCGGGGATTCGGCTGGTACGGCGTGGTCCTGATCTTTGCCGCGATCGCGTATCTGGCGCTCTATCTCCGTTCCTTCTCGAGCAGTACTTCCTGAATCGTCGTCGTCAATTGAGAGGAGCCTCGAACATGTTCACCCGTCGTCAATTCATCACCGCCGGGAGTTTTGGTGTCCCTCTGCTGATATCGCCGGCGTGGGCAGAAGCGACACCTCAGGCGACTCCTTCCGGAGCATCGATCTCGACGCCGCCAACATCTGCCGAGATTGTTCCTGTCTGGAAGAGCGCGCAGGCGAATCTTGAAGCTACGGCGAAGCCTGTTTTGGAGGCATTTTGGGCAGCTGATGCCGATACGATTGCCGCTGTGGCGACGGATGACATCGCCCGGTTGATCACGGCCGCGAATCTTGCCTCAGCCCTCGATGCACTCACGCAGAATCAGTTGCAGTTTGCTTTTGCTGAGGTTGGTGCCTGGTTCTTCGGTCAGTTCACCGGCGATCGGATCGCTGGCACCTTTGTGCAGGGTGGCGCGATCGATTGGTACGTTCTCCCCGAGGAAAAGCAGACCGATAGTGTCCCCACGGGTAACTGGAAGGGTGTTATTGGTCCCGGAGTCATCGATCTGGGTATCGAACTCGTCTTTACCGGCGATGCCGATACCCTTGCAGTCGCGTTGAGTACTCCATCTCAGTTCGTTTTTTCGGTTCCCATGTCCGAGGTTCAGTTTGTTGCTGATCTGCCGATCGGTGAGCGCATCGACCTCAGCACCAAGCCAGCCGGGGGATCGATATCCAGCATTAACTTCTATGGCGAGGAGTACGTTTGGGGAAATCACACCGTGCAGTTGGAGAGTTGGTGGGATAGCACTGGCAAGCTTGCGAGCCTGGCACTCACACCACAACCGACTCTGCCTGCAACGGATGAGATGGAGCCGATTTACGCACGACTCCCGTTCGATGGGGCTTGGTTGGTTTTCTGGGGTGGTGACACGGTCTTCCGCAACTATCATGCGGCCACACCGAGCCAGCGCACAGCTGCCGATATTATGATCTGGCGAGATGGTTCCACAGCATTTGGTGATGGCAGTAAGCCCGAAGATTACTGGGCGTTTGGGCAACCATACCTCGCGCCCGTGGATGGCACTATCGTCATTGCGCGCGATGGATTCGAGGATATTACTCCGCAGGGGCCAGCCAACCCTGCCGATCATGCAGCCGGGAATCATGTTGTCATTGATACGGGCGGTGGTTTTGTCTACCTTGCGCACTGCCAGCAAGGATCGGTTTTGGTGGCCGAGGGTGATGTGGTGATGGCGGGGCAACAGATAGCCAATATCGGTAACTCCGGCAATACCTCCGAACCGCACGTGCATATTCACGCGCAAAGTGTTGCCGAATTCGGGGATCCCAACGCGGTCGCGGTGCCAATGGTATTCACCAATCTGTTGGTTGATGGCGAACCCATGGAAAGCGCGATGCTCCAAGCTGCTACCATCGTGGAGAACAACGCATAGGGAAAGGATCCTGGCATGACTCGACTGGTGCTCTCTGTCTTCGCTGCAATCGTCCTGCTCGTTTCCTCCCTGCCTGCAAGTGCGCAGGATTTTGTCGAGGGATTCGATGTCGGTTTCGAGCCGGTAGCGGAGGGATTCGACAGACCCACGGTTATCACCAATGCAGGTGACGATACCCTTTACGTCGCCGAGCAAGCCGGTATCATCTCCACCATCGTCGATTCGGAACGGAGCGCCACTCCTTTTCTCGATATCACTGATCGCGTCAACGATGCTGGCAATGAGCAGGGGCTGCTTGGTCTTGCCTTCCCATCAGACTACACCGATTCGCACGTCTTTTATGTCGATTACATCGATAACAACGGGAATACGGTGGTGAGTCGCTTTACGGTGGACGATAGCGGCAGCGCCGATCCTGCCAGTGAGGTGGTGATTCTGCAGCAGGAGCAACCCTACCAGAATCACAATGGTGGTCAACTCGCATTCGGTCCCGATGGCTATCTCTACATCGGCCTTGGCGATGGTGGTAGCCAGGGTGACCCAAATGGCAATGGCCAGAATCTGCAGACCTGGTTGGGCAAGATTCTGCGGATCGATGTCGATCCCACTGTGGTTCCATCCGGGCAGACGTATGTTATCCCTGAAGACAACCCCTTTGCTGATGGTCAGGGCGGATTGCCAGAGATCTTTGCCTATGGATTGCGCAATCCCTGGCGATTTAGTTTCGATGCTGAAAACGGCAATCTCCTCATTGCCGACGTCGGTCAGGACTGGATTGAAGAGATCAATCTGCTGCCGGTCGATCCGGATGCTGCCCTCAACTTCGGCTGGAACGTGATGGAGGGTGACACCTGCTATCTGGAGGAGGGATGCGATACGACCGGAATCACGCTGCCGATTATGGAGTACACCCACAATGAAGGTGGTTGCAGTGTTACCGGTGGTTATATGTATTATGGAGAAAACTTGCCTGATTTCACCGGCACCTATTTCTTCGGTGATTACTGCACTGGATATGTCTGGCAGGGTGTTCCTGGCGACGACGGTAGTTGGACCATGAATGGACCCGTGCAGAGTGGACTGGCGATATCGACGTTTGGTGTTGATATCAATGGCGAAATCTATGTTGCTGATCTAAACACTGGCATCATCTACCGATTGGAGGCACCGTTGTGATCCGAATGCGATTGGCCACGCTTGATGATATTTCTCAGATTGCTCCTATGGAGCAGGCTGCCTCGGAAGTCTTCCGCGAGATTGGCATGACTGCCGTCGCTGATGATGCTCCGATTCCTGATGCCGTGCTGGAGCAGGCTGTGGCTGATCAACGACTTTGGGTTGCGACCGAGTATGGCACTCTGCGCGCCTATTTGTTGGCCGAATTTCTCCCGGAGAGTCTGCATATCGAGCAAGTGACCGTGCATCCGGATGCTGCCCATCGTGGTATTGGCGCGATGCTGATTCAGTCGGTTTCCGGAGATGCCCGGGCTGTTGCACTGGGCAAGATCACGCTGACCACGTTCGAGAATGTCCCGTGGAATGCGCCCTACTACGAGCGGTTGGGATTCATCGATATCGATGAATCGGAATGGCCAACGGGGATTGCCGAGATTGTGCAGGCAGAGAAGGATAAAGGGCTCTATGCCTGGCCTCGCGTGGTCATGATGAGACCGATCGAGTAACCAACGTGAAAAGAGGCAAGACGCCCATTCGCGGTTCGGATTGGCTGAATCCCGAACCTGGGCGTCCTGCAAGGTGAGGGGGAGGAGGTTGCGAAGATGGTTTCCCATGTTCGCTTCTATCTCCTTTAACGACCGATCGTCAGGATTTGTTCCGGTAGACGCGGAACGTCTGTGCTCTGGTCATTAAGTAAAACGCGTGGGAGCCAAAAAAGTGTCGGTTTCCATAGAAATCGACTTGGGCATCACACTCAGCGCCATCCCGTCCATCACGTTCCACATGGACATGAACTCGTCCCAGCCGTAGGTCCGCCAGACAGCCGTCCCCGGATCGGAGAGATAGACATAATCTTCGTCATAGCCGTATGCGGTCATGACGTGCATGTATTGCGTGAGCTGATAGCTGCGCCCCTCCTCATCCTGGACGTGGAAGGAGTTAACTTCGCCGCGCATTGCCAGCCAGACCACCACCGCATGCCCTGACGAAAGCTCACGTTTCAGGATATTGGCGTCGCCCTCGGCATAGATCACCTCGCTGGGGATACCCCAGCTGGCGAGTACATCGTGGAGTGGCTCGGTATAGATGCCATAATCGGTGGTATTACCCCATTCGCCCCAGATATTGCCACGGTAGCCATAATGCGGATTCTCGTTCAGTGGCACCGCATCATCGAAATCGTATTCGGTGATATTCCAGCCGCCGATCGTTGCGGCGATGGTTGTGCTGGCATATTCGCAGCTGAGCGGACGTTGCTGTTGATAGAGATAGGCACCCGCGAGCATTGCGCTGGCGGGATAGGGGCCGGTATCGAGGTGGCGTTCGATCGCATCCGGCACGTAGTCACTCGGGACACGGTTAAGTACGCCGCTTTGCCAGACAACCAGGGCCAGCACAACCAATGCCGATGCGATCCCCAGCTTGCGCGGGAATCGGCGATTGTGCGGTTGCTGCATTGATCCGGCGGTGGTGACCATCGTATCGCTCCTCGGTTACCAGTGTACGCAATTGGTTAACGGTTGAGGAAGCGCGAAGTGTCATGTTATGGGATGATACAGAACCGCTTTCATTAGGGCTACGGAGCATTGATTCGAGTCACAGGATATGGCATATTAGTTGTGTGAGCCCCGGGTCGACCTCTGCGAGTGTAAAAACTTGCAAGCCGCCGGGGCATTGTCTTACCCCGAGAAAACAAAATGCCGGATGAATGGATCGAACGATGGTTAGGCGCACCGAGGTTCGAGAAATACCTACTGCTTTGTGCAGGTGACAGGCAGAGAGCTCTGGCTACCTATGAGTGGAATGTCAGGCTGGGGCTGGCATTGATGCGTGATATCTGCCACTTTGAAATAGCTCTCCGAAATACATATGATCGTGCTATCTCTGAGAGATGGGACGGGACAGACCACTGGTTGCTTAGTGCAGATTCTCCGGTTTTTACTCGAAGCGAACACAATCGTTCCCTGCGAACCGATGCTCAGGATCTCAAGACGCGCTGGGCAATCAGTGACGCGATTGCGCGCGCTACAACTGACGATTCCGTTGTCCCATCATCGGGCAAGATTGTGGCTGAGCTCACTCTCGGGGTGTGGTCGCGATTCACGTTCAAGCTTAACGAACACAATCTCTGGATTCCATATCTTCGATATGCTTTCCCGTTAGAGGTAACCAGAGATGATGTACATGGGAACGTTATGAGGATTCACGGTATGCGGAATCGTATCGCTCATCACGAACCTGTATTTGGGATGACTCCTGGCTCCCGACAAAACCCTTATAGCGTGTATCTGGCCGTGGTCGAATCTCTTGGATGGTTTGCTCCCGAAGTTGCACAGCACGTGATTGCTGGATCTACGGTAGTTGATTTGATCAACAGAAAACCATAGCTCCTGACGCTTGTTACTAGCTACGCAATGGTAAACGACCCCGGCGGTTCACCGAGGTCGTTTGCCAGAGAGTGCTAGATCTGCGCCAGCGCCTGATCGAGATCGGCGATGATATCGGCTACATCCTCCAGCCCCACACTGAGGCGGACGAAGTCTGGTGTCACACCGGTGCTGAGTAACTCCTCCTCAGTCAGCTGTGAGTGCGTGGTGGTCGCCGGGTGGATGATGAGGCTCTTGGCATCGCCGAGATTCGCCAGGTGGCTGAAGAGTTTCGTCGACTCAATCACTTTTCTGCCCGACTCAGCACCGCCTTCCACACCGAATCCGAGGAGAGCGCCGAAGAGTCCCTTATCGAAGTACTTCTTCGCCGTCTCGTAGCTCGGATGACTCGGCAAACCTGGGTAATTCACCCAGGTCACCTTGGGATGCTGCTGAAGATAGGCCACGACCGCTGCGGCATTGTTGCTGTGCTTCTCCATCCGCAGTCCCAGCGTCTCAGCACCCTGCAGGATCTGCCAGCTGTTGAACGGGCTGATGGCCGGTCCGACATCGCGCAGGAGCTGGGTGCGGACCTTGATGATGAAGGCGATCGGTCCAAATGCGTTGGCAAAGCTGAGACCGTGATAGCTCGGATCGGGATCGACGAAGTCTTCCTTGAAGCGGGGATTGTTGCTCCAGTCGAACTTGCCAGCATCGATGATGATGCCACCCATGCTGGTGCCATGGCCGCCAATGAACTTGGTCAGCGAATGGATCACGATATCGGCACCGTGCTCGATCGGTCGCACCAGCGCGGGGCTGGGAGTGGTGTTATCCAGCACCAGCGGCAGACCGGCTGCGTGTGCAACCTCTGCCACCGCGGCGATATCGAGCGTGCGGAGATCCGGATTACCGATCGTTTCGCTATAGACCGCGCGTGTCTTGTCGGTAATGGCCGCCGCGATCTCTTCCGGATTGGCATCAACGAATTTCACTGTCACCCCGAAGCGGGGGAAGACATAGTGCAGCAGATTGTAGGTCCCACCATAGAGACTGGTGGTCGCCACGATCTCATCGCCCGCCTTGGCGAGCGTAAGCAGCGCCAACGTGATGGCCGATTGCCCGCTCGCGAGGGCGAGACCAGCCACGCCGCCTTCCAACGCAGCGATGCGCTTCTCCAATACATCGGTTGTCGGATTCATCAGACGGGTGTAGATATTGCCGAATTCCCGCAGACCAAAGAGATTGGCAGCGTGATCGGAGTCGTTAAAGACATACGAGGTCGTTTGGTAAATCGGTACCGCACGGGCACCGGTGGTGGGATCCGGCACCTGACCGGCGTGAAGGGCGTTGGTATCGAATCCGTAGGTGGTGTCAGACATGGTTTTCTGTCTCCTCAAGGTGGTGCCGTGTTCTGTGTACGGCAAAAAGGGTGTGTTTCATCGTCCCGAATGGCTTCGGGCTGAAAAATTCCGATAAGACTCCTGGTCATTGCGCCGGGCTTTTGACCCGGTGACCGCCGCTGGCGGCTAGTGGTTGCATCAGTAGCGGCAACACATGATGTTTTCCCGTGGTCGGTACATCGTCATCATGATGTCGCCTCCTGGCGGCGTGTATCCGCTGCGAGGTGGTGCATGAAATCGGTCATGATCGGATTGAGCTGATCCCAGTCTTTCAGGAAGGCATCGTGACCGTTGGGAGAATTGATGAGTTTGTAGCAGGCATCCTTACCACGATCCCGCAACCGCGCCGCCAGTAGCTCGATATCGTCCGGCGGGAAAAGCCAGTCACTGGTAATGCCGACGAAGAGCATCGGTGCATTGATCTTGTCGAACCAGTACGCATCTCCACCATCACGTCCGATATCGTACATGTCCATGGCGCGGGTGAGATAGAGATAGCTGTTGGCGTCGAAGCGACGCACCAGCGCCTTACCGTGATAGTGGAGATAGCCCTCGACATCGAAGGTCGGACCGAACTCCGGATAGAGCGAGGCCCGTACCGCCGGATTACGACCAAAGCGATTTCCCAGGCTCTCGCGGCTGTGATAGGTGGTCATCGCCGCCATCCGCGCGATCGCGAGTCCGCTCTCCGGGAAGACGTTGTACTTGAGATAGTCGCCATTGAGCCAGTTGGGATCGGACATAATCGCCCGCCGACCGACCTCGCCATGGACCGCGATCCCGAGCGCGTTCAGGTTACCTGCCGCGGCAATGCAGCCGGTACCCGCCACGATATCCGCGTGACGGGTTGCCCATTCCAGTGCCTGGAAGCCGCCGATGCTGCCACCGATTGCGATCACACGTGTGATACCCAATGAATCGACAAGCTTGCGCTGGGTGGTGACGATATCGCCAATGGTGATGAGCGGGAAGCGGAGTCCGTAATAGCCGCCGAAGGCATCCTTGCTGGCCGGACCCGTGCTGCCCTGGCAACCGCCGAGCACATTCGCGCAGAGCACGAAGTGGCGGCGGGTATCGATCGGTTTGCCGGGTCCGATCACCGGTTCCCACCAGCCACCATCGCCGGCTGCGAGGGAATCGCCGGTGAGGGCGTGCAGAATGATGACAGCGTTATCGCGCGCGGCATTGAGTTCGCCCCAGCTGCGCCAGGCGATCGTGACATTCTCCAGCGTATCGCCGTGCTCCAGCGTGACGACACCGAGCTGGGCGAGCTTGAGCACACCATCCTGCGTTGGGCGATAGCTCGGCACCACGTGCAGATGCCTGCGCATGAGTTCGTTGGTGGTTGCTGGGTTGTTGTCGATCTCGCTCATCGTCATGTCCCCGAAAGAGAGGGTAGGGCAGACGCGGAGACGAAAAACGCCTCCTGCGGATGGGAGGCGACAACGCAAGAGCGGTGAAGCTGATCCCTTATCTCGCAGATACATCTGCCGGAGTTGGCACCTTGGTGATTGTCACCAGGTTGCCGGGCTTCACAGGGCCGAATCCCTCCACCTCTCTGGATAAGGTCATTCAGTTGTTAGCGGCGATTGTAGGGCGGTGGGGTGGTGGGTGTCAAGCGCGAGATATATTTGTGTTTTTCGCCCTGTCAGGATTTCGTTTCGGTTTGAGCCAAGACATTATTGCGATGGTGTAATTGTTGTGAGTACAGGACGCATCCAGATGCGATCGCCAGAGATTCGTATATCAAAGGAGAATGGTCATCATGACGGTTAGTATCTCTGAACTTCCATTTCTCGAACTGCTAAGGTCCGTTATTGTGGAGCCTGATCCATATAGCGAAGATGATCATCGTTGCATGGGATATATGAGTGTGATCCCATCAGATATTCTCTCTTCTGACTTCGAGAGCGGCTTGATACTTGGTCGTGTCTCTGATCGCTTGTTTCGGCAGTGCCTAGCCGGAATGGAGGCAGCGAATGAGGACGGAGATCTTGAATATATGTCCCCGCGCGACATCGAGAAAATACTATGGCGCTTGGTGTGTGAAGTATGGACAAATAGGAACTCGTTGGATGTTTGCAAACTGACTGATCGAATTGATGCTTTCGTGGGAGAACACTCAAAACCCCAGGAGGAGTGGACTGTGCTCTGGGAGATAGACTTCCTAGAGTTGTCGGAGCCCTTGAACGTAGAAGAAGTCACAATTATGTCACTTACCGGTGATATGTTGTCAGGGTTCCGATGGGCAGATGAACTCCGGTTGTTTGGACTTGATGAGACACTCAGGGGCTCTGCTTTCGCACGCGCAACGGTTCTAGCAGGATCGCATAAGACGGCTCTTCTACGAGCGAAGCCCGTGATAGATGACGCTCTAGATATATTGCGGGTCACTTTCTCATATGCGAGGTATTTACCTTCCTTCCAAAAGCTGTATCGTCGCGGTATGCGCTATTTCGCCTATCCATCTTCCATTCCAACTGAAGGTACTATTGGGATGGAATCGGTAAATCTGGAGTCGGTACTAGGAATATCTGGCGATATGCGGACTCTGGTCGATACTCAACTAAGAACGTTCGCACCCATATTCGAGAGGTCAATGCCGGAAGCCATCCGTGAGCCATTGTGGCGATCACTGACGTTGATAGGCAGAAGTATGACTAGAAGCGATCCTGACTCCCAGATACTTGACCTATGCTCTGCCCTCGAATCAGTCCTATGTACCGCAACTGACCCCCTGAAAGCTCAACGAATCACGTTGCGGTATATGCTCATGGGTTTTGATCTAGACAAAGCCGTATACGCGAACCGCTCGTTTGGTGTTTACGATGTATACCTAATGAGAAATGACATAATACACGGGTCGCGACGTCGTGTCAGTTCCAGCCAGGATTCTTTCTTGCTTCGCGGTGTAGCGAAAGAGACTGTCGAGTGGCTACTTGAACTATCAAAGAAGTACCCTGAGGCATCTCGACTAGATCAGCTATTTGAGGTAGTTGAGAGAGTCGAGTCCTTGGAGACCATAATTCAGTTTATAGAGTCTCATTTGTCTTCGACTCAACAAGCTTCCAAACCGGTACGCCAACTTGCGGTATGGTGGCTAGAGCGCGCCCGACTCCGTGCTTTCTGTCAGGAACAAAGCCTCGTAGTGCGTGAGTATGACGTAAGTCGCGATTATGAGGTTTTGGTATACCCATGTGGGATCAAGCTGAAACGAGCGAGAGCAGAAGGGAAAACCAGTCAGATCCTGAACAGTGATCCAGCGGAGGCGCACAGACTAATGCTTGAGCAACTCAAGACACAGATTGCGACCGACTGAGACCGTTTGATGATTCACTTAGGCAGCGATGTCTGACAAATGCCGATTACTCCGCAGGTGACTCCAGCAATGTCACTGCAACCATCTCTGTATCAATCCGCGCCTGCACACCTAGCGGCATGGCGATCGTCGGCGAGTAGTGGCCGAAGTCCATGTTCGTGATCACCGGGAAATCGTACCTGTCAAGACGCTCGCGAAGCAGTCGCTCCAGAATCCCCCAGTTTTCTTCGGGGAAGTCGTATGGCTTCGCGAACAGGAGCCCTGCGATTCGGTCGAGGGCACCGGTGAGCTCCAGCCCTCCCATCAGCTCGTCAGTGGCGTAGGCGGACTTCAGATCGCCGGCGGTTTCGATGAAGAGAATCGCGCCATCCAGATTTGGCCAGTACCGGGTTCCCCACAGCAGATTGAGACATTCCAGGCACCCGCCAATCAGCGTCCCTTCGGACTGGCCTGCATTGAGGATGTTCCGGCCGGTATTGCGTTCGTGGTGGCGACGGCGGGTTCGGTCTTCACCGGTTTCCCAGTCCAGAAACTCACGTGTCCACTCGTCGGGATACGGAACTTCGCCAGGAGCATCTGATGATGTGAGGAGTTTGAGCATCCAATCCTGACTGATCTCTGGCATCTGCGGGAACTCGGCCCAATCGCTGAGCAGGTAGGGGCCGTTGATCGTGCATAGACCTGTCATCGCATGAATCGCGACATTAAGCGAGGTGATATCGCTGTACCCGATGAACGGTTTCGGATTGGCGCGGATCAGATCGAAGTCCAGATACGGAATGACATCGATACTATGCGTACCACCGATCGTGCACATGATTGCGTTGACGTCTGGGTCAGCGAACATGGTGTTGATATCTGCCGCCCGATTGATCGCCGTATCGGAGACATGTCCGCGATTCTTGAACGCATGTGGCGCGATTTTGACGCTGTAGCCGAGTGATTCCATGTAGCGGATGCCGTGCATTGCCCGAGGGATGAACGTCTCGCCACCAAACCATGACGGACTGACGATACCAAAGCATCCTTCGGGTTTGAGCGCCGGGTATTTGAGCGGAGTTGGCGACATCGTGATCCCTTTCCGTCCACGGCTCAATGATAACAACCACTCTGGGTGTGATGAATATCACCACTGGAAAGCAAATCGCCGAGGAACGACATCAGATGATGCAAACGTTCCTCGGCGATTTAATGCGCGAATGGGAAATGTCCCATCGCTATGTGAACGAAGAATTGAAATGGTAGCAGGGTAGCTCGTCTGCCCTCAGGAACCGAGGAAAGGGGAGACCAGCTCCCCTGCTACCGGACCAGTGTTACTCAGCCGCCAGCTTTGTCAGCACGACGCGCCAGGTCTCCGGGCCCTCTTCCAGATACTCCCAGCCCAGCTCGCCCGGACGCTCGGCCATGAACTGGTAATAGAGTGGCTTGGGATCGTGATCGTTGACAAGCTCGAACGCATCGCCAGCGGCGAGTGCATCGAAGGTGTTGAAGATCAGCGGGTGGCGTTCCCGGGGGGTGATTTCGCGGACATCGATTTGCAGAACGTTGCTCATGGGTAGGCTCCCTTGGGTAGGTAATCCGGATGGTACCGACTACCATCCGGGCATGACAATACCTACCATACCGCTCGGGAATGGCCGCGCGTATCGGGAATTTGCCGATAGTGTGTCGGGGAAAATGCTATGGAAGCTGCATTTCGCCTGGAAGCTCGCCGCGTTCCATCGCCGCCAGCCATGCACTCACACTCTCGTCCCACTGTGCCGGATAGGTGAAGCCCTGTGCATCGCCGACCGCTACTGCTATTTGCCGGAAGAGTATCGTGATCGCATGGATCGCGCGCCAGATATCGTCGCGGTCTGCATGCGGATAGGTCGCGCACACTTGCGCGAAATCCTCCGCAGAGAGCAGATCACCGAGAAACTTGCCCTGCTTACCGATACTGACGCGCCAATCGTGCCGCATACCGGTATACCAACCCAACATCTCCATCAGCATATCCCGCACCGGCGATTCGAGACTCGAAACCGCCATCGGATACTGACCGCGTGCGTTCGCCTTGGCGACATTGTTCAGACACCACCAGAACTCATTGCAGCAGGCGAGATACTCGTTCTCGGTTGGTGGTTTGTGCCAGAAGGTTGCGCCGGACGAGATGTGATCCGTTGGCAGCAATCCATCTTTATCCAGCAATACACGATGAAGATCGTCTTCCATAAACCTGTCAAGACATATGGTGATGGCCTGTATGCCCAGATCAATTCGGATGCCGGAGTCAAGAATCATAAGCCATGCATAACCCAGCTTCCCGTCCTCTTCCTGGCCCCAGCCATACTCTGGTTTGTCTGGTTCCTGTACCATAGCGGGTTTGCCGATGTTATCGATCCAGCTTTGGTCCGAGATGAAAACGGTGGGATCATCCACCACGAATACGACGTCATAATCCTGAAAAGGATCGGGTGCCACGGACGGATCTGTGCGCGATCCTCCCAAATACACCGCCCGGATGCGATCTTCGTTTCTGGCATAGCCGAGAATGTGATTGAGGAATCCGCCCACTTATCTGCTCCTGTCTCACGTGGTCGATCATGATCATTCTTACCACGAAGCTCATGGCGATGTGGCGTATACTAAATCCGATGAATAAAGTCGGGATAATCCCACGAAACCAGCAGGATAATCAATGACTACTCTCTCACCAACTATCGCCGCCCTCGCCGAGAATCTCACGCCAACAGCCATCAACGCCTTCTGGGCCGAGCGTGAGCGTGAGGGTACACCGCTGATCGAACCAACCGCGGAGGCCAACGTCTCTCTGGTGACCTGGCTCTACCGCGAGAGTGATCGTGCGATCAACAGCGTTGAGATCGTGGAGCCATTCAGTTGGAAGGAGCGATCCGCCCGACAACTGGCCAAGCTTGAGGGCACCGATATCTGGTATCTCACCTGGCGGGTGCGGAGCGATCTGCGCGGAGCGTATGGCTTCAATATCACCTGGGCCGATGGCACGGGATCACATCATGTCAATGATCCGATCGCACGCGAATATGAGGGCGATGGCTGGCACGCCGAGGATGGTCGAACCTCGGTGCTGGTTATGCCGCATGCGTCTCCGCTTCCATGGAGATACGCCGATGCCTCGGTGCCGCGCGACGCACGCCACGAACATACTTTTTGTTCCGACATTCTCGGCAACGAGCGTCGCATCTGGGTGCACACACCTGCCGGCTACGAGAAATCGGCAGGACCATATCCCTTCATGGTCATCTTCGATGGCGAGGAGCCGGGCTATCCCGGACCCGAAGTCATCGATAACCTCATCGCTGCTGGCAGGATTCCACCGCTGGTAGCAATCATGGTCGATCAGATCGAGATTCGTGATCAGGAACTCCCTGGCAATCCCGATTTCTCCCGTGCTCTCGCTACCGAGCTCGTACCCTGGCTGCGGGCGGAGTACAACCTCTCGACTGATCCCGGCGCTGCCATTCTGAATGGTGGTAGTTATGGCGGATTCTGCTCTGCCTACACTGCGCTGCATCATCCGGATGTCTTCGGCAATGTCATCATGCATTCACCCTCAGCCTGGATGACGCCGAAACTGATGGAGACCTGGGAGCGGAAGTATGGTGATATGTCCTCCGATCCGGTCGGCGAACCTGCCGAGATCCCCTATCTGATCCAGCAGTTCCGTGATACCGAGCGGCAGCCGATTCGGATCTGGCACGAATGCGGTGGCGTGGAGAACGGACCCGCCCCTGCCCGTATCTGGCAGACATTCGGCAATCGCTGGCTGCACGATGTGCTGCAACTTAAGGGCTACGACACTACCTATCGCGAGTACATTGGCGGTCACGATCACGCCTGGTGGCGTGGCACCATCGCGGATGGCCTCATCTGGATCTTCAATCCGGAATAGCGAATATTCCCCACCTGTTATCCTTCGCTGAACATGGATTTCTGAATGTCATGAAGGAAATATCTGGGGGTGGAAACATGAATAGCCTTATGAACGGAAGCGTGGGCCGCTTCATCTGTCCGGCACTGGCCGTCGTCATCGCTATCGTTGCGGCTATTGGGCCATGGTTCGTGATCGAGCATACCCGCACCACCAGCGACTCCACATTGCTGGAGATCATGCGTGGTGAGGGCATCGTGGAATACACCAGCCAGCGTTGGCTCTGGATTAGCGGTGTCGGGCTGCTGCTCGTCATCGCGAGTGCGCTCGTTGGCGCTGACTCTCGCAAGAAGCTCGCCCAGGCAGGTGCATACCTTATGGTTGTTCTGCCTGGATGGAGCCTCGCCAATATCTATATCGAGGATCAGGGCTATCAAGCTGGCTGGGCGCTCTGGGTCGTGGTCGTGCTTGCGGTTGCGATCATCCTGCTCGCGAGCCGTATCCCGGAACCCGAGGAAGCACTGGCCGATGCCCTCTCCGATCAGGTCAATTCGCGCTAGTAGCTCGTATCGTCGTAGTGCGGGAACCAATCCTGCATCAACTGCGCTTCCGGTAAACCGGCGGATTTGAGTTGCTCACCGAGGCTGTCCACCAGTGCTTCTGGTCCCGAGAGATAGATGATCGATTCGTTCAGATCGGGATACTTCTCCTGGAGGAGTTCCAGGGTGATATGTGTCCCGATCTGATAGTCGACGCTGAACTCCGGATTCGACTTCGTTAGCGCGGCGAACTCGTCCTTCCACGGCAATGCATCGGTGCGTCCGTTGTAGAGCAGTGTGGCGGGAATCGGTTGATCATCGTGCACGCGTTCCGCCAGGATTGAGTAGTAGGGTGTGACCCCGATACCGGCTGCCACCAGAGTCAGCGGTCTGTCGCTCTCGCGCCACAGGAAATCGCCCTCCGGTGGCTTAATCATTTCCAGTGCATCATCGCCTATATCAAGTTTCGAGAGCGCCTGCTTGAAGGTACTGTCGGTGATGCGCGTCGTGATCTGCACCACGCCCTCAAATGGCGGTGCCGAGTTGGTGAAGAAGCGCTTGATACCTTCATCGTCCGGCTGGTCGTGTGGTAGTTGCACGCGAATGTATTGACCGGCCTTGTAGTGCAGCTCCTCCTCCGGTGTGAAGATGAACGCCCAGATGTTG
This sequence comes from Thermomicrobiales bacterium, assembly GCA_020432165.1. Taxonomy (GTDB): domain Bacteria; phylum Chloroflexota; class Chloroflexia; order Thermomicrobiales; family UBA6265; genus UBA6265. The sequence continues at coordinate 43,755 of JAGQGU010000021.1, forward strand.
TCGGTGAGGTGTGATTTGCTGGCCAGTGTCAGTTTCATGGCTGACTTCCTTTCCGCATGAGTTGGCTGTTACACACACTCTACACCTTAAGGAGTCTGTTTTTACTCAGGAGATATCTGGTTGTGATCCCGGAATCGGTAAAGCACATCCGGCGTCTTCTCCTCATTCTCGACACCATCGGTGAAGAGAATCGGTGCGAAACCGCGATCCTCATAGAACTTGCGAGCAGGCTCGTTGCGCTGGAATACCCAGAGTCTCATCGGCGCATCTGCTATCTCAATCGCCTTGCCCAGAAGCTCACTACCGATGCCCTGTCCCTGATACGCTGGCAGAATATAGAGTTGCTCCAGCATATCGCCCAGCACGGACATGAATCCGCAGACTTCACCTTCGATCTCTGCCACCCACACTTGTTGCTCTGGCAGTACGATGTTGGTTATCCATCAGATGGTCTCCTCCAGAGGATGCAGCTTCGGTAACCACGGCATAGCCGTTTCCCGCGCGATCATGTGGATATTTGCCAGTTTTTCCGCATCATCCGGACGTGCGGTACGAAGATTCATGAGGTTAAGTCCTTCAAGCCACGGGTGACCCAGCCTACCGTCACACCTGTGCAGACAGCCATCGCCAGCAGGATTGGTCCATGATAGCGTGCCCAATCCACGCCCATACCACCGAATGTGATCACGACCATCGTCCCGAGGACGACCGCAATGAGTGCTGTGCCACTGGCAAGTCCGCGTTTCCAGATCAACCATGCCAGGATCACTGCGCCGATCAATGCCAGCCATAGCTCTACCGGCCATGCCACGCCAAGGAATCGACCGAGTAGGGACCAATCCTCGCTGGCGAATCTGTGCCAACTTCGTTGCACCGCCTCTCTCGGTCCACTAATCGCGACCTGTGTCCACAATGTGCTCTGTACCTCCATCCCCCAGGTGCGGTAGTCCAACAGATTCCGACTGTGTCGGATCGGATCTGGCCAGAGATAGGGATAGCTGGCGACAAATGTTGCTGCTGCGACAAATGGTGTGCTGAGGAGGAGTAGACCAAGTTTGTCGATGCCTTTCTTCGCCATGCCGTGGTCGTTGCGGCCAGAGAGCCATCGCCAGCCGATGAGGATTACACCGAGCAGCGCCAGCACGATCGCGATTCCGAGTGGGCTCAGCTTGGTACCACCGCCCAAGCCAATCGCGATCCCGAGCAGAATCGCTCGTGACCAGGTTGGTCTCTCCGCCACTCTCGCCGCCAGCCAGGCACTGAGCGCGATAAAGAAGATCAGCGTGATATCGGAGCCAGCGAAGGTAGCCAGGTAGATAGCCAGCGGATGCAGTGCGAAGAAGGCTGCTCCTGCCGCTGCCCCGACTGGATTGGTCAGTCGCAATCCGATCAGATAGATTAGCAGGGCCGTAAGCACACCGACTGCAGCCGTTGTTCGTCGGGCAGCCAACAGCTGGGCATCGCTCGGTTTGTTCCCACGCTCTGCGTTCCAGGCATCGTCATGATCCATATTCCAGTAGCCAATGTGGGGGAGGGGTTCGCCTTGCAGGAGCATACCGATACCGATCACGTATGAGCCCACTGGCGGTTGTGCTCGCAAGCGATAGATCTCATCCGCCGAGCTACCACTCGTCCTCCAGGTCGATTCGTCCCAGTAATCGCTGAATGGGTGAAGCAACTCGCGCAAATAGACCGCCCGATGAATCCATCGTGCCTCATCACGATGGAACTCGCGGTCATCCACCGCGGAGAAGAACTGCCAGATCGCCAACAGCACGACCAACGCGCCGAGGAGGGGAATGGTTATGCGATTGGCGAAAGATGGTGTGCTCAATGCATCGTCCTGCTGTGTGAGAAGCATACGATGTCAATCGAGATTGTTGAATCGGGTTCCTTTGCCGAAACCATCTCGAACAAATGATATCGAGTTATATGTGTTGGTAAGTCACGCATCCAGGGCCTATCATGCGAATATGATGGAGCATGATGAAATTCTTCGCCTCTACGGACCGTGGAAGCCTAACACGCCAGCGGATGCTGCATTGCTTCTCGATGGCTATCCAGGGCGATGGTGGATTGCTGGCGGGTGGGTTATCGAAGCCTTCACCGGCGTTTCCCGTATCCATGGCGACGTTGACATTGGTATCCCACGGGCCGATGTTGCTTTACTGTGCTCATTTCTGCACCAGAAAATAGATGTATGGGCCGCTGGAGGTAGTCTTACCCCCATCACAGCAGACAGTTCCGATCTACCTGAGGATTGTGAGAACCTGTGGTTGCGCGCCAGTGGCGCGGATCCCTGGGAGTACGATGTTTTGCTGGAAAACACCGATTTATCAACCTGGATCTGTAAGCGCGACGCGACCATCACACGGCCGTTTGTTGATGTTCTGTGGCAACAAGATGGCGTCGCATTCCTGCGCCCAGAGGTGCAGTTATTGCTCAAGGCAAAGCGCGCCCATCCCAAGGACACGTCTGACTTCGATACCTGTCTGCCAGCCTTGGATCAAGGGAGTAGGTTGTGGCTCGTGGATGCGCTCCGGCAGGTTTATCCCGATCACTCCTGGCTCCGCAGAATCTAAGCGCATATCAATAAGTTGTGACAGTCTGGCACAATGGGAACACGTAGAGGAGACATCCGATGGCAGGTTCCCTAGGTCCCCATGTGTCCACGCTCCGGTCATT
>JAGQGU010000084.1 GCA_020432165.1 Thermomicrobiales bacterium
CAATACCTTCGCCAGAACTCAGGTCTTGGGGGCAGCAGAGCGGCGATGAATGCTGCCCAGCGCAGTGACGATGCGAACGATCTGGTCAGAAATAAATGACGAAGGGGGTTCGGGCAAGAGATTTAATGTCTCGATGGCATACCGTCTCCCCCGGAAAAAGCCCTTCAGATCGAGAACGCCGGCATCGGCATCTGTCTGACGCAATTGCTGCAGGAGAACGTGGGACAGGTTGACCATGAAGAACGACAGGCAGACGGCATTGGTGATGGGTGTCTCCTTGATATTCATGAAGTCTTCCAAGCCCCAGAACTGTTTGGCATCCCTGAAGTTGAACTCGATCTGGAAGCGCAGTTGGTAGTAGTCGATGAGTTTGTCATAGGCCAGATCCAGGTCATCGCTGAACAGGACGACGTGGCCACGAGCGCCGGTTGCCAGATTGATCTTGACGATGATGACCACATTCAAGGGTGTAGCAAAGCACTTGTGCAACATGGTCGCCTGGTAGATGTCGGTCTGGATCTTTTCTGTCTGATAGGTGGCTTTACGATACTTGTCCGGAATCGCCTGGTAGTCGATCTTTGCGCCGTAGCGCCGACGAGGACCGCACCGTTTCTGTGGACCATCGTAGACAAAGTAGAGGGCAGCATTGTTGCGCAATTTGCTCACCAGATGTAGCGACGTCGCTTGCAGGACCATCTGCAGCGCATTGTTGTTGCCGAAGTGACCATCCAGGACCAGATATGAGACGGAACAGAATCCGGTCACCAATGTCATTACTCTCTGGAGCAGACCTTGAACGAAGCGCAGTTCAGGTGTCCACTCCACTTGGGTCTTGTCCTTGCTCTTGCTGCCCTTTGGACGTCCAGGTTTGCCTTTGACACCTTGCTTGGCGTTTTTCTGCTTCCGCCGCTTCTTTTTGCGCACGGCTTCCTTCTCAGCGTCACTGCGCACCCGCTGTTCGACCAGCAGCGGATAGGACTTTCGTGCCTGCACGCTCACCAACGAGAGGGCAAAGAAGGCCAGCCCTGGAACCGGCTTGCCATAGATCGATGAGAAGAAGCGATCCAGTCCGTACGTCTGCTTGCCGGCTTTCGTCACGACCGTTTCATCGCCGGCCAGCAGGTATTCGTCGTCTGAATTCAGCAGATGGTGGCGCACAAACAACCAACTCATCTGCAACCAGGGCAAGCTCTTGCCGAACAAGCGTTGGATCGTCCGATAGCTGCCGCCCTTTTCCGTCCAGCGGGAGATGCCCAGCATGGTGACTCGACCTGTCATTGTCAACATCGCCACCATGATTCGGTTCAGTTGCCTGACCGTTGTCTTATCTATACATTGGTCCAAACAAGCCAGTAGAGCGATAATGTCTGTCATGAGCGATTGACTCGGATGAAATTCTAGCTTTGGTCGGCATGAATCTCTTCCTATTCAATCGCTCTTCTCATTTTCACGCCAATTTTGGCGAAGGTATTGGACACTCTATGCGTATTATTTTGTATCTTGGCAAGGGCGGCGTGGGCAAGACCACTGTTGCTGCTGCCTCTGCACTGCGGAGCGCCGATTTGGGGTATCGTACCCTGGTCGTCAGCACCGATATTGCCCACAGCCTGGCCGATAGCCTGGATGTGCCATTGGGCGGCGAGCCCACCGAGGTCGCGCCCAATCTCTTTGCTCAGGAGATCAACGTGCTGGATGAGATCCGCCAGCATTGGGGCCAAATGCAGGGCTATGTGGGCGGCATGTTGCGCCGTCAGGGCATGAACAAAGCCATCGCTGAAGAAATGGCGATCATTCCCGGCATGGAAGAAGTTGTGAGCTTGCTGCACATCAACCGCCAGGCCGCGGAAGGCAACTTTGATCGGGTCATTGTTGACGCGGCGCCCACCGGTGAGACCATCCGCCTGCTCACTGTACCGGAGAGCTTCCAATGGTACATGGCGCGCATTACCGGGTGGGGCGACACCACCATGCGCATGGCCGGGAGTCTGCTCAAGCGGGTCATGCCGGACAAAGACCCCTTTGTGGGATTGGACAATCTGGTTGAGGGCGTCAAGGAACTGCAAAAGGTGCTCATCGATCCCACGGTGACCAGCTACCGCGTGGTGCTGAACCCGGAAAAGATGGTCATGAAGGAAGGCGCCCGCGCGGTGACCTATCTGTCGCTCTTCGGCTATCCGGTCGATGCGGCGGTGGTGAACCGGATTCTGCCCGGCATCGAAACCGATGGCATGGGCAACACTTCTGTGGTTGCGCCCAGTCAAGATCCCTACTTGGAGCACTTGCAGCAGATCCAAGCCCGTTATCTGGGCGACATTGAGCGCGATTTCTATCCGCTGCCCATTCTGCGCTCCAGTTGGTACGACACCGAAATGGTCGGGGTCGAGCGCCTGCGTCAATTGGCCGACACCTTGTTTGTCGATCGAGACCCGGGCGAGATCTTCTACGTGGGGCAAGCCCAGGAGATTGTGGAAGAGGGGGATGACTTTATTTTGCGCTTGCCGCTTCCCAACGTAGAATTGGATAAGGTTCGCCTGACCAAACGGGGCGACGAACTCTTTATTAGCATTGGAAACTTCAAGCGAGAATTGCTCTTGCCCAATGTGCTGGCCCAGCGCAATGCCGGTAATGCCATCTTTGACAACGGACTGTTACAGGTGCGCTTCCCGCCCAATCCAGCAGTTGCCCCTGCCTGATTTCCGACCATCAGCAAAGGACCGTCGTGCAACTTTTCACGAATTCACTGCTCATCGGCCTTGGTACCGTGCTCGGCAACCAAATTAGTCAGCGCCTGGCCTATCATCGCTCGCCCCATCCCATGCCCCATCAATTTGCGGATATGCTCGACCATCCTTGGCGGTTGCGCTATCGCGAACCGGTCGATACCGTTGGTCTCTTTGGCATCGTTGCCGGCATGGAGGTGTTGGATCTGGGCTGTGGCACCGGTACCTTTACAGTGGAGATGGCACGCATGGCCGGCCCCGAGGGTACGGTCCATGCCGTTGACCTGCAGCGGAGCCTGCTTGCGCGAGCCAAAACTCGCATGGCCGTGGCGAATGTGGCTGCGACGGTCCATTTTCACCACTGTGGTGCGTACCAACTCCCTTTGGAAACCAGTTCGATCGATCTTGCTGTTCTGCTGGCAACGCTCTCGCAGATCCCCGAAAAAGAACGCGCCCTCGCTGAGTTGCGCCGTGTCCTCAAGCCCGGTGGACGGTTGGCTGTGAGCGATGAACTGCCCAATCCTGCCTATGTTCCACCCCCTGTGAGCCGCCAATGGCTGGAACAGAACGGCTTCCTCTTCGGTGGGCAAAGTGGCTCCTATTTCTGCTACACCCAACTCTTTCTCAACGATAAAGATGAATCAATTATCGAGGGCGAAGCAACCGTCGTCACCGCGACCAATCGCTAGTGCGTACCACCCCCACACCTTCACGGCCATGAAGGTAACAGTCCTCAGTCCTCAGTAGCCAGTCTTGAAGCATACACTGAAACCTCTCAAGTAACAAGATGCACGATTAACTAGATGAGCGGGGATTCGTACGGAAACGATATATCGTTTCCGTACGAATCCATCGTTACTTCCCGTTGGAAGGGCG
>JAGQGU010000085.1 GCA_020432165.1 Thermomicrobiales bacterium
CGTCGGTGTAGTCGAACTGTGCGAAAGATGCGTCTGGAATCGTCACTGTGGTGACGTTTCCGTTGACATCAAGGATGTGGACGATGGTGTCGGTGCCGTTCGTGGCGGAGACGGCCAGGTATTTTCCGTCGAACACGCGCGAGTCGCGCAGTGAGTTGGCGGGCACGACAAGCGGTGTGGACTGGGTGTCATCGGTCAGGTCGAGAACGCTGAACGACCCCGCGTCCAGGATGAATAGGCGTTGCGGGTCGTTGGTTGCGAAGCCGAATCCTTGCGCCAGGAACGTGGTGGTGCCGTCGGCGGCGACCCGGTATGTTCCGACAATACTGTTGTCTGCGAGATCCGCCATAACGGCGTAGACGGTCTCATCGATGACGGTGAGCGCGAATATGATGTTGGTTCCTGCGTCGACAGAGATGGTGCCGATCTCGTTCATTTGTGGGTCGATGATGTGGATTGTGGTGTTGGCCGCGACCGGATCGGGTGAACCTTGGACGGTGGTCCAGGTGAAGGTGGGGAGATAGAAGTTGCCGCCTACGTCGAACGGGGTATAGCCCAGCGAACTGTACGGATTTGTTGAGAGTATGGTGCCGTCGACGGTGGTGGAATACGGGGTGGTCGGGTCGCTGAAATCGTAACGGGTGATCTGCACGGTGTCGCCGCCGACTGTTAAAGCGTATGCCCGGGAATGGGTGGCGTCGATGATTCCGCCGTTCGCTGGGGAGCCGCCTGGGAACTCGATTCGGGATAGGGCGCCGGTGGTGAGGTCGAGTACGTCAACAGATGTGAGGCTGATGCCGAACTGTTCGGGGGCGTAGGCGAATTGGCCGTCGGGTGTGAGTTGCCATGGGGTGGTGAAGTTGTAGGAGGATTGGGAGTGGTTGAGGATGGTGGCGTCGGTGGTGGAGATGGTGGTGATGTAATCGTCGCGGACCAATGCGATGGTGGTGCCGGGGACGAAGCCGGCTTCGGGTACGTACTGGCTGGCCGGAGAGGCGAGTGGTGTGCCGGTGGAGACCAGGGTGTGGGTGCCGGTGGTGGTGTCGCCGAGGCAGATGTCGTAGGTGTTGTCGGCTTGTCGGGCGATGATGATGGC
>JAGQGU010000086.1 GCA_020432165.1 Thermomicrobiales bacterium
TCGCGCGCGACCTCAAGATCTCAAGGATGACCGTCTATCGGGCGCTTGACGTCATTCCTTCAAGGATCGGGCTGCCGGAAAAGCCGCCTTCTGTCACCATCGCCCTGCATCTGACCATCGAGAACTTCAACAAGCATGGTCGTGGCAGAAAGCCCGCTCGCGAGCGCATCGAGGCGATGCTGGAGCGGGATTACCAGATGCAAAAGACCGGGAACTGCGATTACACGCTGACCGTCGCCTATGATCAGGATGCCGATGGCGTCAGCCTCGATGACGAGATCGCATCTCTCCAGACAGAGATGTTCAACATCGCAGAGAGCTACAGGTGCTCGATCGAGACCGATGTTTACGAGATTGGAGGACAAGAGCGAGCCTGGTAGCTCGCCATGTTCAATCTTCGTTCTTCAACATGGCCAAAATCGCAGCTTCGGGCCGACTGGGCCAGATATGGATCGGTAGGAAGCAGCGCTCCCCATGATGCCCGTTCCAGAACGAGAGCTGTTGATAGCCATGCACGACGTCGCACGTGTCGTCGATATCCAGCGTGACCGCTGTCGGAGGGGCGGGATAGCTGGCGCAGTAGATGTCGATCATCGCGGCCATCATGCTGGCCAGTTCGCGCGTAGTCGGTGCATTTTCCCACCGGCTCATCGTCGGTTGGCTGGCCAGCCCCGCGCCCGATTCCGGCAGCTTGCCGAGCGCCAGGCGGAAGCCTGGATCGTCGCGCAGAGCATCGAGATCATCGGCATCCTCATAGCCGCACGCAATCGCGAACACACGGGCACGCAGAATGTCATCCAGGCGATGGATCACCCGCGCTGGATCGCGCGGATCGGCAATACAAGCCGCCAGGCGCTGGCAAATCCCCATCGCGCGCTCGGCCTGTGCAAGCAGTAGAACACCGCCATCCGAGGTAAGCCGGCCACCGTCGAACGCAGCTGTGATTTTCTTGCGGCCGACTGCTGGGAATCCAAATGAGCTTGCGATATCATCGTTCATGGCGGGTGTGGCCCGTGGCATTTTCTGCCCTGCGGCAGGTTCGGCTTAGACACCCAGTTCCTAATTCAGATCAGAGGCTTACGCCACTCCCGCCAACCCTTCAGGACACTTTTGGTGAATAAGGCGGG
>JAGQGU010000022.1 GCA_020432165.1 Thermomicrobiales bacterium
CGGTCATGTCGACCGGGAACACCGCACCGAGTGGTGAGTGACGGTGAGCGTGCGGGCCTGGCTGCAATTGAGCCCGGTCATGTCGACCGGGAACACATGGGGTCATAGTTGAATGCACCTTCATGCTTCAGCCGCTGCAATTGAGCCCGGTCATGTCGACCGGGAACACCTTCACCATATACCACCGGGACGGTATTCCCAGTTGCCAGCTGCAATTGAGCCCGGTCATGTCGACCGGGAACACGAACGTTCGGCCGACCGAAGTCGGTTCGGTAATCGCCGCTGCAATTGAGCCCGGTCATNNGGTCATGTCGACCGGGAACACCGGTCGACGCGGTGGAGCGGACCGCTGTGCAGGCCGCCGCTGCAATTGAGCCCGGTCATGTCGACCGGGAACACCGCGCAGGGGGTCGGTCTGTCAAGTGCTCCACAGACCAGCTGCAATTGAGCCCGGTCATGTCGACCGGGAACACGTGAAGACCGACTTGCGGCTACGTTCACGGTCGATCTGCTGCAATTGAGCCCGGTCATGTCGACCGGGAACACCAGTCGCCCCGGTGAGGCGACGTACAAGACACTCATGCGCTGCAATTGAGCCCGGTCATGTCGACCGGGAACACAAGCACCTCCTGGCGGTTACGGCGCCACCACTCGGCGCTGCAATTGAGCCCGGTCATGTCGACCGGGAACACTCGCCGAAGTCGTGCCGTACGTTCCGAGTAATTCCGGGCTGCAATTGAGCCCGGTCATGTCGACCGGGAACACTCGAATACACGTTTGACGGCCGAAACGTAGCGCAGGTGCTGCAATTGAGCCCGGTCATGTCGACCGGGAACACGCGCGCCTGGCACCGTTGCGCACGACCCCGTAAACAGGGCTGCAATTGAGCCCGGTCATGTCGACCGGGAACACCCTCGATTCCCTCACCAAGGTGCTCGGACTCGACCAACTGCTGCAATTGAGCCCGGTCATGTCGACCGGGAACACGCCGTGGTCGTGGGGCGTGCCTTGGTCTTGGTCCCGCTGCAATTGAGCCCGGTCATGTCGACCGGGAACACGTGACCGATGAGCAGATCAACAGCTGGCTGACATCGAGCTGCAATTGAGCCCGGTCATGTCGACCGGGAACACGTTGACCAGGCCGAGACCGGCGCGCCCGAGGCCCCCTGCTGCAATTGAGCCCGGTCATGTCGACCGGGAACACGTCGAGGCGGTGGGCAAGCACTACGCCACCGGGGATGTGCTGCAATTGAGCCCGGTCATG
>JAGQGU010000005.1:0-186187 GCA_020432165.1 Thermomicrobiales bacterium
CACCTCAGAGTGCCAAACTTAAGAAGAACCCGCCCAAACGGCGGGTTCTTCATAACACCACTGATGTCTACTCCCTGGTGGTGTCAGCGTCATCGGATTCTGATCCAGTCATTTCTCCATCCAGGATCCGCGCGATATCGGCGGCAGCAATCTCGGGATCAACGGTAATCCCGGGGCGTCCCGTGTAGTCTTCGGCGACGAAGAACGGCTGCGTCAGGTAGTCCCGCAGCAACCGAGACCGTCTATCTCCCGGTTGCGTTGAGAGCAACTGGTGCGCGCAAACCGCGACTGGGGAGATATCCACAGCATGCGAACGCGATACCAATGGATCGATTGCTGGATAGAATCCGTCCCGCCCCATTTCGTGTGACATTGCCACCACCGTATCGACCCGGTCGAGGCTTGACGACAACGCCTCGGGAGAGGCATCGGCAACCGGGATCAACATAGAAGTAACCATCCCTTCAACGCGCATGTTGAGCTGGTGCGCCACGCCGAGTTCGTCGGGGGAAGCAAGAAGGACGAGAATCGTCACTCGTTGCCCCGTTCGACCGAGCCTGGCCGCGAGTTCCTCCACAACAACCAACTTTCCCACGTTCATCGCGCCCACAAGTGCCACGACCCCACCCTGCACCAGGGGAGCGAAAAGATCTATCACCTTGATGCCTGTTGGAATCACAGCCGGTTGCGCAGCAACGCGGCTCGCATTCACCAACTGGTCGATCGTATGTGCCGAGGCCAAAACCTCGGTCAGATGTCCCTGACTATGCACAGATGCGCCGCTCGGCACATTCGCACGACCTCCGCGCTCATCAATGGCAATAAGCCTCGCGACATCGTCGTCCAGGTATTGCGAGATGAATGCGGTGATCGCTCGATCGGCGTCGCCTATCTGGACAGCGGTCAGCAAAGGTGGTCGGGATTCGTTGTCGATACGAGCGTCGATTATCAGCTCCCGTGCGCGGATAACGTTTCCGATGGTCTTCGAGAATTCCGGGGTATCCAGGTGTTGTGTGCTCATTGGATAAGCTCCTTCCTGGCGCAGGATCGCCCGCGCCTCACGCAGCCGGTTGTTCACGGTACTGATAGAGAGGCCAAGAAATTCAGCGACTACCGCCTGAGGCTGATCACCGAGGTAATACAGTTGGGCAACCACACGCTGTCTCTCTGGCAGCCGCGCTATGTGGCCAAGAACGCGCTGAACCTCTCCCCGTACCTCCGCTTGCTGTTCGATATCGATCGCCGGATCAATCACGTCAATGTCTTCGAGCGATGTGCTCTGTTGGCGAGCATGAGCTCGCAACAAACGCAAGCACTCGAAACGAACGATCCCGCGAAGCCAACTACCGAATCGACCTGGATCGCGAAGAGATGCAAGGTTGCGCCAGGCCGTTATCAACGCTTGCTGGGTAGCATCTTCTGCGAGCTGATAATCCCGCAACGTTGTGAGCGCGTATGCGAACGCCATCCCCTGATACCGCGTCACCAGATCAGTGAATGCGTCTACGTCTCCCTTGATCGATCGCTGAACCAGCGATTCAGTTGTCATCGTTTGCACCTCCTCTCCACGCGATATGCGTGTCATAGATAAGTGCCATCGCGCTATAAACTCCTGTACCCAATACGCATCGCGGGCCCGAGTCGGACGGAGGATACAGGACGATCACTCGCTCTCGTGGTTGTTCACAAGGGGCGACGGGCGCAAACGCAAAACACCCCATCCTCACGGACGGGGTGTTTGCATCAGATATTAGGGGTAGGAGTCCGACGTCTAGTTCTTGTCGTCGTCGTTGACTTCGCGGAACTCACCCTCGAAGGTGCTATCGTCATCGGCAGCACCGGTATCGCCCATATCACTGGCATCGAAGCCACTCATGTCGGGACCACCAGCGGCCTGCTCAGCAGCCTGGTACATGGCGGTACCGGCAGCGGAGAGCGACTGCATCAATGCGTCGTGGGCTGGCTTGATGCGATCGATATTCTCGCGATCGTTCTCGAGCACATCCTTGATGTCCGCAATCTTGGCCTGCAGATCACTCTTCAGGTCATCCGGAATCTTGTCGCCATTTTCCTCAACCAGCTTCTCCGCCTGGAACATCATGCTCTCGGCTTCGTTGCGGGTATTGATCGCATCCTTGCGCTTGGCATCCTCAGCGGCGTGAATCTCCGCCTCCTTCACCATGCGATCGACTTCCTCGTCGCTGAGTCCGGAGCTACCAGTGATGGTGATCTTCTGCTCTTTGCTCGTAGCGGTGTCCTTGGCGGTGACGTTCAGGATACCGTTGGCATCAATATCGAAGGTCACCTCGATCTTCGGGATACCGCGCGGGGCCGGAGCAATACCGTCGAGGATAAAGCGGCCAAGGCTCTTGTTATCGTTCGCCATCGGACGCTCACCCTGCAGCACATTGATCTCCACCTGCGGCTGATTGTCGCTGGCGGTGGTGAACTGCTGGCTCTTGCGGGCCGGAATGGTAGTGTTGCGCTCGATCAGCGGCGTGGCCACGCCACCCAATGTCTCGATCGCGAGGGTGAGCGGGGTGACATCCAGAAGGAGGATATCCTTCACTTCACCGCCAAGCACACCGCCCTGGATGGCAGCACCGATCGCCACCACTTCGTCCGGATTGATGCCCTTGTGTGGCTCCTTGCCGAAGAAGTCCTGCACGGTCTTCTGGACCATCGGCATTCGGGTCTGACCACCAACAAGCAGTGCCTCATCGACATCACTCTTGGCGAGACCGGCATCCTTCAGGGCATTCTCCATCGGACCCTTGGTGCGGTTGACCAGATCGCCAACCAGGCTCTCCAACTTGGAGCGGGTCAGGGTGATGTTCAGGTGCTTCGGACCGCTAGCATCGGCCGTAATGAACGGCAGATTGACATCGGTCTGCATGGTGCTGCTGAGCTCGATCTTGGCCTTCTCCGCGGCTTCCTTCAGACGCTGCAGGGCCATGCGATCGTTGCGCAGATCGACGCCTTCGGTCTTCTTGAACTCGTCGGCCAACCAATTGATGATGACCTGATCGAAGTCATCACCACCAAGGTGGGTATCACCATTGGTCGCGAGCACCTGGAAGACACCATCGCTCAGATCGAGGATGGAGATATCGTAGGTACCACCACCGAGGTCATAGACGGCCACCTTCTCGTCCTTATCGGTCTTCTCCAGACCGTAGGCGAGTGCGGAAGCGGTCGGCTCGTTGATGATGCGCAGCACTTCAAGGCCAGCGATCTTGCCGGCATCCTTGGTGGCATCGCGCTGGGCGTTATCGAAGTAGGCCGGAACCGTGATGACTGCCTTGTCGACCGTCTCACCGAGGTAGGCCTCGGCATCGGTCTTCATTTTCTGCAGGATCATCGCGCTGATTTCCTGCGGGCTGTACCACTTGTCACCCATCTTCACCTGCACATCGCCATTCGGGGCAGCCTGCAGGGCATAGGGCACCAGTTCCTTGTCCTTGGCGATAGCGGGATCGTTGAACTTGCGGCCAACGAAACGCTTCACCGAGAAGATGGTGTTATCCGGATTGGTCACCGCCTGCCGACGGGCAAAGCGACCGACCAGGCGCTCGCCATTGTTGGTCAACGCGACCACCGATGGGGTCAGGCGCTCACCTTCTGCGTTAGGAATAACGACTGGCTCACCACCCTCGATGGTGGCCATAACCGAGTTTGTTGTACCGAGGTCAATACCGATTGTTCGTCCCATAGTTCTCATTTCTCCTTTTGTGGCTCACTGCCACACCAATACGTTTATGTGTATTTACGCCTTGAAATCCGGATCGGCGTCACCGGTGCGGACCATTGCGGGTCGCAGCATGGTATCGCCCAGCTTGAAGCCCTTCTGATACACCTCGACGACAACTTCGCCACGTGAACCAGGATCGATCGAAACCGCTTCGTGAATGGCCGGATCAAATGCGGCACCGACACCCGGAACTTCCGTTACACCAGACTGATCGAGGATGTTGTGAAACTTACCCTGAATCATCTGGATGCCCTTGAACCAGCTATCGTCGTGCTCGCTCTCCGGCACGGCTGCCATGGCTCTATCCCAATCATCAATGACGGAAAGGAACTTGCCGATAGTGCTAGCCGTAAAAACTTCGCCCAATCGCAGGCGTTCAGTATCAGTACGCTTGCGCAGATTGATAAACTCGGCGCGACTGCGCTGCAACTGATCGAGATAAAGATCGCGCTCGGCGGTAAGCCGCTCAATCTCACTCTCTTCGGAGGCCTCTTCTGCCTCAAGCTCCTCGTTATCTGGCTCGCTATCCGGCCAGGTGTCGTATTTCATTTGATCGCTGTCTGTCATACATCTGCTCCATTACACCGGATCCGTATCCGGTAACTATTGCTTGCCTGCTCTCAGGCCGAATAGAGATCACTCATTAAGTCGCTCATGAGTCGCGCCATATAGCGCACACTCGGGATACTGTGCCAGTACCTCATCCGCGTTGGACCAAGGACGCCGAGGATACCGGTGACCTCGCCATCGATACCGTAGGTGGCGATGACAATGCCGAAGTTCCGCAACGCCTGGGCCGGATTCTCCTCGCCGATAAAGACCTGAACATCCTCGCCCGGTGTGAGTTGCGGCAGTAACTGCCCCAACAGCCCCGAGCCATGCATTAGCTCGACAACGAGCTGGCCCTCGGTGCCGGAAAACTCCGGCTGCATCAGGATCTTGTCGATACCCGAATGGCGCACCGGTGTGTCCTGCAGACTATCCATCGTTCGTAGACCGCTCGCGATCTGTTCCAGCACAAAGCCAATAAGCCCACTGGATGCCTGCGCAAACGGGACGATCTCCGCCGAGGTGAGCCCGCGCAGCATACCAACCTGCTGATCCGCGATGCTGCTCAGGAGCGGTTGCTCGGCTTCCTCCGGGAGATGCAACATCATCTGGCGCACAGCACTCTCCTGGGTTACCAGGATCATGAGGGCGAGACGTGGCTGCAACGAGACCAGCTCGAAGTGTCGCAATCGCGGGATATGGGTGCGTGGGGCAGTCACGATACTCGCCATGCCGGATGTGCTGCTGAGCACACTGGCGGCGAACTCGACCATGCTATCCAGCTGCGCCTCTACCTGTCGGAACTGATGACGAATCATCACCTGCTCGCTTTGAGCGAGCGCATGGTTCGGCATGAGGTTATGCACGTAGTAGCGATAACCGAGATCGGTGGGTACACGCCCACCACTGGTATGCGGCTGTGCCACATAGCCCATGTGCTCAAGCGCGACCATCTCGTTACGGATGGTGGCACTGGAGATGGGAGCACCAAAGCGCGCGGCCAGAGTGGCGCTGCCAACCGGCTTGCCGGAATCCACATACTCACGCACAAGCAACTGCAGCAACTGCTGTCGCCGCGCGGTCATGTCCTCTGGATTGTGCTGCGTCCGCGTATCCAAGACACTACTCCATCTCGTTAGCACTCTCACACCGAGACTGCTAACACCGAAAATAGTACAAGGTTGATACGGACCTTGTCAAGGTTGGAGGCCCTATCTATCTCGAATCCAACGTGGCGAGTATTATCAAATCCGTTGATGGCAAGGGTCAGTGAA
The DNA here is from genome assembly GCA_020432165.1 of Thermomicrobiales bacterium. GTDB lineage: Bacteria > Chloroflexota > Chloroflexia > Thermomicrobiales > UBA6265 > UBA6265. The sequence continues at coordinate 5,575 of JAGQGU010000005.1, forward strand.
TCCGGGGAGGATGCGGGATGGCAGGTTACGGAATCGAGCTCCATTGGCATCGCGCCCAGCCATTGGCGGGGATTACAGAACGGCTGGCGTTCATCGCTGCAGCGGGATTCACCCACACCGAGATTCCGGTCGGAGAGCTGGATGTTGTCATCAACGGCAAGCTGCATCCGATGCGATTGGCGGCCTTGCAAGAGGCAATAAAGGACAGCCCGATCCTATTTACTGTCCACGGGACTAAGATCGCGAGTAGTCGCGGTGGCAATCTGATGGATGTTTCCGACCCCCTGCAACTCCAGACCGTTATGGCCGATATCGATTTCGCCAGCGCCATCGGTGCAGAGGTTGTGGTTTATCACGCGGGCACCATGCGTTCACCGGGGCAATCTCCGGTGGCAGTTCGCCAGGCTATGGAGCACGAGCGCAAGATGTTGCGGATTGTGGGCGACTATGCAGCAGAGCGTGGCGTTAGTATCGCGGTCGAGAATCGGGATCCGGTGAGCCGGTATCTGGATCGACATGTCTATGCCCTTCGTCTCGATCGATTGGCGGAACAGATCGAAGCGGTTGATCATCCGCATGTCAGTATCTGCTTCGATACGGGACATGCGTTTCTCTCGGCCACCTACCTGGAATATGACTATCTGGAGGGAGTGCGGAGAATAGCGCCTCTGACGACGCACATCCACCTCTCCGACAACTTCGGGCAACCTTGTCTCGATCAGCATGCGGACGCCGGTGAGAACCTGGCCCAGGGTCTGGGAGATCTCCATCTGCCTCCAGGCTGGGGGGCCGTGCCCTTCGATGAGATCGCGAAAGTGCCGTTCCCACGGTTACCGATTGCGATTGTGGAGACGCGAGAATCATTCCTGGAACATGCCAGTGAGATTGCTGCATCGGCCAGGGCGTTGACATCGTCATTCCGAAGCGTAGCCAGGAATCAGCCGAACGATCGGCGGTAAGGCCAACGGCGGGATACCGGTGGATGCGAAACCTGTCGACCACAAGGGCATCGGTACCGACAAATGCCCTTCAACTGGATATCGAAGACGAAAAGTACACCCGTCCCTCGCCAGCGACGATACGTCGCGGCGACCCTGCGATCTCGAGCGGAGCCGCAGGGGGGCGGGTTCCAGTGGCCGTCCAGCGCGCAATTCTGGCGCAGGTGGCGGAGTTGACCGCATTCGCCGGGTATAAAACCCGGCGCTACCAACCCGGGCAACTCGTGCAGCTTCGCTGCTACGAGGCCCGGATCTACCTTTCCGAAGCACCATCATTGTCGATTTTCTCGGAACGGATGGCATAAACCCCGGGGCTACGTGTAAGGGGCAGGCGTTGCTTGGGTTCGGAATGACGTGGTTAATCCTTCTTGCGGAAGCGATCGAGAAAACTCTTCTTCTCGGGCTCGATAGCAGCATCGATGCGCATACGCAGAGAGGCATTCATACGTTTGCGATCCGGTGTTTCCACGACCTGGAATCCCGGCGCGAGGATATTGATGGCTTCAATGATGCCAAGCCCACTGCGTAATGCATCGTCCGTCACCATCCGCATCGTCGCGAGCAACGGATAGGGATCAACTTCTGCCTCGTGAATACGTTTGGCCCAACGTTCGAGACGCTCCTCAATCATCTGATCCAGTTGCGGTATAAGATGCGGGGGAATCCAGGCGCCAGCCATAATACCGCCCTGGAGATCGAGACGAATGGGCATACGACCAGTAACGATGGGGTTGATGCCGTGATCGACAAAGACGCGAGCCGGCGGTCGCATAAACATGCCGACACCACGGTCGTACATCGCTTCCCATGGAGTGAGTCCGAAGCCCTCGGAATGGTAAGTAGGGTGAGCATCTGCCATCGCGAGCGCGAGTCCCGTACCGATTCGGGCAGCATCGGCTTCACTCATGTCCGCAGCGAGCAGCGTTGGCAGGTCATCCTGCCACCAACCCCACTGTGGCGCAGAACGTCTACGCAGCGCATCGATATAGGCGGCGGCGATCTCCGGATCGTAAAGATGAACGGTGATGAGCTGCATAAGATGTCCTTTCCACACCACCCATATCCTGCCACGAAATTGCGTGATACGTCATACTGAGCGGCATGAATGTGCTTGTTGCCCACCTTGAGCTTTCCGAAGAGACCGATGGCAAAAGCCGGGAGCGATGCCCGGATGTTGTCTTTTCATGCGATGGCCTGGAGGTCGCACGCATGCGCACAGATATCGAACGACCGCAACTACCATTCGAGTCCAACTCCGTTGATTGCGTTGATCTCTACGACGATGCGTTAAGCCGGGCCATCGATGAAGAGGCCTGGCTGGGAGAACTGACACGCATCCTCTCAGACAACGGTACGATCCGATTCACACTACCAATGAGTGGCGCATTAGCGTGGCTGGATGTAATGAATATGCATCGGTACGCCGTGGATATCGGCAAGCGCGGAACCCAACCAAACGCTGCCCGACCCACGGGCTGGAACCGACACTACTCCCGCTCCGATATTGTCAGCCTGTGCGAGGTTGCCGGATTGGTCGTTACCGATCTACGTAGTTCCAGTCATGTCCTCGATGAACTGCGTATGACAGCGGGTCTATTCGTGGATAACTGGCTGCGCGGCGATGAGACTGCCGAGCAACGGTTGTTCCCGCGATTTGGACGACGCTCTCCAGATGCAAAGAGCGCACCCCTCGGAACGACATGGATTGTGACGGCAGAGAAAGCATAGTCCCCGACGGATCTTTACGTCGGGGACTATAACATTCGCTGTGCTCGCGATGACGATGATTATCCCGGTCGCCTACCGTCGCAGGGCCTCCGGCGCGGGCACGTAGACATCCACCGGCTTGACGTACCTGGTGATCAGATCAGCATTGCCAGCGACATTCAGCTCGCGCATGACCAGCTCAAAGCGCGGCTGTAGTTCGGCGTAGATGGCGGCCTTGGTCTCTTCCGGCAGGCTCCACATCTCTCGCTTGAAGGGACCAAAGCAGTTCTTGCGGGTCTTGTAGTTGAACTGGGCATCGGTCATGCCGGGCTTGCGCTCAGAAGCGTGTGCCTCAGTCAGGTGCGCATAGATGCTTTGACGGAGTTCGTCCGGGAAGTGAGCGCTATCCAGATACATGTTCTGATATGCAGTGGCGAGGTGAACCTCGACAGCATCGACCTCGGCGAACTTGCCGAAGGCTTCCTCCGGCAGCGTGCTCGCGCCATGCTGCACGGAACCACCGATGCCCATCTCCTTGGCGGCAGCGCTGAGTTTGCCAAGGGTCTCGAAATCGACAGCGACCTCGGCGATGGAGCCATCCGGCAACACCACACCACCATGGCTGGTGCCGGTCTGCACGCTGACCTTGCTGATGCCATCGAGTCCGTCACCGTACTTATCCAGCTCCGCCCGATATTGCTCGTGAAAAGCGATGAGATCATCAACGGTGCTATTGGACGTGCCGATCTCGCCGATCTCGGCACCTACCGATATGGTGATACCCTCCGGCTGATGCTCGCGGATCGCGGCGGTCAACTCGGCCGTGTGCTTACTGTTTGGCCACTGTTGCGCGCGCAGATCCGTAACGGAATAATCGACCAATGTGCTGCAATCGATATCGATATTGCCGTATCCGGCCGCGAGCGCCTTGATCGCGTGCTGGCGTACAGCCTCGATCTCGGCAGCGGGATCAGCCGCATACTTCTTCGGATTCGCCTGATAGTGGTCGCCCTGCACCATTACCGGACCTTCATAGCCATACTTCACCGCGGCGGCGAAGATACTGCTGGCATACTCACTTGGGGTCTGATTGGTGTACCCGTTCTCGGACTTCGCCAGCTCAAAGAGCACCTGCTTCGTGCCAGTAGCATTGGCCGCGCGGAAGATGGTGCCCGCAAACTCAACCACATCGCCGCGTACATTGATAGCAGGCGTGGTGATGTGGTGATACTCGCCTCGGGCCGAGGCCATATAGAGATCCTGGATCGAGGCCGGGTAGGCACCCATCGCAAAAGCAATCTTGCGGATGAGCCAACGCGCGGCATCCTGGACATCGCCACTGCCAAAGGAGCTGGTCCATGCCAACTGCTCGATCAGGTTGGTGCGCACAGCAGCGGTATCAAGCACCTCAACACCGTCACCCTCGACGCGCACGATGCCATCCAATGCCGAGACCAGTGATGCAACGGATTCGTGGATTGTTCGGGACATTTCTGCGAGACCTTTCCGCGGGCGACTTTGCCCGATGACATCGTGTGGCGACGCACGGAGAGCCGCCTCAATCTACCGATTTCATGGTAGCGTACTGGCATGTCAGAATCGTGTCAGGAAAAAGCAGAACGCCCCGGATGCCGAAACATCCGAGGCGATATCATGCGATCTGTCGGGCGCTAGACCCGATGTTACTTGATTGTGATCGTGCCCTTCATACCGCTCTGCTTGTGGCCGGCAACGGTGCAGTAGTACTCGTACTGCTCGCCTGCCTGTACGGTATCCGGCACCACCACATTGGCGGATTCACCATTGAAGAGCAGTGGTGTCAGTGGCTCGTCACTCCAGGCATCAACAGCGGCGTCATGCTGCATGAAGCCCTCATTGACAAAGTGAATGGTGGCGCCAGCAGCAGCCTCGAAGTCTTTCGGCTCGAAGGCAAAGGTATCCAGCATCTTGACCTCAATGGCATCAGCAGGTGCCTCGGCAACCGTCTCCGGTGCGAGTGAGCTGCCCTGCGGCGTGGCCGCCGCGCCATCAGCCGCAACGATCGTGATCTTGCCGACCATCCCCTGCTTCTCAGCCTCGGAGAGATTGCTCTTGAACTCGATCACATCACCAACGTTGGCATCTTCCGGCACTGTGAATGTGCCGGTATCGCCATCGGCAACGCTCTTGATCATCGGCTGCAGTGCATTGGCATCCCATTCCTCGCTGGAGAGCCCCATGAGCATACCGGTGTTGTTCTGGAAGGTAATCACACCGCCCGGGGCGATATCGAACTCGGCGGGATCGAATTGCCACTTGGTGCCAACAACGGTGACAGCCATAACCGTGTTCTCGGCTGCCGGAGTTGCCTCGGCCGCAGCGGTGCCTTCGGCGGGAGCTTCTTCGGTCGCCGCATCGCCGGCTGGAGCTGCACTGCCTTCGACAACCGTGAAGGTGCCGAACATGCCGCTCTGCTTGTGACCCGCCACGGTGCAGTAGTACTCCTGCGTGGAACCGATTTCGGCATCCGCAGGCACAGTGAACTCGCCCTCATCACCAGAACTCAATAGTTCGGTACCAACTCCCCAGGCATCCACCACCATGTCATGCTGCATGAAGCCATCGTTGACGACCTTAATCGTCTGGCCCGGTGAGACATTCGCTTCCTTGGGATCGAACTTGAAGGTATCCAGCGCGTGAATGAGAAGTGGTTCGCCGGCAGCAGTCGTCTCGCCTGCTGGTGCTGCTTCAGTCTCTTCAGCTGTCGCTTCCTCGGCCGGAGCTTCCTCCGCCGGGGTTTCCTCTCCCGCTGGAGCGGCTGCTGCTACAACGGTGAACTTGCCAGTCATACCGGCTTCTTTATGACCGGCGACAGAACAATGGAACTCAGCGGTGGAGCCAACCTCAACATCATCCGGGATAGTGATTTCCTGAGAATCGCCGCCATTCAGCAGATCGGTCTTAATACCCCAATCGTCACAGACAAGGTCGTGCTGGAGCATACCCTCGTTGACGACCCTGACGGTCTGTCCTGGTGAAACCGAGACTTCGGCAGGATCGAACTTCAGGGTATCAAGAGTATGGACTTCAACCACACCAGCATCGGTGGCTGGTGGCTCCTCGGCGGGGGTTTCTTCCTGGGCGGGAGCGGCACTGGCTTCGACAACGGTGAACTTGCCAACCATGCCGGCTTCCTTGTGACCGGCGACGGAGCAGTGGAATTCAGCGGTGGAGCCGATCTCGGCATCCTCCGGAATAGTGAGATCCTGCGAATCGCCACCATTGAGAAGATCGGTCTCGATACCCCAATCGTCGCAGACCAGGTCGTGCTGGAGCATGCCCTCGTTGACAACCCGAATGGTCTGGCCCGGCGAAACCGAGACTTCGGCGGGATCAAACTTCAGGGTGTCGAGGGTGTGGATCTCAACGACATTGCTGGCTTCCGGACTGGTCGCATCGCCAGCGGAGCCGCTATCGGCTTCGGCACCAGGGGTCGCCGTCTTCGGCGCGATGGTGGGCGGTGCACCAGGTACATCCGGGATCTGGGTGGGGTTAAGCTGCTCTTCGGTGAGCTGCTCATTTCCACAAGCGACCAGCAGAGCGCTGGTGGCGGCAACCGAGGTAACCGCCACAAAGCGACGGCGATTCAAAAGATTCATACCGAATTAGCCTCCAGGATGGATTCCAACAAACTGGCACACCAAGAGCACCCACACCCAGAATGCGCCCCAAAGCTGCCTGTATTGTACCGTGATATCGGAAATGTGCAGCCCTGCACAAGTTTGTACGGGCTGGAGTGTTTTTCCTGACAAGTCTATGGCTCGATCATCTTGTCCAGGGTGACAATTTCGTAGCCCTCGGCCTGATATTCGTCCACGATGCCAGGGAGCGCGAGCCAATCCTGCTCCTGCGTCACGTGGAAGAGAATGATCGCACCCGGTCCACCCCGGTCGGGATCGTCCGGGCTGCACCAATCCACGATCTCGTCGGCGGTCTGACCGTTCCAACCCAACGTATCGCAGGTCCACCAGAGCGTATAGTCGTAGCCCAGACTCTTTAGCAGAACCTGACCCTCGGGATCCCAATCGCCGTATGGCGGGCGCCAGAAGGGCTGCATGTTCCAGTCGGCAACTTCCAGCACAGCCTCCTCAGCACCCAGTACCTCGGCGGTGCGCTCTTCGTCCGTCAGCGGATCGAGACCGTTGGAGACACCAGTCCAGCTGGCGTGATCCTGGCTGTGATTGAAAATCAGATGCCCTTCGTTGACCATCCGCAGAATCAGGTCCGGATTGTCGCGGGCAAAGGTGCCAGTGATACCAAAGTTTCCCTTGAGGCCATGTTCCTTGAGATAGTCGAGGATCTCCACGGTATAGCCCCGACCCTCGCCGCAATCGAAGCTGAGCGCAACATACTGCTTGTCGCTGGGACCGCGCTCCACGATGATCGAAGCATCGGTGGTGTTCTCTGGCACGGTGAAGTCGCCGGGGCCAGAATCCGGTTCGGCAGTAGGTTCGGGTGTCGGTTCCGGGGTGGGGATTGCCGTTGGTGGAACGGTCGGCACCGCAGTGGGTGCCGATGTCGCTGTGGGTTCGAGGTTAACCACCAGTTCGGTGGTTGCGGTGGGTGTCACCATCGCAATATCCGGTGTCGGTGTCGCATCTCGAATCGCGGCGATCTGCCGACCGCCTGCTGTGGCGGCAATCACCAACGCGAAGAGGATGAGGATCCGCAATACCGAACTGGCCGTGCGTGGGGTCATTACCAGATACCGAGCTCGTCTCGTGCTTCCTCGCTCATCATATCCGGACTCCATGCTGGACTCCAGACGAGCTTGACATCGGTCTCACCGATACCAGGAAGATCGCGCAGGGCATTATTCACTTCCTGCATGATCACCGGTCCCAGCGGGCAACCAAGCGATGTCAGCGTCATCGTGACAAGAACATCGCCGTTCTCTTCAATATCACAGTCGTAGACGAGACCGAGATCGACAACGTTGATTCCGATTTCGGGATCGTAGACGTTCTTCAGCCCCTCGTAAACATCATCTTTCGTGAATTCCGCCACCTGAAAACTCCTGATCGTGCGCAGTGCGAGTGCTCTACCGGTGTCAGTGTACCCGGTTCAGAGAACGATGAGGGAGAGTCCGCCCAGGAAAGGCACCGCCACAATCGCGAACTTGAGTAGCGCCCGCGGTGCCCGACGCGTGAACTTCGCTCCGACATACGATCCCGCCGTCATACCGATGGTAACGCCGATCATGTGAACGAGCGAGAGATCACCGTGGCTGGCCAGGGCAAGGCTGCCACTGGCGCTAATGAAACAGAGCGCGAGCATGGTAGTGCCGACGGCCTGAATCAGGGGAAGCCGCATGACCGTCATCAAGGCGAGTTGGACAAAGGGAGCCATACCGACGCCGAAGAAAGCGGAGGCCATGCCGCCCAACGATCCGACCACACCACCAATCAGCGTCTGGCGCGTATCGATATGAAGATCATCACCCTCGTCGATCGTGCTCAGGCGGTGGCCGAACTGCATGCGCAACCAGACCAGCAATGCGAGAAAGAGCAGCGCTCCACCAGCCGCATACTCCAGGACGTCCTCGGGCACGTTCTGACTCCAGTCCGCCCCCAGAACAGCCCCAAGCACTCCGCCGATACCCAGAATCACACCCGGTTTGATGACAACGTTCCCCTCACGATAATGGGAAATCGCTCCGGAAACGGTGGTGAACACCATTGCCCCCAGGGCCGTGCCGACGGCAGTGTGAATGGGCAAATCGAATCCGAGGGTGAGGATACTCACCATAACACCAGCGCCACCGGCACCAATGAAACCGATGGTGACACCTACCGCAAAGAAGACAGCGATGAGGAGTATGAAGAGGTCTATGAGTTTCTCTTCCGTTCTGAATCGTCAAAATCAATCACGATCTCATCCGGATCGTAAGGCTGCTGCACGGAGCCACCAAAGAGATCGTTCAAATCCTGCGACGTGCCCAGACTGCTCCAGGTGACGACCGTTGATTCCGTCTTGGGAATACGGCGCACACGCCACCAGAAGTAGAGAGCCGCAGCAAAGATGAGCAGGAGCACGGTGACCACGCCGAAGCGCAGCACGGCACTAACCACACCGCTGAATGCCCAGCCAAGGAGGATCCCGAGCACGAGTCCGCCGACAAAGGCGATCTGAACGCCGCGAGGGATGAAGGAGCGTATGGAAGTGGGATTGGGTTCCTGGTTCACGATGAAGCCTTCCTTTACCCGGCGAGACCTTGCCGAATGCTATGACCAAGTATGCTGTATTGATTGCACTGGCGGACTGCATGCCATGAGGGAAACCGCACTCCAAACACTATTGAGAAGAGATAGCCATGTCCGAAGAAATCGTTATCAGCACCTCGTTTGAGATTGTCGAACCGCTTTTCCTGCGACTCTCCGAGAAGCGCATCCTGGCCGCCGGTGGTGCTGTGACACAGGCGACCTTTGGGGTGAGTCCAGATGCGTTCGGCACCTACACGATGTCGATTGAAGTGCAGCCGGACGATCTCGAAGCCGTGCAAGATGTTCTGGTAACAGAGTTCCCCGTGGAAACGATGATTCTGCATGGCGAGCTCCTGCGCATCTCCCATGAGGCAGGATCGGTTGCGACCAAGTTCGGTGATGTCGGCATTCGTGATCGTGTCTGGAAAGGTCGGGTCATCGGGATACTGCCGAGCCTGCCGGACTGTGCGATGTTGGCCAAGCGGTTTGGAGTTTCGGGTGTGATGGTTTGGCACGACGCCTTGCGACTCGGTGAGCCGCGCATCGGTCTCAAGCGATAAGCGCCCGCATGCGGCTCGGTAACCGCGGTGTGATCATCCCCGCGATCTGCCTAACCACCGATGGCGTCAACATATTCACAAGCGGCAGGTAGGTGCAGACGAAGAGTGTTGCCGGTACGAGCACCAGAACGACCCGCCAACCAATATCAGGAATCGGCAATCCCTGTTCGCTGAGCCATTGCAGGTTGTACCAACCCAACCAGGCCACACCTGATGCCAGCAACGATGCCAGCGCGATCCTCGGCACCATGATGCGCAGTGGCAAGGGCGGATTCCAGCCGAACATCCGGCGCCCAAACCACCAAATGACGATGGTGTGAAAGATGAACTGTGCAGAGTTGGCGAAAACCAACCCCATCATTTCCCAGCGATTGACCACGGTGAAAGCAAAACCAAAATAGACAAGAACCGCCAGGATCCCGATGGTTACTGGAAGTTTCGTGTTCTGACGGGAGTAGAACGAGAAGATAAAGACCTGATCGTAAGCCGCCATGAGGGTACCGGGCAGATAGCCAATGAGCGCAATCGCAATCAGGTTCACACCAACGTCAGTTGTAGCCCCGTATCCGAAGAGTAGACGAGCGATCGGATCCGCCAGCGTTGCCAACGCGAAGGTGGCAGGGAAGATAAGCAAGGTCACCATCGTCAATGCCTGTCCCAGCGTATGACGAAAAGCCGCGTGATCGCTATTCTGAAAGTGACGGGCCAGTGTTGGTAGCGCTGCCAGTGAAATCGCCGCCGCCACAATACCCAGTGTCAACTGCACCAAAGTGGTGGCGTAGCGCATGGCCCCGATGGCATTCTCGCCAGCACCCCAGGCCAGGCCACGATCCACAATGACGGCGACGCTATTCAAAATCAATCCCAGAAAGACCGGGACATAGAGCGCGCCCATCTGCCGAAGCGCGGGATGTCGCCAATCGAACGCGAGGGTTGGCAGGATGCCGTTGCGCACCAATGGGGGAATCTGGATAACGATGATCATGGCAGCACCGAGCACCGTGCCCCAGGCCATCGCCTCGACGCCCCAGCGGCTACCAAAAAGCGCTACAACCAGCACGATCGCGAGATTTCGGACCGCGGTGGAGAGCGCCGGGGCAGTCACCTTCTCGATCGCGTACAGCATTGCTTGCAGCACCGTTGCCAGGCAAAGCAAAAGCGCTGCCGGCAGAACGATACGCACAAGTGTGACGGTCAGAGCCACCGTCTCCGGACTACGAGCAGCGTCGTCGCCGGATATCCAGATCAACGCATGCACCACGTTGGGCGCGAAGATCTCGGCCAACAACACCGCTGTGCCGACGACCACGGTGACACCCACAATGAGGGTGCCACCAATCGTCTTGAGTTCGTGGCGTTTGCCCAAATGCTGAGCTGCCCACTGCGCCAGCACCGGGATCAACGCCGCCTGCAGAGCACCGCTGGCCAGCAGGTCAAAGAGAAGCGTCTGCAGATTGTCGGCGACGGTGAAGGCAGCGATATCATCGCCAGTACCAAAAAGCCCCGCGGCAAGTTGCTCACGCACCAAGCCGAGAACGCGACTAAGCACATTACCGAGCATGAGGATGAGCGCAGCAATGGCGATACCGCCGCTCCTGCGCGGTGCCGGTTCACTCACCGGAAGCGCACCCAGGCGATGATGTAGGCAAGCGCGGCGAAGAGGAGATCGGGCATCAACTGCAACTGCAATCGGCGCATCGCAAAGTCGCTCATCGCGCTCACGCTTTCCCAGCTAATCTCATAGCGGTCAGCCAGAAGCACGCGACTGAGCACAAGGCCGATGGTGACCAGCACCATGCTGAGAATCTGCAGATCGCGGCCGCGCTTGTTATTTGTGGCCCAGGCGACTGTTTCGACAACACCAAATCCCAATGCCAATGAGAGATAGAACTGCCAGGCGGGGAAGAAGCGCCAAAGTACGGCTACCAATACTGCGACGGCCAGTCCACCCAAAGCGGCCTTGAACAAGGCATCACTGGACGTGCGAATGGTGCCCATACTGCGCACACCAGCGCAGTCCGGACAGCGCAATCCGACCGGGGTCCGGACCGAACAGAGCGGACAAATCGGCTTGGCGCAACGTGTGCAGCGCAGACCAGTAAGGACATCGGGGTGATACGAGCAGGGCACCTGCCCGGTGCTGAACTCCATGAACAAGAATCCGGAACGTTACCGACCGGTTCTCCGGTCACTGGCGGTTATTCTACGTTACCCCGCAGTTTGGTTCGGGCAAATTCCAGCATTGTCAGCAAGACGAACTGGGGCAAGACCAGCTGCCGACGCCATCGCCAGGGTTCTCGCACTAACCGGTAGAGCCATTCAAGTCCGAATCTGCGGACGATTGCCGGTGCCCAGGGGGTGTTCCCGGAGAGATAATCGAAGGCGCCACCGATGCCCGCCACAATGAGCACCCCGGATTGATCCAGAGCGGCCAAATTCCGTTGAATCCAGTGAATCTGGGCGGGTGCGCCATAAGCTACCAACACAATGCGGGCACCACTGGCCACGATACGGTCGATCGATTCAGCATCATGGATTGGCTGTGGTGTGCCACCATCCCATACGCCGGAAATCACAACTCCCGGAGCATGTTCTGCCAACTTCACTGCAGCTTGCGTGGCGATTCCTGGTCCGGCACCGAGCAGAAAAATACCCGCGCCGGAATCCGCCGAGAGCTCCGCCAGATCGGTCGTTAGCGTGACACCAGTGTAGCGTTCGATGGCCACATTCGGATGCAGCAGCCGCATGGCGAGGGCAAGTCCGACGCCATCCACGGTGACGATAGCAGCCTCACCCAACGCCGCCGCGAAGGCTGGATCCCGGCGGGCAAACATCACGTATTCGGGATTGGCAGTGGCCATGTGCCACATATTCTGCGCGTGGCAAAGATGATCGGATAGAGAGGTCAGCAACTCAGTGTGGGTGCCAGGAGTGATCCTGACACCCAATACGGAAGGTTCGAGATTGGCGCTCATCCGAAGCTGCTGCTTCCGCCGCCGCCACCTCCGCCTCCTCCGCCACCGCCGGAGAAGCCACCACCGCCGCCTCCACCAAATCCACCACCACCGAAGCCACCGCCGTGGTTGTCGGAGCCGCTACTCATCATTTTGGCGGCCGTACCGATCATACCGAGGAGACCGGCGGAAGCTCCGCCGAGTCCGCGCTGGGCACTATCGCTTCCGCCCTGCAGATCCGGCAGACCAAATCCACCACCGGACGATGAACTGGTGTGCCCAGTATCCGTCCATGGGCTATTACCACCGCCATAGACCCAGGTACCACCGCCGCCACGACGTTCGTGCATGTGGCGTCCACCACGATCGGTCACGATAACCACCGGACCACCACCGCCGAACCAGGTTGGTGTTTCAGCACCGGCTCGTTCGAACTTGGTAACCCAATCTTTCTCGATACCGAAGGCAACCGCGAAGGGCAGGTATCTTTCGAAGATCGACTTGCTCTCCTCGAGGTCAGCCTGATCTTCAATATCGTCCAGGTACCGCTTGAAAGCATTCCATTTGGCGGCAGCTTCGGCGCCTTCCATAGTCTTGCGCACCATGGCGACACTGATGCGCATGCCGAGGAAGAAGACAAGGGCCGATGCGCTGAACATGAACCAGAGCCAGCCGCTGGAACCACCGTATACGAAGTTCACCAATGCCCAGACCAAAATGGCGATGATTGGCGCAAAAATGCCCATCATGGTGTAACGGGAGCGTACCTTGCTCGGAGACTTCTCAAAATAGTGATGCTCTACCAGCTCCTGATAGAAGCCTTCCTGAATCTCGCCAGCCTTGCTCACCATGCTGGCATTTGCCTTATGCATCGGCGTTGAGTCGCCAACCTCCAGCGTGTTGCCAAAAATGGCCTTCAGCAGCGTCGTTTCGTATGGCGCGATTTCCTTGCTGATATCCGTGATAGCAATCTCGTAGCTGGTGCTGGCACCAAACCCGGCGAACCCCTCGGATTTCTCTTCATCGATGCGGATGACTCCACGCCGCCCCAGATCAACCAGGGTTGCCACCACATCGCGCGTGTCGGCGCGCTCGTCCACCAACGTGCCTGCCGCCCCGGGATGCAAATCGTCCGGGGGCTCGCTGATGATATCGGCAATCAGTCCAACCTTCGGATCACGGCCGGTGGTATACCAGCGCAGGAGTATGAACAGCGTGCCACCCACACCAAGAAGCAATCCAACGCCAAGATAGGCGGTGCCAGCGACGGCATCCTTCCCTTCCTGCTTTTCGGCGGCGGCACGCTCGGCATCGTCGGCTATCTGCCAGGCCGGCACCGTGGCGGATGCCATTGGCGGGAACTGCAATCCCACCTCAAACTCGCTATTCAGATTCGATTTCGTCCAGGTCCAGGTCTGACCATCTGTGGTCGCTGCGGCAGGAGACCAGACGGTATCGTCTACGCCCACATTGTCCGGCAGGGTGATGGTGACCGTGGCGTTGCGTACATCGGCGCTGTTGACGATGTCCGATGAAACGGCCATCCAGCGCAGTTGCTGATTTACGGGTGTTTCGTCGGGGTAGTACCGAATCCCACCTTCGACATCGTATTCGAAGACGATGACACGATCTCCGCCTGAGCCCGTGGGTGTGAAGTAGTAGACGATCTGGGTTTCGTTACTCTCCTCATCAACGTAGTAGGTGCCGGTTTCGCCCGTATTCCATCGAGATTTGGACAAAGGCTCCGGGGTCGCATTCGCGCTGTCGGCGATACTGACGGAGGTAACCGTTAGCCCTTCCATGCGGTCCGTCGGGATGGTGCGCGTGCCATTCTTGAAATTGCCGGTGAAATCGACCCATTGGGTCTCTACCACATGGAAGGAACCATCTTCATTGACGGTGATGTCAGTGTTGTATTCCTGCCAGTAAGCACTGCGAGATGATTGCGCATTGGCGCTGAATTGGTGACCCACCAAAGCGATAGTAAGTGCGATGAGCAGTACACCGAAGACGCCTATCCGAATTTTCATGCAACACCTCGGAGCGTAGGAAACATCTGTACAACTCCATTCTAACGCGACAACTACCCGGGACGTTCCCAACAAACCGGTTGATCGTATACTTAAGCGAAGACACGAACCGGAACGGAGCCCATGTCACACACCCACGAATCCACCATCACACATTTAACCGAAACCGAGATTGAACAGCGGCTGAAGCAGCATGGCTATCGCCTGACTGGACCGCGAGGGGCGGTAGTCGAGGCGGTGCTTGGTCACACACGGCCGTTCACTGCCGAACAGCTGGTGGCGGAACTGGCAGACGGTCCGGAGGCGATTGGCCGAGCCACCGTCTATCGCACCCTTGAAGTACTCGCCAGCGTTGATGTGCTCACCCGCATCGTCTCTCCCGACGGGCATCCGAGCTATCTCTCGGGGGCGCCAGGACATCGCCATCACCTGCTCTGCGAGCTCTGCGGCACCACGGTCACCTTTACCGCTTGCCCGATGACAGACTTGATCGCGGAACTCGCCAGCGATACGCACTTCGAGATCAGAGATCACACGCTGGAGGTCTTCGGCATCTGCCCGGCGTGTCAGCAGGCCGGGCGCGTCTAGTCGTCGCCTCACCTCCCAAGTTTATTGACACCTGGTATCACTAGTGCTAGCCTTGTGTCCGCGTGAATCTGCGCCAAACCAACCGGTTCGCATGACGAACCACCACCTGAAGTTCCCGATTCAATGGCCGATCTCCTCAACTGTTTCAACCTGACCGTGCATTACGACAATCGCTCGGCACTCCGCGATGTGAATCTGGGTATTCGCATCGGGGAAGTCACCGCGCTGCTGGGACCAAATGGTGCTGGCAAGAGCACACTTCTGAAGGTGCTGAGCGGGATGATCTCGCCAAGCCACGGACGCGCAACCTTCGAAGGAGAACCGCTCAACGGACCACACAGGGGTATCACCTATGTGCCGCAGCGGTCAGATGTCGATTGGAAATTCCCCATATCCGTATTGGAATGTACGCTGCTCGGACTCTTGCAGGAGCGATCGCGCTGGCGTCCGTATAGCAAGCAGGATCGGGAAACCGCGCTGGCTGCGCTCCATAGCGTTGGTATGGATCATCTGGCGCATGCGCAAATCGATGCACTCAGTGGCGGACAACAGCAACGCGTCTTTTTGGCACGAGCGTTGATGAGTGAAAGCAAGGCACTCCTTTTGGACGAACCCTTCACCGGCGTGGATGTGCCCACACAGGAAATGCTGGTCCGCATCTTCGCCACCCTGAAGCTGCGGGGCACGGCGGTGGTTTACGCCACCCACGATCTCGCGCAGGCAGCACAAACCGCTGACCACGCGGTGCTGCTCAATGGCGAGGTCATGGCGGATGGCGCTCCCAAGGATGTCCTGACGGCGGACAACCTGATGCGGACCTTCGGTGGATCGCTGATCTCGATCGAATCGCTGCAGGCGGTGGCGCTATGATCAGCTGGCTTACGGATCCGTGGCATTACACCTTTATGCAGCATGCCTTTCTGGCGATTCTGCTGGTTGGTGTCATCGGCGGAACGATTGGCGTTTTCGTCATCCTGCGTGGTCTCGCCTTTCTGGGAGACGCCCTAAGCCATGCGGTCTTTCCCGGGGTGGTGATCACCTTCATCCTCGGTGGCAATGTGGTGATCGGGGCACTTATTGCAGCAGTCATCATCTCACTGCTGATCGGGGCGATTAGCCAGAGCGAGCGCATCAAAAACGACACCGCTATCGGCGTCCTCTTCGCCGGTTCGTTCGCACTCGGTGTGGCACTCATGAGTCTGCAAACGGGCTATGTGCGAGACCTGAACTCATTCCTCTTCGGTTCTATTCTCGGGGTGAGCCGAAGCGATCTCTGGCTGACCGGCGGTGTCGGCATCATCGCGCTGGGCACACTCTGGATTTTCCGACGCGAGATCACGCTGATTTCGTTCGATCGCGTCTTTGCCCGCAGTCTGGGGCTGAATCTTTGGCTCTTCGACCAACTCTTCCTGGTACTGCTGGCTCTCGCCATCGTGATTTCGTTGCAGATGGTTGGTAATGTGCTCGTGCTGGCCATGTTGGTCACACCGGCGGCTACGGCCCGATTACTTACGGACAATCTGCGCCGTATGATCGCCATCAGCAGCCTGATCGGTGCGTTATCCGGCCTGATCGGGTTGTACATCAGCTTCTATCGCGGGGTACCAAGTGGTGCCGCCGTGGTCCTGACAGCCACTGTCATCTTTGGTCTGGCCTTCATGTTGGCGCCTCGCACCGGTGTGATCATGACGCGTGTGCGTTATCGGATGCACCGCGCGCATCCGGAAGCCGATACCCACGTGATGCCGGATCAACCGGTGGGCGACAGGACGTAGAAACAATAATCCCGCCACTGAGGCGTTCTCAGTGACGGGATTACTTTGTTGCGACTACCAGTGAATCTCGATACGCATATCCATCTGGGCAAAATCGAAGAGTTGATCGATATCACCAGGAGCGAGTGCGACACAGCCACCGGTGCGACCGCCACCGTTCGGCAGGATATTTCCGTCCGCATCCTTGGAATAGCTGTGGAAACCGTTGTAGCGCTCGGGATCGAAGGCGACCCAATCCGAGATATAGGCATCCGCAAAGGCGGTGTAGTGCAGCGATTGCTGGAATCCGTAGACGTAATAGGTACCAATCGCAGTGGCATAGAAGCCATAATCGCTTGAATCGAAGCCCAACGAGGCCCAAAAACTATTGACCTCCTGATCGCCCACCATGAGGCGCACCAATCCGTTGGAGCGATCAACATCAATCCAGTGCTCGTCGGCATAGACAGCAGCACCGTCGTAGACGGGGGCTTCCTCACCACCACCGCCAACATCTCCGGCCGGAGCAGCATAGCCGTTCAACGACAGATAGTCCGCCCAGACCCAGCCATCCGTGCCGTAGTACCGAATCTGGTAAAGCCCTTCGTACGGACCAAAGAGCACGTCCACCGGCGTGCCTTCATCCATGTAAAGGATTGCTGAGAGATTGGAAGGATGCACGAACAATTCGGCACCCTGAACGGTGATATAGCCAACCTGACCACCATCCGCAGATGCTGACCGCGCGGCAAAGCCAGCCGCCAACGCCAAGGATGTCGCGGTAATGCTGCTGATGAAAGATCGACGAGTGGTCACAGAGCTGTGCGGCGTAGCCAACGCCGAGATGCGCGAACGCATGATGAAATCCCCCCTGAGAGCAAAAACGCGCTCCCTTACCTTCGAAAGCGAATCGGTTCCCTTGTCCCGAAACGCGGCACGTACATACTGTACGTACACTACAGGCAACAGCATAAACAACAACCAGATCGATTGCAAGCCCGATGTTCCGAAATGTCGACGCTACGTGCCGGGATGTCATATCAGGCGAGGAGGAGGGATTGCCTCACTTGTGACTGTTTGTCACAGAATCAGGCATCAGGGCACATTATCAGGCCCCACCTGTTGCTACTTGCCATACCGTGGCCTATACTCAGGTCATCGCCTTATGAGCCGGCTGGCATCGCCATCCGGTTTTATCTTTATACTGAGGCGCTTCCGGTGATGACCCCGTTTTCAGCGGGGCTTTTGCACATATGAGGCCGCGGCCACGGACCGCGCGTCGAAAGGACATCATCATGGCGCACGATCGCCTGGAGATCACCCGCGAGGGGATGGACAAGCTACAAGAAGAGCTTCGCGTGTTGCAGGACGAGCGCTTGAAGGATCTCTCCCAGCGCATTTCTGCCGCCAGCGAAGAGGGTGACGTCTCTGACAATAGTGAGTTCGAGGACCTTAAGGAAGAGTATTACTACGTGGAAGAGCGCATCCGCGAGGTAAAGAGCATCCTCTCCCGTGCCACGATCCTTGAAGAAGGATCGGCAGATGGCACCATTCGCCTTGGCAGCCGCATCACTGTCGCCGCCGATGATGACAACAGCGAAGAGACCTGGCTACTGGTGAATGAAGAAGAATCATCCGCCATGGATGGCCGTATCTCCGATGAGTCCCCGGTTGGCCTGGCATTGCTCGGCAAAAAAGCGGGCGATTCGGTGACGATCACAACACCCGACGGCGACCTCACCTATGCGATTATCAACGTAAAATAGCCTGAGTAGTCATCCACCTGAAAGCGGCGGGATGTACACCCGCCGCTTTGACGTTAACTCGTATCTGAACAATCACTATGGAGTACATAGATGGAGCTATCCGATCTGCAAGAGATTCGTCGCGCCAAGGTCGACGAGTTCCGCAATCTTGGTATCGAGCCCTACCCCACCCGTACGTTCCGCTCCCACACGAATGTGGAGGCGCTGATCCAGTTCGAGCAAGACGAACTGCAGGAACGGCTTGATGAGCGAGGGCATTCGACCGGTGATATCACCATCGTCGGCCGCATTGTCAGCTTTCGCCACATGGGTAAGTCGATCTTCGCACACATTCGCGATGGCGAGGAGAGCATCCAACTCTATATCAAGAAGGATGTGATCGGCGATGAGACCTACCAACAGGTGCTGAAGCTCTACGATGTCGGTGACTTCGTGCAAGCAACCGGTGAACTTTTCCGCACCCGCGCCGGTGAAATCTCGCTAAGTACCAGTAGCATCACCATCTTAAGCAAGGCACTGAACGCGCCCCCGGAGAAGTGGCATGGTCTGACCGATGTGGAGACACGCTATCGCCAGCGTTATGCCGACCTGCTTTCGAATGAGGAAACACGTCGCGTCTTTGCCACACGGTCAAAGGTTGTGTCTGCAATTCGACGTTTCATGGATGATCATGGATTTATGGAAGTGGAGACGCCAGTTCTGCAACCACTCTATGGTGGTGCCGCTGCGCGACCGTTCACCACGCATCACAACACGCTGGATCAGACGTTCTATCTCCGCATCGCCGATGAACTCTATCTGAAGCGCTTGCTGGTTGGTGGATACGAAAAGGTCTATGAGATCGCCAAGGATTTCCGGAACGAAGGTATGGATCGCAACCATTCACCCGAGTTCACCATGATGGAGTGGTACGAGGCCTATAGCGACTACGAAGACCAGATGGCCTATGTGGAGCAGTTAATCGCCTACGTGGTTCAGCAGGTCTACGGTGGCTCGACCTTCGAGTTCCAGGGACAAACCATTGATGTCACACCACCCTGGCCGCGACAGACGCTGCGCGATGCGATTCTGGAGAAGAGCGGCATCGATTACACCGCCTATCCGGATGCGGAGGAACTGATCCGCGTCGCGCGCGCAAAGGGTGCGGATCTCGAGACCGGCACAGTTTGGCCACGCGTGGTGGATGAGCTGCTGAAGCAATTCGTTCGCCCATACCTGATTCAGCCGCAGTTCCTTATCGATTACCCGGTGGAACTGAGCCCGCTGGCGAAGCGCAAGCTGGATGATCCCACTCATGTGGAGCGGTTCCAGCCCTATGTGGGTGGCGGCGAAATCGGGAACAGCTTCACCGAGCTCAACGATCCCATGGATCAGCTCGAGCGCTTCCTGGAACAAAAGAAGGATGCGGACGCGGGTGACGAGGAAGCCATGCCGATCGATGAGGACTTCATCAATGCGTTGATGTATGGCATGCCCCCGACCGGTGGCGTGGGTGTTGGTATCGATCGTCTGGTAATGCTACTCACCGATCAGCCAACGATTCGGGATGTCATCCTCTTCCCGGCCATGCGTCGCCTGCCGAACGAGAAGGCAGCAGTCAATGGAGATGAAGAGTAGCGCTGACGAACATATTCGCGCTATGCTGCAACCAGAGCCGGTTCGGCATGTGTTGAACAGGTAGCAGGGCAGTTTATCTGCCCTCATAAAGAGTCTCAAAGGGGAGACAAGCTCCCCTGCTACCGAGACCTGGCATCATACCACACATGGAATCCGCTTCTGCATAGGCAGCGCTGAATTTGGGAGAGCAGAAATGTCGGCCAAGAACAAACTCGAGAACGAAACTGGTATCTACAAGCTGGGATTCAACCGCTGGTCCTTCGTCGGAATCGCCTTCCCGGTAGGATTCGTTGTGGTTGTCGGCGGTATCCTCGGATACCTCGTCAGCCGGTAAACATCCCACAAGCGAAAGCCTCCTGCTCAGGTGATGAGCAGGAGGCTTTTTGCGTTACTCGTTGGCGAAGGCGAGGTAGTTCTCCGGCAGGTAGTCGGCGGCCTGAAGCAGCTCGCGACGTCGATTTTTCTGCGTTGTCTTGATACGAAAGAGCGTCGCAATCGTCAGCTCATGGTCAGGACGGAAGACAACTTCAATCGGATCACCAGTGCGGATTTCGCCCGGCTGAACTACACGAAGATAGGGTCCGGGCTTCCCCTCGACGGTGAACTCCTTGATCCAGGTGGGACCAGTAAGTTCGCCCGCAAAGACCGAGCAGGGAATACGTGGGCAGGTTACCTGCAACACCACCTCATCGCCAATGCGCCATTCCTCACCGACCAGGGCCTCGTTGCCATCGATACCGACGGTGGTCAGATTCTCGCCGAACTTTCCGTTCGGGATGGTAATGCCTTTCTTCTGTTCCCAGGCATCCAGATCCTCCCGCGCATAGATATAGACCGCGCGATCGGGACCGCCATGATTCCGGCCATCGGCAATCACATCGCCACCCAGTCCACTACCACCCCAACCGGGAGCGGTGATCTGCACAGCACCCTCTACCGGCTTCTTGCGAATAGCGGTGAACTCTTCATATCCATTCGGATTCGGACCGAGTTGACCAACATTGATGCTGATGACCCGCGGCTGCTCCATCTCAGTGACCTTCGTTGAGCGAAACTGGTCGACGCTGGGCGGCGGAGACCTCGGCGGCGGCGGCCATACGAGTCAAATCCAGTCCCATCGCGACATTATCAGGATCCTGCTCACCGTTCTGAATGCGAGTTACCCAACGATCAAACGGAGTTGGCAGATCGGCAGGAAGTTCCCGTTGCAACCAGTCGCTCTCGCCACGCACTTTGGTGCGCACACCGTGATCGAAATCGAAGAGCAATGAGCCATTGGCGCCGTGGATCTCGATCATCATGCCGATCTGACCACCGAGGAACGAGGCTTCCGCCACACCCGTGAGACGGCCTGGGTAATTGCAGACGACCAGGGCCTGATCCTCGACCTCGTGTCCGCTGGTGCTCAGGTAGTTGGCGCTGATCGTCTCCGGCAAACCGCCTGCGAAGTGATTAACCAGGTAATAGGGGTGCGCTCCGAAATCGATCATGGCACCACCCATCGCCTGACCGCGATCAAAGAATGTCTCGGGGAGCCACTGTGGGTTGCCATCACGTCGAATAGCGCCATCGTGGGAGACCCGGACACGGATATAGCTGGTCTCACCAAGCTTACCCGTCGCCAGGACGTTATCGATCGCCTGGGTATAGCCGGTGTAAAGCCGGGGCAACGATACTGTGAGGGTGATGCCCGCCTTGTCGGCGGCGACAGTAATCGCTTCGGCATCGCCGGTGGTTGCTGCGACGACCTTCTCGGTGAAGATGTGCTTACCCGCAGCGATCACCTGCGCCATCACTTCCGGATGCTGCGAGGTGGCCGTGGTGATAATGACACCATCCACCGAATCATCCGCAAGCAGATCCGCCAGACTTCCGACCGCCGGTACCTGCCAGCGTTCGGCGGCGGCGGCGGCGCGATTGGCATCGTCATCCCAAACAGCAACGAGCGTGGCATCCGGGTTATTGGCACAATCGCGGGCGTAGTCATTCGCATGCACATGCCAGGCACCAACGAGCGCTATATTCAGATTTTGAGACATCATTGTCATCCTTCAAATAGAAACGGTGCCCGCTCCGCATTGGAACGTGCACCGTTTCAGTGTATGACCTTACGCACGGATTGGGCAGAGGATTATTCGTCCTGTGCAGCGCTCGTGGTGGCATCCTGAATCTGGTTCACCACATCCTGATTGGCCAGACTGGTGGTATCACCAAGCGCGTGGCCGCTGGCGATATCGCGCAGCAAGCGACGCATGATCTTTCCGGAACGCGTCTTCGGCAGATCAGGCGTAAACATGATCCGCTTTGGTTTGGCGATCGGGCTGATCTTCTTGGCAACGTGATTACGCAGCTCCTGTCCGAAATCGCGCTCATCACCAGGATGCGCACGATTCTTGAGGGTGACGAAGGCGAAGATCGCCTCACCCGTGAGCTCGTCCGGCTGGCCAACCACGGCTGCTTCCGCCACGAGATCGTGGCTCACCAACGCCGATTCGATCTCGGCAGTGCTGAGGCGGTGCCCGGAGACGTTCATCACGTCATCCACGCGACCGAGCAGCCAGTAGTAGCCATCCTCGTCGCGCGCGGCACCATCGCCGGCGAAGTACATGTTGCCGAACTTGCCCCAATAGGTATCAATGTAGCGCTGATCATCGTTATAGAGCGTGCGCAGCATCGATGGCCATGGCTTCTTGATGACAAGGAAGCCGGCATGCCCGAGCGGAACGGAGTTCCCCTGCTCGTCTACGACATCGGCCTCAATACCCGGGAGCGGGAAGGTGGCGGAACCGGGCTTGGTGGTGGTCAGTCCTGGTACCGGCGAGATCATGATGCCGCCGGTCTCTGTCTGCCACCAGGTGTCCACAATTGGGCAGTGTTCCTGACCAATGTGACGGTGGTACCACATCCATGCTTCCGGATTGATCGGCTCACCGACCGAGCCCAACAACCGCAAGCTGCTGAGATCGTGTTTATCGGCGTGCTGATGCCCCTCTTTCATGTGGGCACGGATAGCCGTAGGAGCGCAGTAGAGAATGCTGACCTTATAGCGCTCGATGATATCCCACCAACGGTCCGGAGCAGGATACGTAGGTGTACCTTCGTACATCACGCTGGTGGCACCATTGGCCAGGGGGGCATAGCAGATGTAGCTGTGGCCAGTGACCCAACCGATATCGGCTGCGCACCAATAGACATCGTCATCCTTGATATCAAAGACATTGCGGTGGGTATAGGTGGTGCCGACCAAATAGCCACCGGTGGTGTGAACAATGCCTTTCGGCTTGCCCGTGGTACCCGATGTATAGAGGAGATAGAGCAGATCCTCACTATCCATCGGTTCGGCTTCGTGCTCGGTACTCTGGCGATCAACGACGTCGTTCCACCAGAAATCACGCCCTTCAACCCAGTCGACATCCTGACCGGTGCGCTTGTAAACAAGGACTTTCTCGATGGTAGGAGCGCCCTTGACGGCCTCATCCACATTCACCTTCAAGCCACTGGGAGCACCGCGGCGGAAACCGCCATCGGCAGTGATGACGATCTCGGCAGTGGAATCGTTGATACGGTCACGCACGGCATCGGCACTGAATCCACCAAAGACAACGGTGTGAGGAGCACCAATACGGGCACAGGCCAACAACGAAACCACGAGTTCCGGAATCATCGGCATATAGATGACGACGCGATCGCCCTTCACCACATTTAGTTCAGTCAAGGCGTTGGCCAGTTGGCAGACCTGATCCTTCAGTTCCTGATAGGTAATGACACGCTGATCGCCTGGCTCACCCTCAAAATAGAAGGCGACCTTGTTGCCCTTGCCGGCCTCAATGTGACGATCCAGGCAGTTGTAGGCGACATTCAACTTGCCATTCACGAACCACTTCGCGTGGGGAGCATCACTCCAATCCAGTACCTGGTCCCACTTCTGGAACCAGTGGAGATGCTCTGCCTGCTCTGCCCAGAATGCCTCAGGATCGGCGGCGGCGCGATGATAAACGGCAGGATCGGCCATGTTCGCCCTGGCTACGAAATCGGCAGGTGGTGCAAATTCCCGCTCTTCATACTTAACGACTTCAACGAAATCCTTGGAAACATCCTTGAGGTCAGACATTTGGACTTCCCCACCCCTTCTTCATATGCGCGTTAGCGGTGATCCGTGTGCATGTGTTTGGCATTGCATACAGTATCGTGGGCCAACAGTTGATATACGAGACAATACAACGAAGTCAGGATTTTGGCATCCCCACCCCGTCTTATGACCGGAGAAATTCTATACTGTTGCCGTACCCGGTGGGCGGGAGAACCATTGTTAACAGGAGTACCTTTCAGATGTCGCCAACAGTGCATATGATCGTTGGATCCATCACCCTGATCCTCTTTCTCGTCAGCGCGGTGATGTACGCAATAGAGATGCTACGGGGCAAAGCGATTGAATATCACCGACTGGTCAGTTTCGGTGCGGCCACTGCGTTGCTGTTGCAGTACGCACTCGGTTTCATGCTGTTGGGTGCTGGCAACAGTATCAAATGGACACATTACGTCTTCGCGCTTCTGGCCATTCTGCCGGTTGGTATGGAGCATGGCATGGCCGCCAAACAGCCAAACTTCCGCAAGAGGTCAATGATCGGATTGATCGCCAGTGTCATCGCGCTCGTGCTCGTATTTGGTGCCTACTACGTGGCCGAGGCTCGATAGATCGTGACGATGGTTCCCGCCATTGATATCGCCATTGTTGGTGGCGGAGTTGCGGGAACCTCGCTGGCTATTGTGCTCCAACGGGCAGGGTTATCCACAGCGGTCATTGAACGGGAGGCGACCTTCCGTGATCGTGTTCGGGGTGAAGCCTGCCATCCCTGGGGAGTGCAGGAGCTTCACGATCTGGGGCTAACACCTTTCATTAACGAGATTGGTGGACTCGAACTCCCGAACTGGACCCGCTACCGTGACCGAGAGGTCGAGCTTGAGTTCGCCTGGAGCGACGCCTTCCCCGGCGCTTATCCAGAGATCGGCTTCAGTCATCCGGCTTTGCAGGAAGCACTGTGGCAAGGTGCCGCAGATGCCGGTGCACAGATCTATCGCCCTGCTACTGCCACGATTTCACACGAATATGGCGCATGGACACTCCAAATCCACCATGCGGAGCGTGATCTCGGACTAAAGGCCAGGTTCCTCGTTGCTGCCGACGGGAAGACATCTGCCACCAGACGCGTATGGAACAGTCGCGGAATCACCGATCCGGTACATCACTGGTTCGGAGGCATGCTGGCCCAGGGTATCGATCTTCCTCAGGACTCATCCCATCAGGGGTATCACGATGCCGGATTCAGCATGCTCTTCCCTCAAGGGAACGACAGCTGGCGCGTCTACTATGTTGGTCCAGACGATCCCACACAACGATTCTCCGGACCAGAGCGCGTCCAGACCTTTCTGGCTGCCTGCGAACCGTGCTTCCCTGAGGGAGCATTTACTTCTGCTACGGTAAAAGGTCCCCTCGCCTTCTTCCCCAATGCGCATGTATCAGCATCCCGAATCGCAGGTGAGATGGCAGTTGCTATCGGCGATGCGGCCGGTGCCCCCGATCCTTCCCAGGGACACGGTATGTCGCTACTGTGGCGAGATGTGCGGGTGCTGCGTGATCTGCTCCTGACGGAAGAATGGGGCAGCGTGCCCGCGATCTTCGCTATGAAACGCAGAGAATACGAGACTATTCTGCGCACGCACGCGGCCTGGGTTGCTCCACTCACGACGGAGACATCTCCGGAAGCCTTCGCCTTGCAGTCACAGGTCGAGCTGGCGCGGGAGGATGATCCGACTGCACTCGGCTACACGGCCATATTCGCGCTTGGGCCCGATTCTCAACCAACGGATGACGATGCCCGCTCCCGATTCTTTGGTGAACATAAGACTGAAAACCCGGTAAGAATTGTCACGCCTCTCGACAAAATCGTCGAAACTGTGCATGATTGTCACAATTGAAAATCGCGTCCGTACATCTGGCGGCTCCGGTGTGATTGGCTTAGGCTAAATCTAGCGTCCGTTTTCTGTGTGCCTACGTATACAGAATCAGGTTCACCTGGCTGGAGGATCCGGACGTCAACATACGCATTGCACGCCAAAGGATCCGCCATAAAACATGCGGATTGAGGAGGAGAAATGGCGTTTACCCGGTTGGTTCGATCTCTTTTTGCAACATTGATGACCCTCACTCTCGGACTCGGAATATTGGGAGCTGCCCCCGCCAGTGCTGCCAGCGTGGCCGCATGGATGACGGTTGCTACCAATCATCCTGCCGCCGCTTGTAACGTTGAAACCAGCGTAGAGGTGCGTAGCGGCGGTAGCCCGATGGTTGGCGCTGAAGTCGAAATCATTCTCAGCGATGACAGCTCAGGTGCCGTTGTGGATAGCAGCGTCAGTACCACCAACGACTCCGGTATCGCCTGGCTCTCCTTCAATACAGGCTGGTCTGGTGCGGAGAAGACCTGGCTGGAAGTACGTGTGAACGGCTCATATCTGGGCGGTCGCACGATCTGGGTTGATGGCAGCTCCTGCAGTGGTGCACCGAGCATCCTCGATCTCAGCGGTGATGCGCCGGTCGTAACCGACACCTGGACGGCATCGTCCTCCTCTGCCAGCAGCAGTTCCAGCTCCTCCGGGAGCTTCCTTTCACCCGTGACCTATGCTCAGCAACGACCACTCAGCTGCGAATACGCCGCCGTGCAGATTTCGACAAGCATGATTGGCTATACCGTCACTGAGTACGAGATGGAAGATGTCACCCCACTCTCGGCCAATCCTCACTGGGGATACCGTGGCGATATCAACGGCAGTTGGGGCAACACCACCGACTACGGTATCTATGCCGAGGCGCTGATTCCTGGTCTAAACTACTACGGCTACGATGCCACCGCCTTCTATGGTGGAACCGACACATTGACCGATGCCATTGATGCTGGTTATCCAGTCATTGTGTGGTTGGGTATGCATGGCGACGACAGCATTCATGAAACTACCGCTGACGGCACGACCTATCAGGTCACGGCCTACATGCACGTGATGGTGGTTTATGGATACGACGAGAGTGGTGTCTATCTCTCCGATCCCGGTAGTGGCGTTACTCGCTACTATGACTGGGGCACTTTCCTGTGGATGTGGGATGCTATCGATGAGATGGGTCTGATCGTCGGCGCATAATCCTTCGAAGCAAGAGATAGGAGCGAAGGGAATCCTGCGGGATTCCCTTTTGCGTCCCTTCACGCATCAGGGTCTCGATGCGACAATCACCCTGTCTTCACGAAAGGACTCATGCCATGGCATACAGGACAGGTCTCGTCTACGACCCTATCTATCTCGACCACGATCCCGGTAGCTATCTGATCCGATACACCGATGACTTCCCCTTCGGCGAAGTCGAACCGCACCCCAGCGGACCGGTAGTTGCACGACGCACGCATAAACTGCTGCAAGCTCTGGGTTATCTGGATCACCTGACACCGATTCCGATGCGGACTGCCACGAATGCCGAGATCGAGTATGTGCACACACCCGAGATGCGTACACGCGTTGAGCGCATAAGTAAGCACGGAGGTGATGTCGGTATCGGCGCACCAATCGCAGCAGGTGGCGAACACATCGCCCGGTTGGCCGCAGGTGGGGCTATAGCAGCGGTTGATGCCGTGATGACCGGAGATGTCCGCAACGCGTTTGGGTTGATTCGTCCTCCGGGGCATCACGCCACTCGCGAGCAAAGTCTCGGCTTCTGCGTCTACAACAACATCGCTATCGCCGCACGACATGCGCAGCGCGTCCATGGCCTCCAACGCATCGCGATTGTGGATTGGGATGTTCATCACGGAAATGGCACGCAGGATATCTTCTGGGATGATCCCGATGTCCTCTTCATCAGTCTGCATCAGGACAATCTCTTCCCACTGAATTGGGGCAAGGTGGGCGATACGGGTGCTGACGGTGCCCAGGGTCGCACCGTGAATGTGCCACTGCCACCGGGATCAGGCAATGCTGCCTATCTGGCGGCGATGCAGGAGATCGTCCTCCCGATTCTGGAGGCATTTGCACCGGAACTGATCCTGATCTCGGCCGGTCAGGATGCAAGCGTGCAGGATCCTCTCGGTCGGATGACGGTAACGGTGCCAGCCTACCTCGCCATGACCCGCATGATCATGGATGTGGCCGAAAACGTCTGCGATAGTCGGTTGGTCGTACTGCAGGAGGGTGGTTACAGCAACTACTACGCACCATTCTGTGCCGCCGCAATCTTCCAGGGATTGATGGATGACCCACCGGAACCAGTGATGGATCCGTATTCACCACGAAGTGAGGTGCAGCCGGGAGCAATCTCGGTCAGTGGCGATCAGCGGGCTGCAATCGACGCTGTCGTTTCCATGCAGCAGGAGTGGTGGCCGGTGGAGTGATCTACAACCAGGCGATCCCAAGCTCAGAAGCAAGCTGCTGCAGTTCCTCGTAGACCGGCTGACGGATGGGAACGCCATGCTCCAGGTTGTAACGAGTGGCAGCCATTTCCGGATCGCCTGGCACGAGCACCGGTGCGTCCGGGTTCACTGGTTCCAT
The DNA here is from genome assembly GCA_020432165.1 of Thermomicrobiales bacterium. GTDB lineage: Bacteria > Chloroflexota > Chloroflexia > Thermomicrobiales > UBA6265 > UBA6265. Next base: position 34,377 of record JAGQGU010000005.1, read on the forward strand.
CGCCTTGAGACTCAGGCACATATCGGTGAGCGCGTCCTTAAAGTCCTGGAGATCGCGAAAAGCATCGATATCGATCGCCATAAACATGTGACCACAACTGGCAGCATCACCATCGGCATGCTCGCGCACGATGCCACCGCTCCAACTGGTCGAGGCCAGCTGCGAGGTAAAAATCTCCACCATCATTCCCAATCCATACCCCTTGTGACCACCGCGGAGATAATCGCCACCAAGCGGCGTGAGGCCAGCGTGCGCGAACGGATCGGTGACGTCCTGCCCTTCGGCATCGAGACTCCAGCCTGCCGGAATGGGGATGCCGAGGCGACGGGCGACCTCCACCTTGCCGAGAGCGACCGTGCTGGTAGCCATATCCAGACAAAAGGGATCGCCGTTCGTGGGAGCTGTAAAGGCGATTGGGTTGGTACCAAGAGCGTGGCGTTTGGCACCGAATGGCACCACGATAGGCGATGTGTTGGTCATGCACATGCCACACATATTGCGCTCCGTGGCCATAAGGGCATAACGGGCTGCGATGCCATAATGACTGCTCTCCCGAATCGTACCGAGGCAAATACCGGTTTCGGATGCTTTGGCGATGACGCGTTCCATGGCGCGGGTCGCCATGACCAACCCCAGACCATGATTGCCACTAAAGGCGATGGTCGAAGCACGCTCACGATCAACCGAGAGATCAGCAACAGGTTTGATGAGTCCTTGGCGAAAGCCCAGCACATAGAAGTTCATCCGCTGCACACCGTGCGTCTCGATACCGCGAAGGTCGGCGATAAGGAGGGAATCCGCAGCCGTGGTCGCATCAAAGGGACGTAAACCCAGCGCCTCGAACATGCGCGCGATCAGCGCATGCAAATCGTCATAGGGCACGCGCGGTTCGTTGGTCCAATCGGTCAGCGCCACAACTCTTCTCCGGTGTCATATCATCCTCGTCAGCGTTTTCTATTGTCACCGACAATTGACGAAAAGGCAGCAATGTGTCTACAATTCATCCACACGGAGTTGTTTATCGATTCTGTGCGTTGTTGTGCGGGTTGAGGTATCTCCCCGCCTGGTTCCATCAAAGGAGCTCTTTTGGACGCTGACAGTCCGAGTACCACGTACAATCGGAACTCCCGGAGCTAACCCGGTCAGCGGCCAAATCCACGGCACGCCCCGGTTATCACCGGGGACCAATCGCAGGACGACTGCGAGAAGGGATGTGCCATATGCAGAAGGCAACCACGCCCAAGCGCTATTACATCGATCACACCACCGATGATCATCGGGTTGAGGTACGGGCAGTTTCATGTCCGTGGCCACAAAAACGCGTCGCACCCGCCGCCGAAGTACGCCAGCCGGTCACCGAAACCGAACGGCTCCTCACGGCTGGACGACTAATCCGCGGCGGATTCCTCCGCAAAAAGTAAGCGTATCTACGGCACTGTAGGACAGGTCGGTTTCCACCTGTCCCCGTTGCCATGCGCCCAGGGAGGAACCGATGTCAACTCAAGTGGACGACGAACTCGAATCTCGGTCGGAAGAGTTCGATCTGCTGGACGCCCTGAAATCAGCCATTGATGCGGGCGACGAAGATCGTGCCCGGCAGCTTGCCGGACGCATGCTCGATGACGATGCCCTTGAGTTGCTGGAGGATCTGAACGGGCGTGAGCTGGCTCGCCTCTTCGTCTTCCTCGGCGAAGAATCCCTGGGTCAACTCCTCACCCGTCTCGACCATCGGGATGCTGCCGCCATTCTTACACGTATGAGTGTCGCCCAGGCAGCCGATTTGCTCGAAGCGATCGATCCGGACGATGCTACCGATATCGTGCAGGTGCTGAACGAGAGCAATCCCGAATCTGTGGAAAGTATCCTCGTGGAGATGGAGTCGAGTGAGGCCGCCGAAATCCGCGAGTTGATGCCGTATGACGAGGACACTGCCGGCGGCTTAATGACACCGGAGTTTGTCGCTGTCTTCCCGGATTTACGAGCCGATGAAACGGTAACAGCGCTGCGGAAGGTAGCGGATGAGATTTCCAATGTCCAGTATGTCTATGTGATTGATCGTGAGGAGCATCTATTAGGAGCGCTCTCGCTGCACAAGCTTGTGCTGAGCCAGCCTTATACTCAGGTCGCTGACCTCATGTCCACCGAGATCTGGAGCGTACGCGCCGACGAAGATCAGGAAGTTGTCGCGCGTATTGTGAGTGAGCGTGGCTTGCTGGCACTACCTGTTGTCGATGACGAAAACCACTTGATTGGTATCATCACCCACGACGACATCAGCGAAATCATCGAAGACGAGGCAACAGAGGACATGGAACGCCTCGGTGGTTCGAGTCCGCTGGATGTCCCTTATTTGCGCGCCTCGCCAGTACTGCTTTTCAAGAAACGTATCGTGTGGCTGCTGGTGCTCTTCTTCGCGCAATTCATCACCGTCTCGATTCAGACACATTATCAGGATATTTTGGCGCAAGTCACACTACTCGCGGTCTTTATTCCCATTCTCATCGGTACCGGCGGTAATGTGGGTTCGCAAACAGTCTCAACACTCATTCGTGCGCTGGCGGTGGGAGAGATTCAGACACGGCATGTCTTCCGCATCATCGGGAAGGAAGCGCTCACGGGCGTGCTCCTGGGGGTGGTAATGGGTTGCCTCATGTTCGGTAGAGCGATGCTGGTTGGCGAGGAGGCAGATGTCAATCTTGCTGTGGTTGTCGGCCTGACTGTTCTGGTGTTGACCACCTGGGCGGCAACGGTGGGTTCGATTTTGCCGATCCTGTTGAGCAAGCTCCGCATGGATCCCGCCGTCGTTTCGGCACCGTTTATTAGCTCATTTGTCGATGGAACCGGGCTCATCATCTACTTCACATTAGCGCACCGCATTCTTGATCTGTAATGGCGTAAGATATTGGCAGGATTACGCGATCTGTACCCGGAGCTGATATGCACCACATCCCGGATCTGAGCCGTCTTTTGCGACCAGAAGCCGTTACCCAGTTCGCTGTGTTTACTGGCATGGCGCTAGTCTCACTCTGGACGACGCCACGAGAGATGAGCGGTGGTGATACCACGCTGGTGGTTATTGCCGCGATTGTGGCTGGTATTGCGCTGGCGGCGATCCGGGCAACCCAATCCGAAGATTCAGCAGATATTCGATTCAGTTGGCACGCTATCGCATTTGCAGGCGTCGTCTTGGCAACAGTACTGGCAATTGTAGTGCGACCGCTCGGAGGACTTGCTCTGCTGGTGGTGCTCGCCTTCCTCGTTTGGTTGCAGGCCAGAAGTTTGCGAGTATCGCGACTGGCCATGATCGCGATCGTACCCTGGTGGGTATGGATCGCTGCTGACGCCTGGTATTGGCAACTCCTGATGCTTGTGTTCATGCAAATTTTGGCGCTCGTCGCGACGGCGCAGCTGCACGATGCTGGATTTTGGCCAGAGGATACCGAGCGCATCATGAGCGCGCGGGCTCACCGGTATGCCGGTTGGCTCGTAGTAGCGCTCGCGGGTGTCCTGGTGGTGAGCATCGGTTGGGTAGCGGATATCGGCAAGCCCTGGCTGGCTCTGGCGGGTGTAACACTGGCCGCTGCTATCCCTCTGGAAGCTGGATTCGGAGCGACACCGGGTGAAGGTGGCCGCCGTAGTTCCGCACTGGTCTACACCGCCTTTACCATCGCGAGTATTAGCTGGCTCATCGGTATTGCATGAAGTTCTATGCACCGATGCCGCGGGCTGTGCATGGCGAAGGACAGAGCGATCTCATCCGTCGCCTCTTCCGCAGTATTGCACTTTCAGGCACGCAACGAATTGATCTGATCACAACTACCAGATTGCGCGTGGCAGTTGTGGAGTCGCCCGGTGCGACCATCGCCGAAGGTGACACGGTGGTGCACGTTCTTTGGCAAGCAGATGAGAGCCATGCATCGATCACGATTGGGGGTGAGTCATTCTCAATTGCGCCCGGGGACACGGCGGCAATTCCCGCGGGGGATGAATGGCTGCTATCCCCTGAGCAGTTAGCGATTGTGGTAGTTCGGCGAACGCAGGAGCTAATCCTGCCAACGCCACCACATCACGGCATTGAGAGCTTTGTCAGCTACAACCGCGCCACCGCCTACAACTTGCCCGAGAATCAGACGATCACTCGCTGGAAGCTCACCGAGCCGCTCACGCTACCCGCATCCGACCAGGATGTGATTGCTATCAGCCTCTACAACACTATCGCCCTGCAACATCGATCTGAGGTGAATCTGATGCATCAGGGCGATGTGCGTGTGATCCGCGCTGGAGAGGGCGCGGTCACATTGGTACCGAACGGATTGACCTATGTGCTCCTCGTGAGGGCCTAGTCAAAATCGTGCCCGGAACTATCTCTACTCCCGTTCGTGACGACGGAGCCTGAACGCTCCTGCACCCAGTGCGAAGATCGCGAAGGCAGCAGCAGCCCAGACAATGTATACCGAAGTTTCTACCGCAGTATCTGTAATAGTCAGTCGGGAAGGAATCTTCGGTAGAGTTCTGGAAGGATAGAAGAAGCCGAAAGATAACGAAAAGGGCCGGCACTGGCATCGCCAGTCCGACCCATTCGCGCATGTCACTATCCGGCTCGTTTGAGCAAACCGGTTCGCTTTGCGTAAATCTCACCACGCTGGAAGAGGAAGAGGCCCAGCGGCGGAAAGATCGCGCCCATGATCAACAGCGGCCAGACGTTACTCCACTGGCTACTGAAGCTGGCCCCGTGTAGCAACGCTTCGCGGATACCATTCAGCGCGTAGTAGACCGGGCTGATATTGGCCAATGGCTGCATCCAGTTCGGGAGTACATCCACGCTGTAGTAGATACCGCTCACCAACAGCAGGACTGCAGTGAAGATACTGGTCACCTGCTGGCCCTTCTCCGGACTCAACAGCGGCATCACGGCTGCGACCATACCGAAGCCGACCAGCGAGACCGAGCAGATCGCCAGAATCGCAACGGCTGCGCCATAGTTCGCATTCTCCAGCGAGAGCTCGAAGAAGAGCGAGATCACACCAAGCATAATCACCAGACGCACGATACCGTAGATGACGGCATAGATCCCCATGCCGATCAACTGCGTGGCACGGCTGGCTGGTGCCATGAAGGTGTACTCAATGGTGCCTTCCCAGCGCTCCCAACTCACCGTTTCCGAAAGCAGATCGAAGATCATGCTCAGGTAGCTCCAGAGCATTGAGCCGATCAGCAGGAAGGTGGTGGCGTAGACGGCATCGGTGCCACCAAAGCCAACACCGATGAATCCGATGGTAAGCGCGTTCATTACCGTGTAGACCAACCACACTACTTCCCAGAGGAAGTAGCGTTTGGTCAGGAAGTAGTTGCGCTGGGCGTATCCCCAGATCGCGATCAACTCCCGCTGCCATCCCGATTTGTTGAGATGATCGTGTGTTATCTCCATTTACCCTACTCCTACCTCCACCAACTCTGGTGCAGGTTCCGCTACCGCGGCTTCATCGCCGCGTTCATCAGGTGCAAACTCGGCCTCATCCAGCGAGGTGCCGGTGGCGGCCATGAAGACATCTTCCAGATTCTCCGTGCCATACATCTGCTTCAGTTCGGCAGCCGTGCCGATGGCGATCAACTCACCATTGAGCAGAATGCCGATGCGATCGCAGAGCTCCTCCGCCTCGCCCATATCGTGGGTGCACAGCAGGATGCTGGAATCGTGTCCCTGTCGAATCTGATTGATCAGTTTCTGTACATCCTTCTTACTGCGCGGATCGAGACCGGTCGTCGGCTCGTCCAGCAGCATGAGCATTGGGCTGGTGAGCAGCGCGCGCGCCAGGGCGATCTTCTGCTGCATACCGCGGCTGAGATGCTCCATCGGCTCGCCGATGCGCTTCACATCGAAACCGATACCGGTGAGGATCTGGTTGATCCGCGGCTTGCTCTCGGCATCGCTGACACCGTAGAGCTTGGCACCGAAGAGCAGATTCTCCAGCGAGCTCAGCTTCTTGAAGAAGCTCGCTTCCACACTCACGCGATTCAGAAATCGCTGCACAGTACGTGGATGCTGCACGGCATCGATGCCGAAGACTTTCACTTCGCCAGCATCCGGCAGAGTCAGTGTGCTGATAACGCGCACCAACGTGCTCTTGCCCGATCCGTTCGGACCGAGGATGCCCACAACCTCACCACGATGAACGGTCAGCGAGACACCCTTCAGAGCGTAGGAGTATTCACCCCTCTTCTTCTTGAACTTCTTCTCGATATTGGTTAACTCCAGCGCATTCTCTTGCGGCCGGATTGATGTCGGTACCATCTCCTACTCCCTGTTGACTCCATTGTCAGCAACACCTGCGCACGTTTCGGCAGTGTCACCTCTGCGGCCGTTACCTCCCTCGCAGGGCAACAAAAAACCCCGACGATATTCGTCAGGGGCCAGCGTGTGCATTGCGTTGTGGTGGTTTCGCTATATCGCGACCTCCGCGCAATGGGCACACTGCTCCCCGACACCGCCACTAGCTGGCAAGCTACGTCGAAGGTTGCTCATGTGTGCACCATCCTCTCGATCGGCACGAAACCACGCGGTTCCCAACGGAACCTTCTGCAGAATATGCGTTCGGCAGGGTATTGTCAACACCCTGCGTGAGATTCCTTCACACGACGGTATGAATCTGCGATCAGCTCACGAAGGATCGACTCATCGACATCGGCCAACTTCTTGATGTAGAGGCATGACTTGCCAACCTTGTAGGGTCCGAGTTTGGCGAGCTGCTCAGGATAGATACCCTCATAGCCACCGATCAGATAGATGACGGTTTGCGGCTTGCGCGGACTGAATCCGGCCGCAGGGGCATCGCCTTCCCGTCCGGATTCGTAGACGTAATGGTAGCTATCGAAGCCGATAATACTCGGTCCCCACATCACCGGTTCATGACCAGTGACCTCCCGAAAGATCTCGATCAGGTGCGCGGCCTCCTCGCGGCGAATCGGCGGCTCAACGGTTTCGATGAAGCCATAGGGACTGACAGGGGTTGGTCCTGTTTTGTTTTCGGATTTGGACATTGCAGGCTGTTCCTCACATAACGGTAGTAGTGCCCCTCGTGGGCACTTCCAGGTCTGACGCCCATATACGCCGCCCAGAACCTAACCCCAGATTATCAGGCTACGCTTCGTGGCCGCCCACAAGGGGCGACGCTACCGGATTCAGAAGAAAGATTGGATATTCGTCGATACGTGCACCAATCTCTTCCCGAGTGCTGGATTTACCCAGATGCATGAAACTCTGCACCTGCCAGCCCCACCGCTGCAGATAGGCGTGCATCAGCGTGATCTTCAGCTCCCGGTCATGCACTTCGGTCAATCGCCAGGTCTGGCGATTGCGTCCACGATGCAGTGTCACCTCGCCAGCCGCACGCGCATTCTTCACCCAATTACCATCGCCCCGAGCCGAGACAAGATAGCGCTCACCCTGAAAATCCAACGGATTCACCGGGAAGGTGTGAGGTTGCCCCGATTTGCGGCCGATAACGGTGAGCATTTCTGCACCCTGCAGGTTGAGACCAAGCTTGCCGACGAGAAATCCGAAAATGATGTTGGTGAATCGTTCCATAGAGGCCTCCAGTAACTGATTCTATTCTCGGATGGATCTGTCACCGAATCGTGTCGGGACTATGAAGGTTTTGCGTGATTCCGGGATAGGAGGAGGGAGAGACTTGACCCGCCACACTGGCGCATCACGGGGGATTGTTCGATGACTACGTTATCTCACAATTGGCGGGCGACGGATTTGGCGATGGTGGAGAGCGTTTCGCTGACACCAATCCCGCGTACAGCCATGGCAGGCACGATCGGCCACGCGTGATCGTTCAACCCCGCTGCGACCTCACTTACCGGTATCGCATTCGGCAGATCAGTCTTGTTTACCTGCAGCACCAGCGGCTGGGTGGCGGCATCCTTGCCGTAATGCACCAGATGATCATGGAGTTCAGCCATGGACATCTCATTGGCCGCCTTCTGGTCAGGCGAAGCATCTGCCACGAAGACGATGCCATCGGCACCACCAAGAATCGCGCGCCGGGTACGCACGTAGTCGACCTGCCCCGGCACTGTGTAGAGATGGAAGCGAATCTGCCACCCCCCTACCTCAATAGCTTGCACAGGCATGAAATCGAAGAAGAGTGTGCGCTCATCCACGGTGTCAATCGAACGCATCGGCCCCCTTGCCTCTTGCGGCAGGCGGCTATGCACATTCAACAGATTGGTGGTCTTGCCACTCTGCGCTGGCCCGTAATAGACGATCTTGGCATCGATCCGGTGGTTGCGCACATCAATCGCGGCCACGACTAACTGTAGAGTCCTTGCACGGCGGGTGCGTCATCACTCTGGCGCGGCGCAATCTTGCCGATGATCACTGCATCGTCGATCTCATCCAGCACCGTCGCGGCATCATCAGCGCGCACGACCAGCACGAAACCGATACCCATATTGAGGGCGTGGTAACGCTCACGTTCATCAATCAGCGCGCGGGCAACCATATCGTCAAAGATCGGCAGGCTTTGCCAGGTAGACGGATCAAGCACGGCGATGACACTCGACGGCAGCGTTCGCGGCAGATTATCGATAAGACCGCCACCGGTGATGTGCGCCATACCACGAACGAGCCCTCGCTCCAACAATGGCATGACGACCGGGAGATAGCTGCGATGTCCACGCACGAGCGCTTCTCCCAGCGTGTCATCGCTACCGGCAAGGGGCTGATTCAGAATCGGGAGATCGTGACCGGCTTCACCGGTAAGATCGTAGATCTTGCGCGCGAGTGAGTATCCGTTCGTGTGCAAGCCATCGCTGGGAATACCGATGACAATATCGCCAGGTTCAATCCGTGAACCATCAACAATGCGATCTTCGGTCACCGATCCCACGATGAATCCCGCCAGATCGTACTCGCCATCGGCGTACATGTCCGGCATCTCGGCGGTCTCGCCTCCGAGCAGCGCCATCCCGTTTAGCTTGCAGGAATCGGCGATACCACCGACAACGCTCTCCACCACATCGCCATCGAGCTTGCCAGTGGCGAAGTAATCGAGGAAGAAGAGCGGGGTCGCGCCAAGGGCGAGAATATCGTTGACGCAGTGGTTAACGATATCGCGGCCCATGCCAGCGTGAGCATCGCCACCGAGCACGAAAGCAAGTCGCAGCTTGGTGCCGACACCATCGGCGCTGGCAACGAGGATTTGATCGCCGTTGCTCTGCAATTTCCAGGTGCCACCAAAGTGACCGATGGGACCAGCACTGCTGCCGAGGGTGTGCGCAACACGATCTTTGACGCGATTGATCGCCTGCGTTTTGGCATCGATATCGACACCGGCATCGCGGTAGGTAATGCGCCTGGGTGCTTTCATGCTGGTCCTTGTGAATGATGCGGGGAGAGAGTTCGCTCCCCGCGCGCGTCTGTGTTGATCTCGTATTCAGTGAGCAATCATGCGATGCCTGGGTAGCGGGGCAGCACCTCACATATACGCTAGTCTACCGAATTTGCCGCTGAAACGCTGATAAAATCGGCGAAGCGTGCCAGCTCCCGATCCGGCAGAGAGCCGGTGAGCACCGTGCCTTCTTCCACGAAATCGCGATCGGTCACATGCCCCTGCGTGTGGAAGCGTTCGACCAAATCCGAGCGATGGTACGGAATCGTCACTACCACGGGATGGAAACCTTCCTCTCGCTCCAGCATCTTCTCGACGGTAGCGAGGAGTTCGGTGATGTTCAGTCCCCTGGCAGCACTAATAGCAACAGAGGGACCGTCGATACCAAGTTCCACCCTGGCATCGTCAAGCATGGCAACCTGCTCATCGCTCAGCGCATCTATCTTGTTGAGCGCGTAGAGCATCGGGCGGTCATCGACCCCCAAATCCTCCAATGTACTGTTCACGGTGGCCACCTGCTCGGGCGCGTTCGGATGCGTGACATCCACGACATGCACCAGCAGTGTCGCTTCCGAAATCTCTTCCAGCGTCGCCCGGAAGGCAGCGATCAACTGCGTTGGCAGGTTGTTGATGAATCCCACCGTATCGGTGAGCAACACCTCGCGACCGCCGGGCAACGTGACCCGCCTCGTGGTGGGATCAAGCGTGGCAAAGAGCTTGTCTTCCGCCAGCACATCCGCACCAGTGATCTGGTTCAGCAACGTGCTTTTGCCAGCATTGGTGTACCCAACCAACGAGACGACCGCGATCGGTGCCTTCTTCCGATTCTGGCGATAGCGCTCGCGATGGGCGTGCACATCGATCAGTTGATTCTTGAGAAAGCTGATGCGCTCGTTGGCAAGACGTCGGTCTGTTTCCAGCTGCGTTTCACCAGGACCACGGACACCAACGCCACCAATCGACTGGCGACTAAGGTGGCTCCACATACGGGTGAGGCGTGGCAAGCGATATTGCAGCTGGGCAAGCTCAACCTGCAGGCGACCCTCACGCGTCTGCGCGCGCCGAGCAAACACATCCAGAATCAAGGCGGTGCGATCAATGATCTTCAGTTCGAGTTCACGTTCCAGATTACGCTGCTGCGCAGGCGTGAGTTCGCCATCGACCATGATCAAGTTGTAGTCGAGCGAATCGCGCAGATCCTTGATCTCCTCCAGCTTACCCTTGCCGACGTAGGTGCCGGGGTGGGGGTGGCTCAGCTTTTGACTGATCGAGCCAACCACTTCCACGTCCACCGTCTCAGCAAGACTGGCGAGTTCTTCGAGCGAATCCAGTGCGCTCCATGTTTGTGTTTGTGTCTCCACAGCCACGAGAAGTGCCCGCTCCCGTTCGGTCGCGGTTTCGTGGGTGTGACGTTCAATATCGAAATGTATGGTCGTTTCCTTTCGGCAGTGCGCCGATTGACATAGGTGATGTACGCACGGTGGTGCAACAATCGGCTGCACCGGAGGTCCAATATCCCAAAGCCTCTGATGCGATTATGCGGCTGGTTCAATCCATGGGAAGTAGATCATGGCAATCCTCCAATCATGCGTAGACAATGCAATTCTACCATGCTGCACACTGTTGATCGGAAAGGCGATGGTATCACGAATCTCATCGCCCTTGACACGCTCGGACTCCCAGGAGTCGACCGGAGCGATCTGCGTCATCACCAGATTCGCGCCACTGGTTACCAGGCTGTAGCAATCAATACGAATCACGTATTCCTGATCAGCACGTTCATCCGCAAGAGGCTCGACCCGATAGGTGCTCCAGGCATGACCAGATTCGTTGCCGGCTTCGGTATTGCCGGCGGAGTCCTTCCAGAGGCGGATATCGCTATGTTCCTCAAACTCCTGCAGATTGTGGAGCTCATCCAGCACACACTGCACCGGCTCACCGTGATGATTGACCACGCTCTCGAGCGTAATCTGGCTCTGACCATTCTGCAGCTGCACCATGTCGTAGCCGGATTCGGTCATCTCGTCAGTGACCTGCCAGTCGGGATCCAATGTCGGCAACATCCAGCCGAATTGGGAGCTGAAGGTGTTGCCACGATCGGCCAATGGTGTGGCCGGTATTGGTGTCGCTTCCGGTAGCGTAAAGGTCTCACACACTGAACCGCTCTCCAGGCAGGAGAGTTGGGTGGACATCATCTGCTCGACGATGCTCGAGCTCGGCAGCGCGGAACCGACCACGCGCAGACCGATAACCACAATCACATCGCCCTGCTGCGCCACCTGAATGTATCCGGAATAAGCATCGCCGTTAATCGTGCCGTGAACACTGAGCATGGCATCCGATTTCCAGGTGCCGGATTCACCACTGGTGATCAGGAAATACGGATCATCGAAGGCAGAGCCATCGCCGGTCACAATCGCATCCAATGCAGCACCGGCTGTCGCTTCATCATCGTAGGAGGAGAGCCAGACAGAGGTGTAGGCAATACCTGTACCGCTCCCCCACGCCGTCAGCGAACTCCCATACCAGGAACTCGTAAGCCCATCAGCAGTTGTCTGATCCTCGGTGCCAAGTTCGCCCAAAGCGGGTTGAATCTCGCCATCGCGCACACGATAGAGTCCGTGCAGACCAGTGCCATTGGCGTTGGCGAAATCGATCGACGAGGCAACCGTCAGCGCGGAGGTGGAGAGTCCGGGATCGCCCGCCGTCTGCAACTGTTGCAGGCGCGCGAGGGTAGCTTCAACGACAAGGTCGTGCTCGGTGGCGTCGGGTTCGCCAGTCGCATCCATAGAGATCACTTCGACAACGACATTGCCACTAGCCACGAGGGAGCGGATCATATCTCCGCCCTCACCGATCATCGTCACCGATATCGCACCATCGACAGATGAAGCGCGGGTTTCGACGTATTTCAGGTTGTCGTAATTGCCCAGCATATCGACGAACGCCGTCGTATCAGTATCAGCATCAAGCTCATAGACGACTGTCTGGATGACCGCGAGGAACGCTCCGTTCTCATCGGCGCGATCTACTGGCAGCACGAGATCGAGCACATAGGTGCGGTTGAGCGCTTCCACATCGGCAGAAACGCTCTCACGATCGAGTCCCCGGGCATCGGCAACAAACCGCACAGCATCGCTCGCGTCCAGATAGGCGCCTGTCAGCACCTGATAGCCAAATTCCGGCAGCGCTTGTATAGGCAATGGCACATCGGCGAGATCGACTGGAGTGACTGATGTCTGCGCGACAACGCTCGGCCAGGAGAATCCAGCCGCAAACATACCCAGTAAGACGATCAGGTGAAGAACTCGACGCATGCACACTCTCCTCGTTGATATCACGGGATCAAGTGTAGCGAAGTTGTCTGGAACGCCAAACAATCAGACCGACCCCGACAATGATCAACCCATAGCTCATCCAGTAGGCAGCCGGGAGAGGGCCGATGTAGAGGCTGTCAGTGCGCATACTCTCCAGGATCAGCCGGACGATGCCATACCCCACCAGGTAGATACCAACGGCCATACCCGGGCGGTACCAACGGAAGCGCTCCTGGTGCAGCACCAGCAAGGTGAGCATCGTACAAAAGATCAGACTGAAGAGGGATTCGTAGAGAAATGTCGGATGGAAGGTCGCGTACTGCTCATATCCTGCCGGACGACGAGAAGGATCGATCGTGACTGCCCAGGGAAGATCAGTGGGCGTACCGAATGCTTCCTGATTCGCCCAGTTCCCCCAACGACCAATCGCCTGCCCCAGCGGTACGGCAGGAATGATGACATCGAACCAACGCCAGACGGAAACATCATCCTTGCGCAACAACAGCCAGGCAGTCAGCGTACCCGCAATGATCGCGCCGTGAATGGTGAGACCACCGCCACGGACGTTGATCGCGCCCCAGAGGTCATCGCGAAATCGATCCCACTCCAGCAGCACGTAATAAAGCCGGGCACCGACAATCGCCGCGAGCACAACGATCGGAGCGACATCCAGCAAGCGATCAGGGTTTAACCCTTGTTGCTTCGCCAACCAGCATGCCAACCAGACCGAGAGCACGATGCCACTGATAATGAAAAGGGCATACCAACGGACATCCAGCGGTCCGAGACTGAAGGCGATGGGATCACGGAGTGTGGGCATCGAGAAATTCCAGCACCTGTGCGCGCGTCGGCAGGCCGTCCATCGCGCCAGGCAGGGTTGTGGCCAGCGCACCGCTCGCCATGGCGAAGCGGAGATCGTCACCATCCGCACCCTGCCAACCACGCGCAATCATGCGGCTGACGAAGGCACTGGTGAAGGCATCGCCCGCGCCTGTCGGCTCGACCGCATCGACCGGGAAGACATCCTGCACGATACGCGTGTCACCAATGCGCAGCATCGCACCACGACTGCCATCGGTAATAACAACCACCGGAGGATCAAAGCGATCGAGCGCGTCAGCCGCTTCCGCCAAAGTAGTGCATCCCCAGAGATGTGCGGCATCATCCAGACTCAGCTTCACGACTGTGCTGGCAGCGAGGCCAACGGTGACCAGCATACGCAGGTCGTCCATCGGGATCATGCCTGGACGGATATTGACGTCAAAAACCAACGGGATATCGCGAGCGGCAGCATTCTGCACAGCGGTTACCACCGTATCCGCGCTCGGTTGCGCACAGAGAGAAACGGAACCGAAGACCACGGCCTCGATATCATCGATCTCGACGTCCTGCGCGCTCAGCAATCGATCGGCGTGGCGGTGAATGCGAAAGTGACCATCACCATCGGCGTCAGCCCAGGCCAGTGCAATCGTTGTCGGTTCATGCTCGGCAAACCGAACGCGAGAGACGTCGATACCTTCGCGTTCCAGGCGCGAATACAGGCGTTGGCCGAAAGGATCATCGCCGAGTACTGTGCGCATCTGCACCGGAACACCGAGTCGGGCCAAACCAACCGCGACATTGGCTGGTGCACCGCCTTCGCGAATCGCCAACGAAGGGGAATCAAGGAGATCGCTGCCCTTCGGAGCGATGAGATCGATCAGGCATTCGCCGATGGTGACAACGGGCTTGCTCATGCGGTGCGGATGGTAGTGGAACGATCGGCTTCGCGGCGAACGCCATTCACCTGCCGTAGCTGCTCCAGCTTGCTCAGCATCGTGGAAAGCTGATTCAGGTTTTCCACTTCCACAACCGCGCGGAAGGTAACCGTGCGGTCATCGTGCGTCTGCGTCGCCATGCTGAGGATATTCACGCGCTGATCGGCCAGAAGTGTTGAGATATCTTTCAACAATCCGACGCGATCCTCAGCATCGATAACGATGCTGACCGGATGGGTTTCGTTGACCTGGTTCCCCCAACTCACCGGCACCAATCGCTCGGGATCGGGAATGTGCGTCACATTTGGGCAGTCCTGCCGATGGTAGACCACCCCGCGCCCGCGAGTGATATAGCCGATGATCGGCTCCGGTGGTAGCGGTTTACAGCAATTGGCGGGCATCGTGAGGATATTACCAGCACCCATCACCTCGACCCGTGCCGGTTTGCTCGGAGCACGATAGGTGGATGGTGGGGGTGAAACGTCCTTGATCGAGACATCGAGTCGGGACGTAATGCTGTGCGCACTAATGGCGCCATAGCCGATGGCAGCGTAGAAGTCCTCCAGCTTGGTATAGCGGGGATACTTTGCCATCACCTCGTCATGTTTGATATTGAGTGCGAGGCGCTGTAATTCCTTCTCCAGCGTCGCTTTGCCGCTGGCAATGTTCTCGTCACGCTCCTGGCGACGGAACCATTGACGAATCTTCTCCCGAGCCGAGGCGGTTTTTACATAGCCATTTTCCGCCTGGAGCCAGTCGCGCCGCGGACCTTTCACCGTTTTGCTGGTGCGAATCTCCACAATCTGGGCGTTGTTCAGCACGTATTTGAGATCGACCTGGATACCGTTAACGGTGGCGCCAACGGTATGATGACCGACTTCTGTATGAATGCGGTAGGCAAAGTCGATCGGCGTCGCTCCTCGGGGCAATTCGATAATATCGCCCGCCGGAGTGAAGCAATAGATCATGTCCTGGAAGACGTCGGACTTGAGACTCTCGACGAACTCCTCGGCATCGGCGACTTCGTCGCGCCAATCCATCAGCTGTCGCAGCCAGGTGATCTTGGATTCCAGCCGCTGGTCGCTCTTGGATCCTTCCTTGTAGCGCCAGTGGGCGGCGATACCGTATTCCGCGACGTGATGCATCTCCCAGGTGCGGATCTGGATCTCGACCGGATGTCCAGCCGGACCAATCACCGCCGTGTGGAGGCTTTGATACATGCTCTCCTTGGGGGTGGCAATGTAATCGTCAATCTCGCCCGGAACCGGGTGCCACTTACCGTGCACCAATCCCAGAGCGGAGTAGCACTGGGTAACATCGTCGACGATGATGCGGATACCAATGACATCGTAGATCTCATCGAAGGCGCGATTCTTGCGATTCATCTTGCGATAGATGCTATAGATGTGCTTTTTGCGTCCGTAAAGTTCCGCACGAATACCGGCATCGCCGAGCAACTTCTTCAGATCATCGATGATCTGCTTGAGGGCAATCGCGCTATCGGCACCACGCCGATCCAGTTCTGACGTAATGTGCTCGTATTCAACGGGATAGAGATACATAAAAGCCAAGTCCTCGAGTTCGGACTTGACTTGCCAGATACCCAGTCGATTGGCGAGCGGGGCATAAATCTCCATGGTCTGCTGCGCGATACGTACCTGTTTGTCCCGACGCATCGAGCCGAGGGTACGCATATTGTGCAGACGGTCAGCAAGTTTGATGAGCACGACTCCGATATCGTCGACCATGGCGAGGAACATCTTGCGCAGGCTCTCTGCCTGTTGTTCGCGCTCGCGATCCTGGCGGGTGGTGACATCCTCCGAGTCCGGCAACCATTGGATCTTGCCAAGTTTGGTAGTGCCATCAACCAACTGCGCGACACGCTCGCCAAAGAGTTCCTGGAGTTGTGCCAGCGTCACATCGGTATCTTCAACGACATCATGCAGCAGGCCCGCAGCCATGGTTTCGCCATCAAGCCGCATCTGGGCCAGGATATTGGCGACCTCAATCGGGTGAACGATATAGGGCTCGCCAGATTTGCGCATCACCCCGCTATGGGCACCGTAGGCCACCAAAAAGGCTCGCGCCACAATCACCAAATCGCCGGAGTGCTGATCCTCATTGATGGAATCACTCAGCTTCTGGAGAGAATCCTGAACGGCCGGTTCGAAGTGATCGGGAGGCAGCACAACAAGAGGACTCTCATGCTCGCGCATCGCGGGATCACGAAAGCTCTGGATTGTCTCAATAAGGGTCGAATCCGAAATGGTTGGCGTCATTTACTCTCGTCTCACCAACACAGCCACACATGTTCCACCCCGAACAATCAGTGGCGGTAGGCGTTAAGTTTAGGGAGCATCGAGAGTCTCGTCAATGTTGACCGTACGTACTAATCGACCGTTGGTGACGGGGTTTGAATAAAGGTGCCAGCAGCGTTCGCCGCGAAGAGCAACATGCCGGCGGCGGCGGGGATAGTGGCCCACATCACGGTCTCCGGCTCAATGTGACCGTACATGCGCAATCCCATCAGCACGATGCCCGCAGCGCAACCAAGGGCGACCAAAAGGAGGTGCGGCGCAGTCAGCATCTTCCAACGAATCGTGGGGGATCCAGCGAGTTTCGGAATGTAGTAATACCCAAATCCGCTGATGAGCAATCCCGCGAAACCGAAGAGGTTCGCCATAACGTGAGCGGATCGGAGTCGTGGGCCAAGCGCAGGATCAAGCGCGAAGCTGACACCGAGCGAAACACCCACGATCATAAAGAGCAACGCCATGACGATACCGCTACGCATGGCAGGCTTGAGCTTCCAGGCCACCGGGATGACATTGATGGCCCAGCAGGCAAACGCGAGCGCCATCATGGGACCACCGATCATGAAGAGCCAATCGATATCCCAACCCAGTGCTATCGCCATCGCAGGCAACGCGATCAGGAAGCTGATGCGGTGGATCCGAATGAGGCGAATGTATGGGAAATCGACACCACTCCAGCGAGCCAGGGTGTGATAGCTGGTACCAGAGGCCATGGCGAAGAAAAAGCCAACCAGCATGAGATGCCCCCAGACCAGATCCCAACGCCCCTGCGCGGGTGTCCAGAAATCCAAGGCGATATCGAGACCAGTGGCGATGATAAGCACCATGCTGCTGATACGGGTGAAGGGCACGGCAAGCTTATCGACTTGTCGCTGAGGCGGAACAGGAACACCCGCCGGAACTGGAGGTCGCGGACGTCCCGGTTGACTGAAGAGCAGCCGGATATTCACCATAAAGAGGACCGCGCCGATAAAGGCGAAAATGTGTCCGGAGACAATCATCGCCTCGTTGCGGAAACCATAGCCGAGGCAACTGACTACGGCGCCGAGAATACCGAAGAATAGTTGCCGTGCGACCAGCTTTTCAGATTTCCATTGCCGACCTGAGTTTGTGGGCAGAGCGTTGATATTCACACCATAGATCATGATGGTGATACCACCCAGTACAGCCAAATGCACCGCCGCCTGCCACCAGGCCGGATGCGTTTGGCTGTAACCGGCCAGGAACATGGCCATGCCCATGGCGGCGGGCGCGAAGGTGAAAGCAATACCAATAAGCGTACGCTGGAGGGAACTCATGCTATGTCCTTGATTGCGGGATACCAAGCTTGTTCTTGCCGTAGATGCGTGGCCACATCTGACTCACGAGGATGACGATGGCGACGACCTGCAGCATCGAGGATGCCACCAGTAGCCAATCAATCCACCAGTAATCCTCATTCATGCGAAAGAATGGCTCGGCGATAACACGGCAGGCGAGTCCAACATTCAGGCAAGCGAGAACGAAGAATGCCTTGTGTTCACCATAACCGAGCGGAAGTTCGGGCAGACGTTTCCGCGGCAGCAACCAGAAGGCGATGCCAATGACGAATTGCACGAACCAGCCAACAAAGAGGATGTGCCCATGGGTCGGCTGGAACCATCCGCGCCATTGACCGGGGATCAGGTGATCCACCAACATCAACGCGCCAAATGTGATCCCCAAGATCATCCAGCAGAACGAGGTTTTGACGGCAACAATACTGAATCGATCCATCAGGCCATCTGCACCCCGTTGCGCAGCGGCTCGATCCAGCTACAGGCTGCATAGCCTTCCTGAATGGCAGATTGTCCCTGTGATGCACGCATCACGATCATTGGGGCGGGAATCGCAACGAGAGTGCGCTGGGTAACGCTATCCGAATAGCGCAATCCGTGCCGCTTTGGTCCATGAGTACACATCACCACCAGATCGGTAGGATCGATCATCGCCTGCAACGAAGCGTTAATTGGCCCGAAAACAATGGAGGAATCGACCTGGACACCATCGCGGCGGATAATCTCCTCGCTCTGCTGCAGCGCCCAGTGCGATGTCTCGCGTAAATCCTCAATCAGGCTCCAGGCATCGGGATCATAGGTGTAGGCCGGAGGAATGACCCGAGAGGGATCAATAACCATCACGAACTGCACGGGAAGGTGGAGTCGACGTGCGATACGACTGGCAACAGGTATCGCCTGGCTGGCGGTAGTAGAGCCATCCAGAGGCACTACAATCCGCTGCAGTGGGTGATTGGGATTGGGCGTGTCACGCAGAACCAGCACGGGGATAGTCGAGGTCATAATGCTCTGGACCGTCGCCGAATTAGGTGTGAGTTGTCCGTTCTCATCGGCATGCATGACCAACACGATCAGATCGTGCTCCGCTTCAGGGTCGTCCATAAACATTGTTAGATTCGCGAGTTCGGAGGGTTGCACCAGAGCATCCGGAAGCATGGTTGCGCAGAAATCCTGCCCGATCTGCATGAGCTCGGGTCGCTCTGCGGCGAGATGAATGGTTGTAGTTGTCACGGTATTGCACTCCTCATACCGAAGCGCCAGTAGTCCTGCCATGATGGTAGCCCTTTGGGGCTAGAAGTGCATCAGGAAAATCCCGCGGGATTTCAGAGGTGCTCCCCATCGATCCCCGCAACCATGTGTTGACACTCCTGCTAAAATAGAGGTGTGAAATGAGCTTCTCAGGTGGAAAATTCGTCGGTCCACGCCATGCGAGATCCCGGATACCCGGCGACCGGGGAGAGGCTCATTCCATCCCTTCCTTATCTCCTATATGCCGTTTCCATCGCCGGATGTCCTGCATCCTGCGCGTCGTATAGACCGTTACAACGTTCCATCCCTGTCCACTATCAAGTGGGCTCAGTACGACTCGACCCCACCAATCGCCGTCACGTACGAGCACAATCCAGTCACCCCCACGTCCCTCTCTGGGATCAGGGGCATAACCTTCCGCCGCGAGGAGATACTCAGACAGGTTGTTCAGAAATATTGCTGCGTATGGTCGGCTGGCGATATTCTCTTGCATCTTCCGATCCGGTACACGCAGGACAGGAGGTGCCCCGGTCACGTGCTGCATGTCTGGCGAAAGCACGACACGTAACCCCGGATTTTCCCATGGCATCACTGGCAGAACATCACTCCCCCAGACCCCATCGGAGCCACGGCGTACCGATAAGTTGATCGGGTGCGTCTCCCCAGGCTGCTTCGGCTGCACCCTCTTCGCCTTCTACTATCGCCCGCTACTGAAAAGATGACGTATCTCCACGATCCCCGCATGCAGATGCGAGTATCCCATGAGACCTTTCATCTGCGATCCAAAACGATCAAACGAAGCACAAGGACGCCCGCAAGTGGCCGAAACCAGTTGCGGGCGTCTTCCTTGGGGGGAGGAGAACTATGCCTCGTTGATAATCAGGACGGTGACCATACCGAACATGCCATGATCGCTTTCGGCGTGGCTGAGGATATGGCAGTGGAACGCCCACAAACCAGGATCCTTGCACTCCACGATCGCATCAAAGCGCTGACCCGGTGCGATATTGATCGTGTCGCACATGTACGGGGTCGGCAGCATCCAGCCATCCTGCGCAATGATTGTCTGCGGCATACCGTGAAGGTGCATCGGGTGGATCATGAGACCCTCGTTCATGTAGCGAACGAGCAAGCGATCACCGACATTGCAGACAATCGGCTGCGTGGCCGGGAAGCTCTTGCCATTGATGCTGTAACCACCGATCGGGCCATCGTTCAGCACGCAGATCCATTCGACATCGTGCTCGCGCACGGGATCGGGTGTCGCCTCTTCCACAATGAACGCACCGAGCAGTCCCATCGTGACCTGCTTCGCAGAATTGTGGTGGCTGTGATACATGTGGCTACCGGCGTTACCTTCCTGAATGGTGAATTCATAGGTGAAGGTTTCGCCCGGCTTGATCGGCGGCTGAGTCACGTAGGGCACGCCATCCATGTTATTCGGCACGATCAAGCCATGCCAGTGCACGGCAGTGCTCTCCGGCAGGTTGTTGGTGACATTCACGCGCACGGTGTCGCCTTCGGTGACGCGGATCGCCGGACCCGGCACCACACCGTTGTAGGACCATGCCTCAACGGTCTTGTCGACATCAAACTCCCAATCGATGACATCGCACGAGATATCGAAGACCTTAACATCGCCATCGAGCGTAAACTCCAGGTCCTGGTTACCCAGGCCTTCGGTCTCCGCAGGGAAGGCCTTGACGCCTGCTTCGTGATAGGCGTCCATCTCATCGACACTGAGTTCCTGACCAGTAAGACCAGACGCCTTCAGGTCCATCTCCTTGGCAGCCCAGGGAGAAAGCGCAGCACCAAAGGCACCCGCGCCAACCAGGCCGGCCAGACCATTGAACTTCCGTCGCGAAACACTCTCCACCATGTTGATCCTCCTCACAAACACCCACTACCGTTCGTTGGGTTGACTGATTGATGTCAGTATGCAGCCCGCGGCACTCCCAAGACGTAAGGATTTTTCCCAGTATCGCATTACAAATCCGCAACAGTCAGCGAGTATGCTGACGGTAGTCGTGAATCAATGCCAGGAGATGCTTGTGTCAGAGCAACAAGAAATCGATAGAATGCGCACGCCGGAGGAAGCCCTCACCATTCTGCAGGCGCATACCAGGCGGGTGCCGACCGAGTTCGTGGGGCTGTCCTCAGCCCATGGTCGCATTCTGGCGGAAGATATCATCGCCACTGAACCCTACCCCACCTTTCCTGCCAGCACGATGGATGGCTACGCGGTATTGGCTGCCGATGCCTCGCCATGGCGTGAAGTGCTCGGCACCCAGAATGCCGGCGAGACCACCGATCTGGAGGTTACCGAGGGCTACTGCCTGCGCATTATGACTGGTGCGCCCCTCCCCCCAGGTGCTGATGCCGTGGTTCCGGTAGAAGCGACAGAACTGGCGGACGATCATGTGGTGATTCATCAGGAAGATGTACGCGTGGGCCAGAATGTGCGGCCACAGGGCATCGATATCGCGGTGGGTCAGAAGCTCATCGGCGCTGGCACGCGGATCGGCGCGGCGGAGATCGGCTTGCTGGCGAGTATTGGTCGTACGTCGATTTCCGTTAGCCGCATGCCGCGCGTGAGTATTCTCAGCACCGGCGATGAGCTTGTCGAACCGGAAGAGACACCGGGGCCAGGGCAAATTCGCGACGCGAATCGCTTCACCCTCGCAGCAATGCTGGCCAGCGAGCCAGTGGAGATCAGCTGGACTGGCATCGCCCCGGATAACCGCGAAGCACTTGAAGCGCTTCTGCGCGAGAGGCTGGCAAGCGACGATATCGTTCTCACCTCGGGCGGTGTCAGCATGGGGGAGAAGGACTATATCAAGGCGATCCTTTTCGATGCCGAAGATATTCACATCCACTTCCGCCGCCTCTATATGAAGCCGGGCAAACCATTCACCTTTGCCCAATCCGAGACGGCGACCATCTTCGGACTACCCGGTAATCCTGTTTCGGCAATGGCGACATTCGATGTCTTTGTGCGTCCGGTAATTCATCAGATGGTTGGTGCGCACCAGGTTGGTTTGCCCAACGTGATGGTGACGCTCACAGAAGAGGCACTCCCTGCTGATCGGGTTGAGTACCAACGCGGAATTGTGTCCGTGACCGCTAGTGGAGAACTGGTAGCACACGCCAATGGCGATCAACGATCATCGCGCCTGGCTTCGTATATCAACGCAAATGCCTATCTCGTGATAGCTCCGCGAGAAATGCCGTATCTCGCCGGGGAATCGGTAGAAGCACTGCTGATATCACCTCCTGAGTTGACTCGGGATAACCATTCATGACCATTGCTGTCCGGTTCGATCACGTTACCAAGCGTTACGATGATGAGATCGCGCTTGATGATCTCTCGTTCACCATCAATGCAGGTTCGATCTACGGTCTGGTTGGTCGCAACGGTGCTGGCAAGACAACCGCGATTCGGATTCTGCTTGGACTCGCCAAAGCAACCTCCGGGCAAGTTTCCCTGTTTGAAGGCGACCGTAGTCGACGTGTTGGGTATTTACCCGATGTACCTGCACTCTACGACTGGATGACGGGCGCGGAGTATTTGCGCATGATGGCAGGGCTGGCGAATGTGCCAATGGCAGAACAACAGCAGCGTATCCCGGCCCTGTTGGAGCTATCTCATCTGGGCGATGGGCACGATCGCATCGGCACCTATTCGCTCGGGATGCGGCAGCGACTCGGCCTCGCGCAAGCGTTGGTAGGCAATCCTGACCTGCTAATTCTGGATGAACCCACATCGGCGCTCGATCCCCTGGGTCAACGGGAGACGCACGATCTGATCAGGAGCTTGCGCGGTAAAACGACTGTGATGATCTGCTCGCATTTCATGGATGATGTCGAGAGTATCGCCGATACAATCGGTATTCTGGAAAACGGACAGCTCCTGGCAGAGGGTTCGATGGCGCAATTACGGGCTGGTGTCGATCTCTCGGAAACAATCGAAGTCGAACTCACTGATCGCATAGCAGAGGTTGAACACGCCCTGCTGCGTGAATCCTGGGTGTTGGCGGTCGACACACGAGGGAAGACTCTGCGCATTCACGCCACCGATGATGAAATCGGCTGGAGACGCATCCCGATAATCGTCGGCGAGGAGCAAAGCGGCATCATCCATATGGATGCCCACGTGCCGAGTCTGGAAGACGTCTTCATTTCACTTGCAGGAGAAGAGGAATGAGTCCGCGGCGCGCCTTCCTGCAAAAGGAGATCATGGAATACCTCCGCACCTGGCGGATCTGGTTGCTGGTACTCCCGGTGCTGATCTTCGCAATTATCGGACCCGCCTTCTCCTACTTCACTGCAGACTTCACAGGCGAGGTCCTGGATATCGCTGATACGTACGAGGAAGAAACCATCACTCCCGACTGGTTCGCAGCGTATAGCCAATGGACCTACAGTCTGCGGCAGATTCTGCCAGTGCTGCTCGTCCTCATCGCCGGTAGCACTATTGCGGGGGAATGCGCGACCGGCACTGCGATTCCGATTCTGGCGAGCGGACTCAGCCGACGTGATTTCGTCGTCCTGAAATTCGCAGTCGCTTCCGGTATGGCGTGTGCGGTCATTGTTGCCGGTACGCTCACAATCCACCTTATCAGTCTCATGCTCTATCCGCAGGTACCGTGGCTTGCACCTGTCGCGGTCATCGGCGTGGCCTCATTATTGGCGATGTTACTCATAGCCATGGCGCTTTTCTTTTCCACCATCATGCCGGACGTTTTCGGCGCAGTGGGGTTGGAAATGTTCCTCTTTCTGGCATTGGCGGCGGCATCCCTCTGGGAACCTGCTCGACGCTATTCACCTGTGGGGCTGTTGACAAGCCTCTCGGATATCGTCAAATACAACGAGATCAATGTGCTTGTTCCCGGTATCAGTGCGGTGGTGTGTACCATTTTGCTTGTGATGATGTCGGTCTCCGTATTTGAACGTCGGGAACTGTAGAAGGGAAATCAGATGGCCAAACACAAATCGGCAAAGAAGAGTGAGAAGATCACCCGACCCATTCCGAACTGGATTGATGCCGCCCCGAAGGCTCTCAGTGAGAAAGCAAGCAAAGACGGACGCGATATCACCATTGAGGATCTCTATGCCTGGGAGCTTCCCGGAAATCCCCAGGTTTCGCCAGATGGCAGCAAGATCGTTTACGAGGTACTCAGTATCGACAAGGAATCGGATGAGTATCGCAACACGCTTTGGCTGATCGATGGCGACAGTGCCCCACGCAAGCTCACCAGCGGCCAATGGCGCGATGGTTGGGCGGCGTGGAGTCCCGATGGCAGCAAGATCGCCTTCACCTCGAATCGTGCCAAGGGATCGCAGATCTTTGTGCTTCCGATCGACGGAGGTGAGGCAACCCAGATCACCACAATCGAATCTGGTGTCGAGCAGTTTCTCTGGAGCCCGGATGGCAGCAAGTTCGCCTTCACCAGCAAGATCGCACCCGAGAAAACCTCTGACAGCGATGTGAAGGTCATCACCTCCGCCTATTACAAGTTCGACGGTATGGGCTTTATCGATGGCAATCGCAGCCACATCTTCGTGGTCGATGCCAATGGCGGCGAAGCCGAGCAACTCACCAGCGGCGACTATAACCACTCCCAGATCGCCTTTGCCCCCAACGGCTACGAGATCGCGCTTGTCGCGAATCGGGAGGAGAATTGGGATATTCGTCGGGAACGCGATCTGTGGGTGATCGATATCCATAGCAAGCAGATGCGCAAACTGACCGATGGCAAGGGTCACTGGAACTCCCCGCTCTACTCACCGGATGGCAAGTGGCTGGCGTTTATGGGTAGTGATGATCCCTATCGCGAAGACGTGAACGACGGTCTCTTTATCATGCCCACCAGAGGTGGCGATACCCGTCGGCTCGGGAAGAAGCTCGATCGCGCGCTGGGCGATACCGGGATGAGTGGTCCGGCGGGAACGGGCGGTCGCTCGATTCAATGGACCGGCGATGGATCCGCGATTGATGTGATCGTGAGCGACTGCGGCGATACGCATGTGGTCCGCTTCCCCAAGAGTGGTAAGCAACCAACCATGCTCACCCCGGCTGGTCGACACCTGAAATCGTTCGGTCACCGGGGAGATGATCTGGTCGTGGCGGCAGCGACACCGTATCGACCGGTCGAGCTCAGCCTCTTCACCAGCAAGGGCGAAAAACGGCTCACTCATCACAACGATGCCTGGGTAGAAGCGGTGTATATCCCGCAACCAGAGGAGTTCTGGTTCGAGAGCGATGGCGACACGGTGCAAGGCTGGCTGATTCGTCCCCGGGGCAATAGTGCCAAGAGCAAGAAGCTGGTGCCAGCTGTGCTGAATATCCACGGCGGACCACACGCGCAATTTACCCCATCGTTCTTCCATGAGTTGCAGATGTTTGTCGCGCGCGGTTCGGCGCTGATCTTCATCAACCCACGCGGCAGCACCGGTCGAAGCAACGACTTCGGCAAGGCGGTCCAGGCCCGATGGGGATTCGCGGATATGCCCGATTTCATAGCGGCCGTTGATCATGCGCTGGAGATGGGCGGACTCGATCCGAAGAGACTGGGCGTGACCGGTGGCAGTTACGGTGGTTTCAGCACGAACTGGCTGCTCGGTCACACCGATCGCTTCAAGGCGGCGGTGACAGACCGCTCAATCAGCAATATGGCCAGTATGTATGGTACGGACGATATCAGTCTGGTGGGCTTCGATAAGGAACTTGGAACACCGTGGGAGAATCCGATTGGATTCTGGGAAGCCTCTCCCCTCGCCTATGTGCAGAACGTGACCGCGCCCTGTCTGATCATCCACAGCGAAGAGGATTACCGCTGTCCCATGGAACAGGCGGAGCAATGGTTCATGGCGCTGAAGGCATTGGGGCGCACGGTGGAGTTTGTGCGTTTCCCGAACGAATCGCATGGCCTGGGCCGCAATGGCAAGCCGAAGCATCGTGTGGAACGCCTGCAGCGAACGCTCGATTGGTTTGAGAAGTATTTGTGACCATCGCGTATGCGCGGGGTGCCCGCGTATGAAACGCGGGCCTACATGAGCACAACCATGCCAGATACCATCACCGTCACCATGCTCTATTTCGCGATGTTCCGGGAACACATCGGTGCGCCCAGCGAGCAGCTCGTCATACCTGCTGGCACAACGGCAGGTGAGATATTCGATACGGTCAGCAAGCGCTATCCAGCATTGGCACCCATGAAAGCTTCGACCCTGGTGATGGTGAACGAGGCGTACGCTGATGCGGATCAGTTACTGCGAGATGGCGATGAGATCGCGCTGATCCCGCCAGTCAGCGGTGGAGATTCTCGCTTCATCTGCACCGAGGATGTGCTTGATCCGCGCCTGGTCGAAGCGATGGTAGTATCCGACGATGCCGGTGCACTGGTGACATTTGTCGGGAGTGTAAGGAACCATGCGCGGGGCCGGTCGGTGACCTCGCTCGAGTACGAAGCCTACCCGCCCGCAGCGACGAAGATGCTGTCCCAGGTGGGCACTGAGGTGCAGGAGCAGTGGCCAGGCGTCCGCATCGCCATCGCCCATCGCTTCGGACATCTCTATCCGGGCGATGCCAGTGTCGTCATCGCGTGTAGCAGCGTCCATCGCGATGAGGCCTATGCTGCGTCCGCCTGGGCGATCAGCCGCATAAAGGAGATCGTGCCGATCTGGAAGAAGGAGCATTACGAAGATGGCTCCGCCTGGATCGGCAGCGAGCACGCGTATCAGATAGAGACAGGGCGGATCGTCGAAGACTAATCCGCCCTGCGGGTGATTACGGAAGCGTAACCTCGTAGATACCGTATCGCGTCGCGTAGAAGAGTTGGCTGCCGGAAGTCTGCGCCCAATAGACATCGTCATCTGTGATAACGAATCTTGTGCCAGTCTTGTCGTAACAACTTAGTGAGGTGGCCGCATAGCAAGCGTAATCGCCATTGTTGGCAACCACCATCGCCGGGAACTCGCCGACCGGAGCGTACTCCGTACGCAACCGCAATGATCCTTCAACGGTATCGATCCACACGAGGGAGAAGCTGACGGTACCACTACGGCCGAAGAGTCTCATCAGAAAATTGACTGATTGCCACTGGTTTGGCACAAAGGCCACGCTACTATCCTCTGCAGAAGCAATAACACCACTGGACCCATCCGTAACGACCGAACTCAGTATCTCTCCGGTCATTGGCTCGATGAGCATCGTCACTGATTTGGTGCTATCTGGCCCATACCCCGTCCATACCGCAATCGTTCCCAAGCCTGATGATGCAACCTGGACACTGGCACCAAACTCCATATTCACGAACACGCCGGGATCGACTTTGTAGCGGGCCACTTCTTTACCAACATCAGATGTCAGAACCAGCACATCGCCACCGACGCCTATAACCACCACATGACCATCGTATGAGGAAAGGGAGACGGCCTTGTCACCATTGCTCGCCCCGGAGAACTGGACACTTTCCTGCCACATCTCGGACCCATTCACGGCATCAATGGCGATAACAGTCTGCCAGTTCGCCAGATAAATCACGCCATCGGCAATGATTGGTGATGCCCAATACATATTGTCGCCATAGCTAAACGTCAGTGGGGGTAGATCATACTCCCATTGCACCACACCGGTGCGAGGATCAAGCGCCAACAGCGAGACGCCATCGGTCGTTTCACTATCCGATGCCTCTTCTTGCGCCATTGCTCCTTCCCCATCCACCGATTGCTGGTTTTCATCCTCTTTCAACAGGTAGATGAAGTGATCGTCACTGAAAATCGAGTAACCAAACCAGCCAGGATGCGTCCACAACAGATCGCCCGAATCAGCATCGAGAGCATAGAGCTGCGTTGCGGTGTACTCATCCTCTCCGGGAAGCATGGAACTACTGCCCACGATCACACCATCCGCGACGGCGTAGGTGCCATACATATCGGAGGTTCGCACAATCAATCGCGGAGTTAGGGACACATCCGCGCCGGGGGTAACACTGGAGTTCAGCGGCAGTACCACCTCCGGTGGACCACCGTATTGCCCAGACAACTCACGTTCAGAGACCAGCCAGATACCTGAGAATGAGATGGAGATGATTGCCAGCACGGCCGCAGCGATCATTAGCGGATGTTGGCGCCGTCGCGGTGGGGGGACGGTTGCTTCACTCTTCGGAGGAGAGGCAAGCAATTGCTGGGGCGGTTGAGCGGCAGGTACCTCGACCCGTAACCGCTTCTGCAATTGCGCCGTGAATACGGTACCAGGTTCGATCTCGCGATCGAAAGATCCATTGAACTGGCGGAAATCGGAATCATGGCTGGACATCATCGTATATCTCCATTGCGAGCGATCCAGGCAGAGCGGAAGGCATTGCGCGCCCGCGCGAGGAGTGAATCGGCGGCGGAACGGGAGAGGAAGAGCGCGACGGCGATTTCATCGATCTCGCAGCCGTCGAAGTAGCGCAACACAATCGCCGCGCGATGACGGGGATTCATTTCCGCCAATACCGCTATCACTTCATCACGGATCGGTAACGACTCCAGATCGAGATCGGGCAAGCCAGGCTGTTCGCCGATATCGTCATCCGCCACCTGGAAACCCAGGGCATTGCGTTCGCGATCTTGTCGGCGGTAGTAATCAATTAGCTTGTTCCGCGCGATGGCGAAGAGCCAGCGGATCAGATCGTCACCACCAACCGGGGTGCTGGCGGAGCGGACAGCGGAAAGCATTGTCTCCTGTGTCAGGTCCTCCGCGACACTGAAACTACCGACACGGGGATAGAAGTAGCCATAGATGCGCGGAATCGCATCGGCCAGTGCAGCAGGCGAGACGGTATTTGATTGCTGCGGTTTTGCCACTGACTCGTCGGCGGTCATGCTCATCCCGGGTAAAGCGATATCCATCGGCGTTCTCCTCAGTATGAAGAACGCGCAGGTGGTGGGTTTCTGTCGGTTGGGAGTGAATCGACGCGAGGCAATCCACGTAGGGGCCGATCCCGTAGGGTATCGGCCCGGTGAGACACATATCGGCGTGGCCGCCGATGCGGGTGGATACCTTCGCTACGCTCAGGATCCACCCCTACGTGAGAAAGGTTACCGGCGTTTCCTCACAGGTTCAGGCGCGGCAGCGGGATGGCGGAAGCCGAGGGTAAGCGGTGTGCCCTTCTCCGGATTGGCGATGGCATAGGTGTACCCACCCGGGTATTCGCGGACCACGCCATCCTCAATGGCCAAAATGCGGTTGCAGACGCGGTCCATGAAGTAGCGATCATGCGAAATCGAAATGATGGTGCCGTCGTAATCGAGCAACGCTTCTTCAAGCTGCTCGACACTGGCAAGATCGAGATTGTTGGTCGGTTCATCCAGTACCAGCAAGTTGGCACCGCTCAGCATCATCAATGCAATCTGCAGTCGTGCTTGCTCACCACCGCTGAGATTCCGCACCTGGTTCATGGCGTCGACGCGATCGAAACCCATCGCCACCAGGGCACTGAGTGCCTGCTGCTCATTCAGCGCCTTGGCTTTCCGTGCCAACTCGATCGGTTGCGCAGTGGGATCAAGTGTTCCGTGCAACTGGTCATACCAGGCCATCTTGATACTCGCACCGATATTGATCGTGCCAGAACTCGGCCGCAACTCACCCGTGAGGCATTTCATCAGGCTGGTTTTCCCGACGCCGTTGGGTCCAATAATGCCGACGCGTTCGCCATGACGCACCAGCACATCGAAGGGCTGTAATACGACCCGCTCGCCGAAGCGGATGCTGACCCCACTACCGGTGACAACATTGGTGGAACCACGTTCGGTCTCAAACTCGATATTGATCACACGGCGCTGGAGTTGAGGCCACGGTTGGGCATCGAGCCGGGCACGTTCCTCGGTCATACGATTGCGCATCTGCTCGGCACGACTGGCGAACTTCGGATTCTGCCGCGCCCATTGGGTAAGGTCCTCGGCAGCTTCCTTGAGCTTGAGATATTCACGCTCGGCGAGTTCCCGTAACTCCAGTTCCTTCTCGATACGAGCACGCTTCTGCTGCTGAAAAGCGGTGTAGTTACCGGGATAGGTGCGGAGCTTGCCATCCTCCAACTCGACGATGCTGGTGGCGACACGATCGATCATGTAGCGATCATGCGAGATCATACAGAGCGCGCCATTGAATCGTGTGGTCAACCACGTTTCCAGCCAGGTGCGAGTTTCGGTATCGAAGTGATTGTCTGGCTCGTCCAGCAACAATACATCGGGTGGTTCCAGCAAGAATCTGGCGAGATCAACCAACTTACGCTCGCCACCACTCAACGTACCGATGGGTTGATCCCAGCGACGCTCAGGGATACGAATCTCGCCAAGCACCTCCTGCAACTGCTCGGTGGCATCGACACCGGCGGAAGCATCCAGCTTGTCCAGAAGCACCGCCTGCCTGTCGAGCAGAGCAGTCATCTCGTCATCAGTCAGGGGTGTGCTGAAGCGTTCCTCAATCTCCAGGAGCTCGAATTCCAACGCATCGGCATCGCCGATCGCTGTGCTCAACACCTCACGCACAGTCTTGTCTGCTGGCAAGTTTGATTCCTGGCGAAGATAGCCAACGGTGATACCGTTCGCGTAAGTGATAGCGCCACCCTGCGGCGAAATCTCGCGAGTCAACAATCGGAAGAGTGTGCTTTTGCCGGTGCCATTCTCTCCGACCAGCGCGATCCGATTCCCGGTTTGAATCGCGAACTGAAGTCCGCGGAAGAGCTCATTGCCACCGTGGGCATAGGTGATATTGGCCGCCTGAATCAGTAGTGCCATCGTAAAAACTCCAAACAAAAAACCCTCCGACATGATGTCGAAGGGAGTAACCAGCCGGCTATTGACGCGCGTCAATGAATCCGGGCGCACTGCTCCCATGTATGGGTGTGATTCGGTGAAACAGCGATGGTCGCTTTCAGATAAAACTGCACGGATGCCCTCGCGAACTGGTAAACAACTGAATGGAATCGTAGAGGAATGCAGACGTGATCGTCAAACGACGCGCGCAACTATTCATCGCCCCAGGCGCGGGCGCGACGGGCAATCTGCTGGGCATCCAGGGCTGCCAGCGTGGCGGAAAGCACCTCGGAATCGTACTCCCCGGAATCACGGAGCTCGAGCAAGCGCTTGTACTGCGCCTGCTCCCGTCGATCCAGATCGGCCTGCGAAGGTCGCGGCAATGTCATCTGGGCAATGAAGTCCTCGCGCTGCTCCTGTGGCAGGCCAGCCACCAGGATCTCGCGGATTACCTGATCTCGCTGTTCCTGAATACGCTGGGGATCGCTAACTGGCGCATATTTCGCCACGACCCTCGGCAACGTTAACCCCTGTACTGCCAATGAAATTGCAGCCACCAGGAAGGCGATGAGAATCAACAGAGATCGATGAGGTGCATCGGTTGGTAACGTCTGCGCAGCCGCAAGTGTGATGGCCCCGCGCATACCACCCCAAACGAGAATCACCCCGGCATTCTTGCCGAGCGGTTGCGAGAGGTAATAGTCAATATCTGCGAAGAAGCGCACAAAGCGATTCCGCTGCCGTGCAAATCCTTGCGCACTGAGACGCTCCTCACACCTTCTCTCCTGAAGCGCGTCCGTCGCCAGATTCTCGCGAAATTGGGTGTAGCGTTCCTTGATCTGCTGTCCACGCTGAATATAGCGATCGAGGAATCCGAGCAACGGGATGAGGAAGAGCGCCCGCACCAGCAGCGTAATCGCGAGTGCCAGGACGGCTGTGACGGCAGCGATACGGATACTATCGTGATCGTGACGAACGTGAGAAACAATGGCGCGCAACTGCAGACCCATCACCAGGAAGATCAGTCCTTCCAGCACGACTTCGATCGCCTTCCAGGTCTGTTTGTCCGACACGCGCTGATCGGCATTCAGGTACTTAACCGCGCCATTGCCAGCAACGAGGCCAGCCACAACTGCTGCCACGAGTCCCGAGGCCCCCAACTGCTCAGAGGGTACTGCCGCCAGGAAGGGTGCAACAAAGGACCAAACGGTACTGACAGCAGGATTACGGATACCAGCACGCACGTGCAGAATCACCTGCCCCACGATGAATCCGATAATGGTGGCCAGCACCGCCGCGGAGGCAAAATCCCAAATCGATTCCCAGACAGAGAAGGAAACCACAGCCGCAGCAGTGGCCGTGCGCAAGAGGACCAGCGCGGTTGCGTCGTTGAGGAGGCTCTCACCCTCGAGGATCGAGACGAGTCGACCGGAGAGGTGGGCTTTCTTGGCGATGGCGACGGCCGCCGCATCGGTCGGGCTGAGCACTGCGCCAAGGGCAATACCCCACCAGATCTCGATATCAGGAATGATCCAGGAGAGGAAGAAGCCGAGCACAACCGCAGTGATAACCACCAGGAAGATGGCAAGCGCGCCAACAGGCAGGAATTCGCGACGGAAGTCCATGGTTGGCATTGATGCGGAAGCTGCGAAGAGAAGCGGCGGCAAAAGTACAGCCAATACCAACTCTGGCTCGAACTCGAGATTTCCGAATTGCGGGATGGCGCTGGCGATGATGCCAAAGACCACCAGCAGAATAGGTGCTGCCAGCCGCACCCGCGGGGCAATCGCATTGGCGATGCGAACGGCGAGGACCGCCAATGTCACTTCCAGGATGGTTTCGTGCATCGGTGGTTCCTTTCGCTGGGCTCTCTCGTTTACGTCTTTATGGTAACCGAGCTATCAGCAATCGGTAAACACCCCCACAATATGGCGCGCATCATCCGCCAAATCCCGCACGGTCGAAATTGTGTGATTTGCCAGTTGGCGTGCGAGGAGTTCGGTGACCGCAACTTCCTGTGAAGGATCGATTTCGAAACCGACTGCTCCACAGGGCGTGAGGATACGCGGGAGATCGGCGACAACACCGCGGACGAGATCCAGTCCATCAACCCCACCGTCCAGAGCAAGGAGAGGCTCGTGGATGAGGTGCGGATTCTCTCCGATCTGGCCCGGCGTGAGGTATGGCAGATTGGTCAGCAGGAGGTCGACCGGCTCAACGAGAGGTTCGGTCCGACTGCCGAGGCGGAAATCCAGCCGCGATCGTCTCTCTGCATCCAGCAGTCGATCCGCGTTGGCGCTGGCAATAGCGAGTGCGTCCGCACTGATGTCCGTCGCGACCAGATGTCCATTCCAGTGCCTCGGCGCATGGTGAGCAACCGCAATGGCGATGGCACCGCTACCGGTACCGATATCCGCGACTGTCGCCTGGGGATGATCCTGCAACCACGCGATCCCCCACTCCACCAGCGGTTCGGTATCGGGTCGCGGCACAAGAACATCCGGAGTCGTGTGGAACGACAGTCCCATGAATTCACGTTCGCCTGTGAGGTACGCGATCGGGATACCCGTGGCGCGTTGAGCAATCAACGTGCGATAGGCATCTGCTGTTTCTCCCGAAACAACATCGTTATCGGCCATCAGAAGCTGCGTCGCGTTGAGATGCAGGAGATGGCCGAGCAAGAGGCGCGCATCAAGCATCGGTGTTTCGATGCCAGCCTCGGTCAAAGTGGTCGCAGCCTGGTGGCGGAGGGAGTGGATTGTATCGGGAGGTGTGGTCATGGGAAAGTCAGCTTCAAGCCCGGGAATCAACCCCGGGCCTACGCGATGAATGCGAGTCGCAATACCCGGGGGTAAACCCCGGGCCTACGCTGCGTCGCCCATGCCGGCTTCGCTGAGGCGGTCGGCTTCATCTGCAGCACGGAGATCGTCGATAAGTGGTTCGATGGCACCGTTCATGACACCCGGGATGTTGCTGATGCTCTTGCCGATGCGATGATCGGTAATACGATCCTGGGGATAGTTGTAGGTGCGAATCTTCTCGCTGCGCTCGCCCGAGCCAATCTGGCTCCGACGCACATCGCCGCGTTCCTCAGCCAGCTTGGCCTGCTCCTGCTCCAGCAGGCGTGAACGGAGCACCGTCATGGCCTTCAGTTTGTTCTTCAACTGGCTCTTTTCATCTTGCATGCTCACCACGATACCGCTGGGCATGTGGGTGATGCGGACCGCAGAGTCGGTTGTGTTCACGCTCTGACCACCGTGACCGGAAGAGCGATAAACATCAATACGGAGATCGTTGTCGTTGATCTGCAAATCGACTTCCTCAGCCTCGGGTAGCACTGCCACACTCGCGGTTGAGGTATGGATACGACCCTGACTCTCGGTGACAGGTACACGCTGAACACGATGCACACCGGATTCGAAGCGGAGGTAGCTGTATGCACCTTGTCCACGAATCTCGAAGATGATTTCGCGGAAACCCCCACCATCAGTCTCGGTGGCGCTCATCACTTCGGCTTTCCAGCGCATCTTCTCGGCATAACGGGTGTACATGCGGAAGAGATCGGCGGCGAAAAGAGCAGCCTCATCACCACCGGTACCAGCCCGAATTTCGACGATGACATTCTTCTCGTCGTTCGGATCTTTGGGGACGAGAAGCTTACGAATCTCCGCTTCCAGCTCCTCCTGGCGGGATTTGATCGCTTTCAGCTCCTCACGGGCGAGATCGGCGAGTTCATCATCCATCTCCGCCATCTCGCGGGCTTCTTCAGCCTGCTTATCCAGATCCTTGTATTCCGCCCAGGCGGTCACCAACGGTTCCATCTCGGCACGTTCCCGCCCGAGCTCCATAATCTGGGTTGCATCGGTGGCAACGGCAGGATCGCCCATCGTGTGATCAATTTCATGGAGTCGACGCTCCAACTCATCGAGCGTGCTACTAAATGACTGCATCGATGCGGCCATGGATTTCGATCTCCTATATGGATGCCCTCCGAGTACGTGATCAGATGAATTTGGTAGCAGAGAAGCTTGCCTCTCCTTTGGGGGCAGACAAGCTGCCCCACTACCTATCGGATCGCGAACCACGTTTTCGGGAATCGGCACCAACACACAACAAAACAGCCCAGTTTGGGCTCCACATGACTTAAGTATAGCTGGCTACTTCACAGCGGGCAGTTGCCGCTTCCAGTCGGTGCCCCAGGTTCCGCGAGCGAGTAGATTGCCAGCACTGAGGATATCCGCGTCATCCAGCTGGTAACGAAGACCGTTGGTGATCGCAGCGAGGCGATCTCGATCGACAGATTCATCATCACCAGCGAGAATGCGACGAACATCGCGACGACGCTCGAGACCAACAGCCAACGCGCTCTGTAGCAGCGCGATCTCTTCCCGCCCGCCATCAGCTTCCACACCGACAACTGCGACGGCGTAGACCGTGGGCGTACCGGTGAGCACGTACCAGGCTTTCACCAGGTCTTCCTGGTGACCATGATCGGCATCCGTGAGTCCACGTGGGCCATCCAACACCACAACCTGCGCATCACCGGCGGCAGGATCGGCAGCATCGTGGACGAAGGTCGAGGCGGTGATACCAAAAAACGATCGCAACAATGCCCGCGTCAGCAGCTCCGCGGTGGGCGTAGTATCGATCATGCGAATCGGTGTCTCTTCCACCCCGTCCGGGCGCACCGGTGTACGCATAACGATGCTACTAATCGCCGATTCCGGCGCTGAGCCCGAGGCCACAGCAATAGCCGGATCGATGAAATGGGTATCGGCCAGCAAGCTGGATTCGGCCACGGAGATCAGGGCGACATCGCCACGCCCGACCTGAGCCGCGGTGAGATTGGGAACGATCTGGACATCCAGTTCGTGCTCCAGCCAGCCCTCCCGCAATGGCAAGGAGATCATGCCGGTCATCAGATTGTGATCAATATAGAGAGTCATAAAGCGTCAGAACTTTCCCAACCAAACGGTTATCGATGGCGATGCCATCGATCGGGCAGATACCGGCTTCGCCGGATCTGACCCTACGTGTGTCCCACTATTCCACAAATTGCGGACAACTACCGATCACCTTGAGCTCTTCGGTGATCTCGCGGACTTCATCCAGCATCGCGGCAATACGCGGGTCCTTGCGGTGTCCCTCGAAATCAACCAAAAAGACATACTCTCCCAGGCGACCCTTGGTCGGACGGGTGATGATATTCGTCAGCTGCACATGCGCTGCGGCAAAAGGATCGAGCGCCTTGTGCAGACTACCCGGCACATTCTTGTCCATGCGCATGGCCACGAATGTCTTGTCGTTACCAGTTGGTTCGGCATCGGTATGGCCGAGCGCCATAAAGCGCGTGCGATTATTTCTGGCATCCATGATGCCGCGAGCCAGAACCTCGCCACCATAAAGTACCTGCGCTCGCTCGGGTCCGATGGCCGCGGCAGTCGCATCTCCGGACTCCACCACCTCCCGAACCGCACCGGCAGTGCTCATCGCGGCGACACGCTCCGCGTGCGGCAGATGCGCATCCAGCCAGCGCCCACACTGCGCGAGTGCCTGCGGGTGCGAATGGACAGATGTGATCTGTTCCAGACGTGCACCAGGCGGGGCCACCAATACATGTTCAATCGGAACAACCACCTCGGCACAGAGCTTGAGTTGCGTATCGTGAATGAGAATATCCAGGCTCTGGCTAACCGGCCCCTCGATACTATTCTCCACCGGCACAACAGCAAAATCGGCCCGGCCGTCCTCCACGGCCTTCACAGCAGCGGCAAAGTTCGGCGTTTCCAGCAATCCTGCGTCTGAACCGGCAAACTGGACAGCTGCCTGTTCGGTATAGGTACCACGAGGACCGAGAAATGCTGTGATCATGCCAAGAAACCTCACTGCTACCCATACGAGTTCGCCATGCCGATATTGTACGCGGCACGGGTACAATGCATGCATGAACGATGCACCTCGCGCAAAGCGGCGCACACCTGCCCAGCGACAGGAACGGCCGAAAAAGAATCGACTCCCGGAGATCACGCCGGACACTCCCTGGCGCTGTTTCATCGCTGTGCCCTTACCGGATGCAGTACGGCAGCAGATACGGGCTTGCGTCGACCAACTTGCCAGAACCGATCTGCCGATTCGCTGGGTCGATCCGGAGAATGGCCACCTGACGCTCCACTTTCTGGGTGAACTGGAACCGGAGATGGCGGAGTTGCTGCGCATGACGCTGCGAGCGGCGACATCGCCCCACGAAGCATTCGATCTCCGCACAGCAGAGCCTGGAGCATTCCCGAATATGCGACGACCGCGGGTGCTATGGCTGGGACTGTGGGGTCCGGCGCACCGACTTGAAGCGCTCTACAACGATCTCGGCGATTTTCTGGACGACTTCGGTCTCGAGATCGAAGAAGCACCATTCCACCCACACATCACCCTCGGACGTGTACGTGACACCGAGGGGGTGAAGGTCGGTGACTTACCGGAGCAGATACGAACCGTCTTCGCCGCGCTGGAAGAAACCGGACTGGCCGGCAAGGAGCACCCAGTACCGTTCCCAGTTACCGAGGTGCACCTGATCCGGAGCTACCTCGAACAGGACGGTCCACGCTATGAAGTGTTGGCGAAGTATGACCTGGCCTCCTCTACACATCAGGATTGAGTCACCATTCCTCCCGTACACTTGACCACGTTGACTATTTCGTCAGCCATGATTCTGTGATAACCGGACAAAGACAGTGTCCGAGGTGAGGTAGCAAGGTGTTTTCAGACAAAGGACTCATCAATACATTCAGATGGATAGCGATCGCGGAGGCAGCAAGCTTTGTGTTGCTGCTCATCGCCATGATCTTCAAATATGGCTTCGATCAGGAGATCGGTGTCCAGATCCTGGGGCCGATCCACGGCATGCTCTTTCTGGCCTATGTCGCCCTCGCATTCCTGGTCTGGCCAAAGGTGAAGTGGAGCTTCGGCCAATTGGTCATCGCGCTCTTACTGAGCGTGGTCCCGCTGGGAACACTCTATGTGGAGCGTAAGATGATCCCGAGCGATGCCGAATTGCTCGTCTGAAACCGCTCCTGACGACAGCCTGACATCTGAAGACGAGGGTTGGAGATATATCTCTGACCCTCTTCTTGTATCTTCAGCACAAATGCAAGACGATTTTCTGGCACAGTAGTACAGTTGACGCAATTGGGTGATTGTTCCGAATCAACCGGTTTCAGCAGCAGAATGTGCCAGGAAAGAGGCGATATCGATGATAGCTACACGTACAGAAAAGGATCTGTTGGGATCACTGGAGGTCCCGGCGGATGCCTACTACGGTATCCATACCCAACGTGCACTGAACAACTTCAAGATAAGCAAGGGCCAGATCGGCGATCATCCGGAGTTTGTGCGCGGCCTCGTGATGGTGAAGAAGGCTTCCGCCCTCGCAAACAAGGAACTCCATACACTCTCTGCCCAAACCGCCGACGCAATTGTGGCAGCCTGTGATCTGATTCTGACTGTGGGGCGCTGCATGGATCAGTTCCCGGAGGATGTCTTCCAGGGTGGAGCCGGTACCAGCGTCAATATGAATGTCAACGAAGTGGTCGCCAATCTTGCTCTCGAAACACTTGGCTTCGAGAAGGGTCGCTACGATGTGATCAATCCCAACGACGATGTCAACAAGAGCCAGAGCACCAACGATGCCTACCCCAGCGGATTCCGCATCGCGGTTTACGCTGTCGTTCAGGATCTGCGGGAAGAACTCGAGCGCCTGGCCGCCTCTTTCGAAGCCAAGGGCGATGAGTACAGGGACGTCATCAAGATGGGCCGCACCCAACTCCAGGATGCGGTGCCCATGACCATCGGTCAGGAGTTCCATGCCTTTGCGGTCCTTATGGAGGAAGAACGTCGCTTCCTCGATATGGTGGCACAGTTTCTTCTGGAGCTTAACCTTGGGGCAACGGCGATTGGTACCGGGCTCAATACACCACCTGGCTATGGCGCGGTTGCAGTCGCCAAACTGGCGGAGGTCTCCGGCTTACCGGTGATACCCGCCGAAAATCTGATTGAGGCAACATCAGATACCGGTGCCTATGTCTCCATGCATGCTGCCCTGAAACGGCTGGCGGCCAAACTCGGGATGATCTGCAACGATCTGCGCCTACTCTCTTCCGGTCCGCGGGCAGGGCTCAATGAAATCAATCTCCCGGAGCGACAGGCTGGCTCCTCAATCATGCCGGCAAAGGTCAATCCGGTGATTCCAGAAGTGGTGAATCAGGTCTGCTTCAAGGTTATGGGCAACGATGTCACCGTGACCATGGCCTCGGAAGCTGGCCAGCTTCAGCTGAATGTCATGGAACCGGTGATCGGTCAGTGCCTCTTTGAGAGTGTCGAACTGCTCATCAATGCGGCAAGGACATTACGGGAACTGTGCATCGACGGCATCACCGTCAATGAAGAGGTCTGCAAGAGCTACGTGATGAACTCGATCGGTATCGTGACCTACCTCAACGAGCGCCTTGGCCACGCTGTCGGCGACGAGATCGGTCGTGAGTGCGCCCGCGCCGGCAAGAGTGTGCGCGAGGTAGTGCTGGCCATGGAACTCATGGACGCGGCGGAGCTGGATCAGATTCTGAGTCCGGAGAATCTGATGAATCCCAAATACGATGGCCTCATCTACCAACAGACCGATCCGGATGTGGTTCCGATGGAACACGTGTAACGCAACGACAATCAGGTTTTGTCACACTCGGGGAGGTGGTTGCCACTTCCCCGGTTGCGTTTTGGTGGCATTGCCGGATACTTCTGCCATGATGATCAGTGGGAGGATCAACTCATGAAGAAGCTCGCAGTAATCGGTCTCGGGGCGCGCATTCGTTGGCTGGTTGGTCAATTGGATGCATTCGACGCCGATCTCAAATTAGTTGCCGTTGTCGATCCAAACGAGGCCGGTGTTCGCAAACTGATGGAGCCCGAAAAGCTGGCCGATGTCGTTTTCTATCCCGATGTCGATACCATGCTGCTACAGGCGGAGCCGGATGCGGTCATGATCGGCACCACCTGCAATCTGCACACCGATTACGCCAAGAAAGTATTGGCGTACAACCTGCCGCTCTATCTGGAGAAACCAGTGAGCATCAGTATGGAGGAGACGGAGGATCTCTACCGGGCCTCGCTCTCCAGCAGCAGCGAGGTGGTGGTGAGCTTTCCGTTGCGATTGAGTCGACTCGCCGCGATGGCCAAGGAAGTCATCGATTCCGGTGTGCTTGGCAGTGTCGAGAATGTGCAGGCGGTCAATAATGTGCCCTTCTATGGATCCAACTATTTCCATGGCTGGATGCGGAATGACAAGCTGACTGGTGGTCTCTGGTTACAGAAGGCCACGCATGATCTGGATTACCTGACCTATCTGATCGGGCGGTTGCCGGAGCGCATTGTGGCGGTGGAGAGCAAGAATGTCTTCACCGGCGATATGCCCGCCGGTCTCTACTGCCTGGACTGTCCGAAGCAGGATACATGCCCGGAAAGTCAGAAGAATCTCTTCTATATGCAGGGCATCATCGAGGATATGCACCAGGCAAAAGACTTCTGGGACGGGCGCTGGCAGTGCAGCTTCGCCGTTGATACGGGAAACCACGATAGCGCTACTGCAATCCTGCAATACGCCGATGGTTCACACATGACCTATACCCAGAATTTCTACGCGCGCCGATCGGCAGCGAAACGAGGTGGTCGCTTCATTGGTTACAAGGGCACGATGGAGTTCGACTTCTACAGCGATGAAGTGGTCGTGCACTATCACCAGAGCGCCCGTACCGATCGCCTCCATCTGGATGCATTAGGTGGCGGTCATCATGGTGGCGATACGGAGTTGCTCCATGATTTCCTCGCGATCGTGCACAAAACCGGAAAGAGTCGGGCGACGTTAATTGA
This sequence comes from Thermomicrobiales bacterium, assembly GCA_020432165.1. Taxonomy (GTDB): domain Bacteria; phylum Chloroflexota; class Chloroflexia; order Thermomicrobiales; family UBA6265; genus UBA6265. The sequence goes on from JAGQGU010000005.1 coordinate 75,442, forward strand.
TGGGATCACCAGTGCCCGGTTGTGCCTGACCGCACGCGAAAGCTGTGAGACGAACGGGTTCGTACCATTCCAGCCACTGGAGAGTCTGGTAACCACTCCCTCTTTCTAAACATTGGTACCAATTTGCGATAGGGTATCATTAACAAATAAGAGAGAATGAATATCCCAGATTCCGAGCGTCGTAACTGCCACCGCCAGGGGGAAAGACATTGTCATTCAAAATCATCACGCCTCGCCCGGAGCTTCGTGGCAAGATCGATAGACGGGACTTGATGAAGATTGGGCTGGCCGCCACCGGCGGCGCCATGATCCCTGCTGGCCTGCTGGCTCAGGCCGATGTGGTGCCCAGCGAGGACAATCCCCCGAGCCAGAACAAATCGACACCCGAGGCTAATCTCGGTGGTTTGTGGGATCAGGGCATTCTGCCAGATCACCGTATTCTCCTCTATTACGGATTTCCGGAATTCGATGCCATGGGCATCCTCGGTGAATACACGCCGGAGGAACTGCTACCGAAGCTGGAGCAGCAACGCGCAGAGTATGAGGCTGTGCGTCCGGATGATCGATCCTGGGTAACCGGGTTTGAGCTGATTGGTTCGGTGGCACAGGATCATCCCACGTCCGGTGGGCAGTATGTCGCCGATACCGACGGCAAGTGGCTGGATCAATACACCATCTTCACCCATGAAAATGACATGCAACTCTTCCTGGATGTCCAGATGGGATACCGAACGCCATACGAAGATTATTCTGGTCTCGAGCGCTGGCTACGGTATCCACATGTGCATTTGGCAATCGATCCGGAGTTCCACGTATTGGAGGCAGAGGGCGAGGTACCTGGCCAGGATCTCGGCTCCATCGATGCCAGTGATGTAACCGAGGCGCAGAACTGGTTGGTGGGACTCAGCGATAAATATGGCCTGCCACGCAAGATGCTGATCATCCACCAGTTCCATGTCCATTCAGTTCAGAACAAGGAGAATATCGCCCCGGTCGATGGTGTAGACCTGATCATGAATGAAGACGGCCACGGCACACCAGAGATGAAGCTGGAGACCTACAGAGTCATCATCACGGATTCTCCGATTCAGTACAACGGCTTCAAGATCTTTTACAAGACCGATATCGAGTTGTGGGAGAACAGCCGCCTGATGACGCCAGAGGATGTCTACGCGATGGATCCGGTGCCGGATGTGGTGAACTATCAGTAGGCGGGCATCCGCGTAGATGTGCGCATGCCAACTGGCGACCTAAACACGAGTTCAGTGAAACAACCGCTCCTTCGTTTGCCATAACGCTAAACTGAAGAGAGCCCCGGGGTTGATCAACGTGAGATCACCCAATACAGGAGGACACAACTTGTCATTCAAAATCATTACGCCTCGCCCGGAGCTCCGTGGCAAGATCGACAGACGTGACTTGATGAAGATTGGGCTGGCCGCTACCGGCGGAGCCATGCTGCCTGCGGGTCTGTTCGCGCAGGCCGATGTTGTGCCCAGCGAGGATAATCCCCCGAGCCAGAATAAATCGACACCGGAAGCCAATATCGGTGGTCTGTGGGATCAGGGCATTCTGCCAGATCACCGCGTCCTCCTCTACTACGGATTCCCCGAGGTCGATACCATGGGCATCCTCGGCGAGTACTCGCCGGAGGATTTGCTACCGATTCTGGAACAACAAAAGGCCGAATACGAAGCCATTCGTCCGGACGATCGTTCCTGGGTAACCGGATTCGAGCTCATCGGTTCCGTAGCTCAGCGCGATCCGGGACCAGACGGCATGTATGTCGCCGATACCGGTGGCAATTGGCTGGATCAGTACACCATTTTCACCTACGAGAACGACATGCAGCTCTTCCTGGACGTCCAGATGGGACTGAAGGAGCCGCATGAGGACTATGAGGGTCTGGAGCGCTGGATGCGCTACCCCAATGTGCATCTGGCAATTGATCCGGAATTCCACATCCTTCCGGGAGAGGTTCCGGGCGAAGAGTTGGGGTCGATTGATGCCAGCGATGTTACCCGCGCCCAGGAATGGCTGGTGGGGCTCAGCGACAAATATGGTCTGCCGCGCAAGATGCTGATCATTCACCAGTTCAACGTCTACTCTGTTCAGAACAAGGAAAACATCGCCCCGGTCGATGGCGTGGATCTCATCATGAATGAGGATGGCCACGGTACTCCCGAGATGAAGCTGGAAACCTACAGAGTCATCATTAAGGAGTCGCCGATCCAGTATAACGGCTTCAAGATCTTCTACACGGGTGATGTCGAGTGGCACGAAAATAGCCGCCTGATGACACCGGAAGATGTCTACGCCATGGATCCGGTACCGGACGTGGTGAACTATCAGTAGAGATACCATGCCCAGAACCCGGCCAGGCGGCCGGGTTCTTTGCTATGCACGCCATTCCCTATCCCGCGGAGGGATCAATCACTCTATCCCGCTGCTCATCTGAAAAACGATCAGCGGCAAAAGCATCCAACGGAATCGAAGGAGTGCCATCCAGCACCAACTCGCTGACGAGCTGTCCGGTAATCGGCGAGAGGGCAAAGCCATGGCCACAGAAGCCGGCGACGACGGTGATTCCTTCATATCCGGGGAGATTCGCGATAATTGGCACATCGTCCGGGCAGAATGCTTCCATGCCAACCCAGGCGCGCTCGATATCCGCCTTTCCAACCATCGGGAAGACATCGGAGGCTGTTTGGTAACTTCCCTGCACGCTCTCGTCACGCACAGTACCCTGACCGCTATCCATATCGATATCACCAGGCCAGCCGCCACCAATCAGATAATTGCCTTCGCGTAGTTGCTTCAGACTCAGCGGACGATCAGCAGCGCCAACGACCTGCTTGAGCAGTGATGGCATTGGTTGGGTGAGGATCATCTGCAAGCCATGAACAGTGATCGGCAGGTCAATACCCAATGGCTGCACGAGTTCGCGGGTCCAGGCACCGGTCGCCAAGACGACGTGATCGGCGAACAGCGTCTCATTTCTCGTCCTGACACCGATGATGCGATCACCATCACGAACCAAATCGAGAATCTCAACGCCTTCGCGGATGTCTGCGCCAGCACGCTCGGCGGCACGAGCGAAGGACTGGGTCGTGATCTTGGGATCGGCGTGACCATCGTTAGCGGTGTAGCTACCGGCGATGAATTGAGGAGCAAGGCCAGGGCTGAGCTCGAAGAGGGCTGATCCCTCAACCATCTCGATCTCAAGTCCTAGCTGCCGCTGCTTCTCGACGGAGGCCTCCCCCACCGCTACCTGCTCTTCGGTGGCATAGGCAACCAGATGTCCATTGCGGTAATAGTGCAAATCGGCATCGAGCTCATCCTCAAGTGTCAGCCAACGCTTGTTCGCTGCGATCGCGAGGGGCATCTCCCGCGGATCGCGTCCCTGTTGGCGAACACCACCGGCGCTCGCGCCAGAGGCGACCGCGGCAATGGAACGCGCTTCCACAAGCGTTACGCTCTCGCCGCGCCGGGCGATATGCCAGGCAATAGACGAGCCCGCAACACCACCGCCAACAACGATGACCGATTGATGATTCTGCATGAGACCTCCAGAGATTACATTCGTTAACAGGATGGCATTCCAGGTCTGCGGAACGGACAACAAGGCTTGGGGGCAAATCTCTCCGCCAATATCAACGGCTACACCGTCGATTCGGGCGGATACCTTTCAGGATCCGCCCCCTACGTGATGGCACTCACCCTATCCCTCGGCGCGATGCTCGCCGAAGACATCACGCAGGGCATTGGCAACTTGCCCCAACGTGGCCCCGGCGAGCAGTGCCTGCTTCATGTAGGGCAGCAGGTTGTCTTCGCCATTGGCGACATTGCGCACTGTTTGCAGGGCAGCATCAACCGCCTCATGGTCCTGATGCTCCTTGTACGCCGTCGTACGAGCCACCTGGCGGGCAACCATCTCCTGATCAATCTTGTGGAGGCTGATCGGCGAATCGCTCTTGTCTGCGTCCGCATAGCGATTCACACCGATCACGATCTCGGCACCGGAGCTGCGTGCAACTTCCTTGCGATAGGCGTTCTCGGCGATGGCATTTTGCACGAAGCCGTGTTCGATCGCCTGTACTGCCCCGCCGCGCTCATCGATCGCGTCAATCCATTCCTGTGCCTTGGCCTCGAGCTGATCGGTCAACGATTCCACAAAGTACGATCCCGCCAGCGGATCGACCGTTTCCGAGATGCCTGTCTCCTCCGCCAGAATCTGCTGGGTGCGCAAGGCCAAAGTCGCCGCCTCGGCGGTGGGAATGGCCAGTGCTTCATCGTAGCCATTGGTATGCAGACTCTGGGTACCACCGAGCACCGCGCTAAGCGCCTGATAGGCCACACGGACGACGTTATTCAGCGGCTGCTGGGCTGTGAGGGTGACACCACCAGTCTGGGTATGGAAACGAAGCATCTGCGCCTTGGCGCTGGTGACCCCGAATCGCTCCTTCATAATGCGAGCCCACATCCGCCGGGCAGCACGGAACTTCGCTGCCTCCTCGAAGAGGTTGGAATGCGAGGCAAAGAAGAAGCTGATACGGCCGCCAACGGTATCAGCATCAAGGCCACAATCGATCGCGGCCTGCATGTAGGCAATACCATCGCTAAGCGTGAAGGCGATCTCCTGGGCGGCGCTGGAGCCAGCTTCGCGGATGTGATACCCGCTCACAGAGATCGTGTTCCACATCGGCATGTTTTCACCGCAATAGGCGAAAGTATCCGTTACGAGACGCATGCTTGGTCGTGGCGGGTAGATATAGGTACCACGCGCCGCATACTCCTTGAGGATGTCGTTTTGGATCGTGCCACCGAGCTTCTTCGCATCGGCACCGCGCTCCTCCGCCACGATCTGATACATCAGGAGCAGCATGGAGGCCGGAGCGTTGATGGTCATGGAAGTGGTGACCGCCTCCTGATCGATACCATCGAAGAGAATGCGCATATCATCCAGCGTGCTCACCGCCACACCGACGCGTCCGACTTCGCCAAAGGCGCGCTTGTCATCCGAATCCAGACCGAGTTGCGTCGGCAGATCGAAGGCGACGCTCAGACCGGAGACACCGCGTTCGAGCAACAGGCGGTAGCGGCGGTTGCTATCCTCGGCGCTACTAAAGCCGGCGTACTGACGCATGGTCCAGCGGCGACTGCGATACATCCCGGGGTGAATCCCACGCGTAAACGGATAGGTGCCCGGTGCCGGGAGATCGTACGGATGATCCGGCATGGAATAGACCGGCTCGATATCGATACCGGAATCGGTAATAATCTCGCGATCAGATGCCATCACTTCCTCCTTTTGCAGCGAGTTGTCTGCTCGTCTCGTCCTCATTCAGAAAACCTTGTTCCACTGCTGCCAACACCAGCCACTCGGCCAGGCTCCATAGCGCAGGGAACTCCTCGATCAATGGCTGCTTGCGTTCGACCAATCGTGTTGGTGTGATATCGGCAACACGATCGTGGCCAATGGCGGGTGGGAACCAGCTCATAATCATCGGATGGAGAGCATCAATGGCACGAGCGAATCGGGCTTCGGTCGTCTCCTGTCGCTGAAACTCCTGCCACAATGCATCAATGCGAGAGCGCTGATCAGCAGGCAACATGGCGGTGAGTTTTAGCCCGGCCGCCCACTCTCGAGCCTCGACACCGTCCTGCGCATCCCAAATCGGAACATCCCCCGCGAACACCTCGACCAGATCATGCATCGTGAGCAGATCGCGTACCTTGTTATGATCAATTCCATCCGGAGCAGCATCAGCAAAAAGCATTGCCAACAAGGTGGTATGCCAGACATGCTCGGCTACGGTCTCAAACCTGGGTTCATTCCGAATCCAGGTAGAACGTTGCTCCGCCTTCAGTGCGTCCGTTGCCACAAAGAAATCGAGACGATCCCTGAGCGCGCTCATTCACTCACCTGCACGAGTTCGGTGAGGACGCCATTGCAGGCCTTGGGATGGATAAAGGCAATGCGCCAGCCGTGGGCACCACTGCGGGGAGTCTCATCAATCAACTGGATATTGGCGGCTTTCAGCTCGGCAAGTTTGGCCTCGATATCAGGCACCTGGAAGGCGACGTGATGAACGCCCTCCCCCTTCTTTGCCATATAGGCCGCAATCGGTCCTTCGGGGTCGGTCGGCTGGATCAGCTCAATCCAGCCACTACCGGCATGAATGGTGACCGCGACAATGTGTTGTTCGGGAATCGCGAAAGGTTCGCCGACCTCAAAACCAAGCGACGAGTAGATGGCGGCCGCGGCATCGAGATCGCGCACCACGTAACCAACGTGATGCAGTTGCATACCAGCATCCGTATCCATCATCTTCACCGCTCCTTTGTCTAGCTAGACCGGCAGCGGATCCTTGGAGAGCACAACGCCTCGCTCGCGCCGGCCAGTTAACTCAAAGTATCCACGCAAAACGGTGTCCGCAACAGGCACAGCAAAGGTTGATCCTTCGCCACCTGCCTCAATGATGACGGCCACTGCGATCTCGGGATCCTCCATTGGCGCATAGCAAGTGAACCAGGCGTGTGTATCCGCTGCACCGATATCGTCAGTCAATCCAAACTCGGCAGTTCCCGTCTTACCGGCAACGTTGATGAGCTCAATCGAACCGTCTTCCAATTGTTCCGTCGGGTTCAGTTTCGGCCACTTGGTTACACCCGCGGACGCATGAGCAGTACCAAGCTCACTTTGCACAACCTGTCTCATCCCCTCCTGCACAACCTCTAGCGCTTCCGCCTTCATACCCAACTGGGCATCGGGATCGGTACGCACTACTTCTTCCGTCGGGGTGGAGGCAGTAGTAGTCGGTGCAGGTGTGGCGCTCTGAGGTGTCGCTACGGCGGATTGTGGGGTCGCAGCAAGAACTTGAGAGACCTTCGGCAATTCCTGGGTCTTTTTGTGGACAATCGTGGGTGTGCGCACCTCGCCGTTCGCGGCGATGATGCCCGTGTTAAAGGCCATTTGCAGCGGAGTAGCGCGGAATTCACCCTGTCCGATGCTTAGGTTGAGCGAGTCACCGACTGTCCAGCTTTCAGAGAACGTATCGATCTTCCATTCCGGCGTTGGGAAAAAGCCCTTGCCTTCAGCGATCTCGATACCGGTGTACTTGCCGAACCAGAACTTCTCGGTCATGTCTTCGACGATTGACGCGATACCCTCTCCATCGAAAACGTGCTTCGTTTCATTCGCGATAGATTGTTCCAGCAGATGGTAGTCCCAGTAGAAAACGGGTTGATTGGGTGAATCTACGGGTTCCTCGCGCTCCGAGGCGACGTTGTAGAAAAAGACGTCACAGGATTCACGAATCGCCCCATAGACATCAAGCGTCCCATGCTCGCCGCCGCTCCAACCTTTCCAGCAGGCCCATTTAGGAGCATTTGTGTAATCGGTGGTGCTCGGTACCGCTATGCATCCCGAGCAGTAGTATTCGTTATTTACGGTCAGCGATCCTCTATCCAGCGCGCTGGCGGCAAGGAAGACCTTATAGGTCGATCCTGGCGGATAGGCTTCATCGACGCAGCGATTGAGGAATGCCTTGGGGCCATTGTCCTCGATATACTCGTTCCATTTGCGGCTTGAAATACCGCTGATAAATAACTGATTGTCGTAATAGGGGTAGCTCACCATGGCGTGAATCTCGCCATTTCTCGGATCGTAGGCCACCACCGCGCCACCGGTGGGGATCTTCCATGGAAGATCCCGTCCATCGGCGAGACGTTTTTGGTTGGCGGTTTCCTTGGCTTCGGCCGCAGCAGCAACTTGCTCTTCCAGAATCTTACCGACTGCCTGCTGCAACTCCAGGTCAATCGTTAGCCAGATATTCTGACCAGCCACAGCATCACGCGTGCTCTTCGGAATAACGCGCTGCTGAATACCCATTGCGTCGACTTCGACCTCGCGCCGACCTCGCTGGCCACGCAAGTCCTTCTCCAACGCCTGTTCGACACCGACCTTGCCGATGACATCGTTCTGCTCGTAAATGCGTTCGCCGTTCTCCCCCATATAGCGGGGATCATCAACCAGTGCGGCGTCAATCGGAGCGACATAGCCGATGACGTGGCTCATCACCTCGCCACCGTTGTACTGGCGCACCAGGGCGTCGTCGTTCAACTCGACGCCAGGCAAGTACATTTTGTTGGCTTCCAGCTTGAGTGCGGTCTCGCGCGGCACATCGCTGGCAATCAGCACTGGCAGGCGCTTGCTCCACTGGTTCTCGATCTGCCAAACAAGCCGATTCATCACCTGAATACCGGGCATCTCATTGATAGCCGCGCGGAAACGGGCAGCATCATCCTGCGTCAGGCCGCCGTTCGGTGTCAGGTTCAGATAGATCTCGCGATCGAGTGCCTTGGTCCAGTAATCGATCCGTTCGGCGGCGTCCTCACCGGTGTAGCCAAGCATGGTGGCAACACGCGAAAAGACCGTATTTTCGGAACCCTTGCGCATACCCGCCTGTTGGGCCACAAGTGTGTCTTCAATCTGCAGGGCGGAGATGAGCGTATCCAGCACGTGTTGGCGTGCTTCCGCTTCCTCCTTCTCGTCGGGAAGTTGATCCGGATGAATCAGCAACTCCCAACTGCGACGATTCTCGGCGAGCCGGCGCCCCCTACGATCAACAATCAAACCGCGCGCCGCTGGCAGGAACTCCGTGTTAATCACGTTCTCCTGCGCCTTCTCGCGATAGGCTTCGCCCTGAACAAGTTGCATATAGCCGAGCTTGGCGGCCATGGTCCCGAAGACGCCGACCAATCCGGTCTTCATCAACAAGGTACGGCGATTCAACTCGATCTGATCCACGCGCAGATGACGATCGTTGCGCTTCTTGCGCTTACGCTCGCCCGGGGGATCGTATTGCATGCGCTTGTGGCGACTGAACAAGGAATCGACTCCTGCCTACCGGGGACCAGCTATCGCTTGTAGATACGTCGGTAGATGAAATAGATGATCGGAACGAAGAGAAGCTGCATGGTTGTCTGAATCAAAACATCGAAAAAACCAACTCCACCGCGAGCCACGCTCAGGAAGAGATTGTTGAAGAGCGCGGACATCGCCACCAGTACCATGACGCTGACGGGATTGATGGCCCATGGCCGCACCCGCAATGGCTGCGCGGCCAACACCATCGGGATCATGGCCAGGGCGTGAATGCCAAGTGCATCCATACCGAGAATATCCAGCAGTAGTCCGAAGGTGAATGTCCAGATCAACGCCTCCTGCACACTACAGCGTGTACATCGGAAGAAGAGCACGACAAAAACAAGATTCGGCGCAGCGCCCCAGGGTGCATAGCGAGCAAAAAGCGTGGATTGCAGTAGCGCCAGCGTGAGGAGCAGCACAAAGAGCAACGGCCTGGACATAGCGAGGTGGTGCTGGCTCCTCTACTGAGTAAACGCATGGGGCGGGCTATCGGATTCGGTCTCCGATCAACTGCCTTAAGGATAGCATTCGCATGCAGTGAACGAACTCCTGACGCACGGCTACTGCAATCTCCGGTAAACTCAGCGTAACGGTTAGGGAACCGAACATAGTCAAACCTCCTGTGGGGATGCTGTATGCAACTCTTCCAACCAAAGCGAGTGGTGGTAACCGGCATTGGTGTTATCAGCAGCCTCGCTACATCCGCCCGCGAAACCTGGCAGAAGGTACTCGCTGGTGAAACGGGAATTCGCCGGGCTGCCAATCTGGATCCGGCCAAACACAAATGTCTGCTTCGGGCAGACGTAAACGATGACGATATCCCCCAGCGATTCCTCGCCGGGAAGGAGCTGCGCAACGCCAGCCGCTATACCAGGATGGCGATGGAAGCAGCCGGTGAAGCGATGATCGATGCCGGACTCCTGGACGCCGATCTCAATCCGATCATGGATCTGCGCGATGCCGGTGTTGCTGCCGGTACCTGCGTCGGGGGCACCTACGACGATGTGTTGCCGGTACATACCCAGTACGTCGAGCGCGACGGTGCACCACGCGTACCCCCGCATCTGCATGTGATGTTCCCGCACAATATTGGCGGTTACACCATCAGCAAGAAGTTCGGGATGATGGGACCAAGCAGCACGGTCGTCACCGCCTGCGCCACTGGTAGTCAGGCGATCGGCGATGGCTTCGCGGCGATCAAGTGGGGCAAGGCACCACTGATGATTGCCGGGGCGATGGAAAGCACCCAACATCCGCTTTTCGAGCTCGGCTTTGAGGCGATGAAGGCGCTCTGCACCGATTCCAATGAGAATCCGGACTACGCCAGCCGCCCATTCAACAGCGATCGTGCCGGCTTCATCCTCGGTGAGGGTGCAGGCATGCTGGTGCTGGAGGAGCTCGAGCACGCGCAGGCACGCGGCGCACGCATCTATTGCGAGATCGCCGGGTTCGCGACTAGCAACGATGCCTATCACCCCATCGCACCTCAGCCAGATGGGCTCGGTGCTGCCAAAGCGATCACCGATGCGCTGGCGGACGCCGGTATCTCTCCAGATGAGATCGATCATGTGAATGCACACGCTGCTTCAACACCGGCTGGCGATGTCGCCGAAGCCAATGCCATCAAGATGGCGCTCGGCGAGCGCGGTAGCAGCATACCGGTGACCTCGGTGAAGGGCGCATTCGGCCACGGCATGGCTGCCAGTGGCGCGCTCGAAACCTCCATGGCTGTCTTCACGATGTACGAGCAGACGATTCCGCTCACACGTAATCAGACCGATCCTGACCCGGAAGTTGGCCTCAACGTGGTCACGGCCAGCAAAAAAGCTGATATTCGGGCAATGACCAAGCACAGCTTTGGGCTGGGCGGACAGAATGCAGTACTGGTGCTGAAGCGCTGGGATGCTGCGTGAGCGATCAGCACGATCGCCCGATAGTCACAATTGGCGATGTTGGCCAGTTCGTGATGGAGTTCGCAAGCCTGATCGGGATCGGACTCATTGGCTGGCATCTGCCGGGCAAGGGCGTATTCGGAGCAATCCTCGCGGTTGCAATGATTCTGGCGATCGGATTCGTGTGGGGCCGCTTCCGCACACCTGGCTTTGTCCCGACCGGTCGCGAGCCCGATGTACCGGTATCTGGCAAGATACGAATCGCGCTGGAACTAGGTGTGTATGCACTGGGACTCTTCGGAATCTGGTGGAGCGGTCGGGAACAAACCGCCATGATCGTGGCGGGAGTAGCCGTGGTGACTATCGCGTTCTCCTGGCGACGATATGCGGCGCTATGGGGAACGCAGGCATCGTAGGCCCGGATTTTATATCCGGGGTTTGGGAGAGACGCCTCTCAACCCGCGCGTAAGGCGCAGGCGTACGTTTCCACCGGACGTAGCCCCGGGGTGAATCCCCGGGGTGCGGGGGAAGGTCTCTCGACCCGCGCATAAGGGCAGCAAGCTGCCGCCTGCGGCAGCGCGGGCGTACATTCCACCCGGACGTAGCCCCGGGGTGTGAGGAAGGTCTCTCAACCCGCGCATAAGGGCAGCAAGCTGCCGCCTACGGCAGCGCGGGAGTACATTGCACTCGGACGTAGCCCCGGGGTTGATCCCCGGGGTGCGAGGAAGATCTCTCGACCCGAGCGAATATGCGATAGACGTCCTAAATTTGGAGGAACCATCATGTCAATCATGGACCAACTCGGAACCAGTTATGCCTTCATCTTCCCCGGGCAAGGTAGCCAAACAGTGGGTATGGGCAAGGATCTCTACGATCACAGCAAAGCTGCACGCGAACTCCTGGATGATGCCAATGAGACGCTCGGGTTTGATCTCCGCGAGTTGATGTTCGAAGGGCCAGAAGCCGAACTCGGCGACACGAGTATTAGTCAGCCAGCTATCTATACCTGCAGTGCGATGGCCCTTGCGGCGCTCGCCGAGAAGGCAGAGAAAGCAGGCTCGTATCTCGCGCCAAATATGGTCGCTGGCCATAGCCTCGGCGAGTTTACCGCGTTGCTGGCGGCGGGGGTCTTCGATTTCACCACCGGACTCAAACTCGTTCGCGCCCGTGGTGAGTTCATGGCCGCGGCCGGTGAAGAACGCCCAGGAGCAATGAGCGCGGTGCTTGGTTTGGATGACGACAAGCTCGCGGAACTCGTGCAGGAAGCGGCACAGGGCGACATCCTCACAGTTGCGAATCTCAATTGCCCGGGCCAGACCGTAATCTCCGGCGAAGTTGCGCCAATGGATCGCTTCGAGGAGCTCGCCAAGGCAGCCGGTGCGCGCCGCGTGGCCCGACTCCCGATTAGCATCGCCAGTCACTCAGCACTCATGGAGCCAGCTGCCGCCGAGCTCAACAAGCTTTTCGACGAGATCACCTTTGATGATCCCCAGATGCCAGTGATCGCGAATAGCACCGGTGCCGAACTCACCACCGCTGCCGAAGTACGCGAAGAACTGCGCACACATGTGATCAAGGGAGTGAACTGGACTGCGACGGTACAGACGATGGCCGCCGCCGGCATTACCACACTGGTCGAGCTTGGCAATGGTGCGGTACTCGCTGGTCTGAACAAGCGAATCGACAAATCGCTAACCACACTCGGTCTTAAAGACCTCGGTTTGGCAGAATAAATAGGCAATTCGGGCACCATTCGCTAGAATATGTGCTTATAGATTGGGTGACGAAGGTGGCGTACTGCCACAACATGGTAGCCGCATGGAATATGTGGCTACGGAAAGGAATCGCCAGGTGACACGAGTTGTCGTGACCGGAGTGGGTGCCGTAAGCCCGCTCGGCATCGGGATTGATGCCCTGTGGAATGGCCTGACGGAAGGTCGATCTGGTATCCGTCACATACAACATTTTGATACAACAAATCTGGATGTGAAGATTGCGGGTGAGGTACCCGATTTCCAGGCGCGTGAGTTCATGGACTTCAAGGCGGCCAAGCGCATGGATCGCTTCGCGCAGTTCGCCGTCGCGGCCACCCGCGAGGCTCTCGCGATGAGTGGTCTCGAGATCACCGACGAGAATACCGACCGCATCGGCATCATGATGAACACCGGCGGCGGTGGTTTTCCGGCTATCGAGAACGAAGTTGGGGTGATGCTCAACGGAGGACCGAAGCGCGTCAGCCCCTTCCTCATTCCGATCTTCGCACCGAATATGGCGAGTTGTCAGGTGGCGATGCAGTTCGGTGTGCACGGACCAACCGTGACATCGGTCGCGGCCTGTGCTGCCGGTATTCAGGCATTTGTCGATGCGGTTAATATGATCCAGCGCGGCGATGCCGATGTGGTCATCACGGGTGGAACCGAAGGCGGTATCACACCGGTGGCAATTGCCAGCCTGAGCAATATGGGCGCACTGAGCCATAACAATGATGATCCGCAGGGTGCCAGCCGTCCGTTCGATATCGCGCGCGATGGTTTTGTCTTCTCCGAAGGATCTGCCGTCGCCATTCTGGAGAGCGAAGAGCATGCAGCCAGGCGCGGTGCCAATGTCATCTGTAGCGTTGGCGGTGGTAGCTACACCTGCGATGCCTTCCACATCACGGCTCCCGATCCCGAGGGCAAGGGTGCTACCCGGGCGATGAAGCAGGCGATGACCAAAGCCGGACTGCAACCTGAGGATTTCCAGTACGTGGCAGCGCACGCGACGGCCACAAATATCGGCGATATCGCCGAAACGGGCGCGGTCAAGAACGCCTTCGGCGATCATGCCTACAAGCTGGCGTTGAGTGCGAACAAGAGCATGGTGGGCCACCTGTTGGGTGCTGCCGGTGCGATCAGTTCGCTGGCGTGTATCCTGGCGATTCGCGATGGTATCGTGCCGCCGACGATCAATCTGGTGAATCAGGATCCGGCCTGCGATCTCGACTACGTTCCCAACGTGGCGCGTCAGCTGGATGTGCAGAATGCGCTGGCAAACGGATTCGGCTTTGGCGGCCAGAACGCGGTCTGCGTTTTCAGCGCCATCTAGGGTCTGCGCGGTATACTCGAAGCGGAAGAGGCCGGCCAACACCGGCAATATGCGTGTGCACTACTCAGAGGATGTCACTCATGCCGGTCATGATCTGGAATCGCAAGAAGAGCCATCAGCCTGCCGATATGGCGGTTGGGCCGAAGGCATACATCAGCGGCTATCAGTTCACGTTGAAGGGTTCGCCGCGCTTCTATGAAGATGTGAAGCGCATCATCAGCGATGGTGGTGCCCAGGTTTACTTCAGCGAAGCTCTGACCTACGAGCGTGGTGCAGCAGTGGCACTCTGGCGCGTCCGCACGAATGTCTTCGACTGGCTTCCGAAGCTCTATGATTTTTGGGTTGAGCAGGAACGCACCGAGCCGATCGCGAGCACCTTCCACCTCTATCTGCCGAGCGATCTGAAATACCCCGCGCTTGATCTCCGCACGCATTCCCCGGCGGAGGTTGAAGCCTTCATCCGCGCGAATGCACCGGTGAAGGATGACAGCCCGTTCACCGGCCGCACGAAGCTGGGGCCACCCGAGAACTTCGTCAATCCGAAATAGAACGATGAGCAAAACCCGGTTCGCAATGAACCGGGTTTTGCTGTTATTCGGCAACCAGCGCAGGTGGATAAGACTCAATCCCCAACGTTCTCGGAGGAGAGTTCAGCTTCGATAATCGGGCGAAGCCGCTCCGTCAATACAGCGATCTGTTCGGGATGTTCTTTCCAGCATTGGGCAGCGGTGGCGGTGTGCATACAGAAGAGGACTTCGTCCTCGTCATGGATCGACCAACCAACCGAACAGCGCGCGACACGCTGATTCCCGCGGAAGGGAATGCCAAGGCGGGTACGGGTGAGCATCGGGCAACCGATGATCGGCTCGCTATTGTCCTGCGCATCGATTTTGTGCAGACGCATCGGCTGAAGTGGCGCCAATTGCACAGCGCTCGCCTTTAGTACCTGCGGGGATGTTGGCATCTCCGGCAACGCCGTACGCTGAGGCGCATTGCGACGCTTCGGCTTGGCAGCGTTGCCAGTACGAGCCCGCTCCGGGGGTGCAGGTATGGGTTCAGCGCGAGAAGGAGCCGCACTATCGTCCTGGGAAGGAGCGTTATCGCTCGCGACAGACACGGAGACATCGCTCACGAGGGGTGATGCTCCGTTGCCACGCTTATTGCGACGACGACGATTGCGCCGTCGTCCAGTATTACCTTGTGAATCCGCGGATGCGGTCTCGGGCGAAGGCGTATGTTGCCTTTCCTGCTCGTCCAATCTGAACTCCTGTGGTGATGACAAGCCGACCAATGCGTTTGGCCAGGCTGATCACCAGCGCGATATCGTTATCGATCTCCTGCCAGGTCATACCCGCCCGCTCAAGATGCGATTCCGCCAATGCCGTCGGCATACTGCGCAACGACTGACGAATACTCATGAGCAGTACCCAGGCATCGTCCAGCTGACCTGCCACCGGGATAATGCCCGGGATGAGATCAATTGGAGAAACTGCATATACACCACCCGCACCAAGCAATGCCTTGCTTGCGACTGGTACATCGGGATCGACCAGTATCTGCTTGCTCAGCGCCATGTAGTTCGGTAGTCGCTTCACCAGTTTGGTAAAGCGTTCCCGATCAGATGCTGGCAGCAGATACTCTTCACTCACTTCGATCGATCCAGGAACTGGCGCGCCACGAAGAAGGCATTGGCGGGGCGCTCGGCGATACGGCGGGAATAGTACGGATACCAATCCTTGCCGAAGGGTGTGTACACCCGCATATTGTACCCCTTGCTTCGCAGTCGCTCCTGCTCGTTCTGACGCACACCGTAGAGCATCTGGAACTCGAAACGATCCGGGGTGATTTGGTTCTTACGTGCATAATCGATGGCTTCATCGATCAATGTCGGATCGTGTGTGGCGATGGCCGGATACTTGCCCTTCTTCAGCAGCATACGCATGAGTTGACGATAGGCGGCATCGTTCTCCTTGCTGCCCATGGCCAGCGTTTCCGGTTCAGAGTATGCGCCCTTCACCAAACGTACACGCGCCTGGCGCTCGATCATCTCCAGCACATCCTCGCCGGTGCGATAAAGCATGGTCTGCAGCACGATACCGACATGATCGCCGTATTCATCGTGGGCGTCGCGGAAGATAGCCAGGGTGCGATCGGTATAGTCCGAACCCTCCATATCGACGCGGACGAAGCCGTTCACCTCGCGGGCGACATCGAGAATGCGATTGAGATTCGCCCGGGTCAGTTCATCACTGAGATCCATGCCCAACATCGTCAGTTTCACCGAGACATTTGGCTCGATCTCGGCTGCAGCCGCCTGGCGAAGCACATCGGCGTAGCTCACTACGGCCATGGATGCGGCTTCCTCCGAGTTGACATTCTCGCCGAGGAGATCGAGCGTCACATTGATCCCCTGCTGCTTGAAACCAAGAGCGACCGCAATCGCCTCCTCGGCGGTGTCGCCGGCAACAAAGCGGCCAACCATCTCACGCGCCTTGCTGTTCGTCTCGAACATCTTGCGCACCTGCGGGATATCGGCCACGCCCAGCACTGCCTTACGGGACAAACTCATGATCGTTCTCCACTCTTCTCAAAAAACTACCCCGCAAGCCAATCCAATACGGCTGCGGCTGTCCAACTCTGTGCATCCGATCCCAGGCCCTCACCCGTTATCGGATTCATGTACTCAAAGAATCCTGCGTACTCCACCTGCGCCAAAGCATCGCGACGCAATTCGTCGGCGATATCGAACTCGCCAATACGCTGCCAGGCATACCAGAAGAGCCAGTTGATGACCGGCCAAACCGGTCCTCGCCAGTAGCGCGTGGGATTGAACTGGGGTGCGTGTAGGCTCGTACTGGGAGGTAGCTGCCATTTCAGATAGGGATGGCCCACCATATCCTCGCTGTGCCAGTACTTGAGTGCCGCTGCTCGCACCGATGGCGAAACCTGGCCTGCCAAAATCGGGGAGATGGCGGCAAGAGTATTCACATCGATCGATTCGCCGCTGATGACATCCAGATCCAGACAACGACCATCTTCCCAGCGACCGGCGAGACCACGACGTCCATTGAGAATCCACTCCTCGATGATATCGAGGTCCTCCAGTGCTGCTCCGGCCAGCGTGGCGATGTGCATCAGACTCTCGTTGGCGGTGACCAGAATCGCGCTGAAGAAGACATCCTTCACCCGAAACGGAAGCTTGCCATAGGCGGCATCGACACGATAGTTGTTCCGCTTGAGGACCTCCAGAATCCAGATGAAGCGATCGTAATCGTCATTCGTCGGCCGCTGGGATGGATCTGTAACATGAGTGAGATCACGACGAATGTAAGGTGGCAAATCGTCCTTCGGCACATCAATCCGGGCCATGGCGGCATCCCAACGTGGGGAGTTATCCATACCGCTCTCCCACGGATGCACAATAGTGACAAGGCCAGAGTTCTCGGGATCACGTGCGGAGGCCAGATACCGATGCCAGGCGAGCAGTGGTTGATAGAATTCGCGAGCGATTTCGCCGCGACGCGAACCCGGGGCGATATCGATAAGCTGGCGAATAGCAATCGCGTGAACAGGTGGTTGTGTAATGCCGCTCGTCGCAATCGCTTGCGGAGCATCCTTGCTGGCGTATCGTGTGCCCCAACGATCGGCATCGGGGAAGTATGATTCCGGTGAAACGTCGGGATTGTATTGAATATGCGGAATCATGCCATTGCGCCACTGCCCCTGCAGCAGGTGTCGCATCTCGGCAAGAGCGCGATCGAGATCTACATGACCGAGACCAATCGAGATGAAGGCAGCATCCCAACTCCACTGATGCGGATAGAGGCTGGGTGCAGCCTTAATCGATGATCCGGTATCGTTGGCACGAAGGATATCGGCAGCCCGGGCAGCAAGTGGATTGGCAGGGTCATACGGCATAGGCCGAGGCTCCGATCACAAGCGGGAGACCATCCTCCCGCATATGCAAGAATACCGCGAAATCACCCATTCCGGGGCGCAGCGCAACGAGGAGACCATGTCAACAAAGCCGAGCCAGATTCGCGACTCCCTTTATGGATTGATGCCGATTTCCACTGAGGCTCTGACGATTCTGCGGCTACCCGAGTTCCTGCGGCTGGATGGTATTCAGCAACTGGGATTCGCCAGCCGCATCTGGCCAGGGGCAAAGCACACACGCTTTGAACACTCGCTTGGAGTCATGCATCTCGCCGAACTGGCAGTGACGCATCTGCGCGCGCTCCCGTCAGGCGGAGAGATTTCGGACGATGATGCCCGGGTCGTGATTGCCGCAGCGCTGCTCCATGATATCGGTCATTACCCCTTCAGCCACGCCATCGAGGAGTTGGGACCGCCGATTCGCAATCATGAGGAGGTCGGTCGTGCGCTGATCATATCGAGTGAGATCGCGGACGTACTGCGCGATGTCTGGCAAATCGATCCGGCTCGCGTGGCGGGGATGATTCACGGTGGCGACCTGCAAGGCAATGATCGTGTTCTGCGCGGACTTCTCAGCGGCACACTGGATGTGGATAAGCTGGACTACCTGCCCCGCGATGCCCGCGCATGCAACGTGCCCTATGGCGGTGTCGATACCGAGCGGCTCATCGATGCCCTCACGATCGTGGAGACACCGACCAGGGAGCGACGTATCGGTATCGGCGACAAGGGAATTTCGCCACTGCACTCCCTAATCAATGCGCGCCAGGAGATGTTTGACAACGTTTACTGGCATCACACCAATCGCGCCTGCATGGTGATGCTGCTACGGGCGGTGCAGGATGCGCTCATCGCTGGCTGCATCAAGGCGGATTCGCTCACCAACCACACCGATGCCAGTCTGTTGGCAATGTTACAGACTGATGCCATGCCGGATGCAACACGTGAGCTGGCACAGGCACTGGCGTTACGACGTATCCATAAGCGCGGTATCGAGATCAGCGCTCGCGCATCCGATTTGTACGATCGTATCGGGCAGCTCTGGTACGCACCAGCAAAGAGAAGACAGGTTGAACTGGCGATGGCTGCGCGTCTGCAGTCCATGTTGAGTACACCGGTGGCGAGCACCGCGATTCTGATCGATATTCCCAAGCCAGAGCGCTGGAAAACCGATGTATGGGTGCAATTCGAACGCGCACCGATCGGTATGGAGCCACTGATGCACTGGCAAGATGTGGTGGGTATGAACGATGCTGATTTGAAGAACTACGAGGAACATCGACGGCTGGTGCGGCTGGTAACCGAAGCATCGATCGCCGAAGCCGTGCGTACTCATTGGGAAGAATTACTCGTCCCGAGTCTGGAGGAAACGGATGTCGATTGAACATGACGAGGAAAATGACATTGATGTTAGCGGCCATCTGACCTATGGGTTATTTGGTGGCGTTCTGTTCCTGATGGTCGCATTGATCCTGATGATTGCGATGGCGAGTTAACACGCTGTGCGACAGACGATAGACTTGAATGAGAGTTAGCGGTATCCGCGCCATCGAAGTCATTCTGAACAGTGTTCAGAAAACCTATTGACATTCACCGCATCGTGCCCTATTGTTCGAATGCGGGCATGATGAACGTTGTTCAGAAGTGTTACCGATGTTAGGAGTTTACGTGAAAGGTGCCACAGCCAAACGAGAACGCAATCGGGCAGAGATGCGGCAATCGATTCTCGATGCATCGCATGAGATCGTGGCCAGGGGCGGTATTGAAGCGCTGACCATTCGCGGAATCGCGAAAGATCTGGGCTACTCCGCTGGCGCAATCTACGACTACTTCGACTCGAAAGAGGACATTGTGCACTGTCTCTACTTCGAGGGATCAGGTGGTCTCGCCGCAGTGATGGATCAATGCTGCCAGGATGCAGATGAAGACAGCGATGTCTTCACGATGCTGGAAACCCTGGCGTTCGCCTACCGCCATCACTCGCTTGCCCATTCCGAGATGTACCGCCTGGTATTCGGGGTGCTGAAGCAACCGAATCCCGAGGAAAGTGATCTCGATGAATTCTCGCTTGGAGGACTCGATACGCTCCTGAAGATCGTGCAACGAGGCATTGATCGTGGAGACCTTATGGATGTTCCGGCCATGGTGATAGCCACCTCCGCCTGGACAGCCGTTCACGGATTCACCAGCCTGGAAGTGAGCGAACACTTCCGCTCCCTGGAATCAGCAGGAGTTCAGGGCCTGACACAGGGTGAGACAACGGATGCACTCTTCCTGAGTTGCGTACAAGCCATCCTGCGCGCCTGGGCGACGCCACAAGGGCTCCAGAAACTCGGCAACTAACATCGTCACCACATGCCCGCCAGACGCACGCCACGGTACCCACCGTGGAATCTGGAGGGAACGCTATGTTCAGACAATGGGCACACATCGTTATCACATATCCAAAACACGTTATTGCCGCCTGCATCCTGGTGCTGGCAGTCGCTATCGGCCTGATGGCCACGGTGTCCCCGGTATTCGATAGCGAAGGTTATATCAGCGATAGTGCAGAGTCGATGCAGGTTCACCAGCAGCTGGTGGAAGACTATGGCATCGGCGGAGAGACACTCGTCTTGATCTTTGAGACGAATGGCTCGTTTGCGGATGCCAGCACGCTTGCAGCCATCGATGAGGCTGTCGCTCCACTCTCTCAACATCCCGGTGTGGCCGCGGTCTATACCCCCGGATCAACCCTGAATCCGGAGATGATCTCTGCATCCGGCACGAGCGCGATCGTGATCGCTCCAGTCCAGCCAGGGATTGAGTTGACGCCAGCCGAACTCGACGATATCAGAGACTCCGTAAACACAGTTGTCGAAGAGCAGGGCCTCACCGTGAAGTTCGGTGGTGCGCCGTTTGTCTATGAAGAGGTAACCCACTCTGTCGAACAAGGGTTGATCCGTGCTGAAATGGTTGCTATTCCAATCACACTGATTGTGCTGCTCCTCGTCTTCGGATCAGTAGTCTCCGCTACCATGCCCCTGCTGATTGGTGTCGCCAGCATCATTACCGGTATGGCCGCGATGTCTGTGTGGTCAACGCAGATGTATCAAAGCGTCTTTGCGACCAATATGATAACGATGCTCGGTCTCGGACTGGGAATCGACTACTCCCTCTTCCTGGTCACTCGCTATCGCGAGGAACTCCGGACCAACACATCCGAGCGGGCCCTGGAAAATACCATGGGGACAGTCGGCAAGGCGGTGTTCTTCAGCGGTATCACGGTGATGATCGGCCTGGGGGCCACGCAATTCTTCGATCTGCCCGCGCTGCAAAGCCTGGGGCAAGCGGGAATGGTCGTAACGGCAAGTTCCATGCTGTTTGGCCTGACACTGCTGCCAGCGACCCTGCGATTGCTGGGTCCTCGTATCAATGCAGGACGCATCGGTCGTCGTGGTGGCATCGATAGCACCGGCGAGAGTGCCTTCTGGCATCGCGTTGCCAATATGGTCATGAAGCAGCCAGTAGGATTGCTCGTCGCTTGTCTGACGATACTCGGCATTATGGCGCTGCCTGCATTCGGGATGACGCTCAGTGCCGGTGGTGCGGAAGTCCTTCCAGTCGGAGCTGATTCTCGCGAGGTAAGCGAACGCGCACTGACCGACTTCGCCGGCGACGCCGTCGATCCAATCTACGTCATCATCGATTCAACCGACGCCGAGGTCGTCGCTTCCCTGACGCAACAGATCAGCGCGATTGATGGCGTTTTGGCGGTGACACCAATACCGGGCGAATCGACAACGGTACTGCAGGTCTCTTCCGCGTTCGATGCTGTTGCTTCCGGCGATATCGTGACGAGTATCCGTGCTCTGGAATATCCCGGAGTACACCTGCGTGTTGGAGGAACGGCGGCTGAATCACTGGACAACAGCAACGCGATCCGTGCGGGACTTCTGCCAGCGGCGCTCTTCGTCGGCATCGCTGGCTATATCGTGCTCCTGCTCACTTTCGGCTCGGTTCTGCTCCCCATCAAGGCCATGATCATGGGCACACTGTCGATCGTTGCATCGTTGGGTGTAGCGGTTTGGGTCTTCCAGGATGGCCATCTGGAGGGGTTGCTCAACTTCAGCTCGTCCGGGATGACAGTTTCCATGGTTCCGGTCCTCATCGCGTGTATCCTGTTCGGCTTGAGCATGGACTACGAGGTTCTGCTACTAAGCAGAATTCAGGAGGAGTACCAGGCTACCGGCGACAACAGTCGGGCGATAGCCACCGGACTGGCTCACACGGGTCAGGTAGTGAGTGGAGCCGCGACCATCATGGTGATTGTTTTTGCCGGATTCATTCTGGCGGATGTTCTCATTATCAAGAGTCTGGGCTTTGGTCTGGCGTTCGCAGTGTTACTGGATGCAACGCTGGTGCGCGGCGTGCTGGTACCGAGCACCATGCAACTCATGGGTCGCTGGAACTGGTGGGCACCCAGCTGGGTGAAGCGAATTGTGAGTAGAGCTGGTTTCTCTCACAGTGCTCCAACCCACGCAATGCCACAGTTGACAGCGGAAGAAGTCGGACGAGCGTAGTACAGAGAGGGGCACCCGGCAGCGGGTGCCCCTCTTGCGATCACAAGACTATCGGGAACTCGTAGGCAGGCGTCTCCGGATGCAAAGCGATATCATCCGCCACAAATCCTGGGGAACGATACATCTGCGTCGCCTGTTCCCAGGCGTATGCGAGCCCGAGCAGCCTGGCATCGCTCCAGGCGGTGCCGATAAAGCTCAGACCAACTGGCATGCCATAGGCAAGCCCAGCCGGTACGGTGACGATCGGGTAGCCAGCAATGGCCGGAAGATCGCAGGCGGCACCCGGAAACTTCTCCCCATTGATGACATCAATCAACGATGACGGTGCCTTGGTAACCGCGATCAAGGCATCGAGTCGATGTTCAGCCAGCACCGCATCGATCCCCTCCTCCCGACTCTGACGCTGCAACCGCACGTCGAGCGCAGCCATCTCGTCATCATCCCAGGCTGTGTAGGCCGCTTGCTCAAACTGTTCCTGCCCGAAATAGATCATTTCGGTATCGGCATTGGCGGTGTTGAACGCAATCAGATCCTCCAGGGTACGGAACGCAGGATCATCACGCTCGGCGAGATAGGCATCGATATCATGTCGGAAATCGTAGAGCAGGCGGTGACCAGCACCGGGACGGGCACGAAGATCGTCGGCGGTTGGGATATCCGTGCCATGCACGATCTCTGCACCCAGCGAGGCTAGCGTTACCAGCACGCGTTCGAAGATCGCATCCGCCTTGGGACTGTAGCCGGTGAAACCGAAGTTGGTGGGAACACCCAACCGAACACCGCGCAGGGCATTGGCATCCAGTACAGGCAGGAAATCGGTATCGAGACTACCTGCGGTGGCAGGATCGCGATCATCGATGCCAGTGAGCGTAGCCAATGTTGTGGCAACATCGGCTACTGATCGACCAAGCACCCCTACCGAGTCCTGCGAGTGGCTGATGGGAATCACACCAGCACGACTCGTCAGCCCAACGGTCGGCTTATGCCCTACCACGCCGCAGGCGGCGGCGGGAAGCACGACCGAGCCGTTGGTTTCCGTACCGATCGTGACCATGGCCAGATCGGCCGCGACCGCGGCAGCAGATCCTGAGGAAGAGCCGCTGGCACTGCGCAGAAGACAATGCGGATTTCTGGTGATACCGCCACGGGCACTCCAGCCACTCGTCGTGCTTTTGCCGCGGATGTTGGCCCATTCGGAGAGATTGGTCTTGCCCAGCAGAATCGCGCCAGCCTCGCGCAGTTGCTTCGCCACCGTCGCATCGCGCGGCGGAGTGCTTTCCAGCAACGCCAGTGAACCAGCGGTGGTGTGCATCTTGTCCGCGGTATCGATATTGTCCTTGAGCAGCACCGGAATGCCGTGGAGGGGGCCACGCACATGTCCATCAGCACGCTCGGCATCGAGTTCCCCAGCGATGGTAAGTGCATCCGGATTGGTCTCCAGCAAGGAGTGCAAGAGTGGATCGATAATGGCAATACGATCCAGATATGCCTGGGTGAGCTGCACTGCCGTGAGCTCGCCCTGCGCCATCAATATGCTCGCCTGGGCGATGGTGAGACCAACAACATCCTGATTCATCGTCATAATGCGTCTTTCCTTGCAGGAATCCGACCGCTGAAGCCGGTATACTTGCCGTGATAGCCGACCTTCACTATCTCACAGGATGACCGACTATGGGCCTTGCCAATCTGCTGCTCTCACTACTGAACATCTACTCGCTCATTCTCTTTGTGCGGGCACTCATGAGTTGGTTCGATCCCATGTTCTCCAGCACGGTTGGGCGATTCATCTTCAATATCACAGAACCGGTTGTCGAGCCGGTTCGGCGCGTGATTCGGCCAATGGGTGGTGTCGATTTCTCCATCATGGTCACGATTTTTCTCTGCATTATCCTGCAAACAATGATTCGCAGCGCAATGTAGGGATAGGTTTGCCGGATTACGCTAGACGGTGCCGGAAAAATCCCGTACATTGTGGGTATGAAGTCGGGAGGACAACCTCCCAGCGAGCCATTCGCGCATGATCGTACCGGGGTGGGTGCGAGCGAACGATCACGGAGCAAGCCATGCTTTTCAGGCTGATTATGTTGCTGAATATCCTGCATCTTTCGGTGGGTCCCGATGCCCGCGATGACGATGAAATCGGCGGTCAGGGTTTCGGCAGTGTCGTGCAGATCTTCGTCGCTATCGGCGCGCTGGTGCTGATCGGGCTGATCGTCCTCGGCATCCTTTCGCTGACGGGTCAGTTCCAGCTGGATCATTTCGACCCGCTGACCTAATTTCAGCTATCTATCGCGAACGATGGGAGGGTCGGGCTTGTGCTCGACCCTTTGTCATTCGTGGATATCGAAGCCGAGCAGTTCCATCAAGCGAATCGCGTTCGAAGAGGTAGCGATGCCAGTGCGAAGAATGTAATCGAAGCCCATCTCTGGCATGCCATCGACCCGCTGAAACTGCTCGGCGAAATGAACGAGAATCGCATGCTCTTCCAGATTCGTGCCGCTGATCAATTCGAGATCATGGCTGCTGATCGCCCCGATCGCTCGTTGCCGACCAAGTTGAGCAAGCACCTCTCGGGATGCAATTTGCCGCTCGGCGGTATTGGTGCCCTGCAAGATCTCGTCCAGAAGGTAGAGAGATATCCGATCATCGGTGGAACGAACGCGATCAACCACGGCTTTCAGACGGTGAAGTTCCGCCATAAAGAAGCTGACACCATGGGCCAGAGAATCCTCCACGCGCATGCAACTGCTGACCCGGAGAGGGGGAATAGTTAGAGCCTGGGCACAAACTGCTGCACCGGCTTGCGCCAGGACCACATTGACCCCGATCGCCCGCAATAGCGTGCTTTTGCCGCTCATGTTGCTGCCGGTCACGAAGAGGAATGAACCGGTTGGAGTGATGGCGATATCGTTGGTTACCGCGATATTGGTGGGCAAGAGCGGATGGGCAAGAGCCACAGCCTCCAGGCCATCGATGGTGTTATCGACTGCTGGTGTGCCCCATTCCGGATGATCGTGGGTCAATACGGAGAGAGCCGCCAGAGCTTCCCACTCGCCCATTGCCCGCAACCAGCCATCAAGCTGAGAACCATGCTCGTGGCGCCAGGATTCAAGCGCGTGCACCAGGTGGATATCCCAGAGCGTAGCCATCTGCAGCGGGAAATACAGCATGGAACCACGTGGGATAGCACAATTGATGACACGATGGAGCGATGCCAGCGCAGTCATTGCTCCGCCCAGTTCATTGTCGAGGCCACGCAGCAGTGGAGATGTCGGCGAATCATACGAAATCAGGGCCGTAATGCGTTGGTATGTTTGCACGGCTTCCCGCAGCGGAGCGATAGCATGTGCGGCATCGGCGATTCGGCCTCCGAAGAAGGTGAAGATCAGGGTATTCAAGGCGATCGGCAACAGAATTACGATCCACGGAGTCATCCCCAATACCGTGAGGACGATTGTCAGGAGGACCAACGCCGGACCGACGAATGCCAACAATCGCAGCCAGGAAGACAGGAGAGATACCTCCTTGGCCCACTCGAGGAGCGGAGTCGCATCAGGGATCTCGTCATCAACGGAACCAACGGATTCCGCCTGTTGACGCAACTCCAGTTTGGCGGCGAGTTCGCGAATGGCAATCTGACGAGCAGGGATCGTTGCTGGATCAGACTCCTCAAGTAGCGATGCGTAGAGCGCATCCCAGCCGTGCCGGGTAGCTGGTGTACCGATGCGTTGGGCGACACTCCCCCACCCCACGATATTCAGGTCGTATGCATAAGGGTGTGTGCGGTCTATATCAGCATCGGGTGGCTCTGGTAGCTCATCCCAATTCAATGCCAGGCGATCAATTGCGCGCTCGTTGACGATGACGAGTGTCTCGGCGGCATCGCGCGCAACACGAGCCCGACGCTGAAGAATGGCCAGTGTGATAAATGAGACCACACCGACGACAAGGAGGATGATCCCTGTCGGGCCACTATTACTCCATACCTGCCACAGAGCGATGGCCATCACTATCGCTGCCAGAAGACGGACGTTCCCGAACAGACTCCAGCGTTTGTGTGCGGCCTCGAAGATGGTGTGGGCTTCTGTAAGGCGATTTTCGTAGATGGATGCGGGCAAGCGATAGTCCTTCAGCAACGACACGTATCGGCAGCAATGGTACCGCGTTCAGGAAGATACAAGGATCGGCAGATGCCGATCCTTGTATCTTCAGGTATTGCGCTATGTCCACTACGGGTCGGAGTGACGAAAGGTAGCCGTACCGCGATCCCCGGACATAAAGTCCGGGGCTACTTGTTACTTCCAGCCGTCCAGCATCTTCTTGACTTCGTCACGATGCGTGGTTTCGTCGTTGATCATGTCTTCAAGCTGTACCTGCAGGGCAGTCTCGCCGAGTTCCTCGGCCTGCTCGCGGCGCTTCTTGTAGTTCTCCACAGTGGCAGCTTCCGCCTCGTAGATGAACTGCAGCATCTCGCGGGCATCATCGCTCTGCGGCACCGGCTTCGGTGTCACTGCTGGCTCGCCACCAAGCGAGGCGATCTTATCGGCTAGATACTGTGCATGCATCTGCTCATCGGGAATCTCCGATTGCAGGAAGCTGACCAACTGCGGTCGGTAGGGTCCGGTAACTTTCGCGGAATAGGTGAGATAGCTGATGATGGCGTTGTACTCGCCCTGCAGATCGGCGTTCAGCCCCTCGATCAGCGTCTTCATTGTCGTCTTCTTCGCTGCCATGGCGAATCTATCCTTTCCTGCGTGCCCTCATTGGCACATATACAGTATGGCACCTCATGCAAGCCTTCCGATACAGATTGGGACAACATCCGCGTGTTATGATGATGCGTAATTTCGTAGAAACGTAGAAGAGGGTGGAACAACCATGGCAGCAAAAAAGGACAAAGGCGGGATTGAATCGCTACGTACAGATGTGCAGGCGCTCAGTGAGGCGTTCTTCTCGTTCCGGGAAGCAATGCTTGCAGATGCAGCAGTGACACAATCGGAACAGCGAAAAGGTGGGGCATCCGGAGGTTTTACAGCACCAGCTGGCGCTGATATCGATGGTGCCGCATCCATGTTGGCGGCATTGGGTCAGCCGCAGCGTCTCCGTATCGTGATGTTGCTGGCGGAGGAACCAACATCAGTGCCGATCATGGTGGAAAAGCTGGGTTTGAAGACGACTGGTGCGGCGTATCATCACCTCAATGTGCTCACCAACACCGGTATCGTGGAGCAACCACAACGCGGGACATTTGCGCTAACGGCATCGGCCTCAGGCAAGGTGGAGGCACTGTTGACTGCGGTGTTGGGTAATGCGGAAAGCGGCAAAAAGCGCAAGAAATAGCCGCGCTACGTCATGCTGAGCAGCGCGAAGCATCTGGGGATAACAGTTCAGCCGAGGTTCTTCCACTTCGGCTACGCCTCAGTGTCAGAATGACGACAATGACGCGACGGTAACGTTACAACCGTGCCGCCACCCGCACGGCCAGATCAGCCAGGAACTCGCGCTGGTCGCGGGGGAATTCGGCGAGGGTGCGTGGATCCCATTCGTCGCCAGCCAGACTATCGGCACCATAGACAAACTGGTAGTACCGAACACCACGCATCTGCGCGACGGCCTGGTTGGCGGCAGCTTCCATCTCGACTACACCACAGCCAGCATCCTTGCGCTTCTCCATTGTCGCGCGGGTTTCGCGGTAAATCGCGTCCGTGGTCCAGGCAGTGGTGCTGTGATGCGGCACATCCAATTCGTCCAGAATGGCGGAAAGGTGCTCCGCTGTCGGAATCTCAATGAGATCGGCAGCGGGGAGGTAGTGATAGCTGACGCCCTCATCCCGCCAGGCAGCCGTCAATACCGCGATGTGACCATCCAGCACAGTGTCGTCCAATGCGCCACAGGAACCGAAGTAAAGGAACGTTTTCGCGCCCATCGCGATCGCCTCCTCCATCAATCCTGCCGAAGCGGGTGCTCCAATCGATGAGAGGTAAATGGCAATGTGCTTGCCATTGAACTTGAATGCGTAGATCGGATGGATCATCGCGGAGGTGTACATACGTCCGATCTCAACGGCATCATGATTCTCGAGAATGATGTCGAAGATGCGGCGCGTGTAGGTGACGATGACGACATCCGGGAAATCCGGGATCGGATCAATAATCTGCCGCGCCTGGAAGATCTCGGATGAGGTGGAATCGAAGGTGTCCTGAATGGGCATGAAGTAAATCGCTCCGGAGAAACAAACCAGGGGATCAACCCCGGGTTTACGCAGGCACTGAGTGCCCGCACATAAAGTGCGGGCCTACGTCTTCAGGACAGAGACCCGTCCATCAAACCCGAGGATCAGCCTGGGTTCACGGGGGATGACGCGGGGTTACGCGCGAGCAGCTTCGGCCATGGCAGCACGCTTCTTCTGCTTCTGGCGCTCATCCAGGGTCAGCCAACGCTTCCGCAAGCGGAGTGCCTTCGGCGTCACTTCCAGCAACTCATCGTCCTGGAGGAAATCAAGGCTCTGCTCAAGGCTGAGGATCGTGGCTGGGGTCAGGCGCACGGAGATATCCGCGTTGCTGGAACGCATATTGGTCAGCTTCTTGGCGCGACAGATGTTCACAGCCAGATCATCCGGTCGCGGATTCTGGCCAACGATCATCCCTTCATAGACCTCGGTACCAGCCTCGATGAAGGTAATACCGCGCTCCTGCGCATTGGCAATACCATTCGCAAGCGCCGTTCCCGTCTCACTGGCGACCAAAGCGCCACTACGCGTGCTCTGGATGGCACCCATCCACGGTTCGAAATCGATCAGGCGGCTGCCCATAACGGCATTGCCCTTGGTGGCGGTGAGCATGGCGTTCCGCAGACCGATGAGCCCACGGGTTGGAATCGCGAACTCGAGCCGAACACTGCCGCGACCATCGTTAACGAGATCGAGCATGCGCGCCTTACGCGCGCCGGTCAGCTCGGTAACGACACCGACGAATTCCTCGGTCACATCGACAACCAGATGCTCAATCGGCTCCATCACGTCACCGGTTTCAGCATCCTTGCGGGTAACCACCTCCGGGCGGCTCACCTGAAACTCGTAGCCTTCGCGACGCATGGTCTCGATCAACACCGAGATATGCAGTTCACCGCGACCAGCGACGCTGAAGACGTCTGGCTGATCGGTCGGCTCAACACGCAGGGAGAGGTTCGTTTCGAGTTCGCGCTCCAGACGATCCTTTAGCTGCCGGCTGGTCGAGTAGTCGCCATCGCGGCCGCTAAAGGGAGAGGTATTCACACCGAAGGTGAGCTTGAGCGTCGGTTCCTCAATCGCGACCGAGGGCAGAGCCTCAATGTGATTGGGATCACAAACGGTGCTACCGATCTTGGCTTCGCTGAAACCAGTGAGTGCAATCAGATCGCCGGCCTCGGCGCGCTGGATCTCGGTGCGGGCGAGACCCTCGAAGGTCATCAAGCTGGCAACCTTCTGCCTGCTCTCGCTGATACCCTCGCCAGTGATCGCCATGGTTTGACCAGCATCAATGCTGCCCTGATGGATACGACCAATGACAATACGGCCCTTGTGGCTATCGTAATCGAGGCTGGTGACCAGCATCTGGAAAGGAGCGACCGGATCGCTGACCGGCGCTGGAATCTCTTCGATGATGGTATCCAGCAGCGGACGCAGATCCTCGGCGAGATCATCGGGCGAGAAGCCAGCTCGACCGGCGCGGCCGATGGCGTAGAGCGTGGGGAACTCGAGCTGACTCTCATCGATAGCGAGATCGAGGAAGAGATCCATAACCAGTTCCCGCACTTCGTCGATACGAGCGTTGGAACGATCGATTTTGTTGATGACCACGATCGGTCGGAGTCCGATACCAAGCGCGCGCTGGAGAACAGTGCGCGTCTGCGGCATAGGGCCTTCTGCAGCATCGACAAGCAGGATGCAACCATCGGCCATGTTGAGCACGCGCTCCACCTCGCCACCAAAATCGGCGTGACCAGGCGTATCGATGACATTGATCTTGATATCGCCGTAGCGGATGGCGGTGTTCTTGGCGAGGATGGTGATACCGCGCTCACGCTCGAGATCGTTGCTATCCATAATGAGATTGCCAGCGGCATCGGGATCGCGGAAGATGTGGCTTTGCTTCAGGAGGCCATCCACCAGTGTGGTTTTGCCATGGTCAACGTGAGCGATGATCGCGACATTGCGAAGATCGGGACGACGGGTGATATCAGCGGTGGTCATGTAGGTGAAGGGCTCCAGTGGCGTATCGAGGGAGTGAGGCCCAAAAAGAGACCCGAGCATAGTCGCGCGGGTCACAGGCAAGGCACTCTGTAACTGGGACTAGGATAGCATATCGAGTATCGGTGACCGGGTCACCTATTGACGATATTTCATTACACGCTAATCATGAGTAACAGGTTAGCAATGATGCACCTGTATTGATTTGTGCAATGGCGCACCCTGGTATCCCCCCATTAGTTGAGGAGAACCTCGATGCAACAGTCACCGTTCCGGAGTCTTTGTACGCAGCTTGAGCAGGGAGAGATCACACGTCGCTCCTTCCTGAGCAAGGCCGCTGCGCTTGGTGTGACCGCAGGTATGGCGACATTTGCCGCCAATGCGGTCGCGGCAGGTGCACCGCTACGTAATGGCTATGCCATGTATCCAAGCCTGCAAGGCACCCCCGCTCCCTCACCAACCGATGGGCTCGGCGACACTCGCCCGACCATGGGCATGGAGGGCAAAACACGCGGACAGGATGGCGAACTGAAAATCATTCAGTGGCAGGCTATCACCGCACTTTTCCGCCACAAATCCGGCGGCTACAAAGATGTGGTGGCTGCCGACATCATCAACGAGCCTCTCATGCGCAATATGGAAGATGGCTCGATGATTCCGAACCTCGTCGCCGATGTGCCAAGTGTCGAGAATGGCCAACTGGCCGAAGACTTCAGCGAAGTCACCTTCAAGCTGAAGGACGGTGTGCTCTGGAGTGATGGCACACCCTTCACTGCAAACGATGTCCGCTTCACCTGGCAGTGGATCACCGATCCCAACAACGGTGCCAATACCTACGACACCTGGCTCAATATTGCCGATGTCGAAGTGCTGGACGATCTCACCGCGCACATCACGTTCGCAAGCCCGACACCCGCCTGGTTCGATCCATTCGTCGGACATCGCGGTCATATCATTCCTGCGCACTACTGGGATAACGATCCCACCAATGTGGCCAAGAACGACGAGTTTATGGTGAAGCCATTGGGCACTGGTCCCTTTGTGCTGGAAAGTTTCGATATCAACGATCAGGCAACGTTCATCGCCAACGAGAACTATCGCGAGCCGAACAAGCCCGCATTCTCGAAAGTGAATATCAAGGGCGGTGGCGATGCGGCCGCAGCTGGCCGTGCCGTGCTGCAGACAGGCGAGTATGACTTCGGCTGGAATATTCAGATCGAACCAACGCTTGTCGCCGAACTGGTCACACCAGATAGCGCCGGCACCCTGGAAGCCCAGCCCGGCACCAATGTGGAGCGTATGACGATTCAGTTCGCCGATCCGCATACCGAGGTGAATGGTCAGCGCTCGGAGATGAACACACCGAATCCGGTGATGGGCGATATCGCGGTGCGGCAGGCAATCAATCTCTGTGTGCCGCGCCAATTGATCTCAGATGAGTTCTATGGCCTCGGTCAGCCACCCACATCCAATATTCTCGACGGACTTGAGAGTTTTTCCTCGCCCAACACCTCCTGGGCATACGATACCGCTCAGGCTGCCCAGATTCTGGAGGACGCAGGTTGGGTGCTGGATGGCGACTATCGCGTCAAGGATGGCGTGAAGTGCAAGGTTTTACTGGCAACTACGGTGAACACCGTCCGCCAGAAATGCCAGGTGGTGATTCAGGCGGCGTGTAAGGAAGCTGGTATCGAGGTACAGCTGGAGCAGATCGATGGCGGCATCTTCTTCGATGCTGGTGTCGGCAACGACCAGAATCTCGTCCACCACTACTGGGACCTGGCGATGTGGGCCACCAACGCCACCTCGATCCTGCCAATTACCTATCTGGAAAGCTGGACCTCGGGCGAGAACCTGGACAACGTCCCGCAGAAGGAGAACAACTGGGTGGGCGGCAATATCAGCCGCTACATCAATCCGGATTATGATGCCGCGTTCGCGACGTTCAACGACAAGCGCTCGCTGGACGAAGCCTTCGCGCTGTTGATCGAGCTCAACGACATCCTGATCAACGATACCGCGGTGATCCCGATGATCATCCGAGCCGGCGATACCTACGGTATCAGCCGCACACTCTACAACGAGAATGTGGCCATCGGCCCGGGATTCGAGCTGACCTACTGGAATATCGCCAATTGGAATCGCAAGGCGTAGGAATCCTGCATCGCCAGATTTCAGAGACAAGGGCGGTCGATTGACCGCCCTTGTTGTTGTCCGTATGCGACGATGATCCAATCTTCGGTCTCATATCGGACAGAAATCAGTCTGATATACTGACTCTAAAAGGAGTGATATTATGGCTATTAAGCAACCGCAAACGATGTCTGTGACCGAGTTCAAATCGAAGCTGGGCACTATCGCCAGCACGATCGGTGATGAACCAATTGTTGTGGAGAATCACGGTGAGCCGCGACTGATGGTGTTCTCGGCAGAGGCCGGGGAAGCAATCGTTGAGGAACTCAAGCGCAAACGGCAGCAGGAAATTCTGCGCAAGTTCGAGGCGATTCAGAAATGGAATGATGAGCATAACGCTGACTTAACGCAGCAGGATATTGACGAGATCGCGCTCAAGGCAGGTCGCGAAGTTCGGGAAGCGGTACAGGCACGATATGAAGCCGGCGAGATCTCGTGAAGGTACTCCTCGACGCCAACGTCCTTATCAGCATTCTGCTTGCAAAGTCCGGAGAATCCCCGATAGTGACGATTGCCCACGCACTCTCGATCGGGCTATTCACCCCTGTAGTAAGTGAAGCCACAGTTAGGGAAATGGCACACGCAGTCCAACAAAAACCTTACCTGGCAAGACGAATCGAGCCAGAGAAGATGGATGATTTCATCAACATGCTGAAACTGGCAAATGGAATTGTCCCGTCTACAAATGCAGCACCCGAACTTGTACTTCGTGATGCAAGAGATGACTACCTTATCTTGACGGCTCGCCAACACCGCGTAGACATGCTGGTCTCGGGAGACGAAGATGTGCTGGCGCACGCAGGTAACGAGCCATTCGCGATCCTCTCTCCACCAGCATTTGTAGCTGCGCTGAAAGAGTTGGCTGAGGAATGAGCAAACGGCGGCCGATGTGGCCGCCGTTTGTTCTTTACCCGCATATAGAATGCGGACCTACCCATTGCCTAATCTACCGGTTGCAGTTCCGCCAGCATGCCATCCACCAACTCGCGGATGTGACCGACAATGCCATCGAGCGGTACATTCACGCTCTGGTCATCGGAGCGGAGCTTGAGCTCCACCTCGCCTGCATCCAGTGTCTTGCGACTGATGCTGAGGCGGATCGGATTGCCGATGAGGTCGGCATCGTTGAACTTGACGCCCGGGCGCTCATTACGATCGTCGTAAAGTACCTCAATACCGGTAGCGGTCAGCGCCGCGTACAGGCCATCCGTCGCCTCGATCACATCCTCGTCCTTGCCAATGCTGAGCAGAGAGACATGGAATGGCGCGATGCTAATCGGCCACCTGATGCCCTTGTCATCGTGGTATTGCTCCACAGCAGTTGCGGCGGAACGACCAACACCAATGCCATACGAACCCATGATGACCGGTTGCGCCTTGCCATTCTGGTCCAGATAGGTGGCACCAAGCTTCTCCGTATAGCGCGTGCCCAGCTTGAAGATGTTGCCCACTTCGATCGCGCGACGTGTGATCATCGGTTCGCCACAAACCGGGCAGAGATGACCAGCAGCAGCGGCGGCAACATCGGCGATCACATCCGCTTCATAATCGCGCCCAACATTACTGTTGCGCACGTGGAAGCCTTCCTTGTTGGCACCAGCAACGAGATTGCGCGCTTTGGCCACACTCTCATCCACCACGACCGTGGCATCGTGCACACCAATCGGACTGGCGTAGCCCGCCACGGCTCCGATCGCCTGAATCTGCTCAACTGTTGCCGGTACCAGATCAGGTACCTGTAGTGCGTTGCGCAGCTTGGTCTCGTTTACTTCCAGATCGCCACGGATCACAACGAAGATGAACTGCTCACCCGCCATGAAGAAGACGGCCTTGGCGGTCTCTTGTAGTGGTACACCGAGAAAATCAGCCACCCCCTGAATGGTGCTGGCATTCGGTGTTTCCACCTCTTCCAGCGGCAGCATCTCGGCATCGGAAGCCGGGAACTGTTGGTAGATTGCGACTTCGCGATTAGCGGCGTAATCGCCGTGCGGGCAGATGAGGATGACATCCTCTCCGTGCGGGCTGAAAGCCATGAACTCCTCGGACTTGGAGCCGCCCATCATACCGACATCGGCACCAACCTTGATGAAATCGAGACCGAAGCGGGTGAAGATGCGATCGTAGGCTTCAGCATGGGCCTCGTAACTCTCCTCAAGGCCGGCTTCATCGGCGTCCAGGCTGTAGCTATCCTTCATCGTGAACTCGCGCACACGAATAAGACCACCGCGCGCGCGTGGCTCATCGCGCCACTTGGTCTGGAGGTGGTAGACGATCTGCGGCAGCTGCTTGTAGCTGTTAACGTCGGTACGAAGGAGATCAGCCACGACCTCCTCGTGAGTCATGGCGAGCACCATATCGCGTCCAGCGCGATCCTCGAACCGGGCCATTTCTGGGCCGATCTGGTAATAGCGCTCGGTCTCTTTCCACACATCAGCGGTATGAACGAATGGCATCAGCAGTTCCTGACCACCGATACGATCCATCTGCTCTCGGATAATGGCTTCAACTTTTTTGATGACGCGGTAGCCAAGAGGCATGAGCGTATAGATGCCCGCACCCAGGGGGCGGATCATCGCGGCGCGCACCATCAACTGGTGGCTAGGGAACTCGGCGTCCGCCGGTACCTCGCGAACTGTCCGTCCAAAGAGTTTTGCCATACGCATGGGTCAGCATGTCCTCACGTGTGGGCTCCGCGCCCGTCAACATCGCCGAGTGATGCTCGGCATACAGCGCAATAATAGGCGATTTTCGCACAACGACAGGTTCAACCATGTCGCTGATCAGGAGAGATGCATCGCACCCAATGACGCAATCTCGATCACGGCAGCCTGCTCCAGCAAATCAAGTGGTTGACTCGATGCATCCTGCCGAGACCAGTCGGACGGAAGCAAACCATCGTCCGTCAAATTCTGCGGCCAGGCGCGAAGCAGACTCGCAGGGAGCGCTTCGATGAACTGGGGATCACTATCCGGATCGACCGCATAGAGCTCGTTGTAGCCGCGCTGCAGCACGGCATTGAACCATGGCGTGGGTGGGAAAGTGCGCACACCGTTATCGTCAATCACCACCGCAAAGCGTTCGAAACTGGATGTCGCCAACGCTTTTGCCTTTTCCAGCCAGGTCACATCGCCGGTCGCCTGGTAAAGTCTGGCGCTTGCCTCCATGGGAGTACCGGTGTTGTAGGTGTAGCGGGTACGATCGATGCGGCCACCAATATCGATATTGTCCCAGTAGACACCCGAAAGGTCATCGTAGAGCGTAGCCTCCAGCCACGCCATGATCTTGATCGCCCACTCCAGATAAACCGGATCACCGGTGGCTTCAAAAAGCATCATGTTGTGGACCGCTGCCGGACCATTGGAGCAGGTGTTCTTGGTAGAGATATCACCCTCTTTCCAGTAGATGCCTCCGCCATGATCGATCTCATCCCAACCACTCATGCTGAACTCCCAGATGAGTTTCGACTTCTCCAGCCAGTGCTCGTCGTTGGTCAATGCGTAAGCGTGGAGAAAATCCAGACCGAGCCATTGGTTATCATCGTAGAACTTGTCGCCACCACCATAGATTGGCGGGAAGGAACTGTACCCAGGTGGTGTGCTCTCCGGATCAAAGTAGATCTCCAGTGTCTCCAATGCAGCCAGGAAGTCCGCGAGGGATTCTTCATCCTGTCGCACCCGGGCTCGGGCACCAAGGGCCGAAACCAATGCCGAGAATGGCCACAGATAGGCAATATTGCGGTCGTCCGGTTGCGTTGGGTAGTTGGGTCGGTACTCACCGTTCTCACCTGCGTAAAGGCGGTTGATGGTCGCCCACATTTCTTCGGCGATGGTGATGAGCGGAGCGTCTGGATTCACGGGTGTCGCCTCCGGAGTCGCTTGCGCGAACGTGTTAGTCACTGTAAGACCAGCTATGCCAGCCAGTGCGGTGACGCGGTGTCGATGAGAAATGGTCATGTGATACCTCCAGATCGTTACATCTGCTGTTCTCGGCGGCGCCGTCATATTGAGCAAAGCGAAGCATCTCGATTCAGCCCGTTTCGCCGAGGTCCTTCAGGATGACATAGCGCGCCCCTCTTGCGGGCGGATACTCTTAACCTTCGGTTCCGAGATCCGCCCCTACGCATCGATGGCTGCAACTATCGTTCCTTGGCGATAACGATGTGACCATCCTCAGCCCGGGCAAGGATGAAGAGCAGCGTGCTGAGTCTGTTCAGATAGCGCAGAATCTGACCATTGCTGATCGCACCCAGTTCCTGGGCAACAGTAACTGCCCGACGTTCCGCCCGACGCACAACTGTGCGGGCGACATCCATGGCAGCACCGGGGGTCGATTCACCAACCACCACAAACTCGCGCTGCATCGGCACGGATTCCTGAATTGTGGCAATGGTCGCTTCCAGCCAATCGACTCGCTCGGCGGTGAAGAGCAGCGTGTCGGGCCGGGTTGTATCAATGAAAGCCAGTTCCGCCATGATCTGATAGAGATCTTTCTGTGCAGTCAGGAGCAGGTTATTGGCGTTCTGCCAGGTGGAGAGACTGCGAGCAAAGCCGATACTGCTGGTGGCTTCGTCGAGTTCGCCGAGCAGATCAATGCGCGGATCGGCTTTGGTCACGCGCTCACCCAGTAGGTCGGTCCCACCCTTGTCACCTCGGGCTGTGTAAATCTTCATGTGATTGTCATCTCCGTTCGGTATGATTAGGAGCACTCGCACCTCGCGTGTACGAACGCGAGTCTCGCGCACGAGGACAGACCTTTCTATGGATATCATCGGGACCCAACCAGCCGCCAAGCCTGCCGCCTTCGTCGATCGCCCGGTGCGATTGGCGCTTATCGGTACAGGATTCGGCAGCCAGGTGCATCTTCCCGCGATCGCACATGTAGATCATACCGAGTTGGTGGCCATCTGTAGTCGGCGACAGGAGCGCGTCGATGTCATCGCTGCCAGACATGGTATTCCCAGTGCCAGCACCGATTGGCGTGATGTGGTCAATGATCCCGGTGTAGATGCGGTGATTGTCGCTACACCACCCTATCTGCATCATCAGATGGTGATTGCGGCGCTGGAGGCCGGCAAGCACGTCCTCTGCGAGAAGCCGCTGGCACGGAATTTGGCGGAATCGCGGGATATGGTGCGCCTTGCCGAGCGCGCGGGCGTGGTGGCTATGGTCGATCACCAATACCGCTATCTCCCAATTCGTCGTCGTGTGAAGGAACTCCTGGACGAGGGATACATCGGCACACCCCATGCTATCAACATGATCGTCTTCAACAGCTCGCTCGCCGACCCCGAAGAGACTCGCTTCAACTGGTTGATGGAAACGGATAAGGCGGGGGGGATGCTGCGGGCGATCGGCAGCCACTATGTGGACTCCATGCGCTGGTGGCTTGGCGAGATCGATGCCGTGGCGGGCACCGTGGGCACAATGGTCGGGAAGCGACGCATGCCCGATAGCACGTTGACCGCAACAGTCGATGCCGATGACAACTTCGCCTTTATGCTCCAGTTCCGCAGTGGCGCGATCGGCAGCGTGCACTTCAGCGCAACCGCACCCGTGGATGCTGGTGATAGCACCACCATCACGGGCAGTGAAGGCATGCTGATTCTGGAGGCCGACAGCGAGCTCTTCGGCGCTCGCAAACGCGATGTGCATCTACGCGAGTTGGCGATTCCAGATCGACTTAACCCCAAGCTGCCAGATTTCAGCCATCCGCTGACACGTCCCACCATTCTGCTCATGCGAGACTGGATTACGGCGATCCGGGAAGGCGATCTCACTCGCTTCGCCCCCTCTTTCCGCGATGGTGAAAAGGTGCAAGAGATTATTGACGGTGTGATTCGCAGCCGCGAGCAAGGTCGCTGGATCGATACCTCTGGCGCCAAATGGCCGCGGACATCGCGAATCTAGGAGGCTATACGTGTCCGAAGGTCACCCTCGCCAACAACGACGCTTACGCGAGATCGAGCGCATTCGTGGGCTGGTGACCGGGCATCCAGAAGGTTCGCATCGCAGTGCCGCCCAGGTTGAGCAAGCCGGAATGACACGCGGGCAGCATCTGGCGGATCGCATTACCGAGGTATTGGGTAGCTGGAAGTTCATCATCGTTCAATCTTCCTTGCTGTTACTTTGGTTGATAATCAACACCCTCGGCTGGATCCATCATTGGGATCCCTACCCTTTCATTCTTCTTAACCTCGCATTGAGCTTTCAGGCAGCTTTCACCGCACCGATCATCATGATGAGTCAGAATCGTCAGGCTGATCGTGATCGTGTCGCCAGCGAGCTCGATTTCGAGGTAAATCGCAACGCGGCCAAGGAAGTTGATGAAATTCAGGCAAAACTCGATGGCTTGACCAGTCAACAATTGCAGACTTTACTGGATAATCTGGAAGAGCATCGAGTTCTGCTACACGAGTTACATAAACGAACAGATCGTATCGAACGACTGATTCTGGAAACCCGTGATGGTAGAGAAACGCCGTAGCCACGTCCTGGAGAGGGGCGAGAAAGTAGAGCAAGAATCGTGACCACGTCCGAACGCATTCTGCGCGATCCCGATAGTGTCGATACACCACAACTGATTGTTTCCGAGGAGATTCTGCAGCGGAATATCGCCGAGATGGCGGCCTTCGCCAAGAGTATCAAGGTGCAGTTGCGGCCGCATATCAAGACACATAAGTCGATTGAGATCGCGCGATTGCAGATCGCCGCGGGAGCGGTCGGGATCACCTGCGCCAAAGTCGGTGAGGCCGAGGTAATGGTGAATCAGGCCGGTATTGACGATGTGTTGCTTGCCTACCCGATTGTGGGAGCGAAGAAATACGAACGCATTGTCGCACTGATGGAGAAAGCACGGATCGCGGTGGCGGTCGATAGCGATACTGCGATCGAAACAATCTCGCAGGCTATGGTGCAGCACGAACGCAAGATCGATATCTATCTCGAGGTGAACACCGGTCAGAATCGTTCTGGCGTCATGTGGGGCGATGAAGCGGTTCACTTTGCCCAGGAGATTGATCGCCATCCCAATCTGCGTCTGAGCGGCATCATGACACACGAAGGACACGTCGCCTCGTTCGACCCGGATGCGATCGGCCGTGAGGCAATCGCTGCTGGAGAGAAGATGGTGCAGACGGCGGAGATGATCCGCGAACACGGAATTGAACTACCGACTGTTAGTGTAGGCTCAACCCCAGCTGCCCGCATGACCCCCACGGTTCCGGGCATCACCGAGATGCGACCAGGCACCTATGTCCTCAACGACTGCTCACTCTTCCGCTACGGGGATACCTGGGGTGTCGAGGATTGCGCGGCTCGCTTCGTGGTGACGGTCGTTAGTCGGGCGGCTGATGATCGCTGTGTGATCGACGCCGGTTCGAAGACACTCGCACTTGATGGCAACGTCGGTCACAAGGGCCACGGCTACATCGTTGGACATCCGGATGTGATCATTAGCAAGCTGAGTGAAGAGCACGGTGTGTGCGAATTGCCCGCCGGTGAGGAGGGCTTCCAGGTTGGTGATACCGTCGAGGTAATCCCGAATCATATTTGTCCAACGGTAAATCTGATGGACGAAATGGCGATCGTGCGCGATGGCGTAGTGGTGGATCACTGGAAGGTCGCGGCGCGCGGAATGGTGCGGTAATGAGTACGACAGCCCTGGTACTGGTAGATATCCAACAAGGACTCGATGACCCCTGGTACGGGGTGCGGAATAATCCGGATGCGGAGACAAACGCAAGCAGATTACTGTCCCACTGGCGAGCCACCGGTCAGCCAGTGGTGCACATTCAGCATCTCTCCACCAATCCTGAATCGCCTCTTTTTCCGGGCAAGCCGGGTGTACCACACAAACCAGAGGTTACACCGATCGATAGCGAACCAGTGATGCAGAAGCATGTGAATAGTGGCTTCATCGGTACAAATCTCGAGTCATGGCTGCGTGAACATGGGATCGACCAGGTGGTGATTGCCGGACTCACCACCAACCACTGTGTGGAGACAACCACGCGCATGAGCGGAAATCTCGGTTTCGACACCTATCTCGCCCACGATGCTTGCGCCGCCCATAATCTGGTGGGTCCCGATGGCACAAACTACACCGGTGAACAGGTACACACGATGAGTGTGGCAAATATCGCCAGCGAGTTCGCCACGGTGTTGAGCACAGATGAGGTGCTGGCCAGATTCGTCTGACCAATGTTTAGTGATGCTTCAGACGCCTGAATCTCCTCCTCACGAACCCGCCGCAGTTCCGGATATCGCTCATTCCCACCGCTCCCTGGCACTGCTCTGGCGAGTGTCTGTTTTTGTGCTCTTGATCTTGTTTCTGTGGTGGCAGCGTCAGGAAATTGCGGAAGCGATTCATCTCCTGCGCACCATCAATCGCTACTGGATCGGGACGCTTCTCGCTGCCGCGTTGATGCTCCATGCATTGCTCGCCTGGGCTCTGGCCAGCATCGTGAAAGTAACCGGAAGCGATATTCCTTATACCGAAGCGTTCATCACACGGGCAGAACGCGAGATGGTGGCCACAATGATGCCCATGGGCGGGATTGCCTCGTGGGTGGTCCTGGTTCAGCGCTTCGGACGCTACGGTGTAACACCAACAACCGCAGGACTGGCAACACTCCTCTACTCCGTTGTCGGTCATCTCTCGTTTCTGATGGTTGTCATCCCGACCATCATCTGGTTTTCCATCGCCCATGGATCGCTCGTTACGGTGTGGATTGGCCTGACGGTCGCCATTATCATCGTTAGTATCATCATCGCCATCACCATGCTCCTCCTGCGCGGAGCATCATTACCAGCGAGAATTGAGCGGCATCTGCCCGCGGCATTACACGATGCACGCGACCAAATTCGACAAATGACGGTGAGACCGGTTCATCTGGTTCCACCGTTGCTCATCAGTCTGGCGGCCGATCTCGCCGGTGGTGTTGGTGTCTGGGTGGCCCTCCATGCGGTGGGTGAGCCGAGCACCATCATGGTCGCACTGACAGCGTATGTGGTCGGCACGTTGATGCTGCTAGCGGCACCCGTCTTTCAGGGAATCGGATTTGTCGAAGCATCCATGACCGTCGCGATGCAGCAGATGGGTGTGCCTGTTGAACGAGCCCTCGCGGCAACACTGCTGTACCGGGTCGTTGATACCTGGCTTCCCGTCGTTATCGGAGCGGCCGTTCAGTTCCGCAACAACGACCGTATCCGGGGCGTACCAGCACTGGTTCCCGCACTCTGGACGGGTTTCAACGGTACGTTGCTGCTAGCCAGTGCCCTGCCCTTACCTTCAGGTATCCGCAATGGCTTCCATGAGCTTCACGGCAGACGCGGTACTGCCGTTCTCCTCATCGCTCATCCAGAGGCACTGACCCGCACCGTCTCGTTGGTCGGCGGATTCCTGCTCCTTCTGCTCTCCATTCGCCTCCTAAAAGGTGAACGCACGGCCTGGCTGGTAACGCTCGGGCTCTCGGTCATACTGACGCTCAATCACTTTTTCTCGGTTCATGATCGCATTGGTATGCTGATTTCCTCGACAACCATTGTGATTCTGTTGATTTATCGCGATCGATTTCGGGTCAAGCCTGATCGCCCCTCGATTCTGGGTGGATTGCAGCTCCTCATAGCCTCGCTCCTGGTCACTTATGGCTATGCGGTGGTAAGCCTATGGGTAGCGGATCGGCGCGTCTTTGGTCAGGAATTCTCGTTCCGGCGATCCTTCCGGACAGCGGCCGATGTCCTTTTCTGGTTCGATAGTGGTGGCTTGCATCCACGCTCTCGTATAGGAATCTGGACCCTGCATTCCTTCCATTTGCTGATGCTGATGACGCTTGTCCTCTCCGTCGTAGTTATCCTGCGGCCGCTCGTGTGGAGACTCCGCCCGACACTCTCCAATACTGAGGAGGCAAAAGAGATCATCAGTCGGGTTGGCAACTCTTCACT
Organism: Thermomicrobiales bacterium; assembly: GCA_020432165.1. Classification (GTDB taxonomy): domain Bacteria; phylum Chloroflexota; class Chloroflexia; order Thermomicrobiales; family UBA6265; genus UBA6265. The sequence goes on from JAGQGU010000005.1 coordinate 118,209, forward strand.
GGATCGCTTCAAGTATTGGCCAGACAAGTTCCAGTTCTTTCCGACCGGTGTTGATGCTGTAGTCAGTTACGGTGTCAGCGATGGCGTTGCCCTGGTACTTGGCAATCCATCTGCAGCGTCATCTGAGGCAATGATCGCGAGCATCGTTCAGTTCCAGGAGTATTGCCGGCAGCACAACCTTATCCCGGCGTTTCACCAGGTTCCGGATAGCGATCTGCATACCTATCACAATCTGGGGTTCGCAGCGGTCCGGGTGGGGCAGGAAGCCGTGGTCGAGATACCTACGTTTACCCTTGCGGGCGGCGACATGAAAAAGCTGCGAGGATCCGCAAACCGTGGCGAACGTCTCGGGCTGGTGGTTCATCAATACGATCCACCACACAGTCCCGAAACACTGCAGCAACTGAGATCCATTTCGGACGATTGGCTCACACTGGAAGGACGTCGCGAACGCACGTTCACGCTTGGGCAATTCGACGAGGACTATCTGCAAGAGGGGCCGGTCTTCATTCTGCTGGACGAAACGGCTACCCCACAGGCGTTTATCAATATTATCCCCGATGGAGCACCCGGAGAAGTCACCTTTGATCTCATGCGGCATCGGGTTGACGCACCAAATGGCGCGATGGATTTACTCATGCTGGCGTTGATCGACTATGCCAAACGCACGGGGCACACCAGTGTCTCCCTCGGTATGGTGCCATTTGTCGGCAATGAAACCGAACAGAATGAGGATCTGGTCGATCGCGGTGTTCAACTGCTCGCCAAGCCGATGGGTCAATTCTTCGCGAGCGAATCGCTCTTCGACTACAAGGACAAGTTTCGACCTGCGTGGCATGGCCGTTATCTGGTGGTGCCTAACCTCGCGGTTGTACCGCGGGTTGCACTGGCTCTGTCCAGCCTCGCGGAAATTGACCAGACCAAGAATGGCTGGATCGGACGTCTGACGATGTTCTTCCGCAAAGAATCCGCAGACTCATGATGTACTGGGTGTGGCGATTCCGGTTCAGTCTGGCTGTGCAGATCGTGATCGTCACTATTGGCTGGCTTACGCTCGGTCACACACCTGAACAACACGCACACCTGATGAATCACGTAGGCCTCAGTTGGCAACTCCTCACGGAAGGGCGCATTTGGCATATTTTCACCGGGACCTGGGTGCAATCCAAACCAGGACTTGGCTGGAACATGATTAGCATGTGCATGATGGTCGCGCTCGGAACGTTTCCGCTGGAATATCGTGTGGGATCACGTCTGACAGCGATCACGCTCATCATCGCAGACTGGTTCGCCTCCACCATGGCGGCGGTCACGCTCTGGATGCTGGCGGAGTTCGGAAGACTGTCAGATCCGGGGGTGCTGCACAAGCCGGATGCCGGTACTTCGGCGCTTGCCTGGGCAGGAATGGCAGCGGGTGCTGTGGTTTTCATTCCACGTCTGCGGTGGGTATTAGTTCCGGTTGTTGTGGGCTTTGTGGGTTGGCAATTCACCATCGAACCACCCGCAGCAGCCATTGCCCATGCATTTGCAGTGGGTTATGGCCTGACTGCAGGGTGGTTATTTCTGCGAACACGTAGTGTCCAGCCGTGACAGCCTCTCAGTCGGCGGCTGCGTGACTGGCTGTATGAAGACGTCGCAACGGTAACAGGACAGGCATTATAGTTGGGTACCGATCTTCCGCCACCGGGTGGCCACAAGGGCCACCCCTACCGATGAGGATTGCTCTAGTCTGCGGCGCCCTCGGCGAGTTCTTCCTCTTCCACCTTCAGCTCCAAAGCAGCCTTACCAACCACATGGCGGAACTGGTTTTTAGCAACCATCCAGTTCGAGAGAAGGTCGCGACCACGGCGACTGTTGGTAGCATCCACATGCTGCTGAATCAGATCATGCACCGTAGCGATGCGCTCCTCATCCATCTCGTGGATTTCGACTGACTCACCATTAATGCGACCATCCAGGAGCAACTCAGGATCCCAAACATAGACATCGCCGTTGCTCATACCGGCACCAAAGTTGCGCCCGGTTGGCCCGAGGATTACGGCTGTACCGCCGGTCATGTACTCGCAGCCGTGTTCACCAACGCCCTCGACCACCGCGGTGGCACCGGAGTTGCGCACCGCAAAGCGCTCACCAACAGCACCAGCGAAGAAGGCCGAGCCACCAGTGGCACCATAGAGCAGCGTGTTACCGGCGATCACCTGACAGGCTTCCGGCTTACTGACGCGATCCGGGAAGATAGCGAGACGACCTCCATTCAGGCCCTTGCCAACGTAGTCGTTGGCTTCGCCCTCCAGCGAGATATCCATACCATCGACACCGAATGCGCCGAAACTCTGACCGGCCGTGCCACGGAATGCGAGGTTCACGGTGTTCATCAGCACAGGACCACTACTGCGATAGGTGGTGAGGTTCCCGGCGATGCGGGCACCGACGGTGCGATCGGCAGTCGTAATCGTGCTTTCGAGGCTGATGTCCTGGCCGCCCGCAAGCTGAGGCTCGATCTCTGCCCACAACTGATCGCTGAGCGAATTGTTCTCGCGCTTGACCTCGACGGACTTCTTGCGCAATTGCGCAGGTGCTGGCTCGGCCAGTAATTGACCGATCTTCAGAGATCGTGCGCGACCACTCACGGTCTTCTCACCGAGGAGATCGCTGCGACCAATGATTTCCTCCAGATTGGTGATACCGAGATCAGCCATGGTCTCGCGCATACCCTGGATCAACTGGGTGAAGTACCCGATGACCATCTCCGGATTACCAGCAAACTTGGCGCGCAGATCCGCACGCTGGGTAGCGATACCCGTCGGACAGGTGTTGAGATGGCACTGACGCGCCATATCGCAGCCCATAGCGACGAGCACCGAGGTACCGAAACCGAACTCCTCCGCACCCAGCATCGCCGCGACAAGAACATCCTTCGGGGTCTTCAGACCGCCATCGGTGCGGACGCGGACACGATTACGCAGACCTGCGCGAATCAGCGTCTGCTGCGTTTCCGCCAAACCTAGCTCCCACGGCGAACCAGCGTGCTTGATGCTTGCCAGTGGTGCAGCGCCGGTGCCTCCGCTATGTCCGGCAATCAGCACATAGTCAGCCTGAGCCTTGGCTACACCGGCAGCGACCGTACCCACGCCGGCCTCGGCCACCAGCTTCACGCCGATCTTGGCACGCGGATTGACCTGACGAAGATCGTAGATAAGCTGGGCGAGATCCTCAATCGAATAGATATCGTGATGCGGCGGCGGCGAGATCAGGCTGAGTCCAGCGATCGCATGGCGCATACGAGCCACAAAATCGGTGACTTTGAAGCCTGGCAGCTGTCCACCTTCGCCCGGTTTGGCACCCTGAGCGACCTTGATCTCGAGTTCCTCAGCCATGCTCAGGTACTTGGTGGTGACGCCGAAGCGGCCGCTGGCCACCTGCTTCACCTTGCTGTGCGGGATATCCGGGCCGGTGGTGTGATACCAATCCGGATCCTCGCCACCCTCACCGGAGTTGGATCGCGCCCCCATCCGATTCATGGCGATGGAGAGCGTGCTGTGGGCCTCCGGGCTGAGCGAACCGAGGCTCATAGCAGTGACAACAAAGCGCTTGACGATATCCTCCAACGGCTCCACGGTCTCGATCGGCACAGGATCGCCCAAAGGACGAAGCTCCAGCAGATCGCGGAGGGTCGTCAGTGGCTCCTCCTTCACCATCGCCAGATAGGTTTGGTAGGCCTGATAGTCGTTGTTTTGCGCAGCCGCCTGCAAGGCGGTGACGATACCGGGCTGGAAGGCGTGAGCCTCACCATCCTTCTTGAACTTGACCATACCGTGATCTGGCAGTTTCGCAGCCGCTGCCTGGAATGCACCCTCATGACGAGTGCGGATATCGGCTTCGAGTTCAGCAAAACCAATACCGTCGAGTCGAGCCGGTGTGCCCCGGAAACAGAAATCGGTGACCTCGCGACCAAGACCGATCGTCTCAAAAATCTGGGCACCGCGATACCCGCTGGCGGTGGAGATACCCATCTTCGCCATCACCTTGAGGAAGCCATACTCCATCATGGTGATGTAGTTTTGACGCAGCTCCTTCGGGGTGAGATTCTCAAACCCACGTGATGCGGAAAGTCTCGCGCTGGCATCAATAGCCAACCGTGGATGCACTGCAGCTGCACCGTGTCCGATGATGACCGCCATCTGGTGCACATCCCAGACATCGCCACTATCGCAGACGATATCCGCATCCATGCGAAGACCAGCATCAATCAAGGCATGATGAATCGCACCAACAGCCAACGCCGTCGGCACGTGCGCGCGCTCCGCACTCACCGCCTGATCGCTCAGCAACAGGATGGTATTGCCATTCTGCACAGCCGCGATCGCTTCCGCGATAAGTTCATCAAGGCGACCCTTAAGCGAACCACCCTCAAGTGCAAAGGTGGCATCGAGATCGGCGATGTCCAGATCCGAACACGCCTCAATGGCCTCAAGCTCATGAGTAGCAAGCACAAAGCTGCGCAGATGTACGAGATGGGCCTGCGTACCGCTCTTCTCAAGCAAGTGTCCGCGCTTGCCCAGATAGGTATCCAGCGCCATCACACGCCGTTCGCGCAACGAATCGATGGCCGGATTTGTCACCTGTGCGAAACGCTGCCGCAGGTATGCCGTGACCGGACGTGGTGTTGTGCTGAGGACAGCCAACGGGGCATCATCGCCCATACTCCAGGTTGGTTCTTTCTTCTCACCGGCCATGGGATTGATGATCAAACGCAGATCCTCGGCGCTGTAGCCGAAGGCCTGCTGCATCTGCACGACATCGGGTGGTGTCTTGGTTGCGGCCAGGCGCGTCTTGGCATCAGCCTCCGGACCAACCGGTAGTGGCTCATCGGCCGCCGGTGGGAAAGCAAGCGGAATCCGATGCTCCTCGATCCAGCGGGCATAGGGCGCATTCGTTGCCACGGCATGCTTGAGGTCGGCGTTGTGCAGTACCTCGCCAGCGTCGGTGTCGACCAGAATCATCTGCCCGGGACCGAGGCGACCGCGTTCGATCACACTGGCCGGATCGATCTCGACCGTGCCGGATTCCGAGCCACAGACGAAGAGTCCGTCTTCAGTGATGGCATAGCGCAACGGACGCAAACCATTTCGGTCGAGCGCGGCCCCGGCAAGCACGCCATCGGAAAAACCGAGTGCGGCCGGACCGTCCCACTGCTCCATCAGACCAGCGTGGAAATCGTAGAACGCACGCAGATCGGCATCCATTTCCGGTAGCTGCTCCCATGGTTCCGGCACACTCATCATCAGTGCGTGTGGCAGGGAGCGTCCGTTATGGCGGAGAAGCTCGATTGCGGTATCAAGGCTGAGCGAATCGCTGCCCTGCATGGCGATGGGCGGGTTGAGCGCAACCGTTTCCTCTCCATCCTTCATGGTCAGATGCGGTGCCCGCGCACGCATCCAGGCGCGATTGCCCTGCACGGTATTGATCTCGCCATTGTGAGCAATAAAGCGGAAGGGCTGGGCAAGACCCCAGGTCGGCTGGGTATTTGTGCTAAAGCGCTGGTGGAAAAGAGCAATGGCCGATTCCACACGCGGATCGGCCAAATCGGGATAGAAGCGAGCAAGGTCTTCTGGCAAACAGAAGCCTTTGTAGATAAGGGTGCGGCTACTACAGGAGACTGCAAAGAAATCGTCATCGGTAAGGCCGTACCCGCGGAGCGCCACTTCAATCTGGCGTCGCGTAAGCATGAGCTTGCGCTCGAATTCACCTGTGGAAATACCTTCTGGTCGGCTGATAAGCACCTGCACAATCGCCGGGAGAGTATCCAGTGCCGACTGCCCGAGTATGCCGGGTTGCGTTGGTACCTCGCGGAGGGCGAGCACGCTGAGACCGCGCGCGGTCACAGTCTCGGTCACAATACCGAGCACGTTATCGTCATTCCGTGGCAGGAAGAGCATGGCGACACCGTAGTCACCCTGCCCCAGATCACCGTGACCGTTATCTGCAAGTGTGTCCGCGAAGAGCGCATGCGGCACCTGAATCATGATGCCGGCGCCATCACCCGTGCGGGCATCGGCACCGACAGCACCGCGGTGGGTGAGGTTTACCAGACCCGCCAGTGCCTTCTCCACAATCTCACGACTGCGGGTGCCATCGATCTTCACCACCAAACCAACACCGCAGGCATCATGCTCGAGCATCGGATCATACAACGGCCAGGATTGTGTGCTCATGCGATTTCTCCAAATCAACTTCTATACGCCCCTGCCTCTATTAAGCGCGGAGCACGAATACATATATGTGTAGTGTCGATAGAGGCCCGGAAGAACCACCATGTTCCGGAGCGAGGGCCAACAGCAGACGTCGTTGTGCTGGGTCTTTATTGTAAAAACTGCACTGCCACTTGTGGAAGTGGCACAATACCCCGATTCTCATCCACACATTTGGACTTTCGGTACAAAATGGTGCAATATGACAAACGTCGAGGCTGGCAAACCGCCCAGACACATCAGTTGACCAGCAATCGAGGTCCAAAATGACTGTTGAAGATCCGTTATTTGCCACACCATCATCCGAAGATATCGAGCGCACAATGGATATCCTGGGCGAGAACGGTGTGAGTCTTGTCCATCTGCAGTTCAGCGATATCGCCGGAGGCGGCCGTACCGTCAGTATCCCGACAGCGCTCTTGCCGCGCGTCTTTCGCAGAGGATTCCGCTTCGATGGCTCTGCCATGAGTGGCGGCATGCGGCAGGTGGAAGTCGATCTCTTCCTCATGCCCGATCCCAGCACCCTGGTGGTGCTACCCCCGCTGCCTGATCGACCACGACGCGCCTTCATCTACTGCTGGGTAACGCGACGCGGCGGACAACCCTTTGCGGGCGATCCGCGCACGATCTTGCAGAAACAACTCAATCGAGCCAGTGCCATTGGTCTCGACTATCGCGTTGGTATCGAACTGGAGTTTTATCTCTATAAGGGAGAATCGCTCGCCACCGCGTCCTTCGAAAGCCCCCATGTCAGCCCGAGCTACTTCAGCGATAGCGATGTGGGGACAGCTCTGGTACGCGACCATATCGTCGCCTGGACGCATGAGCTGGGGCTGGGAGTACACGGTGCCCACCACGAGACTGGGCCGGGCCAACAGGAGATCGATCTGCGCCACCTTGGTGGTATCCGCATTGCCGATCAGCTAAACAGCACCCGTCAACTCATCCGTGTCATCGCCGAACAGCACAACATGAAGGTAACCTTCATGGCCAAACCTTTCGACGATGCACCTGGTAGCGGTATGCACCTCTTCCAACGGTTACTCAAACTGGATGACGGTACCGATCTGCTCCGCGGGGAAGATGGCGCTGATATCAGCGCGATTGCCGGACACATGATTGCTGGCCAGATTCGCCATGCGAGCGCGATGAGCGCGATCCTCAACACCACGGTGAACAGCTACAAGCGCCTGGCGGATGGGCATCGAGCTCCGGCCTGGGCGACCTGGGCGCGGGTGAGCGAATCGTCGCTCCTGCGTGTGCCGAGCACACCGGAAGGCACACTCACCGATATCGAGCTGCGCAGCCCGGATCCGATGGCGAATCCCTACCTTGCCATTGCGGTAGCGTTGGGGGCAGCCGTGGATGGTATTGAACAGAAACTCGATCCTCCCGGTGCCTTTGATGAGAATCTGGTGCACTACAACGAGGAAGAATTCGCACGGTTTGGGGTTGAACAACTCCCACAGACACTTGGTGAGGCGATTACCAATCTAACGCACGATGACACGATGCGCGAGATCCTCGGCCACTTCATCGTCGATCAGCTTCTCACGGTCAAGCGAGCCGAGTGGGATGCCTACCGCCGTCACGTCAGTCCATGGGAACACATACAGTATGGAGAGCTTTAGCGATGGAGATGGGATCCCCACGCGAATATGGCGTGATTACCGTTCGCGATATTCTCAGCTTCGCGCTCCCTGAATCGAGCATGGTAGCTGCCGGCAGTATCGGTCTGGGACGCGAAGTGACCTGGGCCACGCGCCTGCGGGCAGCCATGCCTGCATTCGGACACATCGCCGGTGGCGAGATCGTCATTCTGGATCCGGCAGTGCTGGAGATGATCGATGAAAACCTCACGCTGGCCGGGGCTATTCGCAAGCTAAGCACCTTCGGTGTCTCGGTTATCGCGACCACCGGTCGCACCGACGCCGCTGCGCGCGCAGCGGCAGATTCAACGAGTCTCCCCCTGGTCGAGCTCCCGGCGGACACCGATCTGGGCACGCTCGAACGCACTGCCGCCCGCACAATTGCCGAGCGTCGCCGCGAACTGCAGCAAAAGGGCCAGGAATACGGTCGGCAGTTGATGGATATGGCTATCGCTGGTGAGACTATCAGCTTGCTGGTGGAGGAGCTGGCCATGCTCTCCACCCGTGCTGCCATTGCCGATAGTGCCGAAGGGCATGTGCTTGCCTTCTATGCCGACGAAGAGGAAACCCTGGATGAACGTCTCGCTCAATCCATTCTCCAGCCGTCACAGCAGACCGTGCAGAGTTGGCTGCGCTCCGTCGGTTCGTCGAGCTCGGCAGAGCCCCCTGTGCATGGCTGGACCGATGCTGCCGGCTGGACACGACTGGTTGCCCCGGTAACAGGTCGTTCAGGCATTCTCGGTAGCCTGAGTCTCCTCATCCCCAGTCAGGAAGAACGCCCAGAGGACACGATTCTGCTCAGTCGCGCCGCAGCAGCATCAGCGGTGATTTTGGCGCAGGAGCAAGCCACTACCGCGGCCCGCCGCGAGGTGGAACTCAATGTGCTCGATGAGTTGCTGGATGGCGCGCTCCGTAGCGAGATCGCGCTGGCCCAGCAAGCAGAACGGCTCGGTCACAACCTGGATCAGCTCTTTGTGGCGCTGGTTGCCCGGGCTGATACCCAGCAATCCGGGGCCGCGCGTGCGCGGGAGAATCGCACGCAAGCGCTGGAATCGGGTGCCCGTAACTTTGTTACATCCCTGAACCAACCGGATGTGATGTGGCGAGTGCGCAATGCCAATGTCGAGATCGTGATGCCACAGCGGTTGATCGATGAAGATGCCACTGTACCAGCGAAACTCCAGACGAGTTTGACGCAGGCCCTGGCAAACCATCAGATCACGGATGCCATCTCCGTCGGCATCGGCCGTATCGATAACGGCATGCAGGGTATCCGCCGTAGCCACCAAGATGCGCGGCAGAGTCTGGTGTTGGGCAGACGTCTCTATGGCGGCGGCCATATCACCGATTACGATGAACTTGGCATCTATCGCCTGATTCTGGCGGCAGAGAGTTTACCGGAACTACGCAGCTTCCACGATGAATCGCTCGGCGAGCTGATTGAGTATGATCGCGTGCACAACAGTAATCTGGTGCAGACACTGGAAGCATTCTTCGCGGCGAACTGTAGCCCGAAGGAAGCCGCTTCGCTATTGAGCGTGCACAGAAACACCGTGCTCTATCGACTCGAACGTATCTCCGAGATTGCGGGACTCGATCTGGACGATCCCGATGTGCGTTTGCGATTCCACCTGGCGCTCTATGTAAGGACCGCTCTGGGGGTGTGACGCACATCGGATATCTCAGGTTATACGTAGCTGCGAAAACAACGAAATATCGTCGAATACCTAACCAGCGAACGCTTCTGTAGCCGCGCGAATGCGCACCAATGCTTCGCTGATGTTCTCTTCGCTGGTCGCGTAACTGAGGCGGATGTACCCTTCGCCAGCGTCACCGAAGCTGGTGCCGCTGACAGTGGCGACGCCGAACTCGTCCAGCAAGCGGTTGGCAAAGTCGTCGCTGCGCAATCCAAAGGAGCCAACTTTCGGGAACGCATAGAAGGCTCCCTTGGGATCGACGCAGGAGATACCCGGGATATCATTCAGTCCGGCAATCAGCAATTCTCGACGGCGGGCAAAGGCATCCTTGAAGGAGCGCACCTCGTCCCAGGGACCTGTGAGGGCCGCGATACCGGCACGTTGCGCAGCGACGTTGGTACAACTCGCACTATTCACCATCAACGTGGTCATCGGCCCGATCAATTCTTGTGGGATGAGTCCATATCCCATCCGCCAACCAGTCATGGCAAAGGTTTTGCTGAAGCCATCGAGCAGAATTGTGCGCTCCGCCATACCCGGCAGTGATGCGATCGATACGTGCTCTCCCTCGTAGAGCAGTTCCGCATAGATCTCGTCGGCCAGTACCACCAAATCGTGTTGCAGAGCGACCTCGGCCACTGCCTCGATATCCTCACGCGTGAGCGCATTTCCACAAGGATTGCCCGGGGTGTTGATGATGATGAGGCGAGTGCGCTCTGTCACCAAACCTCGCAGTTCCTCGGTATCGAGGCGAAAATCGTTCTCTTCACGCAGCACCGCGGGTACGGCAGTGGCGCCGGTGAACTCGATCATGGAGCGATAGATCGGGAAACCAGGATCGGGATAGATCGCCTCGTCGCCCGGCTGGAGCAGGGCAAGCATTGCAAAGAACATCACCGGCTTACCGCCAGGTGTCACCAAAACTTGCTCTGGTGTGTACTGCGCGCCTCTCGTACTACCGATGTAGTTACTGATAGCAGCCCGCAACTCCGGATCGCCTTGTGCAGGTCCATAGTGGGTCCAGCCGGACGCCAGTGCCTCTTGGGCTGCCTGCACAATATGGGCCGGAGTATCGAAATCTGGTTCGCCAATTTGCATATGAACGACCGATTTACCTTGTGCTTCCAGTGCTTTGGCACGGGCAAGTACGGCAAACGCGGTTTCCGTGCCAATCCGGTTCATTCCGGAAGCGAGGCGAATCGGCATTTTTTGTCCCTTTCATTGATACAACGTGCACACAACTCATTCCATTAATAGCAGACCTGGTGTATAGTTCTTGCGAGATCGGCTAATGTATACACAAGACGGTCCGATCCAGTGAGCCAACGACAAATCACCAGGGTGGTGATACTGAAGACCCGTCCGGGACGACGGTGAGTCAGGAGATCGCTCGCATGTCTTCTGAAACGACGCGAGGGGGCGTAACCCCCCTTCAACCCATTGAGCGAAGGAATCTCGGCTCGGATGTTTATCGCATTTTACGCGATCGCATCCTGAGTCAAGAGCTTTCGGCAGGGGAAAAACTTTCCGATCTGAGACTCAGCTCGGAATTGGGGGTCAGCCGCACCCCTATCCGCGAAGCACTGCACCAATTGGCACAGGATGGTGTGGTGGTGGCCGAGCCCAATCGCGGCTTTTTTGTGGCGACGTTCACCAAGCGTGATCTCGAGGAAATCTTCGAACTCCGTCGGGTGTTGGAACTGTACGCCATTCGGGGTCTCGGCGATACCGACCATACGGAAGAGCTCCAGCGGGCCATGTTCGAGCTCGAACACGTGGAACGGCTGATTCGAAACGCCACCACAGCCCAATTGCGTCTTGATGCAGGCGATGCCTTCCTTAAGACTGATCGCGGCTTTCATAGCTGGCTGGTAAGCACGGTTGGCAACCGGCGCATGAGCAGCATTGTGGGCGGGTTGTGGACCCAAATCGCGATCTTCCAACAGATCGACGATGAGATTCCGGAATGGATGCTGGTGGCCGTCGAACAACATCGACAGCTGCTGACACTCCTGCTCGCGGGCGATGTTGAAGCTGCCACCGCACTTATGACCACGCATCTGGACGATATGCAGACGCTGGTTCTTGAGGATTTCTCGGGCTAAGCGACGATTGTGAGCATATGATGCCCGATCCGTTCGACGATTTTCGTACCATCCTCACCGCAGCGGCAGGCGATGCTTGCCGCTGTACGCGTTCTGGTCTGGCAGAGACCATAGCGGAGATGGCACCGGCAGCAACGATCTGGACACGCGACGATCTGAATACAGTCTGGCCAGGCCTTGCGGTTGAACTGGAACAGGCTGGCATGGAGGTGATCAGCAATGGATCGCCGGCGCAGGTGCGGGATCAACCGTGGGGACTCACCACTGCCCGCGCCGCCATCGCTGAGACCGGCAGTGTAATCCTCCACGAGAATCGCCTGGAGCATCGCAGCGTCAGCCTGATGACCAATGCCCTGATCGTGTTGGTAGCGATGTCGGCACTCTACTCTTCCCTCGATGATGCCGGACGGATCCTCCGCGAGATCGCCAGCGATGGTACCAGCTACGCAACCTTGCTCAGCGGCCCCAGTCGAACCGCGGATATCGAGCGTCAACTCACGATCGGTGTGCAGGGTCCGGGCGAGCTGTATGTGATCTTCGTGGACGAAGGATAACCGATGAGCCACTCGCAACTGCCCTTTGCCGAACGCTATGCGCAGGCGCTGGAGAATCAACAGCAGAGCACCTACCTCAGCAACTTCCAACAAAGCTGGCGGGTGACACGTGATGCGCAATTTGAGACAGTAAGTTTCGTCGAGCAACGCACCCGCATGAAAGCCGCCAAAACAGAAGCTATCGATAATCTCGATCGCTATCTGGAGCAGTTCATCGCGCAAGCTGAACACGCGGGCACGCATGTCCACATCGCTGAGACTGCCGAAGACGCAACTCGCATTGTGCGCGAGATTGCCCAACGGCACGAAATCAAACTGGTCGCCAAATCGAAGTCGATGGTAAGCGAGGAGATATTTCTCAACGAAGCATTGGCTGAAGATGGTGTGACCGCCATTGAAACGGATCTGGGTGAGTGGATCGTGCAGTTACGGCACGAACGTCCCAGCCATATGGTGATGCCAGCCATTCACCTCAGCCGCAAGGAAGTTGGTGAAGTTTTCACCGAGCACTTTGGTCGGGCGATCTCGATGGATGATGTGGGCGAACAGGTCCGTGTGGCCCGTGATGAGATTCGCGATCTCTTCTTCAACGCCGGTATGGGTGTAACGGGAGCCAATGCCCTCATTGCTGAAAGTGGCACCGTGATGATGGTGACCAACGAAGGCAATGGCCGGCTTACGTCGTCTATCCCGCCGGTCCACGTTGTGTTGGCTGGCATCGAGAAACTGGTGCCAAACTATGAGGATGCGATGACCCAGGTGCGTCTGCTGGCGCGCAACGCGACCAGTCAACGCATCACGGTCTATACAACCTTCATTCAGGGTCCGACACCGGGACATGAGCAGCACATCGTGCTGGTGGATAACGGTCGCAGGAAAATGCGCGAGCTACCGGAGTTTCGGGAAGCACTGCACTGTATCCGCTGCGCGGCCTGCGCCAATGTTTGTCCGCCCTATCGGGAAGTTGGTGGTCATGTCTTCGGGCATGTTTATACCGGTGCCATTGGCCTGGTGGTGACACCCTTTCTCCATTCGCTCGATGATATTGCGGGGGCGCAGAGCCTCTGCCTAAGCTGCAACGCCTGCGAAACGGTCTGCCCGGTGGAAATCCCACTCGCCCGCCAGATATTGGATGTGCGGGACATGGTGGTGCAGAAGAAGGGCATGAAGCGAGCCAAACAGATCATCATGTCAGCCTATGCCAGGCCAAATCTGATAAATGTGCTCTTCAAGATCGGGAGCAAGGCGCAGAAGCCGATGGTCAGCCGCGGTCATTTTGTTCGACTCCGAAAAATGCCGATCATCAATAAGCAAACGATCTGGCGCAGCTTCCCGGCTCTGGCTGATCCACGCCTCACCGATCAGGTTCAGTCAGTAAGCCCGGCGCAGCCAAGGATTCCGAGCGCAGTCACGGGCCAACGGGTCGCCCTCTTCCCCGGTTGTATGACCGATCGCCTCTATCCCGAGCAGGGCAAGGCGACGATCACCGTGCTCAACGCTCTGGGAGTCGAGGTAATCTATCCTCCGCAATTGCATTGCTGCGGGTTGATCCCTTTCAACTCCGGCGATGTGGCCGATGCGCGTTCGCTGGCCCTGCGAACACTCTCCCAATTGGAAGCCCTTGATGTGGATGTCATCATCTCACCGAGCGCAAGCTGTGTAGCCATGCTCGCGCAAGACTACCTGCATCTCTTCCGCAACGATGCCGAAAATCTTGTTCGAGCGGAAGCACTCAGTAGCAAGGTCATGGATCTCACCACCTATCTGGTCAAGGAAGCCGAACTTGCTCCCGGGATTCTCTCCGGAGTGACGCCGCGCGAGATCACCTATCACGACAGTTGTCAGGGGCTCAATGCTCTTGGCCTCAAGGCGGAGCCGCGCTATCTGATCGAAGAGGTGATGGGTGATACCATCGTGGAGCTGCCGGAAACGCTTTGTTGCGGATTCGGTGGATCGTTCAGTATCGAACAGCCCCAGCTTTCCAAACGACTCATGGATCGGAAGCTCAATGCCGCCGAGGGCACGGGCACACGTACCATCGTGACCGACAATCAGGGCTGTATCATGCATCTGCGCGGCGGGATCGATGCAGAGGGCCGCAGACTTGAGGTCAGGCATATCGTCGAACTCATCGCCGAACGCGTTGAGCATCAGGGATAGAGATTGAAGAACCGCATCGCCAACGGAATCACCTGGGATATTTACACCATCATCATCGTCGCCCTGATACCGGTAATTCTCGTGGCTGCCTGGGGTATGAGCTGGTGGAACGAGCGCGAACTCCACGCGGAGCAGTGCTCCGTTGCGTTGGAATGGTTGCAGGAGAGCGAGGATCTTCTGCCGCTCTATGAACGCGCCGATACCATGGCCGATATCGATCCCTGGATAAACAGTATTGATGCGCTCAACTCACCATCGTCCGCAGGCACGCTACGCTGGGGGATTCTTCAATCGGCGCGCTACTTCCTCGCCTACTATCCAAATGTCCGTATCGAAGAAAATGGGGAACTTAATCCGGCGGACGGGATCCATTCACGCGACATTATTGGAGGCACGGAACAGTTGATAGACCATTGTCCGGAGGTGGCCCCTCTTCTTCCCGTCGCCTTTCCCATGATCTTCACCCAGGAGCCCGTGATTGAGTAAGTTAAGCCATATCACCGAATCCGGAGCACACATGGTGAATGTCTCCGACAAAGATGAGACCCGGCGGGTTGCGGTGGCAACGGGCAGCATTCGGATGCAGCCGCAGACCATCGACATGATTCGTGAAGGTCGCGCGAAGAAAGGCGATGTGCTCGGCGTGGCGCAGGTAGCGGGCATCATGGCAGCGAAGCGCACACCAGACATTATTCCCATGTGTCATCCATTGCTTCTAACCGGGGTAGAGGTTGATTTTTCGCTGGGCAGCGAGACAATCGATATTATTGCCACAGTGCGAACCACTGGCAAAACTGGCGTGGAAATGGAAGCGTTGCACGCGGTGAGTGCGGCAGCGCTCACGATTTACGACATGGTCAAGGCGGTTGATAGAGGCATGACGATAGAGAAGATCCAACTAGCAGAAAAGAGCGGTGGCGCATCCGGAGATTGGCAACGGGCTACCGACGCGATGTGCGATGACGGCGTCTGTGCTGTACCGGGAATGAGTGATGAAGGCGCTATCGATCTCCAGGCCCTGGCGGGCATCGGAGTCCCGGAAACCCCGACAGAGTCAGAGAAACAGAATGCTGATTCCTGACGAAAGACTGTCCCGCTAACTGCTGAAATTGCGTACACTTGCTGCAGAGGTGTGTCGGACAAGACGGAATGAACCGCTCCGACACAGGGTAGAGGACGGCGGGCCGCTGAGGAATGTATACAGCACGGTCCGAACAGGAGAGGTAGACGATGGCAGTCACCACGAGAGACCAGTTGCAGAAGGCTCCTTCTGCCGGGCTTATTCCCGGTACGGAGCGAGCATTCTGGTACTTTTTGCGGATTTCCGGATTGCTGCTGGTGGTGCTGGCGTTCGGTCACCTCTTCATCACCCACTACGTCAATGTACCAAGCCAGACTGTCTTCGACTGGGTGGCTAATCGCTGGGCGAATCCACTTTGGCGTACATTCGATCTCCTGCTCCTCTTCTCGGCAGTGTGGCACGGCATCATTGGTTTACGCATGATCGCGACCGATTTGGTGAATAATCCACGTGGCCGACAGATTGCGTATGGCGTTCTCTGGGTGATCGGTGCGGTCTTCTCGGTTATGGGCACGGTTACTATCTTCACTTTCGATGAAGAGGCCGCCGCCAACAACACCGGACCACTTTCTGGCAAGCTCTGGATCGGCGATATCATCGGCTATTCGCTCTTCGTTTTCGCCGCAGTTATCTATATCGCGGTGATTCTGCTGGCCGTTTGGGTCATTCAGAATCTGAGGAACGATCAGGTGCCCGTGTATAACGGCGACACTGGGCAATACGCCTGGATTCTTCACCGCGCTACCGGTGCTGGTATCGTCTTCTTCCTGCTCGTGCATATCATCGATATCATGCTGATCGGGTTGGGTAGCGATGTTTACAACCATACCGTCAGCTTCTATGCAAACTGGTTCATCATCCCGATGGAGATCTTCCTGGTGGGCGCGGTCATTTATCACTCGCTCAATGGCTTGCGTGTGATCATGATCAACTTCACCGAAAGCGGTCCCGTGAAGGAAGCAAAAGCGTTCTGGTGGGTATTGGCCGGAACAATCCTGCTAACCATTCCGAGCGGCATCGTGATTCTGATTCACGAGTTGTAGAATCCCAAGTCACCTTGATATGCAAGCGAAGATCCGGGCTGATTGGCCCGAATCTTCTTCTCATCTTCGGAAACTGGTTCAACGATGATTTACACGGTCACCGCATATAGAATTATCTGTACCGACAAAATGCGTGGAGACGAGTGGTGGTGAGGTAGACCCGGGCCTCGTAGCAGCGAAGCTGCGCGAGTTGCCCGGGTTCATGTGCTCTGCGGTGTTCAACTCCGCCGCCTGCGCCAGGATTTCTCGCTGGGTAGCTACTGGAACCCGCCCAACTCGCCGCGACGTCCCGTCGCTGGCGAGGGACGAGTCTACTTTTCGCCCTCGATATCCAGCTGAAGGGCATTTGTCGGTACCGATGATACAGAATGCGGTGCTACGGTTATATTCGGCACATCTACCGCTGTTCGCGGAGAAGTAGCGCCCAATCGGCAAGGTTCTCGATGAGAGATTTGACCTGCTCGCGCGCAGTGTGATCGGTGAGTTCTCCAAGTTGATTGAACTTGTCCTCGGCGAACGTAACGTAGACTTCCGGCTCAGGGATCACCAGAGCGCCCATGCTGAGAAAGATCTGACGCAGATGCATCTGCGCACGCACGGTACCATTCCGGTCCACACTCGCACTGGCCATGCCCACCGGTTTACCGCGCAGGAAGGAGCGCCCTTTGGGGATAGCAGCCCAATCGAGGGCATTCTTCAGCACACCCGGTATGGAATAGGTATACTCCGGCGTCACGATCAGCACAGCATCGGCTTTTCGCAGCGCTGCCCGAAAATCGCGCACAGTGGGCATACCCTCACCATCCGCGTGATCAGGATTGTAGAAGGGTAGCGTTTGAATAGGGAACTCGGTGATGTGAACATCGTCGGGTTGAAGCAACATCGCCGTGCGTAACAGACCACGATTGTAGCTGCGCTCCCGCATACTACCAACCAGCGCGATGATTTCGATGCGATCGTCACGATCCACGTATCGTTCCCCTCACCCCCCAGCTAAAGAACAACTGCCGCTCAATAGTATCGCACGTGCAAATAGATGGATACACCGTGCAATCTGGTGAAATACCGGAAATCAGGCACCGTGAATCACAAAATCTGACCTACAATAGCAAGTGAACAGATGGCACACACTCCCATCGGACGTCGCTACGTTCGGTGGCGGGCGGCAGCGTTGCCAGCCCGCAGCTGTGATCGATGCGCGGGAGAGGCGTTTGATCACGCAAACAGAAAGGTCTCCTTTCACATGAGCCAGTTCACCAACGATCCGTTCGGCGCGAAATCCTCGCTTTCGCTTGGCGATGGCAGCGAGGTCAGCTACTACCGCCTGCAAAAGCTGGTAGATGATGGCGTGCTTGATTCTATTGATCGCTTGCCGATGACCGTGCGTATTCTCCTGGAGAATGTGCTCCGGAGTGCCGGTGGCGAGTTCACCAGCATGGAGCATGTCACCCAGTTGGCCAAATGGCAGCCAACAGCTGGTGGAGCCTTGGGCGACGATTTCGAACTGCCCTTTATGCCCGCGCGCGTGGTGTTGCAGGACTTCACCGGTGTCCCCTGTGTGGTGGATCTCGCAGCGATGCGTGATGCCGTGGCCACCCTCGGTGGCGATGTAAGCAAGATCAATCCCCTGGTACCAGTCGATCTTGTTATCGATCACTCGGTGCAGGTGGATAACTTCGGGACGAATCTCGCCTTCTTCAAGAACATGTCCCTGGAGTACGAGCGCAATCACGAACGCTACGCCCTGCTTCGCTGGGCTCAGGGTGCCTTCCAGAACTTCCGCGCCGTGCCACCAGGCACCGGTATCGTGCACCAGGTGAATCTGGAGTACATCGCCAACGTGGTTGGTAGTCGCGAGGAGAATGGCGAAACCGTCGTCTTCCCGGATACCGTGGTCGGCACCGATAGTCACACCACCATGATCAACGGCCTTGGTGTGCTCGGCTGGGGTGTGGGCGGTATCGAAGCCGAGGCGGTCATGCTCGGACAGCCGCTCTATCAGCTCGCGCCAGATGTGGTCGGATTCAAGTTCGTCGGCGAACTGAACGCCGGCACCACTGCTACTGATCTGGTGCTCACCGTCACCGAAATGCTGCGCAAGCATGGTGTGGTTGGCAAATTCGTGGAGTACTACGGACACGGACTCAGCAATCTCAGCCTGGCCGATCGCGCCACCATCGCTAATATGGCACCCGAATATGGGGCCACAGCCGGTCTCTTCCCGATTGATGACGAGACGCTCTCCTATCTGCGGCTGACGGGCCGCGACGATGCGCTGGTGGAGTTGGTGGAAGCATATGCCAGGGCCCAGCATCTCTTCCGCACCGACGATATGCCCGATCCGCAGTTCAACGAGACGCTGGAGCTTGATCTCAGCACGGTCGAGCCAAGCCTGGCGGGACCGCGTCGACCGCAGGATCGCTTGCCACTCAGCGGTATCAAAAGCACGTTCCGCAGCAACTATGCCGATCGCATTGGCGGTAGCAGTGAGGATCCCGATCTCCCCCACGTCGATATCAAGATGGATGGTGCCGAGGTACCGTTGGGACACGGTTCGGTCGCAATCGCGGCCATCACGAGCTGCACCAATACCAGTAATCCCAGTGTGATGATCGGTGCTGGTCTCCTTGCCAAGAAAGCTGTCGAGCGCGGTCTTGATGTCGCACCGTATGTGAAGACATCGCTGGCACCCGGTAGCCAGGTGGTGACGCGCTATCTCGAGCAGAGCGGTGTGTTGCCGTATCTGAGCGCGCTCGGATTCCAGGTTGTGGGGTATGGGTGTACAACCTGTATCGGCAACTCCGGTCCACTGCCACCGGTTGTAGCCGAAGCGGTGGATGCCAACGATCTCGTGGTGGCGAGCGTGCTTAGCGGCAATCGCAACTTCGAGGGTCGCGTGCATCCGCAGGTACGCGCAAGCTTCCTTGCAAGTCCGCCGCTGGTAGTCGCTTTCGCGCTGGCGGGCACAGTCGATATTGATCTCGCCCACGATCCCATCGGTATCGATCCGAATGGCGATCCGGTCATGCTGGCCGATATCTGGCCGAGCCGTGAAGAAGTGGCTGAGGCCATGAGCACCAGTGTCACTCCGGAGATGTTCCGCGAGGAATACGCAACGGTATTTACCGGCGATGAGCATTGGCAGAATCTGCCGGTGCCAGAGGGTGATCTCTTCAGCTGGGATATCAGCAGTACCTATGTGCGCAAGCCGAGCTTCTTTGAGGGACTCTCCCCTGATCCGGAGCCAGTGGACGATGTGGTGCGCGCACGCGTATTGGCATTGCTCGGCGATTCGGTTACGACGGATCACATCAGCCCGGCGGGTTCGATTGCCAAGGACAGCCCGGCGGCACAGTATCTGCATAACATGGATGTGAAGCCATACGAGTTCAACAGCTATGGCAGCCGCCGTGGTAACCACGAGGTTATGGTGCGAGGAACGTTTGCCAATATCCGTCTGCGCAACCAGATTGCGGAGGGCAAGGAAGGTAACTGGACGAAGTTCTTCCCCACCGATGAACTGATGACCATCTGGGAAGCCAGCATGCGTTACCAGGAGATGGGCACCGATTTGGTGGTGATTGCGGGCAAGGAGTACGGCACGGGCTCGAGTCGGGACTGGGCGGCCAAGGGTACGCTGATGCTCGGCGTGAAGGCCGTGATTGCCGAGAGCTTCGAGCGCATTCACCGCAGTAATCTGGTGGGTATGGGTGTACTGCCACTGCAGTTCCAGCCCGGCGAGAATGCGGCGACACTCGGCCTAACTGGCGAGGAGATCATTGATATCCCCAATATCGATGCGCAACTATCGCCGAAGGGGCTGATCACTGTCACCGCGACCAGGCCGGATGGTGCGGTAATCAGCTTCGATGCCATTCTGCGCGTCGATAGCAATGTGGATATCAACTACATGCGCAACGGCGGCATCCTGCAGACAGTGCTGCGACGACTGACGCAGGCGTAAATCCACTCACTCACAATCAATGACAAAGGCGAACCGGTCGGCTCGCCTTTGTTGTATTAGCCAAGATGCTGGTAGAGGGGCAGGTTGTCTGCCCTTACGCACGGGTTGGGGAGACGATCCGCAGCCCGTCGGTAAACGACGAGCGTACGTTGCTGGAGATCAACGCCGAGCACTTCGGCTCGGCGCTACCTGCGCGGGTTGGAGAGACATCATTGGCCCGTCGGTAAACGACGGGTGTACGTTGTTGGAGACCAACACCGGGCCGAAGTGCCCGGCGTTATGCAATCACCACCCGTTTGAAACGCTTCTTGCCGGCGCGGAGGAGAACGGCGTCCGCGTCACCCAGGACAGAGGCAAAGGGCACATCAACATCGCCAATCTGCTCGTCGTCGATGCGCAAGCCGCCCTGCTGGGCGAGGCGACGGGCTTCTCCCCTGCCCTTGGCCAGATCGGCAGCCACAAATGCATCAGCAAGCGTGAACTCATCGGTGAGGTCGGCAGCAGCAATTTCGGTTGTCGGGAGCGAGGCATCATCGGCGGATATGCCGTTCCCCCGGGGATCAACCCCGGGGCCACCAAACAGCCTTCTGGTCGCTTCTTCGGCCTGCTGGGCGGCCTCGAGTCCATGAGCCATTGCCGTTGCTTCGAGCGCCAGGACCCGCTTGGCCTCGCGCAGCGCTTCACCCTGCACGGAAACCAGAGCGGCAATCTCGTCATCCAGAATGAAGGTGAAACGTTTCAGGTAGGTCTCCACCATCGCATCGTCCGTGTTCACCCAGTACTGGTAATAGTCGTACGGGCTGAACATTTCCGGATCGAGCCAGACCCGCAAACCGGAGCCGGTCTTGCCCATCTTCTCGCCGGTTGGCGTGGTGATGAGCGGTTGCACCAATGCGTAGGCCTTCTCGCTATCGGCACGACGGATAAGATCAACACCGCCGAGGATATTGCTCCACTGATCGCTCCCACCGAGCTGCAGGGTGCAATCATATTCGCGGAAGAGATGAAGGAAATCGTAGCCCTGCACGAGGCGATAATTGAACTCGACAAAGTTCAGGCCGCCGCTCTCGAATCGCTTCTTGTAGGTCTCCGTAGCGAGCATCTCGTTCACGCTGAAATGGCGACCGATATCGCGCAGGAACGGGATGTACTCCAGTTTCAGCAACCAATCGGCGTTGTTGACCATCATCGCGGCGGGGTTATCACCAAACTGGCCACCCTCAAAATCGAGATACTTGGCCAGCTGCGCGCTGATACCACGGAGATTTTCCTCGAGATCCTCAAGTCTGATAATCTCCCGCGCACTGGTGCGACCAGTCGGATCGCCGACCATGGCAGTACCACCGCCCGCGACGGCGATCGGTCGGTGGCCGAAACGCTGGAGGGTACCGTGCAGCATAAGTGTGGCCATATGGCCCGCATGCAAACTGACACCGGTCGGATCGTAGCCGATATAGAAGGTGCGAGTGCCAGATTCCAGATGCTCCCGCAAGCCATCCTCATCTGTCATCTCATGGACAAAACCACGAGCGCGCAGATAATCCACAGCGGACACACCGTGCGCACGGGCGTACTCCGGTGCGCTGATGCGACCGGTGGGTGTTGTGAATACTGTGGCTGTGCTCATGTCTATCCTCTGTGACACATAACAGCCCGGGCACGTGCCCGGGCCACATCTTTCCAATGATATCGCTCGGGGGCTAGATTTCGCCGTTCAGGAACGCCTGCACATAGCCTGGCAGTTGATCCCAATCGCCTTGATACACCCATGCACCACTGGCGATCACATCGCCCCAGAGCAAATGGGTGATCGTTCCCCAATAGACATTCTCGGCAGGAATGTTCGGGGCTGCCTCGTAAAGCTGAGTCTGCACATCCAAGGGGATGGTGGTGATCACATAGTCACGACCCTTGGCGACCAGTTCCGGCAGTTTATCGATATTCTCAGGCGATGTTGCCTGCTGCAGCAAGGCGGTTAGCACCAACTGCTGCCGCATAACCCGACCATCATCGCCATCCTGGTGGCGGGTGCGCATGAACTCCAGCGCCTCTTCACCATTAAGTGTGATCTCGCCCGCAGGGTAGTAGATCTGCTTGGTGCCGTAGTCCAGGGTGGGGTAATCAGCATCGCTCACGTCATATGGATTCTGGACGGTAACACCGCCGAGTGTATCGACAATCTCCTCCACACCCTCAAAACGAACCGAGAGGGCAGCATCGATCGTGATACCGAAGTTGTACTCAATGGTGGCACGCGTAGCGGCCATTCCCTTCATCCAATCCTGCTTGCCATTCTGGGCAACAGTCTTAAAGGCAGCATTGATTTTGTCGTAGCCAATGCCTGGAATCTCGACATAGAGATCCCGCGGGAAGCTCATGGTGCGAACGATGCTGTTCGCCAGATCAACCCGGCTCACCATGAGGACATCGGTGTTCAGTTCAGCTTCATCGGGGCGGGTATCCATACCCATAACGAGGAAGGTATAGACATCGGTGGTCTCGATCGTATCCGGTGTTGCCCACTCTTCTGCATGGAGAATCTGGAATCCACCAACAGCGGCTGCAAGAGACGCACCCAGGAGTGTGCGCCGATTGAGAGAAACGTTTTGCATGGTAACTTGGCACCTTTCAGGAATGCATGGCAAGTCATGAACGCTCGTGCCAACCGGGCGTCCACGGGTATAGTAGCGCATATGTATGTGGTGTAACGGTGAGTAAGGAATGGGCACAATGGCCTCAGAAACGATCCAGTGGCTCTCTGATTGGCAAGAGGCACTCAGCCAATCGCGCGCGCTGAAGCGACCCGTTCTGATCGATGTCTGGCAGGATAATTGCAGTGGATGCGAGCGACTTGCCAATGAGACATTCACCGATCCTGAGGTGGTAACCGCAGTCAATAGCCGCTTCATCCCGGTGAGTTTGCACATGTTCCGGGATCGTGCTGTCGTGCGCGATTGGGGGTTGTTCTGGACCCCCACGGTCCTTTTTGCTGACCGCACGGGACGTATCCGCTACGAGTCGGTCAACTATGTCCCCGCCGATACCATGCTGGATGTGCTGGATATCGGTGAAGCCCGAGTGGCGATGCGCTGGAAAGAGATGGATACCGCAATCGCCCGGCTGCGGGATGTTGAGATACGTCACCCGGAAGGACCGCTCACCGCCGAAGCGATCTATTGGCGGGGGATGGCAGAATATTTCCGTGGTGGCAACACGCCAGCATTGGCAAAAGCGGTGTGGGCGGAGATCACCGAGCGGTTCCCCGATTCGATTTGGGCCAGACGGCAGCCGTAACTAGGGGCGATTCGCATCCAGATACCCAACGCCGAGCCAACCACGTACGTGATAGGGCAGGTAGCTCCAGTCGGCAGAATAGACCCAGCCACCGTCGTCCGTATTGGCACCGGTGAGATAGTCGATCACCGTTCCCCACTCCACTAATTCCGGATCGATATCTGGTACCGAGGCGACCAGCTGCCCCTGGACCTCGGCCGGAATATCTGTGGCAACAAATTCTTCACCGCCTGCGAAGATATCGGGTATGCGGGTGATATTTTCCGGCTTTTGCAGCTCAGCCAGGCAGGCTGCCAACACCAAATGCTGGCGTATGACCCTCCCCTCATCTGAATCGTAGTGACGGGTGCGGCTGAACTCGAGCGCTTCCTCGCCATTGAGACGAATCTCACCTGCGGGGAAATCGATGCTTTTGAAACCGTAGTCGGCAGTTGGATATTCATCCTCGTACACCCGATACGGGTTATCCACCGTAATGCCGCCGATGGCATCAATCACACCAGGCATCTTGTGGAGGTTGGTGGTGACTACGCCATCAATCTTGAGATTGAAGTTCCACTCAAACGTATCGCGGAAGAGCTGAGCTCCGGCATTCCAGTCGTGATCCTCACCCATACCGATATTGAGTGCTCCGTTGATTTTGGCCTCTCCGTTGCCCGGAATCTCCGCCCAAAGATCGCGCGGAACGGAAATCGTGCGCACTCGCTTGTTGGCAGGTTCTACCCGCGAGATCATCATGACATCGGTGTTTTCGTGCTGCTCCATTCCACGTGTATCCAGGCCGCCGATCAGGAAGGTATATCCATCCTGGACAGAAAGTGCGCTCGGAGAAGGTTGCGGATCGGGTGGTGGTTCAGGGGTTGTATAGGGGCCGGGAGTTGGGGTTTGCGTGTAACCGGATTGAGGGGTGATCAGTCCACCGCGAGCGGTGACAATGGCTCCGGCAACGGCAAAAAGCCGTCGCGTGATGGCTCTCTTGAGCATATGTTGTACCTCCGATGCCGTGGGAATACCGCATACAGGACGTGAACAAAAGGAACGGCATCCAACCACTATGCACGCGCAGAGAATACCATAGCCACTACATGACCTGTCTGAGCGCCCATACGGTACCGACTCCCAGGACCAGAGAGATCAGCAGATTTCCTCGCCATCGCATGGCGATACCAACCACGATCACGCCAATGATTCCTTCAGTGCCTACCTCAAGCGCGGCAGGTATCACGAGGGCTGTGATGACTGCTCCCGGGAGATAGCTGAGGCCAGACTCGAGCCGCGGCGATAGCTTTACCCTCCCCATGAGCCAGTAACCACCTGCGCGAAAGCCGTAGGTGATCGCTGCCATCGTCGCGATAATGAGCCAGGTATCGCTATGGACACTCACGATGCTGCATCCGGAATGTCGACATGTCGAGAATCATCCGCTTGCCAGATTGCCACCGCTACGCCCGCTATCCCGCCAGCAACCACATACCAGGTTCCAGGAACGAGGAGCCACACGATGACTGCGACGATACCGCTCGCGAACCAGGGTCCGAGATCGCGACGACTGCGATAACCTCCGAAGAGCATGGCGGCGAAAACAGCAGCAAAGGCAAAATCGAGACCGAACTGCTCCGGATCCGGAATGCTATCCCCGAGCAGAAAGCCGATGAGAGTTGCCGGAAACCAACCGAGCGCGATTGCAGCATTGCACCCAACCACCACCCCGGCATCGCGCTCCCCGAGGCGATAGCGCATCATGGCCACGCTCCAGCTTTCATCGGCGACGTTGTGCAGCATGGGGTAGACGATGCGGTCTGGCAGGCTTTGCAGCCATGGTCGCAGGCTGGCAGTCAACAGCACGAACCGGAGATTGATAAGCGCGGTCGTGACGGCAATGACGAGTAGGGGTAACGGATGATCCCAATATGGCAGGACGGCCATTTGCGACGCACCGGCAAAGACGAAGAGATTCAGCAGCGATGCCTCTAGCCACGTAACCCCCGCCTGCTGCGCAAGGAGCCCGTAAACAGCCCCATAGGCTGCCACGGGAAGCGCGAGTGGCGCCGTGGCCCGCAACCCGGTAACCACACCGGACCTGGTGAACTGAACCGTCACAGGATGATCCCTCTCGTACATCCGACAGCTCAGTCGGTAGGCTACACTTGGAGGCGTGTCGACACGCTGCATCTCTTCAAGGATATGCTTTCAACTATGACTGATCTGAATAGGCATCTCAAGCAGTTCATCCGGGATGTCCCTGATTTTCCGATTCCGGGCATCATGTTCCGCGATATCACCACGTTGTTGGCAAGCCCGGAAGGGTTCCGCGCAGCGATTGATGGCTTGCTTTCACCCTATACAGGTGAGCAGATCGACAAGGTCGTGGTCATCGAGAGTCGTGGGTTTATCTTCGGCACACCCATGGCCTATGCACTGAATGCCGGGGTGGTACCGGTACGGAAGCCGGGCAAGCTGCCCGCGAATACCCTGACCGAAGAGTACGATTTGGAATACGGCACCAATAGCCTGCAGATTCATACCGATGCCATTGAACCCGGCGAACGCATCATCATTGTGGACGACCTGCTCGCCACCGGTGGTACGGTGGATGCGACAATTCGGCTGGTGCGCGATCTCGGCGGTGTGATTGTTGGCATCAGTGTGTTGGCAGAGCTCACCGATCTGAACGGGCGCGACCGTATCCCCGGCTATACCATCCACAGTCTGGTGCAGTACCCCTAATCCACCCGTGAGATGCGGTAGAATATCGATTTGTGGGGGAATCGTACGTACACAGGAGGTATCACCCGCAGATGGGCTTTCTGGAACGACTCGAGAACCTCATTCAGGGAGCAGTTGAAGGCAGCACGAACACCGTGCTGCGCAGCAAGCTCAAACCCATAGAAATCGAACACCAGCTGGAACGGGCAATGCGAGATAACACCCAGGTTTCTCGTGGAGGCAGAATCGCACCCACCAGCTATACCGTCTGGTTGCATCCGGATACCTACCGCGAAACAATCGCGGGTGTGGAGGGGTACAACCGTCATTGCGAGATGCTGCTGAATCAGTATGCGATGGAACACGGTTACACATTGCTCCATCAGCGTATTAGCGTGAGCTTCGATGCCGATGCCAATCTGGGCAGGCGCGAGGTGCGGATAGCCACAGCATTCGCCAGTTCAACCGCGCAATCAATCCACCGCGATCAACCGATCAACAACGCCACACATACGCAGGTGATTCATGCGGTACAGACGACATCCCGCTATGGCATGATCGTGCAGCGTGGTGCTCAATCCGGTCAGCGCTTTGATCTCCCCGAAGGTGAGACGCGTATCGGTCGATCTTCCGAGAATGACATCGTTCTAAAAGATGACCGCAACACCGTCAGCCGCCAACACGCCATTCTTACCCGCTATGGCAACGAACTGCGCCTGCGAGACGTTGGAAGTAAGAACGGTACCAAGGTGAACGGGAACTATATCCCCAGTCATCTGGAAACCATGGTGACGGATGGTGCCGAAATCACCTTTGGTGCGTGCGTTGTCCGTATTGAGCAACGATAGCAGAGAGACTCATTCATGCCGACACTGCCAGAGTTACAACTCCCAACCGGATTTGACGCCTTCGACTGGTTCATCCTCTTGCTGCGGATCACATTCATCGCGCTCATCTATCTCTTTCTTTACCAGGTGGGTCGCGTGAGTGTGCGTGAACTGATCACTATCGGGCAAGTCAGCGGTGGCATGCCCCAACAGATGCCAATGCAGAAGGCAATCAGTGGGATGCTGGAAATGATCGATCCCGCAGAAAGCAGTTGGCGTGCAGGTACTCAGTTTGCGCTGGACTACTACACCACTATTGGTCGTAATTCCGAAAATGCGATTGCCATCAACGATGGCTTTGTCAGTGGCAATCATGCCGAGATCAGCTTCAATCAGGGGGGCTGGTGGATTATGGATCTGGGGAGTACCAATGGCACCCAGGTAAATGGTCAGCCTATTGTTGGCAAACTTCAGCTTCACAACGGCGATATCATCTCCTTTGGTCGGGTTCATGTGAGAGCCCATGTATGAAAGTGAATACTATGCGAGCACTTACGGCGATGCTGCCGTTCCTTGCTACAGCTGCGCCGGAAGCAGCACCGAGTAGCGCCGCGGTGATCCGTATTCCGGGATCGTTGAGTCTGGTTCTCCCCGCCTATAACGAGGAAGAAAATATCCGCGTTGTTGTTAAACAGGCGTTGGAAGTATTGCCGCAGTATGCGGATGTCTTCGAGATTGTGCCGGTAAACGATGGCTCGACCGACAAAACCGGCGCAATTCTGGAGGAACTCGCTCGCCAGGACGATCGGGTTCGGCCGGTAAGCTATCGCAAGAACAAGGGATATGGTGGTGCACTCACCAGCGGGTTCATGGCGACGCGTTATGAATATGCCATGTATATGGATTCTGATCGGCAGTTCGATATCAATGAGCTCTCACTTCTGAGCCCGTTTGCCGGAAAGTACGATATCGTCTCCGGTTTCCGTATGGAGCGGAACGATCCATTGATCCGAAGAATCAACGCTGAAGTCTTCAATATCGCCGTGCGTATCCTCTTCGGCGTACATATGCGCGATCTCGATTGCGGCTTCAAGCTCTTTCGTGGTGATCAGGTACGGTCGCTCGATCTCATCAGCACCGGTGCGCTGATCGATTGTGAAATGCAGGCAAAGCTACGGAGACAGGGCGCCACACTGATGCAAGTGGGGGTGCATCACTATCCGCGGGTAGCAGGAACCCCAACCGGCGGTAACCTGAAGGTTATTCTCAAGGCAATGCGGGACATCCTGATTCTGTGGTGGAAAATGCGAGATTATCATCCCGGAGCTGCACCAGGTCGCACCGTCCCGGATGATCGTTTCCCGGCTCGCGTAAAGCGCTTCTTCTGGCACCTGGGGAACAGGATCAAGCGCGCGTAGGGCGCGAAGCTACGGCAATCTCTGCTTGATGGCGTCAATAACTTCGATGAAATACAGATCCTGACCCCGCACCAGCAACTGCTGAGTGGTCAGTTCGTGTCGCGAAACCTCGCCGGTTTCCGCATTGAGCACGCGACCCATGCAGGATTCGATTTCCCCACGGAAGAGATGATCGGCAGCATCTACTGGTACCTGCACCAGGCCTTCGAGCTCAGCAAAGTTGGGGGCGTACGCCGCCAGTGGGCGATCATCGCGCACAAGATAGACGTCCTGTAGCTCCCGATCGATCACTCCAGGGATCAGATTTTCGCTACTACGACTGCGGCGAAAGAGGTAATCGAATCGCTCGGGATCGATGTTTACCCCGACCTCCTCATGGACCTCACGGAAAGCGTCCTCCACGGTCTCACCCGCTCCCAGGTGCCCACCAACGGTCGCATCGAGCGCAAGTGGCCAGGTGTCCTTATTGCGACCCCGCTGGTTCAGGAGAAGAAACGCACCGTTATCATCGATACCATAGAACCAGACATGCACGGCACGATGCCAGTCGCCATCCCGATGCACATCGGCACGTCGTTTGGCAACTCCGGTAGGCTGGCCGTCCTCGGTAACCACATCGAAATATTCATTCGGATCCTGGGCTGGTTGCATGCTGGCTCCTTAACGCGAAAGGGCGGACGCGAACGCCCGCCCCAACACTCATTGGTTCATTACTGACCAGCAGCGCTGGCGGCAATGCTGAAGAGATTGGTCCAGTCGTTGGCGAGATTGATGATCGGGCCGGAGAAGAGTCCGAGCGCGAGCACACCAACCACCATCACGAGGATACCAACGTTCAACAGCGTGCTTGGCACCACCGTGCGATCTGTATCGTCGGCGGCCTTCTCCTGGAAGTACATCACCGCGACCACGCGGAGGTAGAAGTAAGCGGAGATTGCTGATGCCACCACGATGCTGATTGCGAGCCAGAGCATATTGGCATCCAACAACGCCACAATCACATAGTACTTGCCGTAGAATCCGATCGTCGGCGGAATACCCATGAGCGAAACGAGGAAGATCGTCATCGCAAGGGCCGGTAGCGGTGAACGCGAGGCCAGACCGGAGAAATCGTCCAAACCGGTGCCCTGACCACGATGCTGTACCCAGACAATGACGGCAAATGCACCGATATTCATGAAGGCGTAGCTGATGAGGTAATAGAGCACGGAGGAGACGCTGCGCTCGTTGGCGACACCATCCACCACCTGGACTGCGGCCAGACCGGCGAGCATATAGCCGGTGTGTGCGATGGAGGAGTATGCCAGCATACGCTTCACATCGCGCTGGCTGATAGCCACCACATTACCGAAGAGCATGGTCACGAAGGCCAGCACTGCCAGCACAATCGTCCAGTCATCGGAGAGGGCATCGAGCCCCTGTACCATCATGCGCACCATGGCAGCTACCGCCGCCGCCTTTGGCACAACGGACATGAATCCGGTGACAGGTGTCGGGGCACCATCGTAGGCATCCGGTGTCCAGAAGTGGAACGGCACTGCGGCCAGCTTGAATCCCAAACCAACAATAACGAGCAGCAGACCGAAGAGCATACCGGCATTCGCATCCTCACCACTGAGTGTGGCGGTGAGCGAGGCATTGATAGCATCCAGACCAGTGCTGGCGGTCGAGCCGTAGATCCAGGCCATACCGTAGAGCAGGATGGCGCTGGCGAAGAGACCAAGCATGAAGTACTTAAGACCGCCTTCCAGCGATGTACCACGACGCTTGGCGAAGGCTGTCAGGATGTAAGTAGCGACCGAGCTGAGTTCGATACCGACATAGATCATGATCATATCGCCGGCAGAAGCCGTCAGCATGGCACCAAGCACAGCGAAGGTGACGAGCGTATAGAACTCGCCTGTACCCATTTTGCTATCCAGATACTCGACATAGCTGGCGGAGATCAGCACGGTGAGCACAGCAGCAATAAGGATGACCAGATTCATGAAGATGGAGAGACCATCCAGCCGGAAAAGTCCGTGGAAGGTTTCGCCGGTCTCACCCTTCTGGGTCAGGAGTGCCACAATGGCCGCACCAAAACCGACCAGGGAGACACCCGTGATCACGGTAAAGTGCTTCTCCCTGGGCAGGAAGGCATCCAACAGCGACACCACGATGGCCAGCGCCAACACGATGAGCTGAGGCAGCACCATACCCCAATCCGGATTTTCGAGATGTACTGTCATGGAGTGAACTCCGCATACCGATCCGCATTCGCTGCCGATCGACGACTACCTTTGGCTAGCTACCGATGACGCGCGTGGCGCCTTCGAGCACGGCCTTCAGCGCCGGCTCCATGATCGCGAACAATGGCTTGGGATAGACACCCACCGCAAGTGACAAGACGGCGAGCGGTACGATACAAATCATTTCCTTCATGGTCATATCTGGCCATTTGGAACTGTTGATCTGGCCAGGGTGAGTCGGATAACCATCACCGTCATCTTCCGCATGGTGATCGTGATCACCACCGCTCACCGCAGGATGGGCGGTATGACCGTGATCATCGTGTCCATGACCGTGATCCGAACCCAGAGCAGCAAGCTCCAGCTTCTCTTCAGGAAGCAGATCGTTATCAGCAGGATCAGGAGCCTGTCCCCAGGCTCGTCCCCAAACAACCCGCTGCGTGAGATAGAGCATGTACCAGGCGCTGAGGATGACCACCGTAAAGGTCATGAACGCGGCAAATGGCTTGTAGTGATAGGTACCCAATGCCACCAGGAACTCACCGATGAATCCGGAGAAGCCTGGTAGACCGATGCTGGCAAAGGTGAAGACCAGCCAGAATGCAGCCCATTTGCCCATGGTACTGGCGAGACCGCCAAAAGCATCAATCAGGCGGGTATGTCCACGCTCGTAGACCACGCCGATCAACATGAAGAGCGCGCCGGTGTTGAAACCGTGCGCCAGCATCACCATCATCGAGCCTTCCAGCCCCTGGAGATTGCCGACGAAGATACCAAGGGTGACGAAACCCATGTGGCTAACCGAGCTGTAGGCAATCAACTTCTTCATATCTGGTTGCACAAGCGCGACCAGGGCACCGTAGATGATGCCGATAATGGAGAGAATAATGACGATTGGCGCCCAGCTTGCGCTACCATCCGGGAAGAGTGGCAAGTTGAAGCGGAGGAGACCGTAGCCACCCATCTTCAGCATGATCGCAGCCAGGATCACTGAACCAGCGGTCGGAGATTCCACGTGAGCATCCGGCAACCATGTATGGAACGGGAAGAGCGGCACCTTGATCGCGAAGGCGATAAAGAAAGCACCAAAGACCCAGAACTGCAGGTTCTGACTATAGGCACCGAGCGCGGCACCCTGCTGAAGCTCGAGGATATTCAGTGTGCGCACGCCGGTTTGGTTGTAGTACGCCTGATACATGGCGATGATACCGACAAGCATCAGCAGTGAGCCGGCGAGCGTGTACAGGAAGAACTTGATGGCGGCGTAGACGCGATTCTGTGATCCCCAAATACCGATGAGCAGCGCCATCGGGATCAGCATGACTTCCCAGAAGATGTAGAAGATGAAGAGATCGAGCGAAAGGAAGACGCCGAGCATACCGGTTTCCAGCAAAAGCATGGCCACATAGTATTCGCGCTCGCGCTTCTTGACGGTGTCCCAACTCCAGACAATAGCGATGACGGTGATGAGCGTCGTCAAGACCACCAGCAGGAGGCTGATACCATCGACACCCATGAAGTAGCTGACACCCAGATCTTTGAGCCACACGTGGTGCTCGGTGAACTGGAAGGTGTCGTCCCTCTTGAATCGGAAGAGCACAATGAGGGACAGCACAAAGCTCAGCAGTGACGCGGCCAGCGCGATCTGCTTCGGCAATTTACTCTCTCCGCGAGCCATTAACAGGATCGCGATCGCACCCAGCACCGGTACATAGGTCAAGATGCTTAGAATCGGAAAGCTGTCCACACGCCCCTCCGGGGTTTACCTCTTCCGCACGACCTCGTGCGAGGAACCGATTTGCTAGAACAGGTTGCCGAATGCAACCAGGAAGACACCGAGCAGCACCACCATGCCAACACCGATCTCGAGTGCGTAGTTCGCCACCGAGCCGGTTTGGACACGGCGGAGTCGCGCGCTTATCGCGACGATACTCGTGCCGACACCGTTAACCGTGCCATCGATAATGCGCACATCCACAACTTTCCACAGGAAGTTGGCGATATCCTTCATCGGATTCACCACTGCGGCCATGAAGAACTCGTCCACATACCACTTGTTGTAGAGGAAGTTGTAAATGCCACTAAAGCGCTCGGCCAGTTCGTCCGTATTGATAGCCTTGCGCATGTATGTGATATAGGCCACCGCCACGCCGCTGAGCGCCACAACCGTACTGACGATACCAAAGGTGTAGGTCATGGTCATGCTGACTTCATGCCCATGAACATGCTCGAAGGCATGATGCAAGAACTCGTGGAACGCGCCATCTTCCGGCGGGAAACCGACGAAACCGACGAAGATGCTGGCCACCGCCAGGATCACCAGCGGCACAGCCATCCATGGTCCACTCTCGTGTGGATGCACGTGGCTATCGAAGCGCTCTTCGCCGAAGAAGACGAGGAAGACGAGTCGGAACATGTAGAGCGCAGTCAGGAATGCGGCGCAGAGCCCGATGATCGCGGCGACCTTGCCGTAGTGGGAATCGCTTACCCAGGCACCAACGATGATTTCATCCTTGGACCAGAAGCCAGCCAGCGGGAAGATACCAGCATTCGCAGCCGAGCCAATCAGGAATGTCCAGAAGGTAATCGGCATGTGCTTGCGCAAACCGCCCATCTTCCGCATATCCTGCTCACCGTGCATACCGTGAATCACGGAACCGGAGCCGAGGAAGAGCAGGCCCTTGAAGAAAGCATGGGTCATCAGGTGGAAGATCGCTGCCACCCAGGCACCTGTGCCAAGGGCGAAGGCCATGTAGCCGAGCTGGGAGACGGTCGAATACGCGACCACTTTCTTGATATCGTGCTGGGTCAGCGCAATGCTGGCGGCCATGAAGGCGGTGATCGAGCCGATAACGGCCACGAAGAGCATCGCATTCTCGGAACCAATGAAGATGGTGTAGCTGCGGGCGCTCATATAGATGCCGGCGGTCACCATTGTGGCAGCGTGGATGAGTGCGGAGACCGGTGTCGGGCCTTCCATGGCGTCCGGCAACCAGATGTGCAACGGGAACTGGGCTGACTTACCGCAGGCACCGATGAAGAGGAGGATACCGATCGCCATGATCGTGCCCTCGCTTATTCCATAATCGGCGAAATGATAGGCCTTCTCGAGAATACCGTCCTCACCGTGGAAGTAGATGGAATCGAAGGTCCAGTAGGTCAGCATGATGCCGATACCGAAGGCGAGGTCGCCAACGCGGTTGACGATGAAAGCTTTCTTGGCGGCATTGCCCGCGGAGCGACGGCGGAAGTAGTAACCAATGAGCAAGTAGGAGCAGAGACCGACGGCTTCCCAGAAGATGAAGAGGGTCAGCAGGTTATCCGCCAACACCAACATCAACATCGAGAAGATGAAGAGCGGGATATAGCTGTAGAAGCGGTAATAGCCATCCTCGCCGTGCATATAGCCGACGGAGTAGATGCAGACCAACATACCGATGCTGGTCACGACCAGCAGCATGACGGCGGTGAGCTGATCGGCATAGAGGCTGACCACGATATTGAAATCGCCAGCCGGGATCCAGGTGAAGAGTCGCTGACTGATCGCGTGGTGATCGGTGTAGATCTCCCGGAAGGTAATGATGGAGAGGACCCATGACCCAACGGCAGCGGGTATGGCGATCCAGTGAGCATTCCCACGAATGGTGGAACGCCCCCACAAGATATTGATTACAAATGCCACCAGTGGCAGCAATGGAATCAGATAAAGCAGATCAGCCATGTATTTCCTCTGCCTGTGCCGGATTGCGCGGGCCGTCGGTTCCGCGCATCTGGCTCTCGAATCTCAACCCACCCGGGTCGACCGTTCCGTACCTAGTTCTTCAGCGTCTGCATTTCCTCAACATCCGGGGCGCGGCCCTGGCGGCTGAGTGCAACCACAATCGCAAGACCCACCGCACTCTCCGCAGCGGCCACCGCCAATGCGAAGAGGAAGAAGACCTGGCCATTGATCGTGGCGGTTTCGTGCGAGAAGGCAACCAATGTGATGCCCACTGCCGCCACCATCATCTCCACACACATGAAGATGATGAGGATATTGCGTCGAGTGAGCACACCCATCATGCCGATGACAAAGAGCGCTGCACTTACAAATAGAAAGTGGTTCGTCGTCAGGTCCATGCTGCCCTCAGCTACTTGCTTGTTTCACCCGGATGCGTGTAGGCATCGGGATCCTTCGTCATAACCACAGTGCGCTCACCTACCGGCGCGGTATAGCGCTCGGCGGGGATATTCATGGGTGATTCGAATTTCGGTCCGGCAGCGAGCATATCGGAGGAACCGCGGGTGTGACCGAGGCTCATGGTGACCGTATTCGGTTCCACCATTCGGTTCGGCAAACCAATCACGACCGCACCAACAACACCAACCGTCAGCACCAACGAGGCGATCTCAAAAGCCAGGGCATATTCGCTCAGCATGACCTGACCGATCGCCTGCACATTGCCGCCCATCTGCTGAACCATGGCCTCGGTGTGAGGGCCAATCTGCTCCAGAGCGGTGCGGGTAATGATGGCGACGCCGATCTCGGCGAGGAGAATAGCACCCACCACCACACTGGCGAAGCGCTGCAGGGGCGCACCCACGTAGAACTCCGGGAGCTTGGTCGGATCGATAAGCATGATCGTGAAAAGCACCAGCACCAATACCGCACCGGTGTAGACGATGATCTGCAGCACCCCGAGGAACTCAGCACCAAGCATCACAAAGAGTGCAGCAACATTGATGAAGCTACCCACCAATGCCACCGCCGAATGCACGGGGTTTTCGAAAGCAACCACACCCAATCCGCAGAGAAGCATGGCGGCCGAGAAGACTGCGAAGAATACAAGTTCCCAAGACATCAGTGTCCGCCTCCCTTGTGATCAGTGACAAATGCAACGGTCATGGCTAGAACACCTGTCCATTTCCAATAAGGCGGAAGAATGCGGTGACAACGATATTCAGGATCGCGAGCGGCAGGAGTACCTTCCACGCCAGACCCATCAACTGATCGAAGCGGAAACGAGGGAGGGTGGCGCGCAACCAGATGTAGAAGAAGAGGAACGCCATCACCTTGAGTACGAGCCACATGATACCGAGGCCCCAGAATTTGTCGGCACCTGGTCCGCTGGTACCACCCAGGAAGAGCGTGGCGGCGAAGAGGCTCATGATGATCATGCTGATGTATTCGCCGAGGAAGTAGAGCGCAAAACGCATGGCGCTGTACTCGGTCATGAAACCTGCAACGAGTTCGGATTCCGCTTCCGGCAAGTCGAAGGGAGCGCGATTGGTTTCGGCGACGGCAGCGATAACGAAGAGCACGAAACCAAGGGGCTGCGTGAGCACGAACCAGTTGGAAATCTCGAAGGGGCCAAAGCTGAGCATCTCATGCTGCTTGAACATGATATCGGTCAGGCTCATGGTGCCGGTGATAATGAAGATACCGACCAGGCTGAAGCCGAGAATAAGTTCGTAGGAGATAACCTGCGCGGCCGAGCGGATAGCGCCCAACAACGAATAGCGGTTACCGGAACTCCAACCACCGAGGATGATGCCGTAAACACCAATCGAGCCGGTGGCGAGAATGAAGAGTGCGCCGACATTGATATCGGTGGGATAGAGATTGACATCCGTCCCGAAGATCTGCACGGTGCCACCCCACGGGATGACAGCGGCGGAAAGAAGCGCCGTTGTGAAAGTGATGAGCGGCGCGAAGAGGAAGACATTGCGATCGGCGGCATCCGGGACAAGATCTTCCTTGCCCATCAGCTTGACGGCATCGGCCAGGGGCTGCATCAAACCAGCCTTACCCGTACGGGTCGGACCAAGGCGATCCTGGAAGCGCGCAAGCACCTTGCGCTCGTACCAGGTGGTGTAGGCCATGCTCAGCAGGAGCACAGTCATGATGGCAAAGGTCACGATGAACGTGATCCAAATTGGCTGGTCACCCATGTTCCGGTTTCTGCCTCTGGGTGGCAATGGTTGCCCATTGACACCGTTCTCTCACCTCACCCCACCGCCGGGGTGCTCCGCAGTCAATCTGGTCGTTTAGCGGTCGACCGAACCCAGCACGATATCGATGGTGCCGATGAGCGCCACCATATCGGCCAACATTGCGCCCTGCGCCATATGCGGCAGAACGCCAAGATTCACATAGTCTGGTGTGCGGAGGCGCAACCGATACGGCATGCTGCCACCATCCGACACGATATGAATACCGAACTCACCCTTGCCATGCTCGATGGCGTGATAGACCTCACCAACCGGTGCGCTGAAGCCCTTGATCACCCACACAAAGTGGCGCTGCATATCTTCCGCAGTGGTCATCGTACCCATGTGCGGCGGCATCACGTAGGCGCTTTCGTAGGCCATCATCGGGCGATCATCGTTCTCGATATAGTTCAGCGCCTGCGTCACAATCTTGTGCGCCTGTCGGAGTTCTTCCACGCGGACGAGATAGCGATCAAAAACATCGCCAAACTGACCAAGTGGCACTTCGAAATCGAGCTGATCGTAGACCAAATACGGATCGGCCTTGCGCACATCGTAATTGATACCGGAACCGCGCAGGCATGCGCCCGTGAGGCTATAGGAAATCGCCGCTTCCGGTGTAATCACACCGACACCCTTGGTACGCGCCAGCCAGATCGGATTGGCGCTGAGGAGATCGGTGTACTCCTTCAGTTTGCTCGGGAAGACGCGCAAGAAATTGCGAATCTGCGGGATCAGTCCATCCGGCAGTTGCCGACTGAAGCCGCCGATTTCCATCATGTTGGTGGTCAACCGAGCTCCGCAGAAGGTCTCGAAGATATCCATGATCATTTCACGTTCGCGGAACGTGTAGAGGCTCATGGAGAGCGCACCGATATCGAGCGCGTGCGTACCCAGCCACACAAGGTGGCTGGCGATGCGACTGAGTTCCACCATGATCACGCGCCAATATTGCGCGCGTTCCGGGGCGTTCAGCCCGAGCAGTTTCTCGACCGCCAGCACGTAGCCAAGATTGTTCTGCGGTGCCGCGGTGTAATCCAGGCGATCTGTCCACGGCACGATCTGTGCGTAGCGCTTGGTTTCACTGAGCTTTTCCGTGCCGCGATGCAGATAGCCGATCATGGGATCGCATTCGATCACCGTCTCGCCATCCAGCTTCAGCAGCACGCGCATCACACCATGGGTGGAGGGATGCTGCGGACCCATGTTCAGGGTCATCACCCGCTCGCCACTGGCAAGTTCGTGTTCGTCTTCCACCATCAGCGTGCCGGAATACTCGGTCTGGGTGGAGTCCATGACATTGAATGGAGTCTTTACAGGTTCCATGGATTACACCCCCCGTCCGGTCCAGCGCGTCTTGGTGCGCCGAATGGTGCGTTCCTTGTTATAGACCGGGTAGTCCTTCCAGCCACGGGTCGGATAGTCCTTGCGTAGCGGGTGACCTTCATCCCAATCGTCTTGCAGCAGGATGCGGCGGAGGTTCGGGTGTCCCTCAAAGAAGATACCGAACATGTCGAAACACTCGCGCTCCATCCAGTTGGCACCATTGAATACCGGCACCAGACTGGGGATGCTCATGCCATCGTCGATACTGGCCTTCATGCGCAGGCGGATGCGATTCGGGATGCTGTAGATCTGGGCGGTGACATCGAAACGCGGTGCGGTGCGGAGATTCAGCATATCCACAGCGGTCAGATCCGAAAGAAAGTTGACCTGCAGCTTTTCGTGATCGCGCATGTAGAAGGCGATTTCGCGGAACTTCGCCGGGTTCACATAGATGGTGGTCTCGTTGCGGAAACGCACAGCATCAAGGAAGTCATCCGGAAAGACGGCCCGCAGTTCGCGCACCACCGGGTGCTTGCTGAGGTCGTCATCGAAGTAGAGCTCGCGCTCCCACCCGGTGCCGGTCGGCACGAGCGTTTGCTGAGTTGTCTGGTTCTCACCGTCTGTCACGGTGCTCTCCCCTCGCCCGAAGGCCGCTAGCCGCGAATACCCGCCATCGCCAGTTGACGCTCGGCCACGCGCTGATCCTCAGCACGCCCCTTGCCTTCCTTGCGAGCGATCGTATCGAACTTAATGATCTTGTTCTGCAACTGCAGAATACCGTAGTAGAGGCTTTCCGGCGTTGGCGGGCAGCCGGGAACGTAGACGTCCACCGGAACTACCTGATCCACACCCTGCACCACCGCATAGGTATCGTATGGGCCGCCAACATTGGCACAACTGCCCATGCTCAGCACCCACTTGGGTTCGCTCATCTGATCGTAGAGCGTGCGCACAATCGGTGCCATCTTCTTCGTCACCGTGCCGGCCACAATCATGAGATCGGCGGCGCGCGGTGAGGAGCGGAAGAGCATACCAAAACGTTCAGAGAGATCGAAGCGCGCCATGGATGCGGAGATCATCTCGATCGCGCAGCAGGCGAGGCCGAACTGCAACCACCAGAGAGAGGATCGTCGTCCCCAATTGAAGAGGAAATCCAGCGAGGTGGTGAAGATGTTCTTGTCGAAGCGATCGTCGATTAGACCCATTCGAGGGCACCTTTCTTCCACGCATAGACATAGCTAAGCAGGAGCAACGAAATGAAGATGATCATATGCACAAAACCACCGAGACCGAGCACATCGAAGTTCACGGCCCAGGGGTACATAAAGGCAGCTTCAAGATCGAAGATAACGAAGAGCATACCGATAACGTAGAAACGGGCGGTGAACTGGGGTCGCACCGGCTTCACATCCGGAATACCGCTCTCATACGGAGCCGACTTGGCCTTGTTCGGACGGGAAGGTCCCGCCAGGGTGGAGATACCGGCCATGGCAAAGCCCATGACAAATGCGGTGACCACCATGAAGACCATGACGATGTAATTACTGCCGAAGAACTCCACGTGTGCCCACTCCCACTGCATGTGAAGCTGGCGGACGATTTGACCGCCCGCAGACCGCTAGTATGGTAGCACAGAAACGGGTCTCAAACCGGCTCCGGCGGATGACCGAATCCCCGTAACCACGCGATATTCTGACTATTTGCATCGGATATTATTGGCCCCACTGGTCTGGCTGGAGGAAGCATTTGGATAGACTTGACAGAATCGCGTGAACGCGGTGCAAATGGAACATATTTGGTATACCAACGGTACCTGTACCCTCTCCTGGAGAGAACTAGTATTGGATTAACACCAGCGTGATTGATGCTGCCAGCCACAACATCGATCAACCCCTTCCCTCCTGGCGTGGTGTTGTGTCATAGCCGCTCGGGCCATCCCCCGGGCGGTTATCCTTTTTCACACCACTCACGTTCATAAAGACTTTCGGACTATGGTATTTTTCCATTGCCTCAGTCATTGCCAGCCATGGCGATGCGCGCCTTGCTCTAGTCCTATGGATCATTCCAATGCTCATACGGTTCTTTCGCAGTGAACCTGCCGCTGCCTTGGTGCTTCTTGCAGCCTCTGCTGCAGCGATGCTCGTGGCAAATACACCCCTCTACGACAACTACCACCACGCGCTGACCCATAGCATCGGCCATCTGACGCTCCACGAATGGATCAATGACGCCCTGATGGCGCTCTTCTTTCTGATGGTGGGACTCGAGATCAAGCGGGAAATGGTTTACGGTGCGCTCTCCACCTGGGGAGATCGATTACTACCGGGATTGGCCGCCCTTGGCGGGATGATTGTGCCTGCACTTATCTTCCTCTTGGTTAATCACAACTCCCCCAACCATCGCGCGGGCTGGGCCGTGCCAACGGCAACGGATATCGCCTTTGCTCTCGGGGTGTTGACACTTATCGGAAATCGCGTGCCGGCCGCCGTGCGTATCCTGCTAGTAGGCATCGCAATCATCGATGATCTCCTCGCAATTCTCGTCATCGCCACGTTCTATTCGAGTGGGGTGTCGTTTGGTTGGTTGGGAGTGAGCGCAGTGGGTCTTGCTGCACTAGTACTACTGAATCGATCTTCCGTCTATGCGATCTGGCCATATATGCTCGTCGGGATCGGACTTTGGATCAGCGTCTTCAACTCCGGGATTCACGCAACTCTGGCGGGCGTCATCGTGGCGATGTGTATACCTGCGCGCGGGTCATCCGAAACATCGCCAGCTCCCCTGAACATCCTTGAGCATCGCCTGGTGTATTGGGTAAATTTCGGGATTGTGCCCCTTTTTGGGTTCGCCAATGCAGGTGTACCTCTGGGTGGAATGCACCCGGGCGATGTTATCAGCACCTTGCCACTGGGCATCATCCTGGGTCTCTTCCTCGGTAAGCAGATAGGCATTTTTGCCACTATCTGGATGCTGGTCAGGATAGGCATCGCCCGAATGCCTACGCGCACAACCTGGCCCCAGATTCACGCGATGGCAGTTCTCTGCGGCATCGGATTCACCATGAGTATTTTCATTGCCGGACTAGCTTTTAGTGGCGACCTCGAGTATCTGGACCTGGCCAAAATCGGTGTGATCGCCGGGTCAGTGATATCCGCAGCAATCGGGACAATACTTATGCGTCGCCATACTGAGCGACGCGAATCTCTGCCCTAACCGATGCGAATATTGGCTTCCGGGTAGCGGAAGCGTTCCACCTGCATGCGGCGGGTCAGTGCATAGACAAGCGTGATGGGGCCGAGGCGTCCTATAAACATGCCCAAAATCAACACCAATTTGCCGCCATCACTGAGCATACTTGTGATACCAGTAGACAGTCCCACGGTCGCGAGTGCACTCATCGCCTCAAACATGAGCGACAAAAAACTGAAGTGCTCAGTATTGAATATGTCCTCTGACATCACAAGCATCATTGAAATCAGGAAATGAACCGACATGAAGATTGCGATTAGCGCCAACGCACGATAGACAACCTGATGGGCGATGCGACGGCCAAATGCCTGAGGCTCCGGACGCCCCTTGAGCGTGGAGATGACCGCCATAAACACCACTCCAATAGTGGCAAGCTTGACACCACCCGCGGTCGATCCTGCAGCGCCACCAACCATCATCACCACAATCCAGAGGTACATAGTGGCATTATGAGCCTGGGACCAGTCAGCGCTGGTAAATCCGGCAGTACGCGCGGATATCGCTTGAAAAGCAGCATTTAACGGTTTCCACCCAGTGTCGATTGGTGCTAATGCCGCATTCCATTCCACGATCAGGAACCACAATGCAGAAATCGCAATGAGAGAGAAGTTCACAAGAAGGACAAGCTTGGTATCCAACTGCAACGACTTCCACCTACGCTGTCGCCAAACATCCGCAACTACCATAAAACTGAGTGATCCAAGCTGAATAAGCAACGCCACGGTAGTAAGCGCTATCGGAGAACGGGTGTGCCCATTCATGGACGGAGATGTCACCTGCAAATCAAATCCTGCATTACAGAAGGCTGAGATCGAGTGGAAGACTCCCCACCAGACAGCCGTAACAGGTGCCTCGTATCTTGCAAAATGCAATGTCAGAACAATCGCACCAATGATCTCAGCCACCACAATGTAGCGAACAATTCGCCTTGAAAACGTATACACCTCGTGCAGGCTCATTGTTGGTGAACCATCTTGCATCATCATGTTGGCTCGCAAACTCGCCCCGCGCCCCAAAATGATGAGAATCATTGAGGTGCCGGCCATAAAGCCAAAACCACCAAGTTGAATGAGGACAAGGATGATGAACTCGCCAAGAAAACTCCAGTGTGACTGTGTATCCACTGTGGCTAGTCCGGTCACAGAAAACGCAGAAACGGCTGTAAAGAGAGCATCTATTATGTTCGTGGAGTGTCGATCCTCCGTCGCCCAGGGCAACATCAAGAGTGTAGTACCGACGGCCACTATAACCATGACCGCCATCACAAAGATCTTGGCATGAGAGGCAGTGGTTGGTGCAGATTCTACCCGCGGATCGTCCTGCAACGTAATGATGGTTTGGGCATCAAGACGCTTGCGGACAACACGATTACCAGGACGGTGGGGCCGGATGTTGCTCACAGGAGTTTCGGCAGACCAGGTCGGTGATCGACAAAAGCGCCGATGTCGGAATCATTGCCGACAATGACGAGCTCGTCGTGCGCGCGAATGGTCTCCTGATAATGCGGCACGGTAATGAGCTGATTCCCACGCTTGATCAGGAGGATATTCAACTTACTCTCGCGATCCTTGATGAGGTTCTCGATCGTTTGACCAACGAGATTGGCCGGCGCCTCGATCTTGGCGATACCACCGGTATTGGAAAGCGAAATGTAATCGGTAATGTGACGCACACCCAGGGAGTGCGCGAGACGTACCCCGGCATCCATCTCGGGAAAGACAACCCGATCCGCACCAACCTTGTGCAGAAGTTCACCGTGCAGGGCCGTCTTCGCCTTACCGACCACCCACGGCACTTTCAGCTTCTTCAGCAGCAATGTACTGAGCACGCTTGCTTCCAGATTCTCGCCCTGTGCGACCACAACAACATCGGACTGGGGCACATTGAGTTGTTCCAGTAGTTCCTGATCGGTGCCATCGCCCTGAGCCGCAAGGGTGACATACTCGGATGCAGCCTGAACCTTCTGTTGATCCTTGTCGATGGCCATGACTTCGTAACCGAGTTCGGAAAGCTCGTGAGCCACACTGGTGCCAAAGCGCCCGAGTCCGATAACCGTTACGCGTTCGGGAGCGCCAGAATGTCGGGAGTGTGCCACACGGAGTCCTTCCTGCTCGCATTGCCAAAGATAGGCGTATGGTACCCAACGACACCGTGCCAGAACAATGTCATTCCGAACCCGTAGCAACAATCAGCCGAGCGATTGGCAGTTTGGGGGAGTTGTCGGTCAAGGTCGACCACGAGGATCGACCTTGTCGGCTGACTCGAGTTAGTCGCGATCGTATGGGAAGGTAACGCCCCAGCTACGCAATGCATCCTGCATGATCTGCGCGATCTCGAGGCTATCGCTCCAGCTGATCACCGGATGCTCGATAATGCCGCCGCGCAAGCAATCCTCCACCTCATTCATCTCGAACTGGTAACCGATACCTTCGTGGCTGCAATCGAAGAATTCTGGTTCCTGACCCGCACGGAAGAGTGTGAAGGTGCTGGGGCGGTGCCAATCGTGATCCATCACGATGGTGCCATTGCTACCAGCGATCATGCAGAGATTGCGACTACTGGCCCGCACGGTGATACCGGCATTGGCAACACCACCATTCGCGTGACGAGTGGTGATCATGCAGTTCTCATCAACACCGGATTCGCCGAGGGTCGCGACACTCACCATCTCTACTGGCTTGCCCAGAACCATCTGCACCATCTGCACCGCGTAGATACCGGCATCGAGCAGCGCCGAGCCGCCGAGATCCTTATTGAAGAGACGGAAATCCGCATCGAAGGGATTGTTCCAGCCCATCGTGGCGGTGAGGTATTGCACCTCGCCGATGGTGCCATCGTTCAGGAACTCACGGACCTTGACCATGGCCGGGCGGAAGCGTGTCCAGATCGCTTCCATCAGGAAGCATCCGTTGGCGCGGGCAGCCTCGATCATCTCGCGCGTTTCGGCCACGTTCATCGCCATTGGCTTCTCGCATAGCACGTTCTTGCCTGCGTTCAGCAACTGAATGGTGATGTCGTGATGCCAGGGGTGTGGTGTCGCCACATAGACCACATCAATATCAGGATCGTTGACGATGCCTTCATAGCTGTCGTAGCGGCGCGGGATATTGAACATATCGCCAAAGGCATCCGCCTTCTCCTGGCTACGAGAACCTACAGCGACGAGTTCAGCGCTGCGAGCCAGCGGCAGATCGCG
Source organism: Thermomicrobiales bacterium (assembly GCA_020432165.1). Taxonomy (GTDB): domain Bacteria; phylum Chloroflexota; class Chloroflexia; order Thermomicrobiales; family UBA6265; genus UBA6265. Next base: position 162,927 of record JAGQGU010000005.1, read on the forward strand.
GGCGAAGATCTTGGCAATATTGCCGGTGCCAACAATTCCCCAACGAATGGGACCATCATGCGAAACGAGCGGCGTATTCTCACTCATCGTCGAGCTCCTTTGGGCAAGTCATCTCCCGCGCGATTGCAGGAGGGATTCGCACTCTGTATAACGCGTTTCGGCAGGTGTGTCAGCCCCTATTCATCCTCGAGTTCCGCATTAATCCCGGTGAGATCAATGGTCACGAGCCGGTCCGTAGTCGGGTGACTATTGCCACGCTCGGTTGGTTCCAGAGTCACGAACATGGTGTCGTACCGCCCACTGTAGGCGGCAAAGGCGATGCGATTTGTGGTCGGATTCCACAGCCCGGCACTGATGATGACATCATCCTTCTCCATCCAAATCTGATAGGTGGATCCGGCTGGAGCAGGCGGCATCGAGTAAAGGGCCAGAATGTAGACCTCTTCATCGCGGAGGTACTCCACGCTGCCGCTGATCTCGAGTTTGGTGTCCAGCACCTCGATCGGTGCGACGAGTGGCGCCGGTTCGCTCCGGTCGACAAATGCCACAGCGCCCAGCCAGACACCTCCGAGTAGCGCCACGACACATAGCGCGGCGGCTATGGACCAGGGGATACTGCGAGTGGTTGATTCATTCATGCAAGATTCCCCACAAAAACACACAAATCACGGCCACATTGTACTGGTTTACGGGGTCATCACTCGGTAGACAACCATATCGTCGCTCTGGAACGCAATCTCGAGGTGGCCGTCGTCGATCGCGATATCGAGTTGAGTCTCCAGATTCGGGAACTGCTGACGCTCGAGATTCCCCACAACAATGAACTCAACATCATATTGCGCCAGCAATGGTCCAGCGATCGCCCAGTCACTGATATTCGTAAAGATTGAATTGATATCCCCACTTCGGTGATCAATCATGCTGCCGTAGCCCGGTCGGGTACGCTGGGCGAATCCGGTTGATCCCAGCACGCCGGGTTGCCCGGAGAGCGTGAGCATATCGCTGTGGACATCGGGAAAGGTGAGGACGACCGGCATGCCGGATTGATTCTGCAGCCATTGGGCCACGACTACCTCAGCGGGAGTGGCAGCGGAGGTGGATGATTCGTCGTCCGAGCGCAGTTGTTGGACGAAGGGCATCAGCAGGATCGCCGTGATCAGGAGCATCGCCAGCGTTCCGTATCGGCGAGTCGATCGGGAGAATGTACCAATCAGATGGATCCCGCCAAGGGTCACCGCGAGGGCCAGAAGCATCCAGGCAACCGGAAAGAGCTGGCGAGTAACGATGACAGCGGAGATATCGACATGCGCCTTACGGGTCTGCGCATACGCCAACAAGAACGAGGCCATGAACGTCAGGGCCACACTCCACGCCAGCACGTGATCGTGGAGCCAATGCCAGAGGGCGATGATCGCAAGCAGAGAGACGAGAAAGATCAGGAGCAATGCGGAATCGGCATAGACGGCTACGCCAATCATGAGGAGGATCATGACGATCGCGGCCACCGCCACAACCACGCCAGCTCTCCCCTCTCCCATCGTCTCACCCAACACCAGGCTCGCACCGAAGGCCATGAGAAGCATGGCGAGAAGGAGCATGGGTCCGACGAGATCATAAAGCTCGTTGACGCTCCAGGTATCGGGAGCGATCAGATTGCGGGCAGTCGCGGTGTGGGCGGCAATAGCGGGATACCAGGCGATCACACCGATAACGAGGGCAGCAATGATCTCGAGGACAAAGCGGCGAACATCCGGCCACCAGGGAACGTGTGCTGCCCGATTCTGCCAGGCGGGCAGCATCAATCCAATGGCTAGCAACGGTAACGCCACAATGACACCCCATTCGGCCCCAGCGATGATTGCACCGGTCACTACGCCAATGATCAGTAGCCTTAGGGGATAAGGGCATCCGTTCCGAGAAAATAGATGACGATGGGCAGCGACAGCGTAGACTCGGGCCTCGCAAGGCGCTTGCGCCTGCGAGTTGCCCGGGTTCCAGTACTCGAAGAACGTCAACTCCGCCGGTATCCCGGGGCTATGCAGGATCAGCACGAGCATGAGAGTCGCGATCAACGGCAGTACGGCCAATACCGAGAGACCCACAGATGTCGTCGCCCAGAGCGTCGCGATGCCGCCGCTGAAGCCTGATCCCGCCACGAAGATGACGAGCAATGGAGCAATGAGTGTCAGCCAACTGTGCGAACGCGTGATGGTACGGACGATGCTCCAGACCAGGCCAGCCAACAATGCCAGCAGGGCCACAATCGTTGCATTGAAGGCGACAGTCGGTTCAATACCCAGCAGCCTCGCAAGCGCTGCCCAGGGGAGAAGTCCAGCCCAATAGGTATGCAGCAGACCGCCACTGAACCAGAGATCAAGCGGTGGGAGAGAACTGCTACGGACTAGTGAAGTGAACTGCATCAGCTCCACATCGGGAGCAATTGATTGTCGGGTTCGCATCCAGCCGACTAGCAAGAAGCCAGCGGCAATGATTCCTTCCCCGACAAGAATCGCGCGCCAGTTTTGGCGAATAGCCGCGACAAACGCGCTGAAATGACCACGCAATGCGGCGAGACTCATCGCCAGCAGGATGACCATGGCGGCGACGATCGTACCTCGAGCGAAGAGGAAGGATCCCCAGGAGACCAACGTCAATGTGATGGTGGCGAGAGCGATGAGGCCGGTAGCCTTGGCGAGTATGGAGATGGCGGGGGAAGTAAGGCTGGTCTTACCCCGGGGATAAACCCCGGGGTCACATGTATCGTCCCCTTCTCCCCGGGGATCAACCCCGGGGGTACGTGTATTGTCACCTTCACCCCGGGGATAAACCCCGGGGCCACGTGTATCGCCACCTGCACCCCGGGGATCAACCCCGGGGCTACGTGTATCGTCGCTTTCACCCCGGGGATAAACCCCGGAGCTACGTGTATTGCTCGCGAAATCAACTATGGGGCGACGGTTACGAGTGGCGAATGCGCGCCAGGTTAGGGGCCAGGCGAGCAGTCCAATAACCTCCATCGTCAGCCAAAATGCGAGCAGCGGGTGATGCTGAATCAGGCCGTTGCCAAACTGATCGCTCCAACTCCCCTCCTGATTCGCGGTGGCGATATCAGCGCCCCTCATCAGCATCTGCTGCGGAGTGGGATCACCGGGGATCGAATACAGACCACCCTCACCCCAGGCCGCGTTGAGTTCGTTATACACATTCTGGGCGCTGAAGGCATCGGTCTTTTTGAAAATGCGAACCTGGGGATGCTCGTAGACGGTCAGCGATTCCTCAGCCGAGAGATCGCTCCATTCGATACCAAAGAGCTCTGGCCCCTGCGTGAACTCCGCAACCTCCTCGAAACCGAGCTCACCGTTCAGGAGCATCTCGTAGAAGCGATTCGCCACCGGGTAGCGCTCGGGCTGCCGAGCAACCGAATAAATCACTCGATTCGAACTAATCACAACGTAGTCGACCTGGCTCAATTGCCCCACCAGAGTCGTCACCTTGCTGTTATCAGCGGATTCGTCCGCATAGAGGTCGAGTGTCATCCCGGTGTACTGGCTATGGTCATAACTAGGCAGATACATCGGCATAGGATCATCCCAATACTCGTTGGAGATCATTGATCCGGCGGGGACGTTCTCATAGATCCACTCGCTGGCTTCAATACGAGTGATCGGTCGGACGAAAAGTGAGGTGAAGGCAAGGCCATAGAAGATGGTGTAGACGGTCACGACAACCAGCAAAATGCGCCCGAGCTGCCAACGTCGCCAACGATCAGCAATCTCAATTAGCAGTGCAGCAGCGAAGACAGCCAGGAAGGGATAGATCTGCATGAGGTAGCGCTGGTTCTGGGCGATGCCTGTGCCATAGAAGAGAATGTTGCCGACACTCCAACCAACCATGCCCAGCATGAACCAGTCGGGCCAGGTTGTGCTGCGCAAGAGTCGCCAAACAAGCACACCGAGCCCAATCATGGCGGTCGCACCCAGAGCAACACCCATGCCCCAGAGCACCAGATTCTGAAGGATGTAGAGCACTGGTGTACGATCGACCCATTGGATGCTGGGTTTCATATCGACGAGTCCGGTCTGGACTGCGCGCCAATATGCGAGATCATCCAGCCACTGCTGGTTCAACCCAACATTCCACCAATGCGGTCCGGCAAAGGCGTAGGGTTGCGCGATGCGAAAGGTCCAGAAGGCAGCCAGCCCACCAGTAACACCCGCAGCAATGGCCGGATAGACACGATCTCGAACGGTGGGCACCAACGACTGCCAGCCGCTGGTGCGTACCAATTCGAGAGCGGGTAAGGCAAGGAATGCGATACAGAGCAGTGCGTTCGGTTTGCTGGCTCCGGCCAGACCAACCATCACACCGGCGACCGCCATCCAGGCGATGGAGTGGCGATCCCAACTCATTACCGCGAACCAAAAGGCTGCCACGACGAAGAATGTAGCGAAGGAATCGACGGTAAAGTAGTGAGCGGTCTGGAGCATCAATGGTGTGAGGGCGAGAAAGAAGGCTGCCAACAAACCGACGCGCTCGCTCCAAAAACGCCGCCCGATGAGTGCGGTGAGAACGACAGTACCGGTATCGAAAACAGCACTGACCGCGCGGCCGACGAGATGCAACTCACCGTATACATCCTTATTGAGAACACCCGCGATGGCCTTAACCAGGAACGAGGGGAATGTGCCGTAGACGAATGAATCGCGATTGGTGTTGTAGGGGTTCAGTGGCGATATGGCGGTGTTGAAGTAGGCACCGATCGATTCCGGCCACTTCATATCAGTCGTGACCCAAACCATGAAGCGTTCATCAGGATGCAGATAGGTGCCCTGGTCCCAGTTCAGTCCCAATACGCGCAGGGCAAGAGCGACACCGACAATGATGATGAGAAGTGGCGCAAAGCCGATCCGTCGAATCACAGCGCACCCTCGTAGACACGCTCCCAGGCGGCGGTGACATGCTCCAGCGAGTAGTTCTCGGCCAGTTGGTGCTGATCGGGCGCGTAACGTTCGGGGACGCTCAGCACTTCGGCGATCGCTGAGGCGAGAGCGCCAACATCGCCCGGAGGAACGATGATGCCACCACCCGTGACGCGGACGGGATCACTCACACCCGGCAGATCACTCGCCACGACCGGTGTTCCCTGCTGCATTGCTTCTATCTGCACCATGCCGAAGCTCTCGGTCCAGTCGATGCTCGGCAGTATCAACACATCAATGGCCGCGTAGAAGCGTGCGAGGTCATCATCGCTGATATAGCCGAGTTCCTCCACCGCATAGCCATAGCGCTCCAGCCAGATCGACCACGGACCCTCTCGCCGCTTGCCGGTACGGGGATCGGTGTGCGGACCAGCGAGGGCAAAGAGAGCTTCGGGATAGCGCATGCGAACAAGCGGGATCGTTTGCAGGAGGATCTCCAATCCTTTCTCCGAGGCGTACCTGCCGACAAAACCGATGACCGGTCGATCTCCCCAGCCTCGTTCATTGCGAAACGCCTGTCGTGCATCCCGGGGTAACGGATGCGGCTGTATGGGTGGTGGTATCACTTGCAAATTCTGCTGCATAAATCGACCAACGGGGCTCACTTTGGCCCGAGCATCAGTGTTGGTAACAAAGACGTTGGCCAGGCGACCACCGATGATACTGCTGACCTTGGCGAAGTTGGCCGCCAACCGTGCCAGGGGCGATCCGGTCAAGACAAGATCAGCATGATGCGTCACCACCACTCGCTTCCGGCGGAGGCGACAGAGTGCTACCAGTAACGCAGTCTCCGCCATAGGCAGATGCAAATGGACGACATCAACATCACCAAGCCGACGCCAAATAGTGGGTATCAGCCCTGGCAGAAGCACAGCACGATCAAGGTTCGCCAGCACCCGGAGTCGGATAATATCACTACCATCTTCTGCTATTTCGCGTTTGGGTAGAGATGTATCATGTCGCGCGCAGACCACCTGCACCTCATGACCCCGTGCGACCATCTCGCGGGAGAGTCGCGCAGCATAGATCGTGAGGCCGCTGGTATAGGGTTCGTAGTAATACAGCACTTGCAGGATGCGCACGCGTGACTCCTAGATAACTCCCCTGCAAGATTATCCGATGCCCAACACCCAGGTGACGAGTAACGCCGAGGAAACCAACAGCACGGTAAGGATACTGACGACGCGCAACACGGGACCGCTGCTGTGTCGAATGGCACGGATATCAACACCGAGACCCAATCCAGCCATGGCAACAGCCGTCAATACCCGACTGAGATTGGTAGCGGGATCGATGAGCGAATCGGGCACCCAGCCAGCCGTGCGAATAGCGGCACAAACAAAGAACCCGATAACGAACCACGGCAGAAACTTGCTGAGTCCGGGCTTGTCGGCAGCATCCGCTTCATCGCGATAGAGCCAGGCAAAGAGCGCTACCACCGGTCCAAGCATGATCACGCGCGTGAGCTTGACCAGGCTACCCACCTGCCCCGCGACTGCACTCACGGAGAATGTGGCCGCCAGCACCTGCGGGACTGCGTAGACGCTGAGTCCGGCTACCGTGCCAAAACGCTCGTCACTAAGATCAAGCAACGGCACCAGGAGCGGCAATACCAGCACGACACCAACACCCCAAACAGCGGTGAGCGCAATAGCCGCAGCGAAATCTTCCTTTTTGGCGCGGATAACGGGAGCAACCGCGGCAATGGCGCTATTGCCACAAATGGCATTACCCACCGCGATAAGTGTGGCCAACTTCGCGCTCAGCCCCATCGCCTTGCCCACCGCGATACCGACGATGAGCGTCATGCTGACCAGCAGCAACACGGAGACCAGCAGCTTCCAGCCGGCATCGACGATCGCACCAAGATTGAGAGTGAGACCAAGCACAACAATCGCGAACTCAAGCAGTTGCTTACCCGCAAAAGCGATACCCTTCGCGACCTGGGCCGGCGGAGTCCAGGCCATACGAACCAGCAATCCCAGGATCAGGCTGAGTACCAACGGTTCCAGGACGGCATGACCGACTGCAGCTTCCTGTAGGGATGCCAGCACGAACGCAACCGCCGTAATGATTGCGCACAGACATACGCCAGGAATCACGACGCGGGCAGTAGAATTGCGGTCAGCGAGATTGAAATGGCGATGAATGGCACTACCCTCGGGAATTCGCCGCCAAATGCGGGCGTGTGCATGGTAGCACCTGAAAGGATGGTTGGGAATGAAGCGGGTAGTGGTAACGGGTGCAACCGGATTGATTGGGAGAATTGTGATCGATGCCTGGCGATCAGGCGGTCAATACGATGTTGTGGGCCTCGCCCGCTCCGCCAGCAACCATACGGATGTGCTCTGCGATACCAGCGATCTGGAGGGGCTTGTGGCGGCTTTCCAGGGCGCCGATGCAGTGGTGCACTTGGCAGGATCGTCCGCAGTAAGCAGCAGCTGGGAAGCGGTGCTGGAGAGCAATCTCATCGGGCTACGCAATGTCTTTGAGGCGGCCCGTCTCGCTGGCGTCAAACGGGTGGTTTTCAGCAGTAGCAACCATGCTGTCGGCACCTTCGAGACCGCGAATCGACCAGAGATCTTTGAGATCAACGATCCTCGGCAAATCGACCACACGGCGGAACCGATGCCCGATAGTCTCTATGGCGTCAGCAAGGTTTACGGCGAGGCGATGGCGCGCTACTACGTCGATCACCACGGATTGGAAGCAGTTTGCCTACGGATCGGTGGCTGCATGGGTGAGGAAGCATCGACCTCTCCGCAGAACCTGTGGGATCCACAGCGGGATAACGAGCCGGGTATCCGCGAGGCGCGCATGCGCGTGCGCGCTGTGTGGCTGAGCAATCGCGACTGCATCCATCTGATAGAGCGTAGTATCGAAGCGGATGTGCAGTGGGCGCTGGTCTACGGCATCAGCGATAACCCCCGCAAACTCTGGGATATTGAACATGCCCGCGAGGTACTGGGATACAATCCGCAAGATGCCGCCCCTCGTGAGATTTTTCCGGGGGTTGAATAGGAGGAGGCATTGATGACCAATCAGTCACCGTGGAGACACGGCAAGATTTGCTACCTGATTTTGGCAAGTACCGATCCGACCAGATCGGCAGCGTTCTATGCCGCGGTCTTCGGTTGGTCCACGCGTAAGCACGACAATGGTGACCTCGCCTTCGACGATACAACAGGTGCCGTCAGTGGAATGTGGGACACCTCGTTTACTCCGCGGGAGGGCGGTTATGAGGTCGATATTTGGGTCGATAACGTCGCTGATACAGCGTCGCGAATCATTGCTGCTGGCGGCACCATGATTGGTGAGTTGCAACAATTCACCAGCACCGAGCAATATCAGCGCTTCCGCGATCTCGATGGCAATGTATTGGGAATCTACCACCATGACAGTGAGTAACAATCGATCGATCCCAGAGGGAACCTTTGTTCCAGCACTCTCTTACGCACAGCCAGTCGGCGAGGTGGTGGACTGGCTGGTGGACGCATTCGGCGTCAGCGAACGATTTCGTGCCGGTGATGAGCATGCCCAGATAAGTCTGGGAACCGGCGGCGTGTTGCTCAGCGGCCTGCGAGAAAACCTCAACGTTGGCAATGCCGGTTACATCACCGTCCGCGTTCCAAATCTCCTCGAGATCTACAATCGCGCCAGTGCATTTGGGGCGGAAATCACTTCCGAACCAACCGAATACATGTACGGTGAGCAACAGTTTGGCGCCCGCGATCTGGGTGGGCACATCTGGTATTTTTCGCAGACGGTTCGCGATGTTGACCCCACCGCATGGGGTGCCGTGCATCCCGACTAATTCACTGTATGCTTGCGCCAGATTCGCGTTACGTCGATGGAGCACTGAATGTCCACACCCACGCCGCCGCATGGCAAAATCCTTTATCTCTTGCTGCCCAGCATCGATCCGCAAGTATCCGCCACCTTTTATAGCGAGGTCTTTGGCTGGAGCATGCGTGAGACTCATCAAGGAATCTCCTTCGATGATTCCGTCAATCAGGTGCATGGTCGCTTTACCGAGCAGCTGAAATCGGTTGAGAATCCAGGAGCCATTCTCTACATCATGGTGAAGGATGCCAGCGAAACCGAGGCCCGCATTGCGGAGTTCGGTGGTGAAGTGATTGATCCGGCCGACCGCGAGACATTCGATATCCTCGGGACCTTCCGCGATCCTTCCGGCAACCTCTTCGGCTTTTATGAAATGAAAGATGGCGACGAGGGCTGACGAGCCTTGCGTCCGGTGCGAGAATGACAGGGTAGAGAGCATTCTCTACCCTGCTCTTGTTTTCCTTCAAAGGATTCGTCGCTCGTGCGTAACTTCCCCTTCGATCAACCCGGCCAGTTCTACAAAGGTAATCTCCACGGACACACCACCAACTCAGATGGTGCCCTCTCTCCCGAAGCCTATTGCGAGCTCTATCGCAGCAATGGCTACGATTTTGTCGCCGCTACCGATCATCACATGGAGACATTTCGGTGGCCCATCACCGATACGACCGGTTTCCGCGATGAGTCATTCACAACACTCATCGGTGCCGAACTTCACGGTTGGGGCATGGAGAACGGCGAACTCTGGCATATTGTCGCCAATGGTCTCCCACTTGATTTCGCCGATCCGCAACCAAACGAGACCGGTCAGGAAATAGCTGCCCGGGCCTCGGAAGCAGGTGCGTTCGTGATCATCGGCCACCCCGGCTGGAACGGGGTCACCATCAATGATGCGCTCAGCCTCAAGGATTTCGATGCCATCGAGATCTATAACTACGGCCATATGAACGATTGCGATCGCGGTAATGGCTGGCTCTTTGCCGATGTAATGGCGAATCGCGGACATCGCTTCAGTGCCACCGCTGGTGACGATGCTCACTGCAAGCCGGACCGTCCGGACTCGCTGGGTGCCTGGGTACATGTGCGCTCGGAATCGCTCGATCCCGATTCATTGCTGAAAGCGCTGAAGCAGGGATATTTCTACTCCAGCAATGGCCCACGTATTCACAGCATCGAGTTGACAGATAGTGAAATCGTGATCGAGTGCGACCCGGCCATCGCTGTCTATGCGGGTGGTCGCGGCAGTATTCGCGAGTTCACGCGTGGGGATGCGCTCACCGAGGTGCGGTTGCCCATCACCCGCTTCACAAGTTCCTTCGTGCGTATCACCGTGCTGGACGCGCACGGAAATCGGGCTTGGACCAATCCGATCTGGCTGGATGAGTTGAATCTATAGCCGATTCTGGCCACAGCAAGTACACTGCCTGCATACACCCAAACGTAATTCCCCGGAGAGAGACATTGTCCCACCCCGAAGCAATTCATTCCTCTGCGCCGACTGACGACATCATTTTCGATGACAAGCGGGTTGGTTATATCGACCGCGATGGCGGTATCCACATGGTCGATGGCGCGCGTGACCTGGAGATCAGTCATATTGGCCCCGACAAGGATGCCGCGATCGGTACCTGTCGACGTTGGTATGAGAACGCCGTGCAGGAAGCCGCTACCTGGTGTGAACAAGTGCGGCAGTCGCCGAAGAAGTTGGGGCGATTTGGCGAGATCCAGCATCGGATCGCCGAGGTGGATCAGCTGAAAGTGCTGGGCGATCTGGATGTGCTCCGCAGTGCCTATGAGGTGCTCCAGGCAGAGTTGGTACAGGAGCAGCAGACGCAGATTCGCGAGCGTGACCAGATGATCGCGCAGGTGAAGAAGCTGGCTGATCGCACCGATTGGAAGGTCGCTGGTACCGAACTGGATGCGCTGGTGGAAGCCTTTAAGGCGATCGGTTCCGTTGGCGATCGCGAGAGAGATCAGCAGCAGTGGGATGCCTTTAAGGAGCATGAGCGCGCGTTTCGGGCGAAGCGGAAGCAACATTACGCTGAGGTCGAGGCAGAATTCGTCAATCGCGCTGCTGCCAAGGAGCAACTCTGCGAAGAGGCCGAGCGGCTCGGCGACGATGAGGATATGAAGCGCGCCAATCTGCGCATGCGCGAGTTGATGGATCACTGGAAACAGATCGGCTTCGCTGGCAAGGAGCGCGATGATGCGCTGTGGGCACGCTTCAATGCTGCCCGCGATGCCTTTGGGGTGCGCCGAACCGAATGGTATCAGCAGAACGCCGCGACTAAGGGCGAGATCGCCGATCAGGCCGAGCACCTGATGGCAATGGAAGATGTCGCCGCTGCCCAGAATAAAATGAAACCACTCATGCAGAAGTGGAAAGAGACCGGATCGGCAGGCAAGGAAGCCGATGATGCACTCTGGACCCGTTTCCGTGCGGCGCAAGACGATGTGTACAAGCGTAGCCGCGTTGTCTTCGATGCCCGCCAGCAGGAACGCGAATCCAACTTCGCGGCGCGGCAGTCGTTGATCCACGAGGCGGAGTCACTGTTGGGCCAGGATTCACGCGCGGCCACCAATCGCTGCAAGGAACTGCAGCAGCAGTGGAAGCAGATCGGACCAGTGCCGCGCGAACAGGGCGACAAGCAGTGGCTGGAGTTCCGGGCGGTGTGTGATCGCATCTTTCAGCGCGCCCAGAGCGAAGGCAAACGCAAGCTACAGGATGCTCGCGGTCATGCCGAGGATCAGATTCGCAAGCTGAGTGCCGAGATCGACGAGCACGAACGCAAGATCGCGCACTGGGAAGGTGTGATCGCGGGGCTGCGGGATGGTCCGCAAGCGGACGAGATTCGCACCAATATGGAAGAGAAGATCGCCACCGCGAAGCAGCGGATTGAGTTGAAGCTGACCTGGATTGAAGAACAGCACCGCCGCATGACCGACCTCGGCGGCAGGATGTAGGGTTCGTCATTCCGAACCCGGAGCAACGCTAAGGGGAGGAATCAGGATGCCCTATAGCATCTCTCCGACGGTCTGGCTACCGATTGTTCGGCTGATTCCTCGCTACGCTTCGGAATGACGATGCAAGCCGGCCCGGTTGCTGGAAGACTTGGGCACCGCATATGAAATGCGATGAACAGGTAGAGGGGCAGCTCGTCTGCCCCCCTGAGGGGAAACAAGGGCTCGCTCCGCTGCCCCCTCTTGTCTCTATCCTTCAATACTTCCCCAGGTGGCTTCGAGAACACGCAGCCAGTTTTGGTAGCCGAGTTTGTTCAGCGCTTCGTCATCGTAGCCACGTGACCGGAGTTCATCGACCAGATTCTGCTGCTTGCTGACGTCGGAGAGCCCCTCCGGCATGAGCGCGCCATCGAAATCCGAGCCAAAACCCACACGATCAATACCGATGCGATTGACCAGATAGTCCACGTGATCCGCTAACAATCCCAATGGCACATCGGCGGTGCGAGCACCTTCTGGATGGAAGAAGGGCACGTTGTAGTTGATACCAACCATGCCATCGCTCTCCGCAATCGCATCCAGCTGCTTGTCGGTGAGATTGCGTGTGGAGGGGCAAATGCTCCAGACATTGCTGTGCGTCGCCACAATCGGTGCGGTCGTGATGGCAGCGATATCCCAGAACCCCTTTTCATTCAGATGGCTGACATCCAGCATGATCCCAAGCAGATTGCAGGCCCGCACCAGTTCCTTCCCCTTGTCGGTCAGCCCTGGACCGGTATCCGGGCTCTGTCCGTAGGCAAAGGGCACACCGTGGGCCCAGATATTGGAACGACTCCAGACCGGGCCGATCGAGCGCAGACCGGCGTTGTGATACATCTCCAGGGCGTAGAAGTTCTCATCGATCATCTCCGCGCCCTCAAAGTGCAGAATGGCACTGAGTGTGCCGGCCTCGATGTTCTCCTCGATATCCTCCACGAACGTGACAACGCTGAGAGGATCGTCGGTCCAGGCTGGTCCGTCCTGATTGTCCAGATCCTTGAGCAGATTGCCGCCACCGGCCTCGAGATTGAGGAGGCGGGCGATCATGGCATTGGTGAATTGTTGCGCATAGGCGAGGCTGGGGCTGCCATACTCGTCCGCCAGTTCTACACCCTTGATCCCGCCACCAAGCACGGACTCCAGATTCGGAGACCACTCGTCGTTCGGCGTCGGCACGAAACAGGCGAAGAATCCGCCGACAAAGCCACCCTCGGCAGCGCGCGGACCATCGATATGACCGATATCGCCACGGGTGTAGTAATCGCGACCAGTGCTGATCAAACTGAGAATTGTGTCGTTATGACCATCGAATACGGGGATTTTGGCGTGTTCGCTCATGGTGACTCCTGACATCTCTTTCTGCGATACCGCTCTCGCGGTGAGCAACTATCCGGTATCATGCAGCACATACGCAGATTGCGCACGTAGTGGACGTGTGAGCAATGATGCCGGGTAGTGTCGCCCGGTGATATGGAAAGGGAGCAATCCGTGGGCGAAGGTATGCTGAGCGGCAAAACTGCCGTGGTAATGGGTGTGCAGAATCAGTGGAGTATCGCCTGGAAGATCGCCGAGGCACTGGCTGGTGCTGGTGCCGATGTGGCGATCACCTACATTGATGATCGCGCCAAGAAGAATGCCGAAAAGCTGGCGGAGACCGTGCCGGGTATGCGCACCTATGTCTGCAACGTCAGCAACGACGAGGAAATGGTCGCGCTGCGTGAGAGCCTAAAAGCTGATTACGGCAAACTGGATATCCTCATCCACAGTATTGCGTATGCACCGGCGGCGGAGCTGACTAACCCCTTCCTGGAAACAACACGCCAGGGCTTCAATATCGCGCTCGAGACCAGCGCCTACAGCCTGGTGGCGGTTTCACGTGAACTCACACCGATCATGGATGCCGGTGGCAGTATCCTCACACTCACCTATCTCGGGTCCGATCGTGTCTTCCCCAAGTACAACGTGATGGGTGTGGCCAAGGCCGCGCTGGAGAGCTGCGTGCGCTACCTGGCCGCCGATCTCGGCGAGAAGGGTATCCGCGTGAACGCGATCTCGGCCGGACCGATCAAGACCGCCTCCGCCCGCGGTATTCCCGGCTTCAGCAGCATGCAGGAGCAGGCTGTGGAGAAGGCCCCGCTCGGCGATGTCTTCGAGCCCGAGCATGTCGCCAACATGGCCGCCTTCCTCTGCAGCGATGGAGCGGCCGGTATCACCGGTGATGTCATCTTTGTTGATGGCGGCTACCACGCGATGGGTGTGTAGCAATAGCCGCCCTGAGACCGCACATAGGATGTGTGGTCTCAGGGCCTCCCGGCGTAGCCGGTCCAGAATCACCGCTGGTGCCATCCCGGAACCCGAACACTCCCTCGCCGCATATCAAATGCGGCGCTACCGTTTTCGCCTCTCACCCCTTCGACGGTGTCGGCGCGGCGTCCCAGGCCATTTCCACGATTTCCGCTAGCCGCTCTTCATTGATCGCGTCCAGGCGGACGATGACGGCGAGATAACCAGCGTAGTGATCGGTGGTAAAGAAGGCCTCCGGTTCGCCGGCGAGCAACGCCTCCCGGTCGCTAGCATCGGCGATGCGCACGCAATACTGGTCGTAGCGCGGCACGCGTGCCTTCTTCGGGTGCACGCGTTCGGGATAGGGCCAGATCATATTGCGACCATCGCGCTTGAAGACATAGCTGCCGTCCGGGGTTTCGGCGACACCGGGAAGCGCGAGGGCGAGGCGGCGGAGATCGTCTTTGGTGGTCATAGGTTCTCCAGACATCGTCGACACGTAGGTGCAACCGCCTATCGGAAGATATCGACGGCTCCGCCGTCGATGCGGGCGCATACCTTTCAGGATGCGCCCCTACGCGTTGTAGGACGCTCTGGCACACAATCGTCACACCCTCAGCGTAACAGACCCGTATAATTGGCTCAGGAACGATGGCACAGCACGCAATGGGGCGAGTATGACGACCTTCAACCTGACTACCAGATTCTTCCGCACACTCCTGCCGCTCTTCCTGCTGGCGCTGGCGGCGATGTCAGTATCGGCGCAGAACACAAGCACACATGTCGCGATCATCGAGATCGATGGCACGATCACGCCGGCAATGGCGAGCTACGTCGAAAGCAGCATCAAGGAGGCCGAGCGCGATGACGCCGAGGCGATTGTGCTGCGCATTGATACTCCGGGCGGACTCAGCTCCGCGATGGAGGATATCGTCACCGCCATTGTCGAAAGCGATGTGCCGGTGATCGCCTGGGTCGGCCCCACCAATGCGCGCGCCGCCAGCGCGGGTGTCTATATTACCTACGCCAGCCATATCGCCGCGATGGCACCAGGTACCAATATCGGCTCGGCCAGCCCGGTGAACTCGGATGGTTCCGATATCGACGAGACGATGAAGAACAAGGTCATCAACGATGCCGTCTCTCGCATTCGCAATCTGGCGGAAATGCGAGATCGCAACGAGGAATGGGCGGTCAGCGCCGTCACCAATGCCGCCAATATTACCGCCACCGATGCCCTCGATTTGGGTGTGATCAACCTGATCTCACCAAACATTCCCACATTGCTGAACGATGTGAATGGTATGACCGTCACACTGAACAACGGCGAAACCGTCACCCTGAACACCGCCGGTGCGAGCACCGAGACGATCGGCATGAACGGCTTCGAGCGCTTCCTGCAAATGATTTCCGATCCGACCATTGCCTATCTGTTGTTGAGCTTTGGCGCGCTCGGTATCTTCCTGGAACTCAGCAATCCTGGCAGCTTCATCCCCGGTATCATCGGCGTTCTCAGCTTCATTCTCGGCTTCTACGGTCTCGGTACGCTACCAGTGAACTGGACCGGCCTGGCGCTTATCGGGCTCGCCTTCGCCCTCTTCTTCATCGATCTCTTCGTCTCGTCGTATGGCTTGCTGCTGGTTGGCGGTATGATCTCGTTCGTCTTTGGCAGTTACATGCTCATCGACGAATCAGTGCCTGGCTATGGCACCGTCGCGCGACCGGTCATCTGGGTCTGCGCCGGACTGGTGTTGGCAAGCGCAATCGCCATCGGGATGTTGGTGGTGCGACTCCAACGTAGCGCCCCCACGACCGGCAAAAAGGCAATGATCGGCGAGATCGCGACGGTGCGGCAGGAACTCAAGCCGAGTGGCATGGTTTTCTTCGATGGCGAGCTCTGGGGTGCCACCCTGGAGCATGAGCAGGATTCCGCGCCGGTCGGTGCCAATGTGCGTATCGTCGGCGTAACCGGCATTCGTTTGACGGTGGCGCTGACATCGGAAGAGGAAGTGAACAAGGTCGCGGAGGCACCGCGACGTGAACATCTTGTACCGGTGAGCTCCGTATCATCCGTGGCACAATGATGTGCGTGTAGGAAAGGATTACTCGTAATGGCGTGGATTTTAGCAGGTGTCATCATCGTCTTTGTGTTGTTGGTTCTCATCAGCAGCATCAAGGTGGTGCAAGAATACGAACGCGGTGTTGTCTTCCGGCTGGGTCGTCTCGCCGGTGTGCGCGGACCAGGCCTCATTCTGCTGGTGCCGTTCATCGAGCGCATGCAGAAGATCGATCTGCGCACGGTAACGATGGATATCCCGGCCCAGGAAGTGATTACGCGCGATAACGTGACGGTGCGGGTCAATGCAGTCGCCTATTTCCGCGTCATCGACCCCAGTGCTGCGGTGGTGAATGTAGCCGATTACATCCGTGCCACCAGCCAGATCGCGCAGACGACTCTGCGCAGCGTGCTGGGTCAGAGCTCGTTGGACGATCTGCTCAGCCAGCGCGAGAAGATTAACCAGGAACTACAACAGATTATCGATGAACAGACCGAGCCGTGGGGCGTGAAAGTCTCTGTGGTCGAGGTCAAGGATGTCGAGTTGCCGCAGAGCATGCAGCGCGCGATGGCTCGCCAGGCCGAGGCCGAACGCGACAAGCGCGCTAAAATCATCCACGCCGAGGGCGAGTTCCAGGCTGCCGAGCAACTGGGTCGCGCGGCCGATATCATCAACCAGAACCCGGTCACGATTCAGTTGCGCTACCTGCAGACGTTGACCGAGATCGGCACCGAGAAGAATACGACCATCGCCTTCCCGATCCCGATCGATATGTTCGGCGCCTTCATGGGTAGCAAGAGTAGCGGTGGCGGCAACTCGCCCGCACCATTCGACAAGCTGGCGAAGGTAGATGACGAACCCGTGGCCGAGCCGGAACCAGAGGTGAATGGCGATGGCCCGGCGGTGGAACGCGAGTTTCCGCGGCCACGTCCAGACATGAAGGGCGTGCCCGCCCCGAAGAGTGATCCGGGCAGCCAGAACGCGTAACCGCCATCCTAAGTCATCGGATCAACTTGTCCTCGTCGAGGCGGGTGTACATGGCATCCAGCACCTCGCGGGCTTCGGTGGGTCGTTCACGGCGCATGGCGTCGGTGGCCCACCAGGCCATATCAATCAGCTGGTAAATAAGGCTGCGCAGGCGGAAACTGCGATCGGCACGAACAGCACCGTATGCCTCCATGAACTCATCGAACATCGGATCACGCTGGGTTTTGCGCGCTTCGGAAACAAAGATGCTCTCGCTATAGGCATCGGCGAAGCGCGCATATTCCATATCAATCAATCCGCTGATTTTGGGTTCACCGCTGGTATCACGTTGCACCATGATGTGCCGCAAACCGAGATCACTATGAATCAGACGTGGCTGGGTAACATCATCGAGTTCGCGCGCGGAGCGATCGATCAGCTTGCACAGCGCCTCGAATGGCGCGGGTTTCAGATTGTAACGATGAGCATCAACCACCAGACCAGCTGCATCCCACCGGATTGCTTCGCTCCAACGGCGGGTACCGATACCCTGCTCCGGCGGTCCGAACTCGGGGCCGACATAGGCGTGAAGCTCTGCCAGGAGTGTGCCTAGCTGCCGCCATAGCGAGATCGTTTCCAGCGGTGTGAAGCGAGCCCGCTGCGCCTCCCAGGAGTCGCCAGGAACCGCCTTCTGAATCACCCAATCGGCGGGAACGAGCGTCCGGGTGAAATCGGAGTGAACGGTCTGCGGCAAGAGATGTTTGTGCTCACTCCAGATGCTGATCGCCCGCAATTCCCGCTGAAGGCCGCGGTCGGTAAACCAGGTAGGGCCTTTGGCGGCGTCTTCCAGCGTGGGACCGATACGCAGATACCACACCTGTTGTCCCTCGCTGAGACGGAAGGTGGTGTTGACCGTACCGCCGGGCACCGTCTCAATACGAATCTGGTTCCAGCCAATACTTCGCAGTAGTACGCTGGCAACCTCAAAATCTGGCATCATGGAGTCATTCACGGTGTCGTCTCATTGCGAGTTCCCGGAGCATGACACCATTTGGCACGCTCGGACGTCTCACAATTGTACAGAATCACTCGCACGTGATGTTCAGGAGCAGGCATGGACATATTGCGATCACCCATCACCCGACGATCCCTTCTCGCATCCGTGACAGCGGCTGGCGTAACCTCCCGGCTTGTGGCCGCTCAGGACGATTCCACCCCGGAATCGACTCCCGAGCAAGTGCCGATCGAAAGCACCACCACCGGCGATCTTCCCAGTAGCGGTGCACTCCGTGGGGGTCCGGTTGGCGAGGACTCGCCGCAGGTGCGCGCCGCCAATCCTTCAGCTCCGGCGAATATCGTCATCGACTCTATCGGCGTGAATGCCGATATCGAGACGCTGAACATCGTCAACGGCGTGATGGAGAATCCGACCGGTCCGTGGGTTGTGGCCTGGTATCAGCAGACAGCAACGCTCGGTGAACCGGGGAATGTGGTGTTGGCAGGGCACGTCGATTTCTGGAATGTCGGCCCGAGCGTGTTCTTCAATATTCGTAATCTGGTTGAGGGCGATAGCATTGTGCTCACGGGTGAGGATGGCATTACTTACGAGTATGCCGTGGAATGGGTAGACACCTTCGATAACGAGACACTGGAAGCGGGCAAACTGCAGGAAGTCGTTGGCCCAACGGATCATCAGGCGTTGACGATGCTCACCTGCGGTGGCGAGTTCGATTACGCGAACGGCCACTATCTCAGCCGCACCGTTTTGCGAGCAAACTTCGTGGCACCGCCCATGAGTACACCGGAGAGCACACCGAGCGCGTAAAGGTCTCCGGAACCCCGGGGCCACATCTAGATACCTTCCCCTTTCTCGCCAGACATCTTTTCTGGTTATCCCTACCCTGCCTGCCCATAGAGCGACCTACAATTGCCTCAGCAACCTGAGATAGTCAGGGCAGAGGCATCCGGCCTAATCCGGAGAAAGGAGCTCATTGCATGACCAAGTCACGCCACAACAAGCGCATCTTCGGTGTTTGCGCCGGCATCGCCAACCAACTCGGTATCAGTACATTCTGGGTACGACTCTTCACCGTTCTTGCCGCTGCGGTAATCCCGGGCGTGTCGTTCCTGATGGTTTTGGCGGCCTACCTCACCTTGGCGCTCGTGCTGCCATTCGATGATGAATCGCGCACATTTGCTCGCTAACAGATCAACTGGGGAGAACATCATGAAACTGAACATCACCATGGCCGGACGTCGTTTTTACCGCAGTACACAAGATCAATGGATTTTTGGTGTCTGCGGCGGTATCGCCCAGCATTTCGGCTGGAAGTCGACCTATGTGCGCATCGCGACCGCAGTTGGCGCCATCGCACTGCCGGGTATTAGCACACTCGCAGTGATTGTGCTCTACGTCGTTGCTGGACTCCTGATCCCTGCGGACGACCAGGCCTGATAGCTCTGATATTCTTGTGCAAGACTCCGCCTCACCTCTTGCGGTGATCGCGGGGTCTTGTGGTTTGTACCAGCACAAGGATGCAATAACATGTCGGTCTCGCTTCAGCTTCCGGTTCAGTGTGCGTTGTGTGGCAGCGTATTCGATGGCACAACGCAGATAACAGTCTGCACGCAGTGCGGCGGACTCCTGGATGCGGTGATCGATACCACCCAACGCCTCACGCCCGAGAGTTTTGACGCCCCACGGTACACACTTGAATCGCTCAGCGGCGTCTGGCGGTATCGACAACTCCTGCCGCAGATCGCAGACGAACATATCGTCAGCCGTCGCGAAGGCAATACGCCGCTCTACTGGCACGATGCGATCGCCACGTACGCCGGGATGAACCCCGGCCAACTTGGCGTTAAGCACGAGGGTCACAATCCCACCGGCAGCTTCAAAGATCGCGGTATGACCGTGGCGGTGAGCCATGCGAAATCGGTCGGTGCCAGCGTGATCGCATGCGCCAGCACTGGCAACACCAGTGCATCGTTGGCCTCCTACGCTGCTACCGCCGGTATCCCGGCCATGGTGCTGATTCCGGATGGCAAGATCAGCATGAGCAAGCTCAGTCAAACGCTCGCCTTTGGTGCGAAGGTGGTGCAGGTAGCGGGCGACTTCGATGCCGCGCTGCAACTACTGCGAGAGGTCACCGAGGAGTTCGATGTCTATCTCGCCAACTCGGTCAATCCCTTCCGACCGGAAGGTCAGAAGACGATTGTGCTCGAGATTCTGGAAGAGCTCGGCTGGAATATCCCCGATATCATCGCCTTGCCAGGTGGGAACCTCGGGAACACAGCTGCCTTTGGCAAGGCGCTGGTGGAGGCACACGCCGTGGGGCTTATTAACAAGCTCCCCCGCGTTGTCACCGTGCAGGCCGAGGGGGCTTCGCCCTTCTACAACTACTTCCAGAGTGGATTCGATCACTATGAGCCCATGGTGCCGCACACGATTGCCTCGGCGATCAACATCGGTGCACCGGCATCCGTTGATCGTGCTCGCCGCACGATCCAAAACACGAATGGTATCGTCGCCCGCGTGACCGATGAGGAACTGCTTGATGCCAAGGCGGTGATTGATGCTGCGGGTATCGGCTGTGAGCCGGCTTCGGCAACGACGGTGGCTGGTGTCCGCCAACTGGTGGCTGCTGGCGAGATTGCCCCGGATGCGCAGGTCGTATGCGTGCTCACCGGCAATGTGCTGAAGGATACCGACAATATCGTGAAGTACCATCTGGACGATGTAGACGGTGCTCCTCGGGCACGCGCGAACCGTCCGATTCGGATCGATGCGACGATGGATGCAATGAAGAAGGTGCTGGACGATGCGATTCTCGGTTAAGGCACCGGCCACCTCGGCCAATCTCGGACCTGGGTTCGATACGATCGGTATCGCCCTCGATATCTGGAACACCGTCACCATCGATACCGATGTAACTGCCAGCAGCATCACGAATACCGGTACAGAAGCGCCGCTGCTGCACGGCCGCGAGAATCTGACGCTGAGCGCGATGCGGCGCCTGGCGCATGAGTTCCAGCGCGAGTTGCCGCCGGCCTCTATCCTCGCTGATACCCAGATCCCGGTGAGTCGCGGACTCGGCTCCTCGGCGGCGGCGCTGACGATCGGGCTGGTGGCGGCGAATCTGCTGCTCGATCTCGGGCTGGATGACGATGATCTCTTCGAGCGCGCCTGGGCAATTGAGGGGCACGGCGATAACGTGGGTGCAGCCATCTATGGCGGCGCCGTGATGGCCGTATCAGAAGTCCGAGGTATCACCAAACTCTGCGACACCGATGATCTGGGACTGACCTGCGTGCTCTTCATTCCGGATATGACCGGGGCCACCCACGCCGCGCGCGCTGCTCTGCCCGCGACGATTCCGCATAAGGATGGGACGGCCAATGTTGCTGCTGTCGCGGCGCTGACCGTGGGTCTGGTTCGACACGATCCCACGCTGATCGCAGCTGGTATGCATGATCGTCTCCACGAACCATACCGGGCCGCACTCTTTCCGCACCTGATTCCGTTGCAAGAAGTCGCACGTACGGCTGGCGCCGTTGGTGCGGTGCTTAGTGGAGCCGGTCCCACTGTGCTGGCGCTTGTCCATCCGGACCTGGTGGAAAATGTCAGCACCGCCATGGATCGCGCCGCCCGCGATGTGAAGGCTCCTGGTCGGGTGGTGCAGGTGAATCCGGTCAGCAACGGGTATGTTGTGAGCGACTAGGGTATGGAAGAACGGTACGGCATCCCGAGAAGAGAATCGGAATCGGTGGAGTTCAAGCTCTCGATGAGTGAGCTGGATCAGGCGGTAAAGTCTGGGACAGCCATGCTTAATGGCTCATTAGGTGGAGTGGTCTACATCGGTGTGAATGACGATGGCGAAATCGTTGGCATTGAGTTGGGCGATCGTTCACACAACAGAATGGCAACAGCCCTTGCTAAATTAGCCCCGACATACTGGCCTGAGACGGAAACAATCACGCTGGATTCTGGTCGAGTTGTGCTGGGTATGCGCTTTCCAGGAAATTCAGGGATCTACCGGTATCAGGGTCGTCCTTTTGTACGCATAGGGGCATCAAACCATGAGTTATCGGAAGATCAATACCAGAAAAAGGTGCTTGAAAGATTCCATAGCGTAGAACGGTGGGAACTAAAAAACTCCGGACTAGCTATTGAACACCTTAACACCGGACTACTGACAAGTATTGTCGAGAGTGCTATTAAGTCAGGACGTTTAGCAGATCCCAACACAAGAGACCCTGCCGCACTTCTTCAGGGTTTTGGGCTATTGTCTGATGGTCAGATCAACAATGCAGCTGCAGCACTACTCGGCAAACCGGAATTTCTCGAACAGAAGTTTCCGCAATGTCGGGTGAGATTAGCAAGATTCGAAGGCGTCACCAAGAATCTGTTCCGGGATAACAGGCAGTTCACGGGTAACATCTTCGACCTGCTTCGCATATCGATGTCGTTCGTAGCGGAACACAATCCCGTGCGAAGTGAAATAGTTTCAGATCAGATACAGAGAGTTGATACCCCGCTCTACTCACCTGATGTAGTACGTGAAGCTCTGGTGAACGCATTCACTCACAGAGACTATGCTGAACCAAGCGGGGCGGTAGATGTTGCTATCTATGATGATCGAATGGAGATCGTAAGTACTGGAGGTTTACGTTTTGGTTTGACTGTAGAGGACTTACTGATTGTCCACCAGTCACGCCCCTGGAATCAGATTATTGCGAGTGTTCTTCAGCGACAAGGAATCTTTGAGAGTTGGGGTCTTGGAACTACACGCATGATTGAAAGATCCAGAATTGCGGGCTCACCAGATCCTATATTTCTCGATAGTCGACATTCGTTCACTGTTCAACTGTCAAGATTCGTAATCTCGACAGCGTCAAACCTCAGCCAGGAGAATCGGATACTGGCGGCACTGGCTGAGTATCATTCGATGAGCCTCTCAGAGTTGTTCCATCTTCTCCATTGGGAGGGAACAAGGAGGCAGCTTCAGCTGGTTTTAGAGCGTCTCCGAACGGCACGGAAGGTCGAGGTCGTAGGTAGGAATCGTGGGGCACGGTGGCAATTGTCGAGCACGATGAAAGAATAGGAAAGTGCATTGACGTGCATTGACGTGCA
>JAGQGU010000005.1:186279-231775 GCA_020432165.1 Thermomicrobiales bacterium
GTGCATTGACGTGCATTGACGTGCATTCCATTTCGGAACCGAAATGGAATGCACTCATCTCTAACAGGCATACGAAGCACGAACAGTCGCAAACAATACTATTTCTGGTCACTCGCTTTCGGTTCAGGAGCCACAACCATGCGTATAGAGTTCCTCGGTACAGCGGCGGCGGATGCATGTCCGGATCCCTTCTGCGAGTGCGAGTATTGCGAGGCATTCCGCAAAGCTGGTGGCAAGAGTATTCGTATGCGATCCAGCATGTTGTTGAACGATAATCTCATTATCGACCTCGGACCAGACCTCCTTGTTGCTGCAAATCGCCGCGGTACATCCTTCGCCAAGGTCCGCTATACGCTGCAGACACATCCACACAACGACCATGCCGATCCCACCACGATGTATATGCGCAGCGATGATTGCCTGCCAGAAGGGCTGGTGACAATGACCTATGCCCTCAGCCCCGCAGCAGTGGATGTATGGGATCACGTAATGGAGGATCATCACCGTTCATTCCGAGAAGCCGATGTGCAGGCACGCCACCATATCGAAATCGTGGAGATCACCCCGTGGCAGGCATTCTCGCTTGGACCGTATGAGGTGCAGAGCATCAAGGCCAGCCATGCCCAACCGGAGCTGCAAGCGATGCTTTTTGCAATTCGGGATACACGAGATGGCAGTACATTCTTCTACGGGACGGATACCGGCCCACTACCATCAGATACCTGGGCGCGGCTTGCAGATCTCGGGTGGCGGTTCGATCTCTTTACCCTGGATCACACGCGGGGGTTCCGCAGCGATCTCCCTGGTCACCTCGGAGAAAACGGCTTCATGGCGGAAGTTGCGGCGGCGCGGAGTGCCGGTGTGATCGATACCACAACACAGGTGATCGCCACGCACTTTGCCCATCACAGTGTGTTCCCGCACGAACAACTGGCCGAACGTTGTGCTGCCAACGGATATGAGCCCGCGTACGACGGCATGGTCGTGACTATCCCGCGTTAGCAAGCACCTCTATCTCATCCTTCGTGGCGATCAGCATCTCGCCAGGCATGGTTTGCACCAACGCACCCATCGCGGCTCCGAGCGAGACAGCCCGGGTGATGGCAGCAGGGTCATCGAGATATCCGGCCAGAAATCCCGCCGCGAAGGCATCACTGGCGCCGCCACCATCCACCACATCCACGGTGTGACTGGTACTTATGGCCATCGAGCCATTCTTGCCCATCGCCAGACCTTCCAGTGTGATCCGGCCCGTGCCGCGGCTCCGCTCGCGTAACATCGCGACAGCGGCGACACCGATCTTCTCGATAGCCGAACGCATGGCAACATCGTATGCCCCCTCAATGCCGAAGAAGAGCTCCAGATTCTGACGAGTAGCGAAGAGAACATCGGTATGGCGGACAATACCGGAAATCGTGCGACGAGCTTCCGCCTCACTCCAGTGATCAGGTCGATAGTCCAGATCGAAGGCGACAATGACACCCATATTGCTTGCAGTCGTCATGGCCGCAACTGCATCCTGCCGCACAGCGGCCGACACTCCCAGAGCAGCTCCAGAGAAATAGAGTGCACTGGCGCCCTCGAGAATGGCGCCCCAGTCGTAGCCACCACTGCGTCTGCTCGCGAAAACGCTATTGCCGGTGTCCATCACCACCGTGGCCATGCGAGGTTCCACACCAGCCTCGGCAAACTTGATGCCCGTGCGACCCTCGGCGACCTGCACATTGGCGGTACCCACATTGGCAGCGCGGGCAGCACGCAAGGTACGGCGACCAAATGGAGAATCGGATACGGTGCTCACCCAATCCGCCTCATGTTCGAGGCAGGCGTATGCAGCGGCGGCATTGAGCTCTGGACCACCGACGGCAATGTGGGCGATATTCGCGTGTTCCAAACGATCGCGACTTCCCGATTCCAACACGATATAGGCTTCGCCGAATGTGACGAGTCGGCCAGGACCGGTACTACCGCCAATGGCTTCAGCGATGATGTCGTCAATATCTGGTTCGTTCATATGTTGGTGGTCCTGCTACCCACTATCCAGGATCGTGCCTGAGTGACACATATTCGCAACATGATACCCGAAATCGTATACAGGCGACACTTTTTGCAATTAACAACATCTCTTGCATTGACACTCGCACAGAAACTGTGTACAAAAGGAGAAGCAGATCGTAAAGCGCCGCGTTCTGCGAGAGAAGATGACACCGATGGCATGGATTTCAGGCAATGAGCATGCTGGGTCTCAGGGCGCTTCTTGGGCAGGAAGCCGGATGGTCCGGATGTCCTCGCCCTTGTAATCGGTGAAGGAGATTGCCGATGTCTCGTATTATCTTCGACAACGTTTCCAAGGTATACCCCGGAAACGACACCCCTTCAGTTGCCAACCTGAATATGGAGATCGATGATGAGGAGTTCCTCGTCATGGTCGGTCCGTCTGGTTGCGGCAAGTCGACCGCGATGCGTATGGTCGCCGGACTGGAGGAGATCTCGGACGGTCGCATTATCATCGGCGATCGCGTGGTGAACGACCTTCCCCCGAAGGATCGTAATGTAGCCATGGTGTTCCAGAGCTACGCTCTTTATCCGCATATGAGTGTGCGCGATAATCTCGCCTATCCGCTGAAGCTGCGCAAGGTTCCCAAGGCCGAGCGTGAACAGCGCGTGCTGGAAGCCGCCCGTATCCTCGATATTGAGCAGTATCTCGATCGCAAGCCGAAGGCACTCTCCGGCGGTCAGCGACAGCGCGTAGCGCTCGGTCGCGCGATTGTACGTAACGCCGATGTCTTCCTGATGGACGAGCCGCTCTCCAACCTTGATGCCAAGCTGCGTGTACAGACACGTGCCGAGCTGGTGAAGCTGCATGATCGCGTGCGCACCACCACCATTTACGTAACCCACGACCAGACAGAAGCCATGACCATGGGCGATCGCATCGCTGTGATGAGCCTTGGCGTGCTGCAGCAGCTGGATACCCCACAGAACCTGTATGACACCCCGAACAACAAGTTCGTGGCAGGCTTCATGGGTTCGCCAAGCATGAACTTCGTGGATGTCACGATTGAGGAGCAGGATGGCAAGCTCTACGCCTCCAATCCGGGCTTCCGCATGCTGATTCCGGACAACAAGGCTGCCAGCCTTGCCGGTTACAAGGGCAAGGCTGCCACCATGGGTATCCGCCCGGAGCACATTGTGGAGCAGAGCCGCGTGCCAAATGGCGCCGTGCCGGAAGATGCCTTCATCCCGGTGACTGTGGATGTGGTCGAGCTGTTGGGTAATGAGATCTTTGTCTATCTCACCACCCGCACCAGCACCCTCACCGCCCGTATGGATCCGGATCTGAAGCTTGAGCGTGGCCAGGAGATCAAGATCGCCCTCGAGCCAAGCAAGCTGCACTTCTTCGATCCACAGACCGAACTCGCTATTCGGTAACGCACCAGAATCGATTCGTTCAAGGCGGCGGGATGCATCCCGCCGCCTTGGCAATTCAGGTAGGCGAATATGGCGGATATCGCTGACACAGACAACAATCTGATCCGCACACTACTCAACTTGCCACCAGGACAGACAACCTTCACCAAGACCCAGCTGGCCTATGCCACAGTGCGTGAGGCTATCGTCACACACTCCCTACCAGCAAATACACCGCTTGATGAGGCAAAGCTACTGGCCGAGTTCCCGGTAGGACGCACACCACTGAGGGAGGCCCTTAAGCGCCTGATGCATGAGGGGTTTCTGCGTTGGCCTGCACATCAGGCCCCCATCATATTGGATGTGGGGGTGCACGAGATGCGCTATCTCTACGAAACGCGACGCATGCTGGAACCCACCATCGCCCGGCTGGCCGCAGTTCGTCTCACTCCACTCGATCGCATCCTTTTGGAATCCACGCGCCTGGCAATGGTCAAAGCGTGTGCATCCGGCTATATCTATAGCTCGGTGGAGCATGACTTCGCCTTACACGCCGCTATCTCCGGAGCCACCCACAATCGTTTCCTGGCAGAGGCAAGCTATCACCTCAACTTGCAGAGTTTGCGGTTGTGGTATCGCGCCCAGGAACGACATGGCATCGCCAACATCCACGTCTCCCATACCGAGCTGGTGCACGCGATCACGACTGGCCAGGCAGATTTGGCAGAGCAGTTGGCTCGCGATCATATCGAGATGTCCCTCCAGCGGCAACAGGCAATGCTGGACGAGCACTACGTTACGTATGACAAATAACACCAACCTATTGCCCTATCGAAGCCTCTACAGTAGGCTGTAGACAGTCGACCAACCTGCCGAACCCTCTCGTGTAGGAGTGCTCGATATATTACAGATATATTGAGGAGGTAAACTCATGCTTGCTGCTGTCATTCAGGTGCTGGTAACGGACGATCTGGACGTTAATCTCACCAAAGCTGCAAACCTCGTGCGCGACGCTGCCCGTGCCGGAGCCAAGCTGGTGGTTCTGCCAGAGATGGTGGAGTTCCGCGGCGAGAAGGAGGATGTGGCCAGGATTAAGTCCGATATCCCCGGTCCGGTCACGCAACATTTCGCGAACCTGGCCAAGGAGCTTGGTATCTGGATTCTGGCGGGATCGATCCACGAAAACATCGCCGATAGCGAACGCTGCTACAACACCAGCCTCTTCTTCAGCCCAGAGGGCGAGGAAGTCGCTCGCTATCGCAAGCTCCATTTATACGATGTACAGATTCCTGGCCGGGTAGACGCTTGCGAAAGCGCTACCATCGCCCCAGGCTCCGAAGTGGTAACGGCAGATATGGAAGGGCACAAAGTGGGCCTGAGCATCTGCTACGATATCCGCTTCCCCGAGCTCTACCGCGCCCTGGCTAACGATGGTGCCGAACTCATCTTCCTTCCTGCCAACTTCATGATGTTCACCGGCAAGGATCACTGGGAAGTCCTCATCCGCGCCCGCGCGATCGAGAACCAATGCTACATGCTCGCCAGTGGTCAACAGGGCGTCGATGCACGCGGTGTTGCCAGCTATGGTCGCAGCATGATTGTCGATCCCTGGGGCACCGTTCTGGCGGTCGCACCCGATGGCGAAGGATTTGCTCTGGCAGATATCGATTTCGATCGTGTCGCCCGCATTCGCACCGAACTCCCGAGTTTGGCCAATCGTCGAAGGGAGGTGCTCGCCTAACTCTTCAGAATCTCGAGTTTTCCGGTTGTCTTCATCATTCAGGGAAAGGATCTTCTCATGACCTCGACGCCGTTCAAGCTCACCCGCCGCGGATTCACCGCCGTGGGGGCACTCGCCGCAGGTGGCATTCTCGTGCCCTCTGCCAGTGCCCGACCACGCATCACCTTCCCTAGGCTCGCGCAGGATACACCCAAAGCGGGCGGTACCATGATCTACGGCCTGAGTACCGACCCTTCGAACTTCGAACCACACGTGAGTACCGGAGCTGCCTCTACCAGCGTGAAGCTGATGTGCTACAGCACACTGCTGACCTACAACGCCGACAACGAACTAATTGGTGATCTTGCCGAGGAATTCGGTTGGATTGATGACACTACCTATCAACTCAAGATTCGCGAAGGCGTGACCTTCCACGATGGCTCCAGCCTCACCGTGGACGATGTCATCTTCAGTCTGGAGCGCATTCGCAATCCAGATACTGCCGCTACCAATGCCTCGTATTTCAACGAGGTGACGGACATCAAGGCTGGCGATGGGAATACGGTTAATCTGACCTTCAATCGCCCCTTCGCAGCGTTCTCCTTCATTCTGGCGAATACGAACTCCTACATCCTCTCCCAGGCATGGATCGAAAGTGGCGTTGATCCGAAGGTGGAGATGATGGGCACCGGTCCGTTCATCTTCAAGGAACGCGTACCAGGCGTGTCCATCACCCTGGAGAAGAATCCGAACTACTTCCTCGAAGGTCTTCCGTACCTGGATGGCATTACCTATCAGCCCATGCCAGATGACACCACCCGCATGACCGCACTCCGGAGCGGCAGTGTGGACTTTGCGGACTACGTGCCGTACACGCAAATGGACATCATCACGAATGATCCGAATCTCACCTTTGCCTCGGATAGCATCTCGGGCTTCGGTTGGGTCGGATTCAATCACGAGATGGACCCGGTCAGCGATGTAAACGTGCGCCTGGCGTTCGCCCATGGCATGAACCGCGAAACGATGGTAACCACTGCCTTCGCCGGTCATGGTGCGCCGATCACCGGTGGTCTGATTCCAGAAGGCATGCTGGGTTATGCACCTGATCTCGAGGGGACATTTGCTGGCGACTATGAGAAGGCGAAATCGCTGCTCGATACTGCCGGTCACAATCCGCTTGATATCGATATGGTCAGCACCAGCACTTACTCGGTAATTCAGCGGCCGGCCGAAGCGGCGCAGGCTGAGCTGGAGAATGCCGGCATCAATGCCAAGCTGGAGCTGCAGGAGTGGTTGACCTTCCGCCAGACCGTGCTGGATGGGACCTTCCCGACGCATTCCTGGGGTACTGCGATCGACTATGGCGATCCGGATTTCCTCTGGAACTACATGCACAGCACTGGCAATATGGCCAAGCAGTTCCGCTTCAATAACCCGGATATGGATGCATTGCTGGAGCAAGGTCGCTTCGAGACCGATGAAGCGCTCCGCGACGAGATCTATCAGGAGGTGCAGGTGAAGGCAGCGGAAGTCGTGCCGTGGGTTTACAGCATTCGCCGTACCCAGGGCGAGGCCATGCAGAACTTCGTGATGGGGTACACCCACCTGCCCAGCTGGAATCCGATCACGATGCGTGAAATCTGGCTGGACAAGTAGTCATGATCCAGTTCATCACCCGGCGCATGATTACCCTGGTGGGGCAGGTGCTGTTGGTGGCGACGATCGTCTTTTTGATGCTGCGACTCGTGCCGGGTGATCCGGCACGGTCGGTCCTGGGGGAGACAGCATCGGAAGAACAGATTGCCACCATGCGGCACAAGCTGGGTATCGATCGTCCCGTGTGGGAACAATACGTGGATTGGCTCGGCAATGCGGTTCGAGGAGATTTGGGGACTTCCATTATTAGCGGAAGGGACATCTCCTCGGACATCGCCAGTCGATTTGGGAATAGCGCCGAGCTAATCGTCATCTCGGTCGTGCTCTCGCTGATCATCGCCATTCCGCTTGGAACCATCGCCGCATTGAAACGCAATCAGTTCATCGATGTGGCTCTGAGCTCCATTGCCATGTTGGGCCTCTCACTACCAGGATTTGTGGTTGGTACCGTGCTGGTACTCCTCTTCGGTCTGAAGTGGAGGATTCTGCCGCAGAGTCGCTTCGTGGAGTTTGGTGATGATCCCATGGCGCACATCAAACTGCTGATTCTGCCCAGCATCACGCTGGCCATCGGCAATGCTGCCGTGATTCTGCGGATGATGCGCTCCAGCATGCTGGAAGTTCTCCGCCAGGACTATGTGCGCACCGCCCGGGCCAAGGGGCTGAACGAGGCCCGGGTCGTGCGAGCACACACGCTGCGAAATGCCATCAATCCCGTCGTGAGTCTGGTTGGCCTGGAAGTGGCCACTCTACTCGGCGGCATGGTGATTGTGGAGCAGATCTTCAACTGGCCGGGCCTGAGCACGCTGCTGATGTCTGGTGTGATCTCCCGAGATTACCCGGTGGTGCAAGGCGTGGTGTTGGTGATCGCGATCGTGACCATCATCGTGAACGTGATTGTGGATATCACCTATGCGCTGCTGGATCCGCGCATTCGACTGACCTAGAGAGGAGCGGTGAAGATATGGCAACCGTTGCAACAACCTCCCCACTCGCGGCCGGATCGAAGGCAGCACCCAGGCAGCGCAGCCAGTTCGCCACGGTGATACGCAAACCACGCGTGGCGATACCACTGGTGGTGCTGATCACGCTGACGCTGGTGAGCCTGTTCGCACCGTTGATCGCGCCATACGACTATACAAAGATGATGGCGCAACCTCTGCTTTCGCCGGGTCGAGATCATCTGCTGGGTACCGATGATTACGGCCGGGATGTGCTGAGCAGACTCATCTTTGCTGGTCGCGTCTCACTGGGTGTATCGATCGGATCCGTTGCGTTGGCGGCGGTCTGTGGCATTACGCTGGGACTGATTGCAGGATACTTCCGGGGCTGGCCGGAGTTCCTGATCATGCGCGGTATGGATCTGCTACTGAGCTTTCCAACAATTGTGTTGGCGATCGCCATGGTGGCATTTCTTGGTCCCAGTATTCGCAATCTCATCATCATCATTGGTGTCATCTATACACCGCGATTTGTACGCGTTGTGTATGGTTCGGCACTCGTGCTGGGGGACGCAGATTTTGTGAATGCCGCCCGCGTACTCGGAGCCAGCAACACCCGGATTCTGACGACAGCGGTGTTACCAAATGTGATGGCACCAATCTTCGTGCAAGTCTCGCTCAGCCTCGGCTTTGCGATTCTGGTGGAGAGCGGACTCTCCTTTCTCGGTCTCGGCGCACAGCCACCAACACCGAGCTGGGGCAATATGATCTCCTCCGCGCGACCATTCATGGAGATGTATCCACATCTCCTCATCTTCCCGTCAATTGTTATTGGTCTCACCATTCTCATGCTGAATACGCTGGGCGATGGACTGCGAGACGAACTCGATCCGCGACTCCGCGGGAGTCGCTAACGAAAGGTACTTTCGGCATGTCACTACGGACAAAGGAACTGGGACGTTTGAGCTTCAGCGAAGTTGGGGAGGCGGCCGAGCAGAAACCGATTCTGCTGATCCCGATGGGAACAGTTGAGCAGCACGGACCACATATGCCGGTGAACGCGGACAATATGGTGGCTGAGTTTGTGGCGAGTCGCGCCGCGGAGCAGACGAACGCGGTGTGGGCACCCGGTGTGAATTACGGTTGCTCCGATATCTTCCGCAATTTCCCGGGCACTATCTCCATTGGTCACGATACCTTGGCGAAGTTGCTCGAAGAGATTTGCGAAGGCTATATCCAGTCCGGTTTCCGACGAATCATCTTCGTGAACAACCATGGTGGCAATGAAATCGTCGTGGAGCGGATGGCTCGAATCCTGCGCAAGCGCCATGGCATGCTGGTTGGTAGCATCTACCCCTGGCAGCTTGGTTACGCACTCATGCAGGATCAGTATGACGATGTTGCCAAGGCATACGGTCATGGTGCTGAGCCGGAGACGTCCGCGATGCTGGCGATGTTCCCCGAGGACACAACCTGGGAGCGACTCGAGACCGGCACATTCCATGATTTCCAGGGCTGGCAGCCAACCGGGTATGCCAAGGTGAAGATTGCCGGTCAAAGCGTGCCAGGCACGATCTATTTCGAGAGCGATGATATCGCAGCGAATGGTGTAACCGGCGACGGATCTGGCGCAACCAAGGAGCGCGGGGATGTCTGGATCGAGCGGGTTGTGGGGTTCGCCGTAGCATTCATCAATCAGTTCGACGAAACCACACGCGATCAGCCGTGGGCACAGGCAGACTAAACGTCTGCGGTTCAGCGCGAATATCTGACCCAAACACATCTGGGCCTCGGTCATCACACCGAGGCCCAGATTTTGCCTTGCGAGGGTTCTAGATTCCCAGGATTTCCCCGATGACACGTTCTACGCGTGGAGCCAAACCTGAAGCTCAATCACTCGCCCCAGAGTTCATCCCAGTCCCGTAGAAGCGGTTCGCCATTAATCTCCACGGTGCGGACGCCTTCAATGCGCTTTTCTGGTTTGCTGCCACTCACGGTCACCATCACGGTGACAACGGTATCGTCATCGACAAAGATATACTCGAGCACCGCCAACTCATCGTCATCACTCCAGGATGCGATCAGCAGTCGGTCATCGGAGATCACACTGTTCACGTATCCGCTGTGTCGCTGTTCGCTGGCAACGATATCCTCGAAATAGGCCTGGCGGTTTGTTTCGGTGGTATCGCGTCCGGTGAACGAAATCACCACCTCGGGTCTGCCTGACGATGTGATGCTGAACTCGCCGATAAGCGAGTTGGTCGCAACCCAGCCGTCGCCGTAGGTAACGGTGTAATCGTTGGTAGCGCTTTCGAACTCGCCCCCGCTGCTCTCCGCTTCGGTACTTGTGGGCAACAAGCCACTACTGGGGGCATTGCGGTCCGCAGAGTTCTTGGCGGTGGCTGGTTCCGCCGCCGAGTCGCTATCGACCGTCTCAGCAGACTCACTGGTGGGCTCGTTCTCTTCCAGAACCGCCAAAATCTCGTTGCCGTCTTCTCCGTCCATCACCGGCATGTCGTTGATGACCAGGTCCTGTTGCATGGCTTCCAAGGACAAGGGGAATGCGCTCACCGGGGCACCAGCAAACTGCATAGTGGGACCGCTTTCGGCGGTAGCGGGATCGACGCGCATGAAGAGGAGGAACTTGATGCCCTCGATCTCAACCAGATTAATCCCCCGGAAGGCACCATCATCGCCAGTCCACTCGATAGTTTGCGTCGGTGAAGCATCGAACGATTCAAGTAAGACATCAGCGAGACTGTAATAGACCGAGCGCGGACTCAGGCCAACATCGGGATCATGAATAAACATGACCGCATAGATCGAGATATCGCCCTGGAACATCAGCATGGACGAGAAATCTTCGTCGGATTCCAGACTGGCGGACCAGTCGTCGGTCCAGGTGATGGTGTGATCGCCGTAATCCGTGGTGTATTCGTCGCCGCGTAGCGTTTCTGCAGCGAGAGAAGTTGGTGCCAGCATCGGAGCGATGGCTGCAACCATGATCAGGAAGAGACTCAGATGCATGCGCCAGCGCGATCGTGATGATTCGGTGATGTCCGCTTGCCTCATGACTACCCTGCAACTACGTACGAAAACCGGCGGGCAGACGATCCATCTCCCGCTCTGGTATGGTAACGACCCATCGCTACGGCTGGTTCCATTGATGCAAATAGCAAACTCGGGAGCAGGTTCCTTAGCCTACTCCCTCCCGAGCAACGAGCCATCGTGCGATGGTCCTGAATCCTTCGATCCAGGTTTACAAGTCATTATTCATAGGCTGGCATAGGCAGGAAGCTGGGCCCGGCATCGCGTGAACGCTTGAGCTCATAGAACCCGTCCACCTGTGCCAATGCCAGCAAGCCGTCCCACAAGAGTCCGGCGGCCTCGCCGGTGGGTGGTGGGGTGATTACCGGACCGAAATAGGCGCTGGTGCTGCCATCCGGCTTGGGGAAATGCACCACCGGTGTGCCGACATCGTTCCCCACAGGATCCATACCCGCATGATGGCTCGCTCTCAGGGCCTCATCCAGCGAGGCATCCTCAGCGGCGGCGGCGAGTTCGGGGCTAACCCCGGCCGCTTCGAGAGCGGCTGCATAACTGCTGCTACTAAATCCACGCTTCTGATTGTGCCTCAATGTACCGAGCTTCAGGTAAAACTCGCGCAGCGCATCCTTGCCGCCGGCCTGTTCCACCGCAATCGCGACTCGTACTGGTCCCCAGCCGGACACCAGCATCTTTTGATACTCCTCGCTGAGCCCCTCCCGTCCATCGTTCAGATAGCTCAGGCTCATGATGTTGTACCGCACCTTCACCGGTCGGACCTTCTCGACTTCCAACAGCCACTGACTGGTCATCCACGCCCAGGGGCAGAGGGGATCAACCCAGATATCAACGGTTTGCTTCACGACCATATCCTTTCCTGATTGCTCACAGACAATACACATATCGTACCAACCTTCTGAAATCAAAGGTCGTTGCACCTATGTAATATCCATTATGAATTGGAAAACTGGACGTCGTTTCCCGAAATGTGGCACCATACGTGCACTGAATAAACCGGATGTTGTACCAGAGTCCTTCGCGCAGGGCGCATAGTCCGCAAACTGCACGAAACATTATCCACGGTACACGGTGCAAGCCTTTGGCACGTAGTTTGCATAGCATTCATCCGTACATGTGTTCAGATCGGGGGTTTCCCACAATTTAAGGAGTATCGTCATGCCTATTTCACGACGCCAGTTCGCGCAACTACTCGGTATGGGTGCCGTTGGAGCAGCGGTAGCCAGGGTACCTGCTGCCTTCGCGCAGGATGCAGCCACGTTGCGCATTGCCATGAATACGTCCGATATCCAGACGCTCGATCCTCATTACGCTTCCGGTTCACAAGACCGTGCCACGGTGGATATGATCTTCAACGGTCTTGTTCGCTATGTACCGGGCCGATCCGATGCCTTTGAGCCCGATCTGGCCGAAGCCATGCCGACTGTCACCGTCAATGACGATGGCACCCAGAGCTGGAGCTTCACACTGAAGTCCGGTGTGAAGACACATGGCGTCGATACCGCTCCATCCGCCGATCTCACGGTTGATGATCTTCTCTTCTCCTTCGGCAAGGCCTCCAATGCCGACTCATCGGCCTATGCTGGTGACTACGCTGGCTGGACCTTCGCCGCTGGTGATGGCGCAAACGAATTCGTGGTAACCACACCCACCGCGCTTTCGGAGTCTCTGGTTCTGCCGAAGGTCGCCAACTACTCCGGTGGTTACATCATTCCGCAGGCGGCATATGAAGCAATCGGAGCCGATGGCTTCATCACCTCGCCGGTTGGTACTGGTCCGTTCGCCTTCTCGGCACACAATCCCCAGGTGGATGTGCAGCTGGTAGCCTTCGCTGATTACTTCCGTGGTGCACCGCAGTTGGCTGGTGTGAATGTCGTCTTCCAGGCCGATCCCACCGCCCGCGAGCTTGCGCTCCAGAGCGGTGACCTTGATGTCATCTATGGTCTGAGCGAGGCCGCGTGGTCCGATCGCATGGACGCACTGGATGGCTACACCAGCGATGTCTTCGGTGTGGGCGAGCAGGTCTTCCTGAATCTGAATGTCGAGCACGAGATCCTCAAGGATGCCAAGGTACGCGAGGCCATCATCAAGGCTGTCAGCCGCGACAATCATCTGGCACTTTCCGGCGAACCAGTAGCTCAGAAGACCTTCTCGGTTGTGCCGGCTGCGCTGATCCCGGGTGGCTTGACTGAAGAGGAGGCCGAGGCCGCTGGCGTGAACTACCAGCAGGATATCGAGGGTGCCAAGGCACTGTTGGCCGAGGCAGGATACGCGGATGGTTTCGAGCTCGATCTGGTTACCAGCGAGCAGACCGCCTATCGCACCAACTACGAAGTGCTGCAGGAAGAACTGCGCCAGGTTGGCATCACGGTGAATCTCGAAGTGGTGCAGCATGCCACCATGCACGAACTCATCCGCCAGGATCGCAATCCGATCACGATCTATATCGCCTTCCGCCCAACTGCTGACACCTACCTCACCCAGTTCTTCTCGACAGACGGTGGAGTAACCAACTTCAGCAAGTTCACGGTCGACGATCTGCGTGATCAGGCGCGCGCCGAAACGGATACGGAAGCACAGGAAGAACTATGGCGTCAGGCAGATATCGCCATCGCCCAGGCGTACGCCGGCTTCGGCATCATGTTCGTGAATCAGGTCTTCGTGCGCAAGGATACGGTGGAGTACGGTCACGAGCTCGTCGCCGTCGTCCAGCTCTACCCAGGCATTGATGAAACGACCACGATCAGCGGCTAGGCAACGTTGATCGTCACGTAGGAGTGGCCTGGCAGTGACCGGGCCACTCTGCGTTTTCTCTCGATCAATATGGGAGGATTGGTCATGTTCAGACATATCTTGAGGCGTCTGTTACTGGCAATCCCAACCTTGTGGGCCGTAGTCACCATCATTTTCCTGGTGGTGCGGGTGGTGCCAGGCGATCCCGCCCGAGCGGTATTGGGCGATTACGCCAGCGAGGAAACGATCGCAGCCT
Organism: Thermomicrobiales bacterium; assembly: GCA_020432165.1. GTDB lineage: Bacteria > Chloroflexota > Chloroflexia > Thermomicrobiales > UBA6265 > UBA6265. Next base: position 200,063 of record JAGQGU010000005.1, read on the forward strand.
ATCGCGAACAGATGGGTCTGAACGATTCGTTGTGGGTGCAGTACAAGAACTACATTCTCGGTTTGCTGCGGGGTGATTTGGGAGACTCCCTCGTATCACGCACACCAGCGTGGGACCAGATCAAATCGGTCCTTCCACACACGCTGGAGCTCAGCCTTGCTGCGATCCTGATTGCACTCTGCATCGGATTGCCATTGGGTGTGATCAGCGCGATGAAGCGCAACACGATGATCGATTACACCACGCGCATTGTCAGTCTGATCGGGCTGAGTGCACCGGCGTTCTACATCGGTCTTCTACTCATGTACTTCTTCGCCGCCAAGCTCGGCTGGTTCCCGGCCATTGGTGCCGGTGATTTCAGCGATCCTGTCGACAATTTGCGACGCCTGGTATTGCCAGCAATCACACTCGGAATGGTGGAGACGGCCTCGGTGACCCGTATGACACGCTCGGTGATGCTGAATGTGCTGAACGATGACTACGTGCGCACAGCACGCGCAAAAGGGCTGGTAGAAAGCCGTGTCATGCGGGATCACGCCCTGCGATCCGCAATGGTTCCGATCGTTTCGCTGGTGGGTATCTTCACCATTGGACTCATCGGCGGCTCGGTTTTGACCGAACAGGTCTTTGGCCGACCAGGACTCGGGAGTCGTCTGGTCGGAGCCACGCGTCAGTTCGACTACAACATGATTCAGGCAATTATGGTGGTGTACGCGCTCATCATCGTGATCGTGAATATTCTGGTCGATCTCATTTACACGTGGGTTGATCCGAGAGTGAGGCACAGCTGATGGCTACCGCGACCCACGCTGCCGGTGGCAACACCGCCAAGCTACCAAACAAGCAACTTATCTCCCAGCGACAACGTGCCTGGCGCGCCTTCAAGCGAAACAAGCCTGCGCTCGTTGGAGCGGTGATGATTATCGTGCTTCTGCTTGTAGCGATCTTCGCGCCATTAATAGCGCCCTATGATCCACTGACGCAGAGTGTGATCAACAAATTCCAGCCTCCGTCGCGCGCGCATTGGCTGGGAACCGATGACTATGGTCGCGATGTGCTGAGCCGCATCATCTGGGGTACCCGCGTGGCACTGCAGGTAGGTGTGCTCTCCGTGATTATCGGTGCCGTCATCGGTATCACCCTTGGTGTGACGGCTGGCTATTTCGGCGGCAAGATCGATGCTGTTCTCATGCGTATCGTTGATATCATGCTCAGCTTCCCCGATCTCATCACTGGCCTTTTGGTGATGGCCGTTCTGGGTGCAGGCAAAACAAAGCTGATTCTCGCGATTGGTCTGACCATCGCTCCGAGATTCGCCCGTATTGCCTACGGACCAGTATTGGGATTAAAGGAAAAGGAGTTTGTGGAGGCTGCGCGGGCGATCGGGCAAAGCACTCCCAGGATCATCAACAAGCATATCCTTCCCAATATCGCTGGCGAAATGATTGTGCTCGGGAGCCTGTGGACCGCCTCGGCGATTCGTCTCGAGGCAAGTCTGAGCTTCATCGGACTCGGTGTGCCACCACCGACCGCTACCTGGGGGCAGATGATTCGCGATGGTACCGTGCGGCTGGCAGATCTACCGCTACTGAGCCTGGCACCCGGTACAGCATTGTTGATCGCGGTCTTCGCCTTCAATCTGGTTGGTGATGGTCTGCGCGATGTGCTCGATCCACGCGCCAACTAGTCTATTCAGATGATTTCTGGCCGGTGATAATGACATCATCGGCCAGATCACGTTAAGGGGAGATGAAAGAATGTCCACAGCAGAAGTCATCGTCATCGGTGGTGGTATCACCGGGTGCGCAACCGCGTATGAACTGAGTAGACGCGGAGCCAAGGTGACCGTGATTGAACGCGAAGCTGTTCATGCCATGGGGAGTGGCTGGACGCTCGCTGGTGTGCGCCAGAGCGGACGCGCTGCCGCTGAATTACCGATTGCCCGCGAGGCTGTAAAAAGATGGGCAACGCTGGCAGATGAGCTTAGGGCCGAGCTGGACTACCTTCGTGATGGCAATCTGCGGCTGGCGCTGATGCCGGAGCATGAGGCCACCATCCGCAAGGTCGTGGACGATGGCAACGCCGCCGGTGTGGCCATGGAATACATTAGCGATGTCCAGGCGGTGCGCGAGATCGCACCAGAGGTAACCGATACGATCGTTGGTGCCTGCTTCTGCCCTACCGATGGCCATGCCGACAATCTCAAAACGGTGAGCGCCTATGCTGCCGCTGCGCAGCGACTGGGGACGACATTCCTCACCGGCGTCGAAGTACTGAACCTCATCACAGATGATGACCGCGTCACCGGCGTAGCTACCAGCAATGGTGTGTATAACGCCGATACGGTGGTTGTGGCTGCGGGTATCTACTCCCCTCGTCTACTGGAACCGCTAGGTCTAAAACTGCCACTAACTGTGGTGCACTGCCCGGTTGCACAGACGATTCCGACAACTGACTTCCGTCTTGCGCCGGTGTTGGGTGTGGCCACGGGAGCCTTCGCCGCCCGGCAAACTGCGGGCGGTGGAATTCGCTTCATCGGTGCCTCGATCCCTTGGACACTCGGCCAACACAGCTCTGCGAATGTCGGTATGACCGTGCAACAGATGGACAACATGACCAGAAATGCGATTGCAGTCTTGCCCCGATTGGCAGAATTGCGGATTGAGCGCGTTTGGGGTGGGCTTATTGATGATACGCCGGACAATATTCCGGTGCTGGATGCGGTGGCGAGTCATCCGGGGCTGGTTGTCGGGGCCGGGTTCAGCGGTCACGGATTCGGAATCGGCCCCATGTCGGGCGAGATTCTGGCAAATCTGGTGCTGGATGGCAGGGATGACCGATTTGATCTGGAGCCATTCCGCATTCAGCGATTCATTGATGGCGTGGAGGAATCCAGTCTCGAGATGTTAGGGTAGACGGGCCGGGATCTTCCCGGAACGGAGACAGTGAACCAATACCCAAATCGCTGACCTGGCACCACGTAGAATCATAGGGATCGACCACCACATGCTTCACATGGTGGTGAATACGCCCCCGGGAGTTCTAACTGGTGCCTGAGAATACAGCTACCCCTACCCTGCTCGTTATCAACCGCTGGTTGGTGATCATTCTTGCCGTGCTGATGGTGGTCACCGCGGCATTGGCTGGCAACGGACTCTTCAAGCGAGGAAGTGATCCCTGGTTGATCACGGGTCATCAACACCTGGGCAATCTCATCTTCTTCGTTGCTATCGCCCAGGTCGCGATCTGCTATGCACTTTACTCACAGGCCAGGCTACGTGGCAGCGTCATGCTGACATCAATCGGTGTACTTATCCTGACGATCGCACAGTTCGGACTTGGGTATGCCACGCGCGAGAATCTGGTGAATATCGTGGGTTGGCATATCGCCGTTGGGGTCGGACTCACAGCGGTGGTCGGCGTGTTGATCACCCAGCTCTGGCAGCAGTCCGCACCTCCGAAGGGCTGATTCTCTCACTGCCGAATTACCGGTTACCCATACTACCGCGATCATCCCGGACTCCTAGACTTATGGCAGGAGTCCGGGATAGCGCGTATGTCGCAACAATCCCCACGTGATTCAGGCAGGGAGGTTCCGATGGAATCAAACATTTCACTCGATCGCATCATGCAACGCGCCAAGGATGTGATGAGCTTCAATACTCGCACCTATAACGAAATCATTCGGGATCCAGGAGCGACCGGCGAAGCCGCAATTATCGTCGCAACCGTCGCGATTGCCGGCGGACTCGGCTGGCTCTTTGATGGACCTGGTGCCCTCATCGGGGGCGTTATCGGTATGCTGCTCGGTTGGGTCATCAGCGCGGCCATCATCTACTTTGTTGGTACTCGCATCACCGCCGAAGGTGAAAGTGGCGCTTCAGTCGAGCGAGTCATGCGTATCGTTGGTTATGCAGCGGTACCGAATGTCTTCCAGTTCCTCACCAGTATCTGGTTCATTGGCGGCATTATCGGCACGGGCCTCTGGCTGTGGACGTTGGCCACGATGACGCTCGCGATTCGCGCGGCATTCGGTCTGAGCACCGGGCGTGCATTTGCCACCGGCATCATTGCCTGGATCGCCAGTCTGATTGCGTTCGGTATCTTCGGTGTCATCTTCAATGTCTCGTTGAAGCTTCCTTTCTAGAAAATTCCCCCTCCCCTTTCCGAACGACACCTGGCCAGCCACCGGGTGTCGTTCCCGTTTTCGCGCAGACAACATCACCGGTTTGGTAGGATTCCATTTGGTTTGGCCCGTTTGCGTTACCTCTGTGAGAACATGATGATACCTTCACCCTACGATATTCGACCTGGCGATGCGAACAGCGAGGAAGCGAGGCTGCTGGGAAGCTATGCCTTCGCATCATCGCCGGAGACCGAGACTCCAGAGCAAGTCGAACGACGCACCGCGATGCGCGTTACCGACCGCACGTTCCTCAGCTATGTAGACGACGTCGCCCTCGCCAAGGTAGCGATTGTGCCGATGACGACCAATGTGCGAGGCACCGTGGTACCAATGGGCGGAATTAGCGGCGTGGCGAGTATGCCAATCGCGCGGCGCGGTGGTCATATCCGGGAGTTACTGCATCGAGCGATCAAAGACATGCACGAGCAGGGCGAGGTTGTCAGTGCTCTCTATCCTTTCAAGAGCTCATATTACGAGAAGTTCGGCTACGCCAAATGGCCTGTGCCGAAATGGATGCACGTGAGTCCGGATGCACTCTCCCCCTATCTCGCGGCCGAGAAAACCGGAGTTGTCAAACACCGCCTGAGTGGCGAGGCAATCGATGATGTCGCTACGGTGATGAAACAAGCACAGCGCACGATGCATGGGTTGAGTCTTTTCCAGAGACCGAAACAGGATGCCTGGCTATCGTTCAACAAAAGTTGGGCGATGACCGTGCATGAAGGCGACGATGTCACCGCGGCCATCGTTTATCGCATTGATATCAACAAGCAAGAGTTGATCGTCGATACAGGATTCTGGAGTACGCTCAACGGCTACCTGCAGGTGCTCGACTTTCTGGCGCGACACGTTGACCAGATCAAGACCGTGAGAATGCCAGTACTACCAGATGAGCAACCGCACATGTGGACGACGCAAGACGGATCGATCGAGATTATCACCAACGATGCCGACAGTTGGGGTCCGGCTATGGCGCGAATTGTGACCGTGTCCGGATTGACAGGCATCGGCGCGGGCAATGGCAGCGTCTGCCTGACGGTGACCGATGTGCAAGCACCCTGGAACAACGGCACGTTCACCTTCACCGGTGATAGTGGCTTGCTGCTGGTGCACGAGGGCGGTATGGCGCAGGGTGAAGTAACGATTCACGGACTCTCAACCCTCATCTTCACTGGTGGTGATGCGCGACTCCTGCCGATTCGCGGCTGGGGTCGGGTGAATAATGAGGCCGTGGATGCGCTGGCCCGAATCTTCCCACCGGTGGAGCCGGTGATTGGCGCGATGTTCTAGAGAATCGCCACAAGACGCCTGTTAAAAGGAAGAAGTCGGGAGCTGGCACACTCCCGGCTTCTTCTTATCTTTGCACGGCCCGGCTCTGCTCATCGGGGGTGGTGAGCCAGCGTGGGTACCGTCGGGATGTTCCTATACAGATCCAGCGGCTTCGTGTTCATGTTCGATAGGACTTGTCGGGATCACACGTGAGATCAAAAGCCTGATGACAAGTCAATCCGAACCGCAGGAACGACGTACCGAACCGAGTTCTGGAATCGCATTTTCACTTTACGACAAGATTGTGCATAGAATACCGAAGTGTTTACCGAAGTTACTGCGGTGACAAATCAAAAACGAGGCTTCGGTTTCCCCATCGATTTCATGGATATCGTTCAAGGGCCGCTCCCGCTCTATTGGCGCTGATATCGATGGTAGTTACCGAAAAACCGGAAGGGCCGGGAGCCTATGCTCCCGACCCTTCCTTCTCATCTCCGAGAGATGATGACTAGTTCCGCCTGTTGCGGCGCGTACCGACAGCTCCCGTTCCGAGTGCGACGATGCTGAACGCTGCCGCTACCCAGATGAGGTTCGCCATGCCGGCGGATGTACCTGTACCGGTCTTCGGGAACTCCTTCACCGGTGTGGTTGGCGTTGGTGTGGGTGCATCCTCAGCGCGGAAGTACTCCTCACCACATCCACTCACTGCCTCGGCGTTGTTGCCATCACCGGAGTACGTCGCTACCCAGTAGTACGTACCGGCTGCAGGCACCTTGACCGTCGCAGAGTTCGGCACCTTGCCATCCACAACCACAACACTTTCCGGCTCGGTCACTGCAACGGTGCAGGATGCATCCGAGAAGAGCTGGTAGGTGATGGTACCGGAAGCATCACTTGTCGCGCCTGTCAGTACCGCTGTATCCAGGACCACATCGCCAGTGGTGACCACATCGTTGTTCGCGATGACCTTGCCATCTTCATGGCGCATCTCGGTCACGACGGCGGGTTCGGCCTTCTGAACCACCAGCCATTCCTCGCCACAACCACTCTCGGCAGATTCGTTATTCGCGTCGCCAGAGTATGTCACGACCCAGGAGTATGTACCTGCATCCAGAAGGACGACGCCTGTCGACGGCGGAATCACGCCATTGACGATATCCACGACAATCGGTTCGGTGTACGGCACCGTGCACGATGCGTCAGCGTAGAGATGATAGGTGATCGTTCCGGTGAAGTTTGCGGATTGACCCGACATCAAGACGGTATCCAGAACCTCATCACCGATGTTGAGAACATCACCGTTCTCAATGACTTCGCCTTCGACATCGGCGGACTGCATCACTGTACCAATCTCAGGCTGTGCAGGCTCAACGCGGAAGTACTCATCGCCACATGGGCTCGAAGCCTCCAGGTTGTTCGCATCGCCGTGGTACTCCACGATCCAGTAGTACGTGCCCACATCTGTAATCGTCACCGGACTGGATGGCGGAATAATTCCACCTTCTTCGATGTCGAAGGTCTCTTCGTAGATAACCTCGGCACCCTCCGGAAGCGCTGCAGCCTGAACCAGGAAGTTCTGAGTATCCTGGTTTTCAACATCGCAGCTCTCGGCGCGGATCAACGTGTAGGTCACCTGACCCGTCACGTTCTCAGAGTTGCCGCTCATCGTCGCGGTGTCACGCACGGTCGAATCGATCGGCACGACCTCGTCGTTGGCGATGACGGTGTACTCGTCGTCCACATACTGCATCTCGGTCACGACTTCAGGCTGAGCCGGTTCAACGTGGAACCATTCATCGCAGCCAGTGCTGGTGTATGCCGCGTTATTGGCATCACCCCCGTAGCTCACGACCCAGAAGTAGACACCGACATTCTCGATCGCAATGCCTGGAGCGACATCCGGAATCGTGCCATCACTGGCCAGGTCAACGGTCCAGGAGTCGATTTCGGTCGCTCCCTCATCGTTGCAGACACTGCCGTGGTAGAGCGTGTATGTGACCATACCGGTCGCGTTATTGCTCTGGCCGCTGATCGTGGCGGTGTCCTTGACGACCGAATCGATAGCTACCTCGGCACCGTTCGCGATGACCGTGCCTTCCTCGTCATCATGCTTCATGACGGTGACGATCTCTGGCTGTACCCTCTCGACCTCGAACCATTCATCGCAACCATTGCTGGTAGACGCTTCGTTGTTCGCATCGCCGCTGTAGTTGACGACCCAGAAGTAGGTACCGACTTCAGTGATAGCGATACCAGGATTCACATCCGGCACTGTGCCATCGCTGGAGAGATCCACCGTCCACGAATCTATCTTGGTCGCACCTTCATCACTGCAGATGCTACCGCGGTAAAGCGTGTAGGTAACCGTACCGGTCGCATTGTCGCTCAGACCACTGATCGTGGCGGTATCCTTGACGACCGAATCGATCGCAACGGTCGCACCGTTCTCGATGACCGTGCCTTCCTCATCGTCATACTTCATGACAGTGGCGATCTCTGGCTGGGCCTTCTCGACCGTGAACCACTCATCGCAACCACTGCTGGTGTATGCCGCGTTGTTCGCGTCACCTTCGTAGCTGACAACCCAGAAGTAGACACCGACATTCTCGACCGCGATACCTGGAGCGACATCCGGAATGGACCCGTCACTGGCCAGATCCACCGTCCAGGAGTCGATCTCGGTCGCACCTTCATCGTTGCAAACACTGCCATGGAAGAGCGTGTATGTGACCTTACCAGTCGCATTCTTGCTCTGACCACTGATCGTGGCGGTGTCCTTCACAACCGAGTCGATAGCAACGATCGCGCCATTCGAGATAACCGCACCCTCTTCGCCGTCATGCTTCATGACGGTGACGATCTCTGGCTGGGCTTTCTCGACGTGGAACCACTCGTCACAACCACTACTGGTGTAAGCCGTGTTGTTCGCATCGCCGCTGTAGCTCACCACCCAGAAGTAGGTGCCGATATCGGTGATGGCAATACCAGGATTCATATCCGGAATCGTGCCATCGCTGGCGAGATCCACCGTCCAGGAGTTGACCATAGTCGCCTGGGCATCACTGCAGATCGAACCCTTGTAGAGCTTGTACGTGACCTTACCGGTCGCGTTATCGCTCAGACCACTGATGGTCGCGGTGTCCTTGACCATCGAATCGATAGCTACCTCGGCTCCGTTCGGAATGACTGTGCCGTTGGTGTACTTCATCACAGTCGTGATGCGCGGTGTGGTCTTTTCGACCTGGAACCACTCATCGCAGCCACCGCTGGTGTATGCCTTGTTGTTGGCATCGCCCGCGTAACTCACGACCCAGAAGTAGACACCGACATTCTCAACCGCGATACCTGGAGCAACATCCGGAATGGAGCCGCCGCTCGCCAGATCAACGGTCCAGGAATCGACCTCGGTCGCTCCCTCATCGTTGCAGACGCTGCCGTGATAGAGGGTGTATGTGACCTTACCGGTCGCATTCTTGCTCTGACCACTGATCGTCGCGGTGTCCTTGACCACCGAGTCAATCGCAACCGTGGCGCCGTTCTCGATGACTGTGCCTTCCTGATCGTCATACTTCATGACGGTCTTAATGCCTGGCTCAGCCTTCTCAACCTTGAACCACTCGTCGCACGGGCTACTGGTGTAACCGGCATTATTGTCGTCACCGCTGTAGCTCACGACCCAGAAGTAGGTGCCAACATCGGTGATCGCGATACCAGGATTCACATCCGGCACCGTGCCATCCGTCGCGAGATTCACGACCCATGGCGTACCAATCACAACCGCATTGCCGTCTTCGCAGCTGGCGCCCTTGTACAGGGTGTAGGTAACCTCACCGGTCGCGCCCTTGCTCAGGCCGCTGACGGTGGCGGTGTCCTTGACCACCGAATCGATGGCAACCGTTGCGCCGTTCGTGATGACAGTGCCGTCGGTGTACTTCATAACTGTGGCGACGCGTGGTGCTGTCTGACCAACGACGAAGTACTCTTCACAGCCACTGCTGGTGTATGCCGCATTATTCGCGTCACCACCGTAGCTGACGACCCAGAAGTAGACGCCAACCGCTGTGATATCGATACCCGGATTGACATCCGGAATCGTACCGTCGCTGGCAAGATCCACCGTCCAGGAGTTGACCTCAGTCGCCGTGGTGTCCGAGCAGCTACCACCCTTATAGAGCTTGTAGGTGACCTTGCCGGTCGCATTCTTGCTCAGACCGCTGATGGTCGCGGTGTCCTTCACCGTCGAATCGATCGGCACGGTTGAACCGTTGGTGATCACGGTGCCATTGGTGTACTTCATCGCCGTGGTGATACGTGGCGTGGTCTTCTCAACCTTGAACCATTCATCACAACCGGTACTGGTGACGGCCCTGTTGTTGGCATCGCCAGCGTAGCTCACCACCCAGAAGTAGGTGCCAACATCCGTAATCGCGATACCAGGATTCACGTCCGGAATCGTGCCATTGCTGGTCAGATCCACCGTCCAGGAATCGATCGTGGTTGCGGCTTTGTCATCACAAACGCTGCCCTTATAGAGCGTGTATGTAACCTTGCCAGTCGCATTCTTGCTCAGGCCAGAGATCGTGGCGGTGTCCTTCACCGTTGAATCAATGGCGACAGTCGCGCCGTTCTCAATCACGGTGCCATTGGCGTACTTCATCACCGTGCTGATCTGTGGATGGGCTACCTCGACCTTGAACCATTCATCACAGCCGGTACTGGTGAAGGCACGGTTGTTGGCATCACCGGCGTAGCTCACGACCCAGAAGTAGGTGCCAACATCGGTGATCGCGATACCAGGATTCACATCCGGGATCGTGCCATTGCTGGCAAGATCCACTGTCCAGGAATCGACCGTAGTTGCGGCTTTGTCGTCGCAAACGCTGCCCTTGAAGAGCGTGTAGGTGACCTTGCCGGTCGCATTCTTGCTCAGGCCAGAGATCGTCGCGGTGTCCTTCACGGTCGAATCGATGGCAACCGTCGCGCCGTTCGTGATGACAGTGCCGTCGGCGTACTTCATGACCGTGGTGATGCGCGGTGTGGTCTTCTCGACCTTGAACCACTCATCGCAAGGACTGCTGGTGAATGCCGCGTTATTGGCATCGCCGCTGTAGCTCACCACCCAGAAATAGGTACCGACATTCGCAACCGCGATACCTGGATCAACATCCGGCACCGTGCCGTTGCTACCCAGATTGACTACCCATGAGGTGCCTACCTGTGTGGCCTGGGCATCATCGCAGGCACTGCCCTTGAAGAGCTTGTACGTGACCGTACCGGTGGCGCCACTGCTCAAACCAGTGATGGTAGCGGTGTCCTTGACGACCGAATCGATGGCAACGGTTGCGCCATTGGTGATCACGGTGCCGTTGGTGTACTTCATCACCGTGGCAATGCGCGGCGCAGTCTGTCCAACCACGAAGTACTCTTCGCAGCCACCGCTGGTATACGGACTGTTATTGGCATCGCCAGCGTAGCTCACCACCCAGAAGTAGGTGCCGACTGCAGTAATCGCGATGCCTGGATCGACCGGCGGAATCGTACCGTCGTTCGCCAGCTGGACTTCCCACGTGGTTCCTACCTGCGTCGCCTGGGTATCCGAGCAGCTGGTGCCCTTATAGAGCTTGTATGTGACCTTGCCGGTCGCATTCTTGCTCAGACCAGAGATCGTCGCAGTGTCCTTCACTGTCGAATCGAGCGCAACCGTCGCACCATTGGTGATCGGCGAGCCATCGGCGTACTTCATCGCCGTGGTGATACGTGGTGTGGTCTTCTCGACCTTGAACCACTCGTCGCAGCCAGTGCTGGTGAAGGCACTGTTGTTGGCATCGCCGCTGTAGCTCACGACCCAGAAATAGGTGCCGACGTTCGCAACTGTGAAGCCTGGAGTCACATCCGGAATCGTGCCATCGCTGGCAAGATCAACTTCCCAGGAGTTCAGCTTCGTCGCCTGCGTATCCGAGCAGCTGGTGCCCTTATAGAGGGAGTATGTGACCTTACCAGTCGCATCCTCGCTCAGGCCGCTAATGGTTGCGGTGTCCTTCACCACCGAGTCGATGGGTACGGTGCCACCGTTCGTGATCACGGTGCCATTGGTGTACTTCATCACCGTCGTGATGCGCGGTGTGGTCTTCTCGACCTTGAACCATTCATCACAACCACTGCTGGTATACGGATTGTTATTGGCATCGCCGCTGTAGCTTACGACCCAGAAGTAGACGCCAGCATCGGTGATGGCGATACCTGGATCAACATCCGGCACCGTGCCATCATCCATCAAATCAACTTCCCAGGAGTCAACCTCGGTCGCATTGGCATCGTTGCAGACACTCCCCTTATAGAGCGTGTAGGTAACCGTGCCAGTCGCGCTGTTGCTCAGACCAGAGATCGTCGCGGTGTCCTTGACCGTCGAGCCGAACGGAACCTTATCGCCATTGTTGATGACCGTGCCTTCCTGATCGTCATACTTCATGACGGTCGTGATCTTGGGCGTAGTCCTGGCTATCTGGAACCACTCGTCACAGCCACTACTTGTGGCGGGCAGATTACTGCCATCGCCAGAGAAGGTGACGATCCAGAAATAGACACCGGCGTCGTTCACCTTCACGGTGTATGGGAAATCGGGCACCGTGGCGACACCGTTGCCGTCGACGGATATGACCACCGTTTCCTGCGCGATCTGCGTACGCTCCGCAGCTGTAGCCGCGCATGTCTTGCCAGCATCGGCACGATAGAGCGTGTAGGTGACGGAACCTGACACATCGATGGTGTAGTTATTCATGACCGCAGTGTCATTGATATAGGATCCGCGCGGAACCGTGGAGGTGTTCGGGAGCACTGCCAGATTGCCACCGTTGGTCTCCGTGGACTTCATGGTGGTGTTGATCGACACTGTCTGCCGTGGCAAACATCCCTGCACACCGGTGAATTTATCGCCGTTCGGCCACGTCACACTCACCGAGATACGACGCCACGTGGTCTGCCAGAAGTCAGGAGTCTGACCGGCACCCGTGCCACTGTCGTACTTGTGGTAGGTGATTGGGGCCAATGGGTTGTTGAACTGATCGTATGGAGTGACCACCACAGTCAGGTTCGGATCTTCATCGGGCGCGTTCGAGGTGAGCTTGGCCGCCTGTATCCGGTAACTGGCACGCGGGCCTTCATCTGTATCGGCGATGGTGCAGGAGATCGTCGCGGATTTATCGATCTTCTCGACGACCACGAAGGATTCTGCGCCACACGGGCTGATGAGATCCGTTGCCAGAGCATCGCTCTTAATGGTAACCACCCAATGGTAGGTACCGTAATCAGTGATGGTGATTTCAGGTGACGCCGGTACTTGCGCATTGGTGAAGGCTTGCGGGGTACCAGCAGACACCACCGTAGCAGTGTTGCAGTTCTCGCCCTTCAGTAGCGTGTAGGTCACCGTACCAGTCAGGTCTGCAGGCACACCATAAAGGATGGTGGTATCGCGCATGGTTGCGGGAGACTCGACCAAACCAGTGTGTGGGACCTCTGTCGGATTATTCCAGTTGCTTCCCGACTTCTTCTGCATGACCGTGATGACACCGGGAACCGCACTGACGGTGAACGGCTCTTCAGCACAACCACTCTTGGCGGACTTGTTCGGTCCGTTGCCGCTGTACTCGGCGACCCAGCGATAGGTACCCGAGAACTGCACGACGTAGGTATCGGAGTTCGGGACGTTCCCACCGGAACCGGAGACGCTCTTCGTGGATGTGAAGACAGGCGTACCAGAGCACGTACTGTCGTTGTAGTAGAGCTTGTATGTCACCGAACCGCCTGGGCTGGTCGTATGGTTGCCCAGATCGGCCGTATCGAAGACGGTCGTACCCGCAGTTACCTCTGTCATTTGAGCAGGAGGCAATGCCAATGCAACATTGTTCCCATTCTTTATCTGGTAGTGCTGCGTGGTTAGGGTCGGCTGAATGACCACGAAGAAGGTCTCGTCGCCGCAGCCATAATCGTCGATCGAGTTGTTGATGGCGTTGCCGCTGTAACTCACCACGAAGTTATAGGTACCCGGCGTATTAAGCAGGGCCAGATCCACGTTCGGAGATGCAGGGATTGTGCCATCAGCGTTGACATTGACGGTTTGGGTCCAAATCGCCGAACCGCCGCAGTTTGCATTGCGATAGAGGCTGTATGTAACGGTGCCATTATTGCCGGCGCCGAGACGAGCATCAATTGCGGTGGTGAATGTGGCGGTATCAAAGATATTGGTGCCTATCGTCAACTCACCGTTGTCCGCCAGCGTCGTGCCATTCGGACTCGTACCAGTCTTCATCGTCGTCGCTATTGCGGGGCTTGCCTTGGGCACGCGGAAGGATTCCGTACCGCACTCGCTGGTGAAGACCTTGCTCCCGTTGGCTGGAGTGGTAGTGAAGGTCACCTGGAACTCGTAGTAACCAGCGGCGAGGGACGAACTGGTGTTCGGGCTATTCGGAACATTCCCGTTTGTGAACGATTGCGGTCCGAAATCCTGTAGCAGATTGCCAGAGGTGCAGCTCGGATAGGCGGTAGGACTGTAGTAGAGACGGTATTGCACCGTACCCGCAGTGGTCAGGGTCGTATTTGCGGGATTCAGTTGTGCCGTATCGTATACAGCCTGGTTACGCGGGATCTGCGCGTTATCGCTGACAGCATTGCTGTTACTGGCACGTCTCACCTGCGTGGTGACGAAGACGCCACCATCACCACCAGTGCCATACGCGGTAACGAAGAACTGCTCTCCGCCACACGCAGAGTTGGAGGAGGCATAGTTCGTGTCGCCGTTATAGGTGGCTTGCCAGTTGTAGGTTCCCGGCGTCGTAATAGTCGGGAACTGGCTGGTCATGGTCGCCACACCATTTGTAACGGTGACCGTCACTGTCGCAATAGCGTCACCACTACAGGTTGCATTGCTGTAGAGGCGGAAGGTGACGGTGCCCGTCAGCGTCACACCACCGACGGCACCGCCGACCGTGGCACTATCGCCGAAGGTCAGTCCGCCAGATTGTGGCAACGAAAGCACAGCGTTGTTCGCCATTGGCGTATTGGAACCACTCACGCGTTGGAATGGTGAGGTGGTTGTTGATGTCGCGCGGCGAGCCACGTTGAACGTCTCTGCGCCACAGCTGGAAACAACTGAACTATGGCCACTATCTCCACCATAGTAGACGCGCCAGTTGTACACCCCTGGTGTCTGAATAGTGAAGTTCCCGGAGGAAGGCAGGGTTGGGCCGGTGATGTTCAGATCACCGCTGTCGTAAACGATATTGGCGGTATCGCAGTTATCGCCAGAATCAGATCGGTAAAGGACATAACGAATGGTTCCGGTCGGATTGTCCACGTTGGAAAGCGTGGTTGTATCGAAGGTGACATCGCCCAGAGCCAACGAACCACCATCGGCAACGACCGTGTTCGGTGAACCGGCCTTGTACATGGTGGTAGCTATGGTCGGTTGGCGCTTGCCGATGTTGAAGACTTCACTACCACATGGGCTGGTAGCAGCATTGTAGTAGCTATCGCCGCTGTAGGTCGCCACCCAGGCATAACTACCACTTTCGGATGGGAGATACGCGGTCGGGGTCGTTGGCACGGAGCCATTACTAAGCGTAACAGTCTGCGAGGTGAGCGCAGCGCCTGTGCAGACCTTGTTCACACTGTCGTACTTGAAGAGCTCGTACTTAACCGTACCGGTCGGCGTCTGCGCAGAATCGGTGCCAGACAATGCGGAGCTATCCCGTACATATGTGCCCAGCGGCACAGTCGCATCCTGGGCGATCGTGCTATTTCCGGATTGTCCCTGTCGCATCGTGGTGGTGAGGGTCGGAGTGATGGGACCAAGGAACAGACTCTCGCGGTTACCTGGTACACAGGGCGCGGTGGCACTCTGGTTAAAGGCATCACCGCTATAAGTCACACTCCATGAGTACCAACCCGGTGCTGGCTGCGGAGACACATTCGCAGATGTGGGTACAACCCCGTTGGTGACAGGTACGGTCTTGGTGTAAACAGACGTACCGCTGCAGGTAAGGCCTTTATAGAGCGTATAGGTGACCGTACCACCGGCATCGACGGTTGATCCGGTAAGGACCGCGGTGTCATAGAACGTGGTGGTAGTACCTACCTGCGTTCCGTGAGGAATATTGCTGCCGTCAGCATTCTTGATCTGTGTCGCCAGCTGAGGAATCAGCTTCTCGGAGATGTTGCAGTCAGAAACGCCTGTACGCACAACATTCACCGGCGTATCAGGCCAGGTGACAACGATCTCTACAGATCGGCTATTGCCGGAAAGCGGAAGCACCAAAGAGGCGCTCGTTACCGTTTGCCATGCGCCCCAGGAGTTATCCAGAAGTCGGACACGGTACTCAATCGTCGGCGTCGGCGTGGTTGGTGTTGCATCCACCCGGAAGGTGTACTGACCACCAGAGAAGGTACAAGACTGCGTGAAACCCGGATCGACAATCGCCTGAATCCCAACGTTACCCGGGGTATCAGTTTCCAGACCATCGCCGGAATCCGGCGTATCGGTCGGGGCTGCCGTGGGAGCGACGGTCGGAGCAGTCGTGGGTGCCGTGGTCGGTGCCACGGTTGGCTCCTGCGTCGGAACATCAGTTGGGGCAACCGTTGGCTCCTGAGTCGGGACAACGGTTGGAGGTGCTGTGGTCGGCTCTTGTGTGGGAACGGCCGTTGGAGCAATGGTAGGCTCCTGGGTCGGGTCCTCTGCAGCAGATCCGTCCTGCGCTGCAGGAACAGCATCACCTGTATTCCCAGTGGTTTCCTGGAACTGCATCGCGACATCGGATGTCACGAGGGTGATCGGCACTGGTACGATGGCATCCTGAACGATTCGAACCGAAGTTGGCTCGGCCAGTGCATAGCCAGATGGGCCACTCGTCTGCGTTATTGCCAGCTTGCCAAGCGGCAAGTTACGCAGCTCAATCTGTCCATCGGCGTCGTCATCGCAAGCGGTGAAGTCATCAACGCCAGCGAGGCTAAATGTGAAACAACCATCCGACAGGTTGGTGCCCTTAACATCGCGCAAGACGATGGTGACACCACCCGTGGATGGTTGCAATGGCTGCATGGTGCTTGCGAAAGTCGATTGAACGATCGATAGCACCGTGAAGATTGCCAGGAATACGCGGAACCTGCTTACTGTCCTCATCTCTTCATCCCTCTCCTACCTCAGTCCGACCATCGATATGGCGGTATGCGACCTGATCATCGATATGCACCCTTTCTGGTGGCTCTTCCGTTGTGAGATCTGGCTTCTTATGACCATGACGCGACCTCGCAACGATCATTGGCAGCGGGAGTCGCACGAATGCGATTCCTCATGAGTAGCTGCCACTGGCACAACCGATTTCGAATCTCTGCCCCAACCTGAAGCAGCATGCAGCATTGCAGACCAACCTCGCGGCTGGCCCTCTATCCTGAGGTTCAGATGCAGTTATCCTGCCATCGATCACCCCGAAACCTCCGTACGCTGACAGACGCCCCGGTCCTAAAATGACCGGCTTTGATCCCGCCCGGCTCCACATAACCCGGAAGCATGGGCGGTGAGTAGCTATGTCAACGTTCCTTGAGCGGTATAGTACGGGACTGGTACCCCCCAATCAACGAAGTCAGCAGGGGATTTACCGAAGTGTTTACCGAAGTGTTTTTGCGCGAAGAAATCGGTGTATATGGGGAAGCTGGTGCATTAAGGGAAGTATTTTGACATGACAATAGAACCCTCGTTGGAGGGCCATGCCACCGTCAAGGGACCTACCGATATGCAATGCTGAGGGGCTTCAAGACGTCGGGAGCCTGCCTGGTACTAGGACCTGGCGGCGTATTGACCGAATGCCTGCCGGAACTCCTCGGTTGCGAGCGACTCACGCTCCTGAAGTTGCGCTATCTCGGCCTCCAGCTTGCGGAGATGGCGGGCTATGGCTGCATTCGCGAGGGCAGAATCATACCAAAGCGCGCGGGTTCTGGAGCGTCGGAGGGACTGCAGGCGAGTGCGGGCACCAGTGCATCGCTGCATTATCTGCTCCAGATCGCGCCTAAGCTGCTGCAGTTGCCAGACACGCGTGCGATTGGTACCGATATCCAACAATTGCCGGCTACCGCTGTGGAGATCTCGCATCGCCTGGAGATCGTGTGTGTGCCAGGCATGGTTGATGCGGAGCATCATCTCCGCCCGAAACAGATGCTCTTCGGTATCGCTCGCAAGATCAGGATGGAATGCCTTCGCCAACTGCCGGTAGAGTGTACGCAACTCATCCATATCATCGTGAGGTAGTGTCTCCGCCGGTTGCTCCAGCTGCGGATCGTCAGCCCATTCCCACGCACCCGCAGAGGTTGTCGTACGCGACTCCGTACCGAACCATTCCTCGGGCACATCGATACCAAAAAGCTCACCGATAGCGCGGAGCTCGTTAGGCGTGAAGATATCGGAGAGGTGTCCATCCGGATCGGCAAGAAGCCGGGCGTGCAGACGATTGGTGTAATGCTCGATCTGCAGGCAGCGTTTACGCAGGCGATTGCGCTCGGCAGTGATGCCAGCACTCTGGGATGCGACTTTCTGCTCGAAGAGACCGAACGCCGTCTCCAATGGAGCAAGCTCCCGCTGGAGACGCATCAACTCCTGCTGGGCATCACGAATCTGGAATGCCAGAAGGGCGCACTCAAGATCGACCTGGATGGTGATAGGAACAAGTTGCATGGACATCGCTGCGGAGATTCCCTGAGACTAGGACGCAGCGGAGCTGGTCACGTACCATTCCTTATTATACGAAGCGGATTCAACCGATTTGGAGTTGTGTTCATGATTGCAGGTCATATTGGTGCGGCGGCAGGTGCAAAGCGATGGGCACCGGATGTGCCGATTTGGGCATTGTTGGTAGCGAGCTTTCTGCTGGACATTATCTTCCTGCCACTGTGGCTATTCGGTGTGGAAGATGTAACCGCGATTCCCGGTACCGATGGCGGCTACGGCAATATGATCTTCAATATCGACTGGAGCCATTCCTTCTTTGGCACACTGGCGATCTGCCTGGTGGTGCTGATCGTGTGCACGCGCTGGTGGGGTGCCAAGGGGGCATTCGTGCTGAGTTGCGTGGTTTTCAGCCACTGGTTTCTGGATGTGATTGTCCATAATTTGGATATGCCGATTCTGCCCGGCGATGCGGGCGTGACACCACGCGTTGGTATCGGTATGTGGGATTTCCCTGTGTTTACCGGGATCATGGAGTTGCTGTTGGTATTGGGTGGTTGTGCGATCTGGTACACCATGCCGGATGCCACCGCCGCCACCAGAAAGGCCGCAGTAATCACCACCGTGGTTGGTATCGTGGTATTGGCCGTGAATTTCTGGATGTAGGTCCGGAAACCACCAGCGTTGGTGTAGACTCGGGCCTCGCAAGGCGCTTGCGCCTGCGAGTTGCCCGGGTTCCAGCACTCGCTAATATGCAACTCCGCCACCAGTCCCGCCTCAACCCTACAGATCCTCAGTAGAACTCATCCTCTCCCCAGCGATAGACGTTGTTGGCTACGTAGTCTCGCAATATCCCCAACTCTCTCTCGTTTCGCACAATGTGGTCATGGAAACTGCTCTGCCACACCTTACCGCTGTATGGTTTCCAACCCAATCGCTTGACACCGTCACCGAAGCGACGATGCGTGGTTGTCTTGAGCCATTGCACAATGTCGATCAGATTCGTCTCGTCAGCGATGTCCTCTATCCGTACAGCCAAACCAATCAGTATGTGAACATGGTTCGGCATGACCACGAAGGCATCAATCGTGGTGTTTGCATGAAAGTCAGGAATTGATGCAATGGCATCGTGGACCATTGCGCCAGCGGGAGATTGCGTCATTTCTCCATTCTCGATCACGCCAAAGTAGGAGTGGCGTTCATGAGTGCAGATGGTGACGAAGTAATAGCCAGCCGCTGAGTAGTTGTATCCACGCTGCCGTACGCGACGGGTGGTACCAGGTCGTATTGCTTTCCGGTTGGGGAAGATCATGCCTGGACTCCAGAACTACTGGGTCGGCGAGACGTCGAACCCGGGCAACTCGCGCAGCTTCGCTGGCGCGAGGCCCGAGTCTACCCTGGGCGCCGTCGTCTCCCAAGGTCCGAAGTTAGTCAAACTGACCGGAACGTACCATCGCGGCGATGAGATTGAGGATGAGGCGAGCCGTGACCGTGGCGGTGACGGCGCCGGCATCGCTGGCCGGATTCACCTCAGTGAAGGTAGCAGCGGCAATTCTGGCGCGGGCAGCCGTGGCCATCAACAGATCAGTGGCATCCCAGTAGTCAATCCCGCCGAAGGCAAGGCTGTTCACACCCGGTGCGATTCCGGGATCCAGCACATCGACATCGAAGTTGATATACGCCGTCTCCATTTCGGGATAACGGGCGATAATGGAATCGGTCCCCTGCCCCTTGATCTCCCGCGCCGGATAGAAGGTATTGCCATTCACGATCGCGGCCTCGGCATCCCCCACACGGGCACTTCCCGCGCCACGAAGGCCAAACTGGCTGATGTGCCGTATGTGCGCCATTTCCGAAGCACGCCGCATATTGCTGCTGAGGCCATCGCGCACACCATCGCGATCATCCCGGAAATCCATATGCGCATCGAAATGCATCACTTCGATATCGCTGAGATCATCCAGCGCGCGCATGACCGGAATCGGAATCGAATCATCGCCACCGAGCACGATCGGCACCGCACCACGAGAACGAATTGTGCGGATAGCTGCTTCGGTGCGAGCATGATTCTCCGCACCTGTTTCGGCAGAGCCAACGAGATTCCCGCAATCGACCAGCCGTAGTGACGCGCCATTGAGAATCGATCCACCGAGGTCGATATCGTAGTGCGTAAAGAAGCGTCCATACCGTTGGGAGGCAGCACGGATGGCGTCCGGAGCATCAGTCGAGAGCGCGGCTGGTGGATAGGGCATACCGAACGGCGCACCGATGATAGCAATATCGGCCTCGAGTGTGGCAATGTCCTCGCAGCGATCAAACGCGGCAAAAGTCGGCTGATCGGCAGGTACGGGGGCGATGAACTGCGTCATGCATTTTCTCCAATCTCACGAGCAACATGCGGTGCTGAATAGGACGATGATGAAGGATTCACTTTGGTAAGCACAACAATTCCGAGCAGCACCATCGCGACGGCGAAGATCGCCACCCGCAGCGATGTGAGATCGGCAATGGTTCCCACCAGCAATGGCCCGATCAGGAATCCACAGAAGCCGATGCTTGCTACGGTAGCGACAGCCGTAGCGGGCGCGACACCCGGGATTGCGTTGGCGCGGCGATAGGTAACCGGTACAACGACGGCGAGACCAAATCCCATGACGGTGTAGCCAAGGATGATGGCCCATGGCTGGTTCACGATCATACCGAAACCGACGCCGGCCGCGGCGAAAATGGTACCGATGGTCAAGGTACGATCAGTACCGACACGGGCAATGACAGCATCGCCGAAGAGCCGACCGGTCGCGGTGGAAATACTAAAGGCAGTAAAGGCCCAACTCCCCACCGCAGCCGTCGTGCCGAGATGATCCTTCATATAAAGAGCCGCCCAGTTGTTGACGGTTTCCTCGCCCAGCGCGATACAGACGATAGTGAGTCCCAAAAGCAAAATGGCTTTGGGAGGCAATGTCGGCAGACGACGCATTCTCCGCATGGCAGGTGCCGGCACGATATCGTCCGGCAGCATGCTTTGGGTGAGCAACCAGGAGAGCGGAATCATGACCACCGCCATACCCAGGAACTGCGCGGTGATGGGAAGACCCGCCTGGGCCAGCAGTCCACTGCTGAACGAACCCGTGAGCGCGCCTACCGAGTAGAAACCATAAAGCGCAGAAATGATGGGCTTATGCGTCTGCCGTTCCACCACGGCACCCTGCACCGAGGAGCTGATGTCGTAGATACCTGCGCACAGACCGAAAGCGAACATCCCGATGGCAAACTGCAGCGGGGTCGCGACTTGTCCGAGTCCGACCACTATTAAGGGAAACGGCAAGGAGAAGAGAAGGTGCGTGCGCGGTGAGCCTATGCGGAGGGTGAGCCTGGCGGCGAGCATAAACGCAATGATATTACCGAGGGCGAAGAGGAAGAAGATGGAACCGAGTGTCGCGGAGTTCACCTCTACCCGATCAGCCACACCCGGGACACGTGGATACCAGCTCCCCTGCACGAAGCCACGCAAGATGAAAGCAGTCGCAATGGCAATTCGTGGAGAAATATGCGGAATACGGGGGTTCATGCGGCAGTGTAACCATACTTGAAAAGTGGTGAGCGAGATGTCGCCTCTCGCTCACCGAATGGTATATCGCAGTATCGTTTCCGCCAATGAGCGGTTGACTACACCGGTACGATCTGGTCTTCCAGCTTCTTGGAGCGCGTGGTGATCACTTCCGGCGCATCCTTGCCGATGATCACGGTGTCATCGTGACGGAAGCCACCCACGCCGTAGATGTAGATACCTGGCTCCGAGCTGAAGACCTCGTTCTCCTTGAACGGTCGATGCAGGAAAGGCATATCTTCCGGGAATTCGTGACCGCCAATACCGAGTCCGTGACCGGTGCGGTGATTGATATACTCGCCAAAACCGGCAGCTTCATACTCTCGCTGGGCCGCAGCATCGGCGCTGGATACACGATTACCCGCAATCATCTGGGCGGCAGCAGCTTCGCACGCGGCGGTGGCGGCATTGAAGGCACGAATCTGGACATCACTGGCAGGCTCACCGACGAAGAGCGTGCGCTCGTTCTCGATAACCAGTCCGTTCAGACGCACGATGAGGATGTTCACCACGCCGGTACCGACCTCAAAGGCTTCCGCTGCTTCAGCACCAGAACCATGCGGTGCGGAGGACCACTTACCCCCGGATGAGAATGCACGTACCTCGACCTTTTCGTGCGGCCAACGGCGAGCCCCCTCTTCCATCATGAGTTTGCTGATCTCGAAATCGAACGCCTTGATGTTCATGCCAGGCTTGAGCAGCGCCATGTATTGATCCTGCCCCCAGTCGGTCAGCTTGGCGCCATCGCGAAGGATATCGAGTTCCTCCGGATACTTCACCTCGCGCATCTCGATGAGATAGCGGGTGGCATTCGCCCAGCTCATCTGCGGCATGGCAATCTGCATCAAGGGATGCGGTCCACCCTCCACCGCAATGGTGCCGCGGGTGACACCGCGCTGCGCCAGACGCTCAGCAACAATCGCGCCGAACTGATCGCGCGAGTAGGTGCGGTTCAGTGAGGTCTGATGCTCCTGATAGATCGTGTAATCGCGCACGAAGAGTGTATCGCGTTCCTCGGCGAACTTAAGGTGATTGGTGGAAAGCTCGTTCATCACCAGGAAGGGCTCGCCACCCCGCGGGAAGACGGCAGCCACCGGGCGTTCCCATGGCTCCACATCCAGATGGAAACCGGTAACCATGTAGAAGTTCAGCGGCGTGGTGACAACAAGGGCGTTGTAATCCTGTTGTTCCAGCCACGCCTGAATGCGTTGTGCGCGATCGGCAAAGACTGATTGAGGGACGAATGCCATGAGGAGGATTCCTTTCCTGTTGTGTCGAAATGCCCGGCCGTGACGACCAGATGCATGTTTCCCGGATACTGAACCTGTTTCTGGCACCATATCTGCGATTCGCAGAGAGGGCAAGAGACATCTGCACGTGAGTTACCGATTACGAATCCGCGGATCCAGGGTATCGCGCAACCAGTCGCCGGTGATATTCACCGCCAGCGCCACTAACGCGAGCATGAGTCCCGGGAAGGTGATCAGCCACCATGCGGAGAGAATGTACTTGAGACCATCGCTCACCATACTGCCCCAGGCCGGTGTCGGGGGTTGTACGCCGAATCCCAGGAAGCTGATGCTCGCTTCGGCGATGATGAAGCGCGCAACCTGCAATGTACCGATGACGATGAGCGGTGTAGTGATATTCGGGAGAATGTGCCGTAACAAAATCACCCACTCCCGCGCACCCATCAGATGCGCCGCCTGGATGAACTCCCGCTCCCGCACAATCAGCGTCTCACCTCTGGCGATACGCGCGTACTCGATCCATCCCACGATCACGAGGGTGATCAGGATATTCTTCAGCCCCAAACCCATGATGGCGTTGATGGTCAGCGCCAGGAGAATGAAGGGGAAGGAGAGCTGCACATCCACCAGCCGCATGAGGATGGTATCGAACCACCCGCCGAAGTAACCAGCCATCATGCCGATAGGGATACCAATGAGCAGCGCGAAGAAGACGGTGCCGAAACCAACCACAATGGAGACGCGAGACCCCAGAATAAGTCGACCAAGCACATCCCGACCCAATTGATCCGTACCAGCGAGGTGCCCATCAGTCATGGGAGGTAGCAACCGCGCGCCGAAGTCAGGACTATTGATGTTATCTGGCACGATCATGTCCGCGAAGATGGCCATGAGAATGACGAGAATCAGGAAAATCACCGCAACGGTTGCCCACTTGTCCTTAAGCAACGGTCGCAATCGCCGTCGCAAAGAGGGTTTGGCAACCTTGGTGAGATCGTTTCTGGCGACGGAGGCTGCAGTACTCATTATTTCAACCTCACTGTTGGGTTAACCCAACCATACGCAAGATCGGCAATGATGTTGCACGCGGTGTACATGGCAGCAAAGAGCACGACCGCCGCGGTAACCACTGCGAAGTCGCGATTAAGCAGCGATTGCACCATCACCCGCCCCATACCTGGCCAGGCAAAAACCTGCTCTACCACGACCGCACCGGCGATGAGGTTGCCAACCTCCAACGCTGTCATGGTGATGAGGGAGACGCTGGCATTCTTAAACGCGTGTCGCCTCAAGATGATCCCCTGCGTCAGCCCCTTGGCGCGAGCAGTACGAATGTAGTCCTGCCCGAGCACATCAATAAAGGTCGATCGGGTCAGGCGGGCATAGCGGGCCATACTGAATGCCGAAAGTGTGATGGCAGGCATGATGAGATGATCTATTCCGCCGCGACCGCTGGTGGGTAGCCAACCGAGGCGAACGGAGAAGAACATGATCAAAATGACACCGAGCCAGAAGCTGGGCACAGCCTGACCAAGCACGGAGATAAACCGCGCCAACTTATCCCATATTGAGCCATGTTTGACGGCCGAAAGAATGCCAAGAGGTATACCGATGGCGATAGCCAGTACCAGAGCGGTGCCTCCGAGGAGCACCGTGGCCGGGAGGCGTTCTACGACAACCTCCATTGCTGGCCGTCGTTCCCGCGATGAATCTCCGAAATCACCCTGCACGGCATCTCGCATGAATCTTCCGTATTGCACAATCACGGGATCGTTGAACCCCATGCGCTCCCGAATTGAGTCGAGGTCCTGCCGGGAAGTATCCATCGGCGCGAACAACAAAACAGGATCGCCCGACAGCCGCAACATGAAGAAGACGGCTGTCAGGGCCAGGAAGATGACGAGAATACCGGAGAATATGCGACCAATGACGTATCGCTTCATATGCCTCTCCCCGGTTTAGTCGTTGGTGCATTGCTTTTGCGTCAGTCGAAATACTCCGTTCATACGGCGAGTGGCATCGACGATGACGCTGTGGGTGCAGGGTGGATCCAGTGATGCCAGATCCACCCTGCATGTGATCTAGGCGCCGCTGGCCTCTGCCATCCAGAGTTTCTCGTCGGCCCGTGGTTCCCACACGATGTTGTTGGCGACACCGTAGCTATCGTGCTGCTGCCAAAGGAAGAGCCATCCAGCCTGATCGTAGATATCCTGCTGAATCTCGTCCCAAATGGCCTGACGTGCTTCAGCATCGACGGTACCACTGGCCTCGGTAATCTTCGCCTCGATCTCGGCATCGCCGAAACCACTGTAGGTTGAGTCACCGACAAAGAGATAGGCGATGGTGCCGAAGGCGTCCAGTGCCGGACCCCAACCGAGATAGAACATATCGCCGGTCTGGCGATTGACGATCTTGTCGAGATGGGTACCCCACTCGTTGTATTGCACATTGACCGTAACACCAACCTCACCAAGCGAGGCAGCAATGGCCATGGCGGCATCAGCATCCATTGGATAGCGCCCTTGTGGGGCATCCATCGTGATCTCGAGTCCGTCGGCAAAACCAGCCTCGGCCAGCAGCTCACGAGCCCGATCCGGGTTGTATTCGTATGGCGTGATGGCAGTATTACGCTCCGGATTGATCTCCGAAAGGCAGCCCGCCATACGCGTGGCGTGATCCTGGAAGATACCCGCGATGATGCCATCGACATCGACCGCATGATTGATCGCCTGACGCAGCGCCTGGTTGTTGTAGAAGACGCTATCCTCGCGGTTGGTTACCAACGCGACATAGTTCACGCGAGAAGATGGAATCGACTTGATCGTCGCCAGACCGCTATCTTCCACGGCCTGGAAGGAATCGACCGGCACATCCTTCACGATCGCGAGTTCGCCAGCCAGCAGCGCCGCCAGGCGAGTGGCGAACTCCGGCATAGTGCGGAACTGTACTTCCTTAATAAGGACATCCTGAGCCCAGTAGTCCTCGCGGGCCTCAAGCGTGATGTACTCGTTGCGCACCCACTCCTTCATGACATATGGACCGGTGCCGGAGGGGTTCTTCATGTATTCATCAAGACCGACCTCTTCGATCTTGGCGGTATCAATAGGATAGACCTCGGCGATACGGTCCCACGCAAGTGGATACGGAGAATCGGTGGTGATCTTCAACGTCTTGTCGTCAACCACTTCAAGACCGGTGAACGCAGCCCAGCGCTCGAGATAGTGGCTGTTGTTGGCCGGATCCTTCGCAAAATTGAAGGCCGACACGAAGTCGTTGATCGTGAGTGGATTGCCACTGCTGAACGTGACCCCTTCCTGCACCAGCGTCAGGTTCCAGGTCAGGTCATCAACATTGGTCAATTCGCACAGCCAGGGCATGTAACGGAACTCATCGTCCTTATTACGGACGATAGCTGCATCAAACATGTGATAGGTGATGACACCGGTGGGGCCATCCACAATGTGGTTTGGCACAAGCGTCAGTGGATCGGAACCGACACCCAGGGCGACGCTATCGACGGTATTGCCTTGCGCGGATACCGAGAGAGCTCCCATGGAGTTCATGCCAGCCAACAACCCGTAGGAGAGTGGCATCGACGCCGCCAACTGAGTCAAGCGGCGGCGGGAAATCGCGTTCTTCACAGGTTCTACCTTTCCTAATGACATCAATACGCCTCGGAGAGACATCGGCGAGATTGTATACAGCAATATCCGAGCCATCGTGATACGAGGTTCGATATTGTCGTTTGCATACATTCGTCGTCGAAGTATGCAATTACTATACCAACTATCCAGAGGATAGGGAAATTCCGGCTGCGCGATTCCGCATCTGTTGCCAGATAATTCATACACATCACCAGGCTATGCTCGCGCTCGTCGGACACCCAAAATGGGAGGAGGTGATTAAGTTGTGCTGTCTGCACACAGGGACAACATTCTTGTGCGATATGACCTGCTGATGATGATTAGTTTGTACTGCAGAAACATTGTGAATACCTTCACCATCGGCATAGTCAAGGGCAAATCTCCCGATTGTAATTAGGTTGGATTCGTGTACATATCACCCACCCGTGATATGATTGGCGATAGATATTGAGGGTGAAAAACCCTTACCGCCCGCGCGTGTGGCCGGGTGGCGCCAACAGTCTCGAGTACGATTTTGGTACCGCGAGATGATCCATATGCGGAAGGAACCATGAGCGACCTCAACGCCTTCTACGGCCCCAACGCCGGCTACGTGCTGGAGCAATACGACCGCTATATCGCTGATCCGAATTCTGTATCCAGTGAGTTCCAGTCGTTCTTTAGTTCATTCGATCCCGCATCACTGGAGACTGCTGCTTCCGGCACTTCGCAACCCGCCGCGATGGCAGTTGCGCCGGGCGAGGATCTGATCGAAAAGATCGTGAGTGCGGTGACACTGGCGACGGGTATCCGTGAATACGGACATCTGGCTGTGCAGCTCGATCCTATCGGTACGCCTCCGCCAGGCGCGCCGGAGATTGAACTGAGCACCTACGGTCTTACCGATGATGATCTGCGCGCGATTCCCGCCAGCGCCGTTGGCGGCAAGGCCGCCGAAGGTGCGGCCAACGCCTATGAAGCGCTGGGTCGATTGCGCTACCGCTATACCACCCGCATGGGGTTTGACTTCGATCAGGTTCAGATCGCGGACGAACGCGAGTGGCTGGAGGCTGCTGCCGAAAGCGGTGAGTTCGACTACGATCTCAATGCCGATCAAAAGAAGCGCATTCTCAAGCGACTCACCCGTGTGGAGGGTTTTGAGCAGTTCATCCACAAGACCTACCCCGGTGTGAAGCGCTTCTCTATTGAAGGGCTCGATATCATCGTACCGATGCTCGATCTCGTTATCGATGACGCTGCCGAAAACGGAGCTCGCGAGGTTGTGCTGGGTATGGCCCATCGTGGTCGCCTGAATGTGCTCGTGCACACAATGAATCGCCCCTATGGCAATCTCATCGCGCAATTCGAAAATCGGCATGATGAGGCGCAGCCACCCTCTGGCTTCAACAGTGATCTGGAAGAATCCCGCGCCGGCGATGTGAAGTACCACATGGGTGCACGGCTGACCCGGCATCCAGTCACGGGCGAGAAGCTCACCGTGCCAGTGGTGCTGGCCCCGAATCCGAGTCACCTGGAAGCGGTGAATCCGGTGGTGATGGGTATGACCCGTGCCGCCCAGGATGATCGCGACAAAGCAGGTCCGGCAGTACAGAATCCGGATCGCGCAGTGGGTATCCTGCTGCATGGCGATGCCGCCTTCGCTGGTCTGGGCATCAACGCCGAAACCATGAATATGAACGCGCTGAAGGGATTCACCACCGGCGGTACCGTCCATATCATTGAGAACAACAATATCGGTTACACCACCCTTCCTTCGGACTCTCGCAGCACGACATACGCTGCCGATCCCGCCAAGGGCTTCGAGATTCCGGTGATTCATGTGAATGCTGATGATGTGGTGGCGTGCCTGAGTGCCATTCACTTCGCAATGGCCTATCGCAAGAAGTTCCACAAGGACTTCGTGATCGATTGTGTCGGCTACCGTCGCTACGGTCACAATGAGGGCGACGAGCCACTCTACACCCAGCCGATCACCTATACCAAGATTCAGAAGCACCCGACGGTGCGAGCTATTTTCGCCAAGGAGTTGGCGGATGAAGGCATTATCACGCTCGCCGAAAGCGAAGCGATGAACAAAGAAGTCTTCGACGAACTCGCCACCATTCGCCGGGGTATCACCGAAGGCAAAGATACCTATCCGATGGACTGGATCGAGCCGATGCATCCCAGCGAAAAGATCGAGACCAAGATCGATCTCGAGCGCCTGGATGCAATCGATCAGGCAATTCACGATTTCCCGCAGGGATTCGTACCCAACCGCAAGCTCGGTCGGCAATTGCAGCAACGCGCCCAGATGGTTCGCGCCGAGGGTGGATTGCTGGATTGGGGACATGCTGAGAGCATCGCCTTCGCCAGCATCTTGCAGGATGGCACGCCGATCCGCTTCAGTGGTGAAGATAGCCAGCGCGGCACCTTCAACCACCGACATCTGGTGCTCCACGATGCCGAGACTGGTGATGAGTTCACACCGATGTACCAGGTACCGGGCGTGAACGTGAGCTTTACGGTCTATAACAGCCCGCTCTCCGAGTTTGGCGTGATGGGCTGGGAATATGGTTACAACCAGAACGCACCAGAGTGCCTTGTGCTCTGGGAAGGTCAGTTCGGCGACTTCGCCAATGGCGCCCAGACGGTGATCGACCAATTCATCGCGGCGGCCCGCTCCAAGTGGGGCGAGAAGCCGAGCCTGGTGCTGCTGCTGCCACATGGCTACGAAGGTCAGGGGCCAGAGCATTCCAATGCTCGCCCGGAACGCTATCTGCAGTTGGCCGCGGAAGATAATATGCGTGTGGCCAATGTCAGCAGCTCAGGTCAGTACTTCCACTTGCTGCGACTGCAGGCGAAGACACTCGCAACCGATCCACGACCGTTGGTGATCTTCACACCGAAGAGCCTGCTGCGTAATCCGTTGGCCGCCAGCCCGGTGAGCAAGCTAACCGAAGGAAGCTTCCAGCCGGTTATCGACGATCCGCGCGCGGTAAATCGCAAGGAGCAGGTGACGCGCCTGATCCTCTGCACCGGCAAGGTGAGCATCGATCTGGAGCAGAGCCCTCTTCGCGATTCCGAAAACGTTGCCGTTGTTCGTGTCGAGATGCTGGCACCGTTCCAGAAGGCGCCATTGCGCGAAGTTATTGGCAACTACCCCAAGCTGCGCGAGATAGTGTGGGTGCAGGAAGAGCCGCGCAACATGGGCGCCTGGGCGTACATGGGTTATCGACTCCGCGATCTGGTGGAGGATCGCATCCCGGTGCGCTACATCGGTCGACCCGAGCAGGCGAGTCCGGCGGAAGGCTACGCCGAGAAGCACAAGGAGAATCAGGATCGCATCGTTGCAGCAGCCTTCTCCGATGTTCTCCCGGCCGATTCCGTGGAGAGCAATGGTCACTCCGATGAGGATGTGCCCGCCGAGAGCCGTCGCCGCGAAGACGTTTCTGTCGCGACAGCCGATTAATCCGCGGTGGTCGTGGCATAATTCATGCACGAACACTGGCGTTGGTACAGAAAACTGGTCGGGTTCTTCCGACATGTTGTGGAGAGACGAAGCACGATGGCTATTACGGTAAAGGTACCGGCGCTTGGTGAATCGCTGGTGGATGCGGTGGTGGGAACCTGGCTGAAGGCCGAGGGGGATCCAGTCTCCACAGGCGAAACGATTCTGGAACTTGAGACCGACAAGGTCAATCTGGATGTCACTGCCGATCAGGATGGCGTGCTGAGCAAGATCATCGCCCAGGAGGGTGATGTGGTTGAGGTCGGTGCAACTCTTGGTGAGATCGAGCCCGGTGCCGCTGCGGCAGCCGCCGAAGCGCCCGCTGCTGAAACCGGCCAGCAGGAACAACCAACGATCAATGAAAACGCCGCCCCCGAGCCGGAGAAGCAGGCTGCTGGCAGCGGTGTACGCGCAACTCCGGTGGTGCAACGATTGGCTGAGGAGCACGGTGTCGATCTGTACGCCGTCAAGGGCACCGGTCCGGACGGCCGCATTACGCGTGACGATGTCATGATGGCGCGCACCGCCGCTGCCGCAGCGCCAGCGGCACCAGCACCCACGCCGACAGCGGTAAGCCCGGCACCGGACAGAATGCCGAAGGCCGCCCAACCACCAGCAGCTACCGCACCAGCTGTGGCAGCGACTGATGATGGTCGCGTTGAACGCGTGCGCCTGAATCGTCGCCGTCAGACGATCGCGAAACGACTTGTGGAAGCACAGCAGACCGCCGCAATGCTCACCACCTTCAACGAGGTGGATATGACGGCAATTATGGATGTGCGCAAGCGCCGCAAGGATGCCTTCAAGGAGGCCCATGGCGTCAATCTCGGCTTCATGAGCTTCTTCACCAAGGCAGTTGTCGGTGCACTGAAGGCATTCCCAGATGTGAACTCCGAGCTCGATGGCGACACGCTGCTCGTGAAGAAGTACTACGACATCGGTATCGCAGTTGGCGTGGAAGAGGGCCTGGTGGTGCCGGTGGTACGCGATGCCGATCGCAAGGGCTTCGCCCAGATCGAGCAGGATATCGTGCAACTCGCTGGCCGCGCCCGGGATGGCAAACTGGGATTGGAAGAGCTTCAGGGTGGCAGCTTCACCATCACCAATGGTGGTGTGTATGGCTCACTGCTGAGCACACCGATTCTGAACACACCGCAGGTCGGTATCCTCGGGATGCATACCATCCAGCAGCGCCCGGTGGCGATTGATGGCGAGGTAGTCATCCGTCCGATGATGTATATCGCGCTGAGCTACGATCACCGCGTGGTCGATGGCAGCACCGCAGTTCGCTTCCTGGTGAAGGTTAAGCAACTGTTGGAAGATCCGGAGACGATGCTGCTGGAGGGGTAATACCTGCTGGCGCTGATTCTGGGATTTGCGGGGCGGATGACATGTGTCGTCCGCCCCGTTTTGTTTATCCCCAGGGACTTTGGGCCTAACGGGCCTCACCCGGTAGTAGCGTGCCTTGTGCACGCTCCAGGAGAGAGGTGGGTGTTGATCATCCGCCACCAGGTGGCCATAAATGTTTGACGACACGACATGGGTAACACTTCCCGCATGA
>JAGQGU010000087.1 GCA_020432165.1 Thermomicrobiales bacterium
TAAACCCCAGGGCTACGATTGGTGACCCTCCAGACCCCGTTTGAGGCGGACATGTTCTGCCCCCCTGGGGGTAAACCCCAGGGCTACGACTCGGGAGTCCCTGGTTTTCCCGAACGTAGCCCCAGGGTTTATCCCTGGGGATCGCAAGCTCAACTCCGATGGTTTCCAATCTCTCGCGAGACCCCGTTGGAGGCGGACACTCTCTGCCACCCTGGGGATAAACCCCAGGGCTACGTTCGGGAATCTCCATGGTTCTCCGAACAGATCCCCGGGGATCGTAGCTCTACGGCAGGGCGATCTCTATCATGCCGCTCTGGATCTGCGCGGCGGTGAACCATTGCTCCAGCAGCATGGGTACGCTCACGCTCACGAAGGCGCTGCCCGGTGCATCGATATCAAACGTCCAGCTGCAACCGTCACCCGTGGCTGCGACCAGCTCCGCGATATCCACCACGGTGCCATTGGCATCCCGCACAATCACCTGCGCGCCGGACTGGAGTGCGCTCCACTCGCCCAGGCCAACGCAACCGGTGGCCGTGACGATGTAGTCCTTGTTCTCAGTGCCACCCAGTGTGAGCGTGCCAACCACTGGAACACTGGCGATCTCGGCTGTGGAAACAGCGCTAACCGGTGTCGCGACCAATCCGACAGGAGTCGCCACGGATTCCGTCGGTACCGCGGTCACCACCTCGGCGGGTTTGGTGGTGGGAGCAATCGTGGCCACTGCAGTGGCCGTCGGCTCGGCCTTGTCATCGCTACCACAAGCAGCGAGCCCCAAGACGAGCAGCGTGGTGAACATAACGCTAACCCAACGCAAACGGCGCATGGTCTACTCCTCCAGAATCACATGTCGAACACAGGATAATGTTGCACCAACTATAGCCGAGATTGACGTTTCAGTTTGGCGAATTCTCTGGCACTATAGAGGGGAGAAGAGACCAGAGGATAGCCGCCATGATGGAAAGAGCCGTTCACGAACCATCTGAACAGCCCATCAAGGCGATTCTGCGTGCAAGCGATTCCACCGCCTTCTATGTCTGGTTCATCATCACCTTGAGTGCTGGCGTCATCATGGCGCAGGATACCTGGTCCAGTTGGCAACAGCCGCGCACAGGTACCGCCGATGCTACCGCCACCTTCACGAAGGTGCTCGTGATCCACGCTCTCTGGCTCTTTGTCAGTATCATCTTCGTCTTCTTTACCTGGCGCTTCCGGCCTACATCCGCCTGGCGATGGCACCTTGTGATCGGTGCCGTAACCTGCCTCTGGACAGTTGGTGTGCTGGTCTATGCCTTTACCGATGTGAAGCGCGTGCGTGTGACAACCTGGGTTTGTACATCATCTCCCCAAACGACGATGGTTACCGATGACTTTCTTACCTCGTGCAAACTTGCTGATTCGGATAGCACCATCCGCATGGGCAGCAACATCTATTTCTGGAGTGCGGATGACAAGCATTACTGGCGCTGGATTGTGCCGGGCGATGATACGGAGACAATTCAGATGTCCTGGCCGCAGGGGGTTGACGCCATCTACCTCGCCGCCGAAGGTGACAATGCCACACTCGATCCCGGCGCCGATGAGTCGATACCTGGTGGGACCTGGAATGCATCCTTCGACCCGGCGCAGGAGCGGTCATTCCGACTCTTTACTATTGAACATGCCAGCCCGTCTGCTACACCGGAGGCAACACCATGAGTCTGAAGAGACCCCCAAAAGACGATGATCTCCTGATGGATGCCCGCCAACCAGGAGTTTTCCGCATTGTCTATACCATCGTCGCGATTATCGTGGTGCTGGGGTTGGTGATTGGTATCGCTGGCTATGCCTGGTGGAACTGGTTCTTCTGATACGCATCACACGAATGCGTCAGGATGTGGCACCATATCCACCGATATGAGTGAGCCTGCATTGATGCCAACCAATCCACCACCTGCCCGGTCTTCGCTATCAGTTGCCGCCATCGTCGCAACCGTTCTTCTGGCGCTTGGCGGCTTTACCCTGTTGATTCTGGATTACCTGCATTCGACGCGCAGACTCGCGATTGAGGATGCCGCCCGGATAGATCTCACCCGTCCCCTTGTTGGTGGGGTCTTCCTGCTGCTAGCGCTCGGTTGGCTGCTCTGGCTCTGGAAGACGCGGGGATTGCGGAGCACTGGCACCATTGTGGCTGCCATCGTTGCGACGATGCTGCTCATTGCTACACCGCTGGTGACGCTTCAGGCCTTCCGGTCTGATCGTGATCTCACCATCACTACCATGAATTGCGCAGCGGATACGTTGCTCTCCTCAGCGAACAATGCGCTTGCCGGGTGTGAGGATGCTGCCATCGATACCATCATGCTGCTGGGGGGCATCACGTCTAACGATCAGTGGATTCCGGAGGATTCCTCCACCAATCAGGTGCGCACCTTTGCCGATCTCCCAACCGGCGATTGGTCTGCCACGCTCACGGTCGATGGTCCCGAGAGCACCGTTACTGTTTATGTGCTTGCCGAGCGGGATGGTAGCTGGATACGCATCGGCCAACTGCGCCCGGGTATGGATAGCGAATCTGGTCGGCTGCGCTGGAGTGGTCAGATCTCCGTCAATGCCTCCGATACCAATCTGAAAGTCCAATTTGTCGCGTCCGCCAATGAGGTGGTTCCCAGTGCCCAGCTTCGTTTCACCGTGAAATCCTGCGTTGGCCAGAACACGCGCACCTTTGATGCCAGTACCTGCGAAACGACCAATCCAGGAGCGTCCCTGATACAGGAGGAGACGCCGGATGGCACCCGGACCTGGCGGCAACCCATCGTCACTCTGGAGGGTGGAGTGCTGGTTGTCGCCAATCTGGAAGCCCGTACCTATAGCTTCCGGCCAGACTATGCAACGATTCAGATACAGACAGAGAATACCGATATCTTCATCATTCCCACGGCGATGGAGCAGGTAGAGGGGAATAGCATCACCCATCCCGGTGATAGCACCTTCGATATCACTATTGCGCCAAGTACCGGTGTTATCGAGTACACCATCTACATCTTCCCGACCGGGTCAGGTTCGGAGTATGCATACGCACCGTAGCGGGTTGTATGCGAAGATGTGCAGATACGATTTTCGTGCTGTTGGGGTCTCTGGGTGTTCCGAAAAATAACGACGAATCAGAAGTACGTCGTGGCTACGGTCTACGTTATCAGCATGGTGCTGAGTTCGCTGGATGCCACGATCGTCAATGTCACGCTCGCCTCGCTGGGGCGAGCGTTTGGTGTCGCTGCGAACGAGGTCGAGGCTGTCACCGTTTGGTATCTGGTCAGTTTGGCGGTGATCATGCCCGCCAGTGGCTGGTTGGCAGATCGTTTCGGTCCGCGCAATGTCTTCCTCGTCGCACTCGCCATCTACACCGCCACCAATTTCATGGCTGGCTTTGCGCAGATGCTGGATCAGCTCGTCTTCTGCCGCATCGTGCAGGGATTCGGTGGCGGTCTGCTCGTACCTGTCGGCATGGGTCTGCTCTATCGCACCTTCCCGCCAGCCGAACGTATCGCGGTCGGGCGTGTGCTCATGTTCGCGACGATCCTGGGGCCGGCTATCGGCCCCGTGCTTGGCGGCGCGATTCTGGAGTTCGCCAGTTGGCCGTGGACCTTCTTCGTTAAGGTGCCGATCGCTGGCGGTGCGCTGCTCTTCGGTATCAGGTATCTGGAGGATGAGCGGAACGAAGCCGTGCCTGGTCGCTTCGACTGGATCGGATTCGTGCTCGGTGGGGCAGGCCTCGGCGCAGTGATGTTTACCGTGCTGCGAGGACCGGATATTGGCTGGACCAATCCTGCCTTGCTGTTCTGCGGTATCGTGGGATTGATCGCGCTCGGCACCTTTGTCTGGCACGAGCTTCGTATCACTGCACCAATGGTCGATCTGCGGTTACTCACCAATCGCCTCTTTGCCTGCACTATTCGTGTCAGCTTCTTCGCCAATGCCGGTTTTATGGGGCTGCTCTTTGTCGTGCCGCTCTTTCTCCAGGATGTCCGCCACGCCTCACCCTTGCACACCGGACTCGCCACCATGCCGGAGGCGCTCGGCGTGGTCATCAGCACCCAGGTTGTGGCCCGGCTCTATCCGCGGTTGGGTCCCAGTAAGCTCATGGGTGGGAGTATGCTGTTGGTAACGGTGGCGATAGCCATCTTCGCCTTCATCAAGGCCGATACACCGCTCTGGCTGGTTGGCGGTGTCATGTTCGTTATCGGCGTGGGTATGGCAGGGTTGTTCCTGCCAAATCAGGCCGCGAGCATGGCGACCATCTCTCGCGAGAAGTTAAGCGGTGCCAGCATGGTCAGTAGCGTGCAGCGACAGATCGCCAGTGCGCTCGGTGTGGCGGCGCTCAGCACGGTCCTCTCGGTGATCGGTGTTGATCGTGTTACTGCTGCCGGACCTGATTTGAAGGCGTGGAAGATTGCGTTCATTTGCGCCGCGGTCATGACGCTTGTGGCCAGCTTTATGGGATGGCGTGTGCCCGATGAGGACGCCGCTGAAACAATGCAACGAGGTGCCTGATGTGCCGAAATATCCGACCACTCTTCAATTACGATCCACCAGCAACCGAGGATGACGTGTATGCAGCCGCGTTGCAATATGTGCGCAAAGTGAGTGGTAGCACGAAACCAAGCACCGCCAATGCCGATGCTTTCGCACTCGCGATAGAGGAGGTGGCGGCTGCCACGAGCAAGCTCCTCGCCAGCCTTACCACCAATGCTCCGCCGCGAGACCGTGCGACCGAGATAGAGAAGGCGCGCGCGAAGAATTTGCAGCGATTCGGGTAATGAAAAACGAAAACGGGGTCAGTCGCCAAGACTGACCCCCGTTTCTCATCGCTTACCAGTGACGATTTGCACCGCAGTAATGGCTGCTGTAATAGTCGTTCCACAACCAGCTAATGCAAACACCGGTGCCTTCATTCTCGGCGTGAATGAACTGACCATCCCCGATGTAAATGCCTGTGTGGCTAACCCCGGATCCGTAGGTGTTGGCGAAGAAAACCTCGTCGCCCGGTAGCAGATCGCCCGCATCAACCCAGGCGCCGGTGCCATATTGCCCACCGCTGGCGTGACCGATGTTGATCCCCAATGTGTTCAGCAGAACATATTGGGTGAAGCCACTGCAGTCGAAACCACCCGGTCCATTCCCGCCATAGACATAGGGGTAACCCAGATACTGCATCGCGAAATCGACGATGAATTGGCCATCGCTTGTGGTTTCGTCTGAAACAACTCGTTCCTGTTGGGGGATCTGTGGTTCGTCGTGCGTGGGACCGAGTTCGGTGGCGGATGCCTGTGCGATGGAGAAGATGCCGGCCGTTGCTGCGATGGTGCCAATGGCACGTTTGGTAAAGAGCCGACGACTTACCAGTGACGATGCCGTATCTGGCATCGCCTTGTCATAAGACGACATAAGGATGGAATCCTTCCCTCAAAAAATTGTTGTGAACTCCACGTAGGCGAAGTTCTTGAAATCGCTTGCCAGAGTCTCCAGCCAGAGCGTTATGCAGCAAGCGTCAGGGCCCCGTTGCCCTGGAATGGTTGATATACATGCACCTTCTGCGTACGTGCACGCCTATCAGCCGGGCACAGCCTACCACATCTCTATGGCAAGTCCGTAATTGTGTACGTACACCTTCCTCTTCCGGAGGCGAAATTTCCCCACAGGAGCAGGCGTTGGTATTGGTACAATATGCTGGATATTTGGCCTATTCACGGGAGAGGCAATCCATGGCCTATCGGTTCCTGCTGGAAGTTCCGGACGCGCTCTACGCGCAAGCAAATGTGGTGATCTCGGGTACCCCCGATGCCGATATCGTGGATGTCCACGAAGGGATCGGCGGTGACTACGATAACGAAGGGAAAACGCTGACATTGGTCGCGTATTCACTCGATATCGTGCGTCGCCTTGATGAGTGGGTACACGAGGTACAGCGGGTCGAGGGCAATACCGCTCCGGTGCAATATCTGCTCACGAACGGTCGCAAGCTGACTGTCTTTGCCGATAGCACTGAGGATATCGTCGCTGCGATCCGCCGCGATCAACCCTGGACCGAGCGTTTCATTCCCAAGATCGGTGATCATATCACGCGCTCTGGTCCCGATGGCACGGTGCTTAACCCGGTTGCGACGGACGAGGCGCGGGCTGCTGGCGTGGCCGTGGTGAACGCCCCGAAGCTGGGCCAAATCACGATCCTTGCCACCGATGAGCCCAAGGATCACCCCACCATCGATATCCAGGATGTGACCATGCTGCATCTGCCGGTGGTTGATCTCTCGCGTCCGGAGCGCGCCTACGGCGAGGTCTTCGGAGCTGCGACCGTTGGTCGGGCCAATCGCGATGGCAAGGGAGGCTGGGACTGGCTTGGTGCCGCCTACGATGTCGAGCAGGAAGCCCAGTTCGGCAGCGAACCAGATTTCGCTTTCCTCCAGAATGGACCGTTGACCATAGCGCTGGAGCGCATGGGGCGTGCCTATCCGCTGGATGTCTTCCGCAATCCACCGGCTCCGATCCGTCTGCTGGTAGATGATGCCAGTTTCGAGAGCATTAAGGCTCAGGTCCTGGTGCGAAACTGGAATGTCTTCGATGCCACCACACCGGGTGTCTTCGGCTTCCGTGATCCCTTCGGCTATACGTGGGGTATTCACAGCGAATCGTTCGAGAAAGAAGCCTGATCCATGCTCGATTCCTATCGCGATCTGATCGAGGGACTCACTGAGGAGAGCACCACCCTGCGCGAGCTGCTGGGCAGCCCCGTACCGGATGATCTTCCTGCCGATGCCAGTTCCTTGCTGAAAACTGCTCGCGCCCGAGAGGGTGCAGTACTGCGTCGCGCCCAGAGTGTGATGCGCCACGAAAATGTGAATCTCCGCAGTATTGAGAACGAGCCGGATGTGTTGGCAGCAGCTGAACTTACCGATTCGCCGGAAGTGCTGCTGACGGCGTTCGAGCATGACCGGGGAGAACTGGTGAGCCTGCTGATCAATCTCACCCTCAAGGATTGGGAGCGCAAGGTACCGCACTACGCGCTCGGCGAAACCACCCTGGCTGAAGAGATCGAAGAACACCTCAGCTGGGAAGAAGATACATTGCCGACGTTTGAAGCAGCCCTCGGGTAGCCCCCGATTGCTTACGGAAAAAAATAAGAGCCGCCTGGCGGTACACCGGCGGCTCGGGGAAGAGGGTGTCACATATGTCAGTGGGAGTGGGGATTACTCTTCGCTAACGTGACACCATCAGTATAGAACACATGTTCGTACAATGCAAGAGGTTAGTCTGCATGCATGGCGAGTACAAAACTCCTGGCGGCAAGCTGGTTGTTGTTGATTTCGATATTGTTGATGGTCGTTTCAAGAACATGGTTATCAGCGGCGATTTCTTTCTCTACCCGGAGGAAGAACTCCCCGTGCTGACGAATGCGCTGGAAGGTGTGGATGTGGAACTGGACGACGAAAGTTTCAGTGAGCGCATTCGTATGGATCTCCATCCCGATACCGAACTCATGGGGACATCGCCCGAAGGGATCGTCATCGCTGTCCGCCGCGCACTGGATGGGTACGAATCATGAGCTACCCGAACGATCCCACCCCGGAACAGCAAGCCGATTGGGATAACCGTTTCCGGAGTGTGAACTGGACGCTCTTGCCAAGCCCACCGCTCGCACCGCGCGCGCAGAATGCCATGGACGAAGTGTTGCTGGAGGAGATGGCCGCGGGACGGCGTGGTCCCCACATTCGCTTCTGGAATTGGCAGAGCAAGGCGGTCATCATTGGTCGCTTCCAGAGTGTGAAGAATGAGGTCTACGAGGACGCTGCCGCGGCCGCCGGCATCACCATCAGTCGTCGTATGACCGGTGGTGGCGCCATGCTGGTGGAGCCGGAGGGCAGCATCACCTGGACCATTGCCGCACCGGATGCGATGGTGAAGGGGATGAGCTTTGCGGAGAGCTACCAGTTCTTCGATAGCTGGGCGCTGAATGCACTGCGTGAGCTTGGTGTAGAAGCCTGGTACGTACCGCTGAACGATATCACCAGCACCGGTGGCAAGATCGGTGGAGCAGCACAGGCGCGTAAGCATGGGATCGCACTGCATCACACCACCTGTGCCTACAGCATGGCCCCGGGTGTGCTCACCAGTATCCTTCGCATTGGCAAGGAGAAGTTGAGCGACAAAGGCGTTACCAGCGCCGAGAAACGGGTAGGGCCGCTACGCCAGCAGACCGATCTCGATCGCGACGTTATCATCAATCACATGATCGAGTGTTTTCGGAACCAGTATGGATTGGTCAACGACAACTTCCGGTCGGAAGAGATGGCCCGTTTGGGTGAACTTGTTGCCGAGAAATATGACACCCCTGAGTGGGTTTACGCGTTACCATGAGGTGACGCATTCATATCCGGTAACCGTCTATCCCTTGGTATACTCGTTGGAGACATAACTCGGATCCGGTTAAGAAAATCTGGTGGGGAGATCTGTGCGCAAATTCGTGCAAATCATCATGGTGCTGTTAGTGATGATGCCGCCTACTGGCGGCTGGCTGGCGCAGACGACTTCCGCAATGCCAACCGCTGTTGCGGCCTCGCTTGTTCCCGATCACGATTCTGGTCCCACGCTCACCCCGGAAGAGTTGCTGGAATACAAGCCAAATGAGATCGGGGTGGTGCCCGTTTTCATGTATCACAATATCGCGGAAGATCCTCCGGATCTGACCCAGGAAAACGAGCATCTTTATCGCACCGCTGATGAACTCTACGCCGATCTGCAGTGGCTCTATGATCGCAACTTCTACCTCATCGGTATGGAAGATTTCGTCAATGGCACCATCGATATTCCCGCTGGCAAGCATCCTGCCATCCTCACTTTCGATGACAGCTCCAGCATGCATCTCAGCTTCCAGGTTGATGACAATGGCGTGCCGCTCAAGGATGAGAATGGCGAGTACATGCCCACTCCGGATTGCGCGGTGGGGATCATCGAAGCCTTTGCCAAGGATCACCCCGATTTCGGCAAAACAGCTCATTTCGCGGTCATTCCGCTCTTCAAATTCAGCTGGCCCGAATACGCCCAGGACGATCTCATCGGTGCCAAGCTGCAGTGGTTGCTGGATCACGGTTA
Source organism: Thermomicrobiales bacterium (assembly GCA_020432165.1). Classification (GTDB taxonomy): domain Bacteria; phylum Chloroflexota; class Chloroflexia; order Thermomicrobiales; family UBA6265; genus UBA6265. Next base: position 9,127 of record JAGQGU010000087.1, read on the forward strand.
CGAGATCGGCAATCACACCTCGGATCATGCCGATCTTGCCGAGGCGACCGTCGATGACTTTGCCCGCTCCATCGCCGAGCCGGTTATCTGGGCGGCCACGATGGTCGATCCGAACAGCGATGGTTTCGCCATGAATATCCTCACGCTTCCCTTTGGGGCCTACCCTGAGGGTGGCTGGGATGATGAGAAGCTCGACTATCTCAAGAACGGCTATACGTGGGAAGGAACCGAGATCAAGATCGATGCCGCACTTCTTGTTTGCTGTGGTGCCTCGCCCAGTCGCTGGAATGGTGAGTGGGCACCGCTCTGGATTCCACGCATCCGGGGCGATGATCCGGATATCGCCAGCTTCGGCGACTATATCGATAACGGCTGGATCACGCTCTACACCAGCGATGGCGATCCCGATACCATCGCCATACCATGGCCATTGCCGTCCGAACAGGTTGGCGAGGTTGATTTTGATGGCATCAAGGAGGCTGGTCTGAAGATCGTCCGATACGATCCCGACTCGGGTCGCATCTATCCGCCGCGTGAGAAGCATCGTTTGCGTGGGTATACTACCAAGTGACCGGGTCTACGGATCCGCCTAGTACGTTCATCCGCTCCGCGCGGTCCAGATTACAGGACACTCACCATGGTCACGGCCTCGGCTGCCTCCACTGATACAACCACCAAACCAGCCGGCGAACGCAAGATTGTTGTTGCCAAGGAACTCGGCTATTGTTGGGGTGTACGGCGCGCGCTCGATATTATCGAGGATGCTGCTTCACCGGAATCCCGCGTCGCCCCGATTGGCGATATCATCCACAATCCTCAGGTTGTGGAACGGCTGCGCAATCGTGGCGTCGAGGGTGCCCAATCCGTCGATGAGGCGAAGGATCGCGGCTTTGTTCGGGTCGCCATCACCGCGCACGGCATGGGTCCCCATTTGGCCGAGCAGGCCAATGCCAACCACATGGAGCTGATCGATACCACCTGCCCATTGGTGATTAAGGTCCAGCGATTGGCGCAGAAGCTGGTGCGGCAGGGCTATTTCATCGTGATGTATGGCGATAGCTATCATCCGGAAGTAAAGGGTGTGCTGGCCTGGGCCAATACCACCAAGAGCTGCGCTGCCAAGCATATCGAAGATCTCCCCTGGAACGCACCGCGTGGTTCGCATTGGGAAGGTGCCATAGTGCCGCCGCGCAAGGTGGCCCTGGTGAGCCAGACTACCAAGAACATCGCTGAACTCATGGAGTTCAGTAACGAGCTGCAGCGCATGGTAATGCCGGAAGGGGGCGAGTTCCGCCTTTGCAACACCATCTGCGAACCTACCACCGAGCGACAGAATGCGTTGAAGGAGCTCACGAGCTCCGCCCACGTAATTCTGGCGATTGGCGGTAAGAAGAGCAGCAACACTGCGCGTTTGGCCGATGTCGGCAATCAGATGGGTGTGCCCAGCTATCACATTGAGCGCCCGGAAGATATCCACATGGAGTGGCTGACAGCGGTCGGCGATGGCAATGTTGGTATCACCGCCGGTGCATCCACACCCGATGATGTCATTCAGCAAGTGGTGGATTACCTGGTCGCTCGCGGCTATTCCGCTCCCGAGGGTGGTATTCGTCCGGTCGATCCTGAATACGTGCCTTCGTTCTAGTTTTGCGCAAATAGCATCCTTTTGGATCTGGCGCGGATTACGATTTGGGGTACGCGTTCACCCAATGCCACCACACCGCTGCTGAAGGTATGGCCAGTATCAGCATGGCAACAGTGAGAACCACGCTGCCGCCTGCCTGATCCAGTCGCCACTGATTGAACGACATCGCCGCAATAGCGATGAGCATACATGTGGTGAATCCTCCGACCGCGAGGACGAGGATCGGAGCGAGTGGCTGTTGACTCCTCAACATTGTCACTGCGAGAAACGTCAGAGGAATGACGAACCCGAGATCAAGGTAGCGGATAAGCCAGAAGAGGAGTGGCATATCTGCGGCGTCGCTTGGTAATTCCCTGGATGCGGCCCGAATGACCTGAGATAGCCACATCAGCAGGAATAACCCGGCCTGTATCCCCATGACCCACTGCGTTCCGCGTATCCAGTGTGGTGATACCAGGGGTTCATGCCCCATCAGACTATTGATCGATAGCGCCGAGAGCATGGTTGCTCCCGCGGTGATCGCGAAGTAGAGCAGCATGAACGTCTTCACATTCCCCTCTGGATACCGAACATAATCTTGTGGCAATACAACCGTCACGAAGGTATAGATGACGAAGAGGGAGAGGCCCAGAGTGATGGCAGGTACCCGTGCCGCCTGTTGCCACCACATCCAACAGCAACCAAGCAGCCCAGCGCCGATAGCTACCATCACGACATCGCCACCCTGGTACTGCACTATTGCATTCCGGCTCATGTGGAAGTGAACCAGGCTCAGTCCCAGAGGACCAAGGATTGCGGCCACGAAAATACCGATACCGATGAGGAGGCAGAGGAGCGCAGATAACCGTTCCATCGCACGAACTCCATTCCGGGACACCACGATGTGCCCACCTTTCATTCTGTGCATATTGCGTGATGAATGTGCCCTGCTATCGAGGCAAGTTGGGTATGCATTCGTGAAGTGACGAGACTGTAAACGGATTGGTAGATTCTCCTTTCCCATCTCCCCATTCCGCGGTACCATCATCCGACTATCGACCCCTTGCCATCGCAGGACGACGTTGCATGACATCTCATCAGGAAGACTCCGACGGCGTATCGCAGCGAGCCCCACACGCCCGTAATGGCAGTAGCTTCGCCCTGGATTGGCGGACGGCGGTGAAAGAAGCGATTCAGGACATTCTCTGTTGCGAGGAATCACACACCGCTCCCGATCTGGTCGTCATGTTCATCGCGACTACCTGGAGCGATGCCTATGAAGAGATCATCACGAGGGTGCGGACAGAAACAGGCTGCCGGACACTAATTGGCTGCAGTAGCAGTGGCGTTATCAGTGGTTCTGCCTGTCATGAATCAGCGCCCGGTATCAGCTTGCTGGCGATGTGGTTGCCTGATGCCATCCTTACACCGTGGTATATCGATTCCGTTCCCACCGGCTGGCCCTGGCCTCAGCCGGCGACGCCGGAGAGTGTGCGAGGCATTATTCTCTTCTCCGATCCCTACCGCACGGATGCCCAGACCACGCTGGTTGCGTTGCGGCAATCCTGCCCGGGTATCCCCATGGTGGGCGCATTGGCCAGCACCACGCGTATGGATCGACACAGCTGGGTTTTTCTGAACGATGCCGTCTATGAAAGCGGCGCCGTCGCCCTGACGCTGGAAGGGCCATACGATCTGGTTGTTTGTGTGAGCCAGGGGGCGACACCCATTGGCGAGATGTGGACGGTTACCGCCACCAATCACAACCAGATTCTCAGTATTTCGAATCGACCAGCACTCGAGGTGCTTCACGATACGATCGATCGTTTGCCACCACGTGATTACGATCTGAACAATCTGCTCATCGGCTTTCCAATGGACGAGTATCAGGATGCGTTCGAGCGAGAGGACTTTGTTGCCCGCGGCATCCTTGGTGTGGAGCCTGCGACCGGTTCGATCATGGTGGGCGGTATTCCCCGGCTCGGACAATCGATCCAGTTCCTGGAGCGCGATCCTCACGCAGCCTCGGTCGATCTCTATGAGCGGCTGGAAATGTTCGATGAGATCCAGGGCACGATTGTTGGGGGCATTCTGAACACCTGCAAGACCCGTGGCACCACCATCTTCGGTCGCAACGATCACGATGTGACAGCCGTGGCACGAGCGCTCCCGGATGTGCCTGTCGTGGGTTTTTATTCGTTGGGTGAGCTCGGCCCGGTGCGCGGCATACCTGCCTACAACGCTTTTGCTGTGAGCCTGGGTGTCATCATCGCTCGGGAAAGCCTGTAACCTCGCTCAAACCTGGAACATCATGAGTAACACCCGTCGGGAGGTAGTAACTGTCTTGTGTCAAGG
>JAGQGU010000023.1 GCA_020432165.1 Thermomicrobiales bacterium
CTCCCCCACCCCACTTGGCGCCCACATGTACCCCGCTTGGAGAGGAGGACGCGCTCACCGAAACACCGGCATGCACCCGCGACGGACGACGCGACAGTCGGGGGCTCCCCTCGCCCTTCGAGCACGTTGAAAGCCGATGAGTTGGTGTGCTCTCACCACTAACCTGACTCAGTCGTCGGCAGAACCACCAGGTCCAGGTCAGGCCGCACGCAGATCGCCGGGGCAAAATGAGGGCAGCGTACTCCTATCGACCGCCGATCTTGCCCCTGAGCTCGTCCACGATCCTCTGCGCTGTCTCGGCGAGGTCTTCCAGATCAGAATCGATCCGTACCGTATCCGCCATATTGAACTGGAGCGTATTTCCATGCGCAGCTGCTAGGAACCGACTCGCATCGTCCTCGCGACGCCGCTTGAGCACTTGAACTGCCGTCGCGATGTCCCCAGCAACCTGCGCAGCGCCAAGTGCCACATTGCGATTCTGCTCAGCAACGGCGCGACCTTCGTTCGCGGCATCCGCGTTGTGCTTCGCAATCGCTCCGTTCTGCTCAGCCGCTGCGGTCGATGCTGCTGCGATTCCCTGACCGCCACCGATACCGAAGATTGCGCCGATCACCATCACGACGAGCGTGTCCGCCGACTCCGCGATATCCTTCAGTTGCTGAAAATCTTCGGTTTCCGCCGCCTCGTCATGGCCTGTGACGTAGCACCATAGGCCCACCCTGATCATGAAGTAGAAGACCAGAAGAACCGCGCCGATCAAGAAGGTTGCTTTCCACGGCCACTTGCTCACCGCTGGAACGTTCACCGGATCCTTTACAGTCGACGCAGTCGACATCACCGACTCCGGCATCGCACCTATCGTCGCGCGCGCCGATTCCTTCAAATTGGCCGAGATCGAACTCTGGTCAGCCATGACACCTCCACGAAGACACACCGACAATCCAACTTAAGCTCCGATATCCCCGTAGTATCACCCCCCGCGCCACCGCCTGTCCAGACGATGACGCGTCTCCGGAACTCTCTACCAATATATTTAGCACTCCACACTAACCTATTTCCTGCGGCTCGGATCAATTCGACCTAGTCGATGACGCCCGTGCCACGCAAGCACAGCAGCGGCTCAAGCCTCGACACGGGGACTACACCCTGCGTGCTCACCATATCGAAGAATGCGAGGTCGGCCTGCCCCTGAGTGACTGCCGCCTCATCGAGATCACACCCACCTACCGGACCGTCGATCATGACACCAGACCGACGCTCCCGTATTGCCACGTCCCCCAGGGGCACGCTTGCTTTACCGTGTGGCGCAACGATTCGTTCTGAACCCTCAATCTTCCATAGCCGAGAATCACACGCGGGCCCAGCGACTAGGGAAAGCACCGGTCGAGATCCGCCAGTCTCAATGACTTGCACTCCCTGCTGGTACCTCAGCGCGTCACCGTCTGCGAAGCACGCTGAGTGCACCCAGTCCGACACGAGCCTAGTCGACACCGGCCCTACTACGCATTGCACAGCTTCAATAATTCGGAGGTGAAGGTCAGCTCGTCGAGCGTACGATACATTGATGAGAGCGGCGGCACCCGCGACAAGTTGATCACCCGTCGCTCGGGCTAGTTCCACTCCGTAAAAACCATCATTGATCGAGTCGTCGTCGTCAATACCCTCGAGCCGTGAAGCAAAACGACCACGTTCAGCGGACCAGCGAAGAAACTGCCGTCCCGCCACATCGCAACCAGTATGCAAGATAGCAACAAGCCTGCCCACATTCGCACCGTCAACCGCTCTTGCAATATCGAGGAAATGTCCTGCCAACTGGTCGCGACGACCCCATGATTGATGCAGTTTAGCAACAACTTCGGAAGGCAACGCCCTAATATCACCTCCTTGGACTTGGCCGCCATGGGAAACTAGCATCGGATCAAACTGACTCACAGAGCCTACGGCGGAGTCACCACAGCACAATCGTTCCAACTGATATTCAGATAACGATGCACCCGACAGCGCGTGATTGAGTGCTCCAACGAGCTCCCGTTCTCGGCCAATCAAATCGTGCGCACTGGTGTCGAACTCAATTACCCGCAGCCCATCGCCCTGGTCACACACGGCCGTCGGGTGATAGCGACGGCTCTTGAACGTAATTCCACTCGGGAAACCGATACCAGGCTGCCTGTCTCGCAAGTCGGCAGTTACTTCTACACTACCGAAGACACCAGGTACAGTGACCGCGCGCAGTGCTTTCGCACGCACCGCAGGTGGCCATGCACGCGCAAGTGATGGAGTCGCATGCTCAGTCAGCCGCGGCGCTTCTGCAGTTTCGGAAATCGGTGAGAGCAGACATCGGAAGGACGGCGCATCACGAGCGGCACTCACACCGCGTCTCACCGTACCGAGTCCGTCGACATATACATTCGCACCGTCGCGCACTCTTGGCGGAAACGGCGTAGCGCTCACAACTGCGGGTATCTTGAGTTCACGAGCGGCAATCGCTACGTGGGACAGTAACCCACCCTCAGCGGTCACTATTGCGGCACAACGTCGGAGTGCTGGAATTTGAGACGGACTTAGCGACCGAACAAACAGGACTTCTCCACCTGTTGCACAGACGTCACTCCCGTCATATAACACGCGCGCAGGTCCAGAGACCAATCCAGGGGAAGCCGTAATGCCCTGACAGATAACTGAAGGGTCGGTATCTTCCATCGTACCAAGATATTTGGACAGCGGGGCAGTGATGCAACGCGCCTGAACAATCCAAGGATTCCCCTCAGCATCGATGCTCCACTCAGCATCGATAGCCTGATCACGCGCACTTGCCAGACGCAGTCCGAGCTGAGTAAGCGTCTCTACGTCAGAGTCGGCGAGTACGTCATGGGTCGATTCTTCGGACATGGCCAACCAACCAGACCAGATACCGGAATTTCCGCTGGTCCCGGTTCCGCGGAGCTTCACGGGATTGCTATTCGCATCCTGAACCCAGTAGGTCGACCCTGGACGTCTATCTTTCCCGCGGCCCGGAAGCCATATTTCTGAGGCAATTGCGGTTCTAGTCCGGCGATTCATGCCAGCCACACAATGCCACTGTTCTGGATGAGCTACTCCAGCCCCCAATGGAGCCCCCAAGCCGAGGATGGCCTCAATCACGATCTCGCCGCTCGCCTCCGACGCCGCATACATCACCCCCGATGCTCTCGCGTTGACTTGTCGCTGGAGGATCACCGCCATTCGCGGACGTCGGTCGGATATATCTGTGGTTGATCCAGGTTGCAGCTGGAATAGCGAAGCCCATACTCGTCGAACAGCGAAACTCCAGTCGTCGAAGGTACAGATCCCAAAGAGTGTTCGAAATCGTCCGGCACCTGAAGAATCCGAGCTATCCTCCACACTAGAGCTAGACCGGGCTACCATTTCAGAATTGGGCCCAATGCGACTGGATACCGATTCATATGCTTGCCTCAAGTCTGCATACACGCAGTCCAACGGCAATGTCATAATCGCGACCTTCAGGTTCTCGTACAGCTCCGACGCCAGGAAGCTCCCTGATAGCGGATTTACTCCAGCAAATAGGTCCCAGAAACTACCCGCTATATCGGTTAAGTCATAGTGGGCAAGGAACCGCTCAAGCACTAGTGCGGAGAGAACCTCAAATTCCGGTATCGGAACGTCCCCGGCCCCATGTATCAACCCGTCTGCTTTCTCACCGTAGTTGCTCGTCGATCTACTCAACGTGACATCTCCCAGTCATTCTCCGAATCCTTTGCGCGAAATAGATCGACTTACCGAAAAGCGCCTCAGCTCATCGAATCGCGCACATGCCGACAACCATGCAATCTGCGCCGAAACAAGGCGATATGCTGCTGGCGAAAGCGCTTCCGAAAGTCGGGCATCCAGCGAAGTCAGATCGGGTTCAACATACTCAAATTCCGAACCGGACAACTCTGGTCTGGTATAATTACCAATGCCAAGCATCTGCGACCTGGCACTAAGAACATGTGTAAGCATTGATTCCACAGAACTCTCGGGAAATGCCCAGGCCAGAACCGACCGGACCACTGGTAGCGGCGTAAGCCATGCCTGCGCGAACCAGGTTGTTGATTGTACGCATTCCTCACGGGTTAGTTGATCTGAATACGAAACGCCATCGGTCGTCCAGATTCTTGCCTCGGCTAGATATTTGGTCGTTAGGCCGTTCATGTATCCAAGGTCCGTGTTCATACAGGTGCGAATTTCTTGCAGAACGTTGTCGTGTTCCGGCTCCGCAATCCAAAGGCATCCTTCGGTCTGTTCTTCACCCCAGTGCCCTCCGAAATCGAAAGTGGCGGGCAGTCGGCGCAGCGCGTCCAAGTAGATCTTCTGCGTCACGCTACCTCTGCCGGGGAGAAGGACTTCCAAGTCGTACACAGCCCAGCCCTCGAAGCGTCGCGGAAGAAACATGGCATCACTATGCCGCACGGCCGGCACGTGGTTCAATGGGGTGACCACGACTTGACTTGGCGAGAGGATTTTCTCCGATGTCGAAAACTACAACACTCCTCCAGCGACTAGGTACGATGCGAGACGATATTGACACCGTCCTCTCATTCGAGGGGTCACCCGAGACTCGGCGCGTGCGAGGTGATGAGGCATTGGCTCGCCTTCACCAGATCAAGCGCGACCTCGCGGTCGCAACCGAGGAGGCGAGGGAGGCCCGGGGCTGAGTCTGTCGACCAGACATCGGCGCCCGGATTTCGGCTTTCGACGCCGACAATGTGCTTCAACTTCGACCATGCAAGGCAGTCTTGATGCGTATCGCTCTGACCTGAGGAACGTTTGAGCTGGTTCACTTAGATCTTGAGGTGTCCGAGTTGACTGAGTCTATGGATGGCGCCGTACGCCGACCATGGAACGGTCCAGAACCGCAGCGACGAAAGCAGGGGTCTTGACTTCCGGGCCTGGAGGACACAGCCCGATCAACTGTCGGTACGCGATTCTCGCTGCAGCGCCGACAGCAGGTCTTGCGCGAGAAGGCTGACCGAGGCGGAGACGGTCGCGGGCTGGCCGATGCTTTCCTCCGCGCGACCGGCCATAGCGGACCCGAGCGACTGCGGGCTTCCGAAGAGCTGAGCCAAACAGGTCAATGCCTGCGCGGTGACCGCTGCGGCCAATTCGTCGGCGAGGAGTTGCCGAACAGTGTCGGCAAGGTCTTCGGTTTCCGTCGCGACCAGCAGACGGTATGCGTCGTGTGCGTCCTTGTCGTTGAGG
>JAGQGU010000088.1 GCA_020432165.1 Thermomicrobiales bacterium
ACCACGAAGGCCTAGCAGGTGTGTGAATGCCACAACTTCGGTGATGTGCTTGAGCCCCGCTAAATTGTCGGCGCGGAATCACTTGACCAGTGAGCGATTACGCACTCTTTCAAGGGTGGCTGCTTCTAAGCCAACCTCCTGGTTGTCACGGTGCCACGACTACCTTGCCCACTTAGCATACATTTCGGGACCTTAGCTGGCGGTCTGGGCTGTTTCCCTCTCGACCATGGAACTTAGCTCCCACAGTCTCACTAGCAGTGTCTACCCTGCGGCATTCGTCGTTTGAAACGGGTCAGTAAGCTGGATGCCCCATCGCCGAGCCAGTGCGCTACCTCCACAGTGCTCTCACTACCGCTGTACCTAAATACATTTCGGGGAGAACCAGCTATCTCCAGGTTCGCTTGGAATTTCACCGCTTACCACAAGTCATCCCAGCCTTTTGCAATAGACCCGGGTTCGGGCCTCCACGCATGTATTCCACGCGCTTCACCCTGCTCATGGTAAGATCACCTGGTTTCGGGTCTCCTGTGTGCGACTCTCCGCCCTTTCGGACTCGCTTTCGCTCCGGCTCCACCTGTATTCCGGCTTAACCTCGCCACACACAACAACTCGTTGGCTCATTCTACAAAAGGCACGCCGTCACCCCGCTAGGAGGCTCCGACCGGCCGGAAGCACATGGTTTCAGGATCTCTTTCACTCCCCTTCTCGGGGTTCTTTTCACCGTTCCCTCACGGTACTGGTGCACTATCGGTCGCTGTCAGTATTTAGCCTTGGGATGTGGTCACCCCTGCTTCCCACCGGATTCCGCGTGTCCGGCAGTACTCACGTTCATATCTCACTCAATGTATCGCTTCGGCTACGGGTCTCTCACCCTCTCCGGACGGCTCTTCCAATACCGTTCGCCTCACCATACACGCCGTGTGGGTGCTCAGGAATACACCCCAGATCGACGTTCAACCCCCAACAGGCAGCGGTTCCTGCCTCAATACGCCTGGTTGGGTTTGGGCTCCTCCCGGTTCGCTCGCCGCTACTACGGGAATCTTCTCTTTTCCTCGGGGTACGTTAGATGTTTCAGTTCCCCCGGTTCCCCCCGCCTACCTTTGTAGGTCGGTCATCTGTCTCCAGATGGGGTTGCCCCATTCGGATTCCTCGGGATCGCAGGCTGCCAGCGCCTCCCCCAAGCATTTCGCTGCGTGGCCACGTCCTTCTTCGGCTGTCAGCGCCAAGGCATCCACCATGTGCTCTTCTGTGACTATGTCACCATTCTCTGTGTCTTTTCATGTTTGGTATGGTGCGCGCGGTGATACCTCAGTATCGACCACGCTCGCAGATCAGGACGATCCACTTCGCTTCTCAATGTACGATGGACTGCGTTCTACGGGTGGAGCCGCGGGGACTCGAACCCCGGACCTCCGCCGTGCAAGGGCGGCGCTCTCCCAACTAAGCTACGGCCCCATGTCTCCGCCAACCACTCTCACCACTGTTCCCAGCGGTGGGCGCGCCTGGACTCGAACCAGGGACCTCGGCCTTATCAGGGCCGCGCTCTAACCACCTGAGCTACGCGCCCCGGGCTGTCGGGTGCCTCCCCATGCTCTCGCATGTCCATCTCTGCACACAGTTCGACCATGTGCCGAAGACGAAGCAAAACATCAATCGCGCGCGATATCCATGCGCTTATCACATTGCGCTCCCACATCCGTGAGCGCCTCTGCCAGGCAGATCAGCACCATGTGCCAACCACATCCTCGAGGCTCGGTCCCCCACATCATGTGTTCATTGCCCAATGCTTGACCGTCAGGAGGATATCCTACAGATATCTCTCCCGTCTCCCTAGAAAGGAGGTGATCCAGCCGCAGCTTCCGCTACGGCTACCTTGTTACGACTTCGTCCCAATCACCAGTCCCACCCTCGGCAGCTGCGCCCCGAAGGTTCGCCCACCGACTTCAGGTGTTACCGGCTTTCATGACGTGACGGGCGG
>JAGQGU010000089.1 GCA_020432165.1 Thermomicrobiales bacterium
GGTCGCTGCGGAGCCGCAACTTGGATGTGTCGAAGGTGAGCACCACCTTCGGGTCGTCGAGGACCTTCCGCAGCACGGCTTGCGTGAGGTCGGCGGCGATGTCGGCGAGAGCGGGCTCGATGTGGGTCTTGATCGTCGAGTCCTCGATCTGCCACGCACCCCAGTGGTTGACGTCGCCGGTGCCGAGGAGGATCTCGGGCGGCAGGTCGAGGGAGAGCGCGAGGCGGCGCATTGCGTTGTCGCGCTGATTGATGGCCTGCTGGTCGAGGTCGTCCCAGAAGGTGAGGTGACGCACCTTGTCGACATACTCGCCGGGGACTTTGACGATGATCGGCGCCAGCGCCGACGGGTCGCCGGGGTCGCTGATGGAGGCCATCATGGTGGCGGTGAGGGATGCCATGAACGGGTCGACAGCACCGCCGATCATGTTCAGGGTGTGCTGCGCCGCTTGAGAGGTGGGGGCCGCGAACGAGACCTCCGAGGGAACGATGAGCAGCCCGGCTCCGGCAAGGCGAGACCGGGCCTGTGCGCCAATGTGCTGGTTGAGCAGGGCGATCTCACGCAGGATCGGCAGGGCCGAGCGCACCGGAGAGTCGGCTTGGTCGTGATACCTGGGGTGGGGCCGATAGGAGCGGATGATGGCGTCTTTGGCCGGGATCGGGGTTCGCTTGCCGTCACCTTCGCGGATGAACCATGAGTTCTTGCCAAGCGATCCGACAGCCTGCCCGGCGACGACGCGCCACTGCTCTTCAGTGCCGCGATCTGAGCCGATGATGTAGGACTCGCCAACCATGAAGCGGTGCAGGCCGAGGGCGTGCAGCATCTGCGTCTGCCGGACCGGGCCGCCGAACAGGTTGTTGACGGTGGTCTTGACCCGCTCATCCTCGACAGGCCGGAGCACGTCATCCTTGTCCGGCTTGGAAGCGATGAGAGTGGCGCGAGAGACGGCATTGGCGAACCACGCGGAGGCGTAGCGCAGTTCTCCCGTGGTGTCGTAGAACGCCCACGCCTCGTCCTGCCAAGCCATGCGCTGGACGCCCTGACGATCCCCCTTGGGGACTTCGTAGGCGGCAGCGGTGAGGCTGTCGAGAGGAGGAGTCGAGCGAGCGATGGTGCGGGGCATGGTTTTCTCAGTCCTCGTCGTGGAACACGATCCATGACGCCGCGTAGGAGGCGGCGAGCCAGCCGTTGATGACCCACCATGCAGGATGCAGGTCGGTCAGGAGTGCGGCGGCCATGTCGACGGCAATCGCATAGGGCGCGAAGCACCATGGACAGGTCAGCAGCAGGCCCCAGCGGTCATCGCCGAAGCGTCCTGCCCACCACATGCGCAGCGCGACCACGGGCGGGAAGGAGTCGGCGACGATGAGGCGGGTGAACCGCGCTGACGCGACGATCCCGACGAGTGCGGCGACGGCCCACAAGATGTACTGGTTCACTGGTTGACGACTCCCAACTGGCGCAAGGTTGCTCCTCGTAGGCCATTGTGCCCGGAGGAGAGGATGCTGCGTAGTTCCGTGGGGCTCGCCACGGATGCGGGTTCGACGATCTTTGCCACGGAGTGCATGGCGTGGACGAGGGCGTCGAGACGGTCGGGGGACGAGGAGCCGGGCACCCATGACACCAACTGGTCCTCCAACTCGCCAAGGCCGTGGGAGAGGTGGAACACCTTACCCCGCTCGTAGAGCGCAACGATTGGGTCGGCGCGGATGACCTTCCCTCGGCGTGAAGTGACCTCTTCGATGCGCATGGTGACGTCGGCGTTCTCCAGCGTGGCCCGGACCATGTCACCGCCGTAGTTCGTTTCCACGACAACGCAGTCAGCGCTGTATTCGTCGTATGCCTTCTTGGCCCGGTCGGCCCAGCCCTTCGGGGAGTACTTCCCAGAGAGGTCGGCGAGGACGTAGAAGCGCTCGTCCTTGAACCCGACGACGACAATGCCGGTTTCGTCCGACTTGGAGCGCGCTGTCCCGGCAGGGTCGACCCCAACGACGACGCGGTCAAGGTCGAATGGGGCGATGTCGACGCGCTGGTCGCCGTCGAACATCTCGTACTGCCAGAGCGCGCCCTCGACGTCGGCAAGGATTTCTCCGTGGATCTCCTGCCTGCCGAGGCGAGTGTTTTCGTAGCGTTCGAGGATGATCTTGGCGAAGTGGGGAGGGAGGTTGTCGATGTTGGCGTAGGTGGAGGCGCGCACGAGGCGCGTGGTCGGGTCGGCGACGATCGCCTTCATCCACTTGGTGGGCAGTGGGGTGGTGGTGGCACAGATGTGAGGGTGTTGCCCGACACGCAGGCCGAAGAGGAGGTTCGACCAGACGTCCTCGATCAGAGGGATATGCGCCGGTTCATCCACCCATGCCGCAGAATGCTGCGGGCCACGCAGACGGTCCGGTTCTTCGCCGGAGAAGGCGTGCCCGATTGCCCCGTTGGGCCACGTCAACTTCTTCTTCGACGGCTCCCATTCGGGACGCTGCCCCGGGGCGGCCGTGGCGAGCACTCCGCTGTTGTGGGTGCGAATGAAGTGCTCGGTGACAAGGAAGGTGTTGTCCTCGGAGTCAACCTTGATGCATCGGACATCGACGGTGTCGACGCTCTCGACATTCTGGATGTAGCGCCAGTCTCGCTCAGTCCTGTGAGCAGGAATCCGCTCGCTCTTGCGGGGGAGGCTGAAGATGGGCAGGTTCGTGGTTCCGCGAACGCGCGCTTGGCCCGAGGGTCGCCAGACGACGCGACACTTGACGCCCAGCGATGACAGCAGGGCGACCATGCCAGAGATGAGCCTCGGGTTCTTGTTGCTGAACTCGAACTGCCCCCTCTCGGAGATCGTTCCATCGCTGTCCATGAGCCCCTGCACGAGAGCGAGCCTCTGCTCCTGCGAGGCCCAGAAGTATTCGTCAGGGATGCGCTTGTTCTTGATGACGTCAGCCGCTCGCAGGTCCCTAGAGAGCCTCTTGACGAGGAATGTGTATCCGCGGCGGTCCTGACCGAGCGAGAGTCGGGTCTCGTAACCGTCCTCGGCGATCCGCTCGACAATGAACGGCTGGTCTTCCGGGTGGCTGGTGATGTGCGCGCTGCGGCTGCTCCCATCTCCGAGCCAGTAGCCGAGCGTGTATGCGGGCACGGGTAGGTTGTCGCTACCTGAGCCAGTGATGGAGACTGCCCTGATGGCGTGGTTCGTCGAGGGCCAGAGCCCGTTGCACTTCAAGTCTTTGGCGACGTCCTCCGTGGTGCGAACCTGCTCGTACCGCTCCTTGGGGTAGCCGTCCCTTCCGACGTAGCCGCGCTCGTCGCGCGTGGACGTCACCCACTTGTGCCGCGCATCGGCGATGACTTCAGCGCCTTCGATCGTCATCCGGTAGCAGGGACGGTTGGTCAGCACGGGGAAAGCCTCGATGACGCGACAGACCGACCCATCGCCAGCGAACACTTGATCCCCGGCGCGCAATGCGCCCATCGTCGTCCAGCCGTCAGGGCTGGGGACGAGTGTGTCGAGCGCCAGCGCCTCCCCCTCGATCATGGTGTCTCGGGCGTCGGGGCCAGTCGGCGCGACGAGGGCGATGCGTGGGGACCACTTGGTGATCCGGTTCGTCCATCGGGAGCCAGTGGTCGTCTTCCCGGCACCACGCCCCCCGGCGACGAGCCATGTGAGCCAGTCGTCGCCGCCCGGGGGGTGCTGGTCGGCGCGCCCGTGCGGGAAGTCCCATTTCCCGTGAGGCTTGCCGTTGCAGGCCACCTTGTCGCAGTAGAACGGCTTCCACGGCTTGTCGGTGAGCCGCTGCAGGCCGAGCAGGGCTCTTTCTTGGGCGGCCGGAGACCACCTGCGCCACTGCTCGTCGTCATTCATGAGTCGAGGGTACTGCCCTGCCGCGCCGCTGCTGCTGGTATCGGGTGACGTGGGCGGTGAGCCAGAGTCGACCGTGGAACCTGATGACGCGGTCCCCGGGGGTGATCGGGGACTTGCAGCATTCGCAGGTCGTGTCGAATCGAGCCTTCATATCCATAAGTGTTGCTTATGGATATGAAGTTCTCTAGCAGGAAATGGTGATGACGCCAGAGAGTGCGGCCGCGCAGTCGGTGTCGATGACGTAGGTCCGCTCCACGAGGGCGCGGATCGTGTTCATTGCTGGCGTGACCTCCGCCAGCGGGGCGGGCGTGGTGGTGGCCACGCCGCGACGGATCGTCACAGCACCAGTGGCGATGACTCGGTTGCCGTAGGCGCCGATGGACACGGGTGTGCCGAGTCGCGTCTCGATGTGATTGCCCTGCCGCTGGAGGCGACTGCCGAGCATCGAGGCGACGGCGCTGCCGATGTGGATGACCCCGTCCCCGACGTAGGTGCTGTCGAGGTACCCCTGGGCCTCGGCCAGTGCCACCTCCGGGCAGCCGTTGCTGAGCGCGGAAGCGCCGACGACTTGGTCGACGACGACCTTCTCCAGAAACGCCTGCTCCCGGGCTGCGTAGCCGCGCATGGCCCGGGTGGACGCTTCGGCCCAGCCGCCGACGGCCCTGCACTCGTGCAGGTAGTAGCCGGTGATCGGAGGGTAGGTGGCGAACGGCTGATTGGGCGCAGTGTTCTTCGCGATCGGGTCGCAGGCGTCGGTGATGGCATCGAGGTCGCCGCCAGCGCAGTTGAGCGCTTCGTATTCGACGCCGCCCTGCCAGTGGCCGTCGTTGAAGTCGAAGAGTTTGGCGACCGAGAAGAGGCCAAAGCGGCGAGGAGCAACCTCAGGGGTGTCGATCAGGAGCGGGGGCAGCGCCATGATGGCCTCTCTTGTACTCGGGGTGGGTCGAGCAAAAGCGCCCGGCCTCACTGGCAGCGTAGACGCTACGGGGCTCCG
Organism: Thermomicrobiales bacterium; assembly: GCA_020432165.1. Lineage (GTDB taxonomy): Bacteria > Chloroflexota > Chloroflexia > Thermomicrobiales > UBA6265 > UBA6265. Next base: position 4,839 of record JAGQGU010000089.1, read on the forward strand.
GGAGCCAGATGCGCGCCGTCGCAGCCGGGATGTGGGCACCAGTCCTCGATGCCAGTGCCGTCGTCGAAGGTCTTCTCCTTGCGCGTGTTGTCGTTCCTACCGCGCGGCGGCGTCAGCAGGGCAAGGATCGGATGGACAGGCAGGCCGAGGTCACCTGCCATGTGGACGGAGAGGGCTCGGCGGACGTAGGAGGTGCGGTTGAGGCCTCGACGGTCCGCTGCCATGTCGGCGATCTTCAGCCATGGCAGCGACACCCGAAGTTGCAGCGGGCCGAGGTAGTCACCTTTGTGGCGGCGCTTCTGCTTCAGGATCTCGGTGATGTTCTTGGCCCACTCCCTGTCGGTGTAGTCGGTCAACCCTGCACCTCTCCTTCGATCACGACGTCCTCAGGGAGCCCGGAGAGCATCTTGGAGGCCTGCTCGGCGATCCAGCGCTCCATCTCGCTGACGGTCGGGGTGTAGACGGTGACTTCGGTAGGCGCGTCGGCGCCGACAAGTTTGGCGTAGCGGTCCACGAGCGAGAGCGCGGTGCGAACGGCCGCGAGGTGCTCGGGGTGGTTCTCGTCAGTGGCCTTCCCCCAGACGGCGCGGGTCAGGCGCTCGATGCGCCGTGCGATGAGTCGGCGCTTCTCCTCGCGGGTCTCCTCGGTGATGGTGGAGGCCAGGGATCGCTCGACGGCAAGCCGCGCCGACGAGACGGAGGCGTAGCCGAGGACGTCCGCGATCTCGCTGTAGGAGGCCCCGGCGATCCGCAGTGCCAGTGCAGCCTCGACGCGAGTGGCCTTGTCGGTCTCTTCGAGGTCGGCGTTGAGTTTGTCGAGGTCCTTCTCGGGGACCGGCTTCGGCTCGGCGTAGGCCATCACTTCCCCCTGACCCATGAGTGTCCACATTCGGGGCACTCGATGGTGTGTGTGAGGGATTCGACGCCATGGCTGGTGAATGACAGCGGCGCTGCGGGCCGGGACAGCCGCTCCCAGTCCTCGTCGCTGTAGCCGGTGCCGATGAGGCCGAGGTCTGGCGCGGCATCCCTGATGGCGGCGAGCAGTTCCTCCGTCAGTGCCGGATCGGGCCGGGCGTTGCGGGCGATCTTGTTGTCCGCGGCGAGGATGAGCAGTTCTTGGGTCTCGTCGAGGTCGAGCCACACCACCGGCACCGCCTTCGCGCCGAGGTCGAGGAGCGCGACGTAGGTGTGATTGCCCGCGACGATGTGCCCTGTGGCCCGGGAGACGTAGATGGGCCGGTAGACGCCGGTCCGCTGCATGGACGTGACGATCTCGTCGACGTCGCCGTTGTTGTCGTTCTTGGGATGCTGCTTGACCCTGTCGATGGGGGCCATCATCCCCTCGGTGTCGAAGAGGAATCGCAGACTCATCGGTTCATCAACGCCTTCTTGGTGAGGTTGGGGAGTGTCACTGTCCGGTCTTCTTCTTGACGTCGTCGCTGATGAGCCTCCGCACGTAGTCAGAGCGCGTGACGGAGCCCCGGACTCGGTCCAGCGCGGACATGCCGGAGGAGGTCATCCTGATCCGGAGCATTTCGTCCCGGGCGGCGCTACCGCGGGGTCGTCCGGCCATCACTGGCCCCTCTCTGGATCGCGAGGCACTGGGGGCACTGGCGGGCGAGGTCAGACGCGAGTCGCTCGATGTCTTCATCGGCGACGTGAGGCCGCTGCTTGGCCTGCGACAGCACCCAGACGTGGTGATCGCACATCAGCATCGCTCCATGATGACATCGACGCTTGGCGGGCCGACCTCGGAGCGGAAGGTGACGACCGGGACGTTCGTGGTGTCGTCGTCTGGCAGCACCCCAGCATCCCGGAGCCCATCCATGATGGCCTTCGCCGTCGGCGCGAGGTTCTCGACGTCCCAGCGACGGCTGCTGCGCCGCTTGAAGACGAAGGTGACGTGCACCGGGGTCTCGACAGCGCCGATGTCGCGCCCGAGCCACCCGGCCGCCGTCCGCCATTCCTTGACGCGCCGCGCTCGCTTCATCGGGTGCTCCCTGTCGTTGGCGCTGAGCCAGTTCCCGACCTGCGGGATCGTCAGTCTCATGACTGGGTCCAGCATCTTCGCCATCATGCGCAGCATGGCTGGCGTCAGGTGGACCTGATCCTCGTCCTGAAGCAGCACCACGAGCTCATCCTTGGCCGTCTCGACCCAGCACATCCTCACCGGACCGACCTCCTCGCCGTCCGTGAGCAGCACCCACCCCGGTTCCTTCGCCTGCACCTCCACCACCGTAGAAATCCTTCCTCTAGAGGGGGTTATCCCGACCCCCATGGTTTCGTGACCATCTTGTAGCCACATAATGCTCTGACCTGCGGTTTTGTCATCCATCTTGTAGCAACAAAATGGATGTTGTAGCCACAGAATGACCCCCAAAAGGCCATCTTGTGGCTACAGAATAGCATCTTGTGGCTACAGAATAGGTCGGAAAACGGCACACAGACACAGTCCCGGCCACCGGCACCACCCCAGCCCCCCGCCGGCCGATGGCGGGTAGGTGGGGGGGGCGATTCCCAACGTTGTGAATGCCGAGCTGCACTAGTGCCTATGCCATAGAGGCTTGACATAAGGGCCGGATAGGCCGATAATGAGGTTGTTGGGCGAGGGTTTCGAGCGTGGACAGTCGGTTCACGCGCTCTCCTCCAGCGGATCGGATTCCCAATATTGGGAGTCTGGAAAGGATGGTCACGGTGACCACCAGCACCACCTCCACCTCGCGCAAGGCAAGTAAGGGCCGGACGCCGCGCGACATCTCGCCGACGGTCGCAGATGCGGACGTCGCGCCGGTCCTCGCGCTGGATGACGACATTGCGCACGTCATCGAGACGCATGGCGCATTCGATGGGATCGAGTCCGCGCATGCGGAAGCGCTCGCCGCTCTCAACGCGCGGACGGATGCCGCCCTCGCCGAGTACGTCCGACTCGCTCGCGCGTGGAAAGCACAACGACGCGCCATCGGTGGATTCCACAAGGCCATTGGGTCGGGCAACGTCAACACACACCGACGTCTCATGCTCGCGGGCGAGTTGTGGGACGCCTACCAAACCGTGCCCGACGTGACCGTGAGCCTCTACCGTTGCCTCCAATGGGTCAACGTCTCCAGCGCGAGTGACATTGCGCGCGACATCGCGGCGGTCCGTGACAGCGTGTCGGACGCGGTCGGACTCTCGCGTGACATGCCGGTTCGCAAGGTCAAGGCAACGCGCAAGGCCCGCACGAACGATGGAACCGGCACGGGATCCGGCACGGGCGAGGGCACGGGCACGGGCGAGGGCACGGGCACGGGCGAGGGCACGGCACCTCCCGTGACCATCCCGTCTCGCGTGAGCACGTCCGACCCGGTGACTCTCGTGACCACGGCGCGCGCCATGCTCGAGTCTGGGAAGGTCGCCGACGACGCCCTCGACGCGTTCGCGGGAGCGGTCCAAGCGCTCGCGAACGCCGTTCACGAGGCCATGGCCGCGCGTGACGCCATGGCCGACATGGAGGACGTCGCGGCCGCATCCTGACGGACCCTTCAGGGAGTCCGCCTCTCGTCCCACGTCGGGGCGAGAGGCGGACTCTCTCGCATCCCCTCGTGGGGATCGCCATGGCGCGACTTCCAACGTGCCCGACGCGTGAGTATCGGACCGCGTCGGGCACGTTGGAAGCCCTGCCATGGGTCACCCTTTAGGTGTGCGTTATGCGCCTCACCAAAGGGCGTGTCCGGCACGGTTCTGCTGTGCCACTTTCACCGCGCGGGAGTAGTCCGTCTCGCGGTCCACATGAGTACTTCCATGTGTTCGGAGTATTCACTCACCAGAGATTCACAACATTGTGAATCTCACTCACCAAAGATTCACAACATTGTGAATCTGACCGAAGGGAAAGCATCATGCAGCACACCAGCACCATCGAGC
>JAGQGU010000024.1 GCA_020432165.1 Thermomicrobiales bacterium
TCACCTCAGAGTGCCAAACTTAAGGATAGGCTCCAGGGATCACCCCTGGAGCCTATCTGTTCTGAATTATCCTCGAGGCAATGCTCGCCACTCATCTGCCAGCAGATCGAAGACGACCATGTTCCCAAATCCACCCTCATAGGTGTAGAGCCAGCAGGCGCGACCCGCCTCGCGATAACCTTGCTTCCGCAGTGCCGCAGCACTCCGTGTATTCGGGAAGTAGACGAAGCTCTGCACCATATGGAATCCGAGGACATCGAAGATATACTCCAGCAGGAGTTGCTTCGCCTCAGAGCCATAACCGCCTCCTCGCCACTTCGCTTCGTGGAAGAACGATCCCGTCTCGCCTGTGCGATTGACGAAATCGACATTCAGCATACCTACTGAGCCGATGACCTCGTCATTCTCGCGCAGACAGACGCTGAACCAGATGTTGCGCGGGTGATCATCATCGCGTCCCTCGCTCATCCACACCGCCAGCTTGGCTTCCGGTACCAGATGTCGACCGATGTCCCAGAAGGACTCCTCCTCCATCCGGCTGGCACCGGCGGTCTTCTCGGCATCCTTCTTGTCTTCCGGCCGCAGATAGACGCGCGCTCCCACCATCACCGCATTCACCGGCGGATCACCTTCCAGCACCGTTTTTGCGGGCACGGGGCGAACCTCGCCGCTGCCGGTGCGTGGTAGCACGGTCTCCATCGGACTCCCGAGTCGCTCCACCCAGGCGGCGTTGAAGTAGTAGAGCTTCACCTGATCGTAGCGTTTGCCGTTCTTCTCATACATCTCGCGGAATCGTGCCGTTTCGATAAATCCGCTGGCGATGACCTCATCGATCGTCACCTGCATATCGCTGCTGATATCGATGTAGAGCGCTGCCGAAAAGTTTTCGTCCACCTGCCATTTCGCCGCCAGGACGATTGCCTCAGCCAGCCAACGTTGACCCTTCTCACCATAGAGTGGGTCGACGTGTGGTGTGGCAAAGACACTGACATCACCGAAATAGCAGGAGATCGAGCCGATGAGCACATCGTCGGATTTACGCACGATGGCGAGATGGCCGCGGTTGCGCTTGCCCTCATTCGGGAGTTCTTCCTTGATCCATTTCTCCACCAATTCGGGAGATTTCGGGAAGATCGAGTTGCGCCAACTGGTCGCGTTCTTCTCATCGCCCGGGGCAAAGGTGCGCAGGTAGACATGCTCGCCTACAAGAAATGTATAGTTCTGCGATCCCGTGCCCGGCACGAGGTCTAGTGTTGTTTTTTCACTCATAATCGTTTTGTCCCTCATCGGTTGGATTCCAACCTGCAATTTCAATGACCTCGCGGGCGATATCAATGACATCACGACTGTCCGTCGCCACCCGAATCACCTGCTCATTGGCATGTTGATTCAGTTCCTGAGCGCGTTGGGAGCTACGTGCAATGTGCGTGTCAAGCCCACTGCCAATTTCGCGACCGGATAGCCGCCCGGCTGCCGTATCGTCATTGCAAATGAGCAGGATCGCCGTTACCTGCGGATCGTCACCCATTGCATCTGCCAAAGTCTTGATTTCCAACACGCTTACGGTGTTGGTATAGATCAATCGTCGGTAGCCGAGTTCGCGATAGTTGCGCCAGATTGCCGCGAGATTCCGTTCTGCCAGTCCATGCTCCCATGGTGCTGGCCAGGCGAGATCAAGCGCATCGCCCTCGATCAACGCATGCTGTACCTTCGCCGCGGCGAGTTGTTCATGCATCTCTGCAGCAACTGATGTCTTGCCGACACCGGATCGACCGCCGATAACCACCAGATGGGATCGACTATCCGGCAAGATCGCCTGCCTCTTCTACCCTCGCCCGCGGCATGGCGCGCCACTCGTCGGCGAGGAGTTCATAGGTGCCGAAGCACTCATAGCCGCCATCTCTGCGCACCAGCCACGGCTCGATGCCAACATCCTTGTACCCCTGTTTGCGCAGGGCGGCGGCACTACGGGTATTGCCGTACATCACCCAGCTCTGTAGCGAGTGCAGACCCAGCGTATTGAAGGCGTAATCGAAGAGCAGATGCTTTGCTTCGGTGCCATATCCCTTGCTGCGGTATTCCACATTGTGGAATTCGCTCTCGCTTTCGCCACAACGATTGTCGTAATCGATCTGATCAACCCCCACACTGCCGATGTATTCATCGTTCTCCCGTAGGCAAACAGCGAAGCGAACCCAGGTTTGGGGCTCGGTTTTGCCGAGACGCTCGAACCAGTTCTCCGCGGAGGTCTGGGCAACGACATCGCGACCACTGCTCCAGAACGGCTCCGTCTCGCGGCGACTCCATTCCACCAGTTTGGCGGCATCGGCCTTCTGCAAGGGGCGGAGGTAGACGCGTGGCCCTACGCGAATGGCATTCAACGGCAGATTGTCACCTTCCACGTCGACTGGCGCGATCACCGGCCGCGGCTCGCCAGTACCGGTACGCGGTTTTTCAATCGCATACGGATCTCCCAGCGTTCGCACCCAATCCTTGTTGAGATAGGTGACGATATGCCAATCGATGAACGCATCGCCCACGCGCTGTGCTTCGTGGAAGATGCTGGAGCTGCGCGCGCCGATCTCCTCCAATTTCTCGAGAATGACCGGTTTGTTTCCCGGCACCCGATTGATGGACGCGACAAGGCGATGCTGCTCATCCACGCTCCATTGCAGCATCATGCAATAGGCTTCAGCCAGCCAAAGATCACCCTGATCACCGAAAAGAGGATCAATATAGCCATCGATCCAGATATTGTGCTTCCAGCGGTCACGCACAAGAGAGCCGACGATGCGATCGTCACTCTTGCGTACGATCATCAGATGCAGGCTTTCCTCGTCCTTAAGGTCCTCTTCGATCCACTTCTCGGCGCTACTCACCGAGCTGCGGACAATGCCCTGTTTCCAGCTGGCGGCGTATTTCTCGTCGCCAGACTGGATGGGCCGTAGATAGACCTGCTCACCGATCAGAAATGTCTGTCGCGTGTGACCGGTACCGGGTTCGATCTTCGTCTCGTCCGCTTGGTCGTTGGTTGTTGTGCTCACTATGCTCTCCTTCATATCAGGCGGCAGCCAGTTGTGGTTTCTCGGGCATGCCATGTAGCCATGCTCCGAATGCCATCAACGTGCTCCCCAATTGCCGTCGGATACCCGAAATGGTCCAGGTTGTTCGTGCCTGTTGTGCGGCCTTGCGCACATCTTCCTGGCGTTGGGTGATTTCAGTAGTGTCTATATAGCGAATACTCATGGTGTGATTTCCTTCTGCAACTCCAGCGACGTCGTTGTGGCAGAAGTTGTCTCAATCTGGATTCGAATGTGATTGTTTGAGCGTCTGGTATCAACACGGGATTTCCCCTTTCGCGTTAGCAATTTTCGGTAGCAAAATGCTGAATAAGCTGATCCATCATCACGATGAACATCCTTTCGCCCCCGCGATTGGCCACGTACGCACATTCTTCGCCAGATTCAGGGGTCACAATCCACCATGGAAATTGGTGCTCCGGAATACCGCGCAGCACAAAATAAGGTGGAGAATCAATATGTCAAAACAGGATGGAAGTATCGTTGCGAGGCAACGAGTTCCGATTGGTTAAGGCGCTAGGCCTGCAAGCCGGCGCCGAAAAGCAGCTGAGTTATCTTCATCAGAGGCTCCTTTCTGGCATGATGAGCAATGCATCATCCGGTTGGGATTCCGGCCGAGGATGGCGGGGAATCACTCCAAACAATCGGATACCGCGAGCATGGCGGCAGAAGCGGCGTTCGCGTTCTCTGAACGTGCTCCACGCACAGTGTACAAGACAACGTCAAGCAAATGCGCGCATGCCCAGCGCTATTTTGTTATCAACCTGAACCAGTACTCCGCGATACGAGTCCAGATACAGCTGATAGATCACTTTGGTGACCGGTGCCGCATAGCTGACACCCTCGCCTGTGCCCTCGAACATCACGATACTCGCGATCTCCGGATCTTCGCCATCACCCGGATAGGGCGCGTATGCAGCAAACCAGCTATGCGGACGACCATCCTCAAATTCGCGGTCATTCTGGGCTGTACCAGTCTTGCCACTGATGCTCCAGGGGAAATCCCCAAACACCTTGCTGCTACCGTAGCCATAGGGGTCGCTTGTTTGCGAACGCAAGGCTGCCTGAATCCACTCAATCTGTTGATCGCTGAGCGGTAGTTCGTTTCGTACCTCTTTCTTGCCCACGGTTACTGCGTCTTCACCTTCAACCTGGGTCTTGGCAACCACATAGGGCACCAACACATCGCCACCGTTCGCGATCGCGGCATAGGCCACTGCCATTTGCAGCGGTGTCGCTTCCAGGTATCCCTGTCCGATGGCCAGCAGCACATTGTCACCGGTCGCCCAGCCATCGTTGTAGTTCTTCAGCTTCCAGTCCGGATCGGGCACGGTACCGGAGGTTCCGCTGGGGAAGTAGGCTACATTCACGGGTTGACCCAAACCGAACGACTTGGCCATATTCGGCAACGCGTACGGATCAACCGCGTCCATATCCTTGCCAATACCGTAGAAAACGGTATTGCAGCTGTTTACCAATGCCTGATGCAGAGTAAGTGTGCCCTGTGGTGGAACCTGGTTATCCACCGTCCAGTCCTTATAGGTTTGGCCGCCGAGTTCAAATGTGGCGGGGCAATCAACCAATGTCTGATCGGTGTAGTTGAGCGTATCCATGGCACCGGCTGTGGTGATGACCTTGAAAATGGAGCCTGTGGCCAATGGTTGATTCACCGCCCGATTCAGCCATGCCATCATGATGGGATCGCTAAGGAGTGCCTGATCCTTCTCGCTGAGGTTGCCGGTGATCATACCGTTTGGATCGAAACTGGGGTGACTCACCATCGCCAGGATCGCGCCTGTCTCCGGATCCAGAATCACTGCCGCCCCACGTTCACCCACCTTCACCTTGGTGCCATCGGAGTTGGTTACTTCCTTCTCGGCCCCATACATCGCTTCGTCGACATCTTTCTGGAATTCCGCATCAACGGTGAGATAGACATCTGCCGGCGGCTGCCCTTCGGTGGAGGCAATCTCGGCGCGTTTGGCTCGCGTGGTGCATTCCACCGCGTACAAGGTGCCACCTGGCTTGCCGGTGAGGATATCGTTGGCGCCATATTCCACCCCATCCCGACCGATGAGCTGCCCTTCGACAATCGACTCGTCCTGCTCGATATCCTCAGCAGTGGCGAGACTCACATACCCCACCAGATGCACCGCACTGGCACCATAGGGATAGGTGCGCTGTGTTGCCGCCTGGATAGTAACGCCATCCAGATCGCCCAGTTCGTTGAGAAGATTGATCTCCTGCTTCTCGGGCATATCCTTCAAAACCACTTCGTAATTGGCGTTCGGGTTTGCATCCACACGTGCCTGGATATCCGATTCCTTCATATCCAGCACCCGGGCAAGTTCGGAATAGGTATAGGAGGGATCGGTGATATTGGCGGGAATCACACTCACACGCGTAACACCGGCATCTTCCGCGAAGACTCGCCCCTGGCTATCCAGAATGCGACCGCGCGTGTAACTTTCGCCAATCCAGGCAACACAGCCGTTATTTCCCAGCTCGGTAAAGATGAGCGATGGTGTCCAGATCACACGCCAGCCAGCACTCTCCGAGATCATGGCCAGCTCCATCTCCTGCTGGAGTTCGCCCACCAGACCACTCTCGTAGGTCACCACCATCTTCACGGTACCCTGATCGGAAATATCTCCATCAAGGCGCACACTGACCTTGTTGATACCTGCTTCGCGTGCGACCCCGGTGTACTTGGTGACAAATGCACTCTCGGTCATGCTGTCATGCGTGGCGGCCGAGGTGAGTTGGTACATGCCCGCGTAGTCTTCGGCCATCCATAGTGATATCCACTCGGTGGCGAGTTCGGTGGGATATTCCAGCGAACCAGGTGTGGGCGAAGGTACCGGTGTTTGGGTTGGATTCAGGCTGCCCTCGCTGGTGGGGGTGATGAGGGCCAGATCGCCATCGCCACGCGGTGTTTCGTCGGCACCCATACCGCTATTCAGCAGGATACCGGTGGCACCAAGGACAGCAATCGCAAGAATACTTGCAAAGACCCATGGCCATTTGGGAGAGCGTCGTGGGCCAGCATAGGGCGATGGAGAATTGAAGTTGTAAGCCAAAGTGTCAGATTCCTGTGTAGAGTGTCGGCATACAACGAACTACGTCGTACGTACATCGTAGCAAAGTTAGCGAGGGCGCGTCGCCTCCCTGCCGAAGACATCAATGACCGTCTCACCGATATGACCGGCAATGAGGCTCTGGGGATCAGAGACCAGCAACTGCGCAACCACAGCCTTATCCTTGGCACCGAGTCCCAGATCGTCCAGCCGAAAATCACTGATGGCTCCGGTGGTATCGACGAGGAAGGAGGGTGGTGTCAATGCAGGATCGCGGTCGAACGCAGCCTGCGGCAGACGTAAGCGGGACACTTGAATTGCCGGCAGGTTGATATCGGTCAGGACAAATGGGCGGCCGAGTGTAGAAGCGGCCGCTCCGGTGGTGCCACTGCCGCAGAAGAAATCCGCCACCGCGCCACCTTCCGGGCAGAACGCGGTGATCAATCGTTCCAGCAGTTTCTGCGGCTTCTGGGTATCGTAGCCGGTCCCTTCGCGGGCATTGCCGCGCACGATGCTGATATCGGTAAAGACATCGTCCTGCACCTTGCGCTCGGTATCGAAATCCCACAGCACGTCATCATCGCGCAGTTCCCGACCAAGATCGCGCGATTTGGCGGCGATACGGCGGGTAATGAGCTTATCGCTCCGATGCTTAACCGAACCGTAAAGCACGCGATTATCCGTGAGATCGCGGAGAAAGCGGGTGCGATATTCGCTCGGTGCATTGTGTATCGGAGAGAAATACCAGTCCGGCGTTGCGCCATAGAGGAGCAGAGTATCGTGATTCTGTGGGAATCGTCGTTTGGTATTGCTCATCTTGCCATAGCGCCAGATGACCTCGTTGATCAGGTTTTCCGCGCCAAAGATCGTATCCAGCGCGATCTTCACATAATGGCTGCTGTGACTATCGAGATGAACGCAGATGCTGCCCGTTGGCTTCAGGATGCGCCTGGTGGCCGCGAGTCGGGGTACGAGAAAAGCGAGATAGCTGCCGAGACCATCTGGCCAGGAATCGGAGTAGGCGAGCTGACGAATCGTGTGTCCTGGAAGGTGAATCTCATGCCAGTAGGTGGCGTCGGATGCGAAGGGTGGATCGAGATAGATGAAATCGATCGATGCATCTGGCAGACTCGCCATCGCCTGCAGATTGTCCATATGGAGAATGACATCTCGGCTGGAGGTAGACTCGGTTATTCCACCACCCATTTCGGATGTAGCCCCGGGGTTCATCCCCGGGGTCGGGAGACCGACACCAACTTCGCGCAAGACTTCGGCCAATTTCTCCAGTGGCTCAACCACACACCCTCCCGAAACCGACTACCATATAACAACGAATATCATCGATTTTCGCACGGGAGCTCACATTGTCACAGGATCCGCAACGCCCACCCACGGTTCGTATCGATCCCCGCATCATCATTCCCATGGTCGGGATCATTGCCGCACCGTTTATTGGATTCCTTTTCGATCCCAATATCGGGCTCTTCATCCTCATCCTTTGTTTGGCGGGAATGGCGTGGATGACCTGGAATATCGCGCTTCAGGCCCCACCGCAACAACAACGCACGCTCAAAATGGGCGCGATTATGAATGCTGTAATGGCGGTATTGGCGTGCATATTGTTCGTAGTTCGCCTCTAGCTACAAGCAATTTGGATTGGGATCAGCGATACTGGTAGCTGTGTTAACAATTCGTTAACATTCCCGCCTTTGGTGGTGTTTATTTTGTGAACGTAACGGCTCTCTTCCCCATGATCGATGGACATTATGATGGCGGTCTTCCGCTCATCGATATAGTGATTCGTCTCGCTATCGCGTCGTTCCTCGGTGTTGCTATTGGATTGGAGCGGGCGCGTCGCGAGCAGAGCGCGGGTATGCGCACCTACGCGGTGGTGAGTATGGCCAGCGCACTCATCATGATCGTTTCTATTTACGGTGTCCCGGTTGTTCCGGGTAAAGAACATGATATGAGTCGTATCGCCGCCCAGGTGGTGAGCGGTATCGGCTTCCTCGGGGCAGGCGTCATTTTTATGCGCCAGAATGTGGTGCATGGTCTCACCACTGCAGCACTCTTGTGGGCTGCATCCGGGGTCGGTCTCGCCGTTGGTGGCGGGATGATTTTGACCGGTGTCATTGCCACGGCCATTCTGCTCTTGATCACCGGCGGATTGCTACCGGTAAAGCGGGCGCTATTCCATCGTGATTCGGTGGAGCATCGCATTCGCCTGCACATTACCGACACCGCCAAAGTCATTCGTGAGATACGGAGCATGGCCTTCGCGGAACCTGGGTTTGTGTTGACCTCGCTCGATCTGGAATCAACAGTTGACAAAAAGAAGACGGTGTTGGAAATCCGGTTACGTGTTGCCGATGCTGATGATGCTATCGAGATCGTGCGCCAGATGGAACAGATGGAAGGCGTCGATCGTATCGGTTGGCACGTTGGGAGCCTCTCCTAATCGCGTGACAATCGCATCTCGATACCAGCATGACCCGCGCCATAATAGCTGGCGTTGAAGCCGCTCCGTCTGAATCCGAGTTCGGTATAGAGTGCCTGCGCCGCCTTGTTCTCTTCCTGCACCATCAGCACGGCTGAATCGTATGGCTTCGCATCCAGTGCCGCCATCATCAGCACTTTCCCAATTCCCTGTCGTCGATACCCGGGATGCACCGCGATATTCATGATTCGGATATTGCCGCGGTGCATGTCAGCAATGATGCCGCCGGTGACGATCTCACCATCCCGCGTGACCAGAAAGGTCACGCCGGGAAATCTCCAGAAAATTGCCAACATCCACCACTTGTAGGCGAGATCCTTGCGGAATGATGCTGTCTGGATAGCAGCTACCGCTCGCAGCTCATGCCAGCCGGGGCGGGTTGGTGAGATTGTCTGCGGCTGCGACATAGGGAATCCTCGCAACGAATGATCGTGCCGCGATTATCCCATACTGATGCTGTGCCAGCCGCGATCGGGAAAACCAGCTTTCTCGGCCACCCGTGCCGATGCGGCGTTATGCGTGCCATGTTGATAGAAGGGGATCGCGCCACGATCCCAGACATTCCGGGCGGCCTGGGCCACAAGCGCTTGTGCTAATCCCCGTCCGCGATAGGCAGGATCGGTACCGACAGCAATCTCGTACCCGAGCTCGCTATGCTTCTTCAGTCCCACACCAGCGGCATAGATATCACCAGGCTCCCAATGCACCAGCACGCCACCATTGAAGGGACGGAGCCAGTCCGGCAGGCGAGGATCGTCCGTCTCCACCCATTCACCGATAGCAGGCAGATCGACAAACTCTGCCGGATAGCGAAAGACGGCGCGACCAAACCGCATTTCCGGATGACCAAACATGCGCGGGATGGTGATATAGCCTTCGTCCATACCCAGTTCATCTTCGAGTGCTACCACATCGATGGAATCTGCTTGAGGGAATACTGTTGGCGAATAGCTCAGCAAGGTCCCCTGCGGAGATTCCACACCGTAGAGAGGCACGATATTGCCATCCCAGCGTGGCTGGTCCCGGAGAGCGCAGGGACGGACCTCCAGCGTTGAAACTGGAGGCCATCCACCCAGGCGTTCTGCCAGAAAATCGCGCAGACGGAGATCGAAGATAGTTGGTGATGACGTACTCATACCCCTCAGGATACAGCAGTCGTCCTGGCTGCCACGCGTCCGGAAATGCGGATCAGATCACGTGGATTGCCGTTGGCATCCGGTACGGCTCGGAAATCGACGGTAGCATCCTTGCTTTCGGGGCTGCACACACGGAAGCGATCCTCACCAAGTGGCTCCAATTCATAGAATCGCTGCTCCACGCTCTCCTCGCCCGTGTCTTCATCGATATCCGTGATAGCCAGGAGCAGATGTTCGCCCCGTAGCGAGACCTCCATGCGGGAATCGTGGCGCAAATAGATGCCTGTACGGGCGCCAAGCTCCTCCGATGAAAGCGCGATCGCATCCGGTCGCGGATTGTCGATATGCAAGTGGTGTTTCAGCACCCACTTCTCCAGAGCTCCATAAGCGGGTACCCCGACATTGCTATTCACCAGGGCGGCGTGCGCGAAGTTCTGCTCCGGGAAGATGATCAGATTGGCGCGGTGTCCGCCCCAGGCGCCACCATGGCCAATCGATTTGCCCGTCGGTCGGGTGAAGATGCTCCAACCAATGCCATAGTGTCGGTGGTAGGTATCCGCCTCAATCAGCGGCTGTTGCATCAGTTGGGCATGCTCTGCGCTGATAATGCGCTTGCCATTGATCTCGCCATGCTTGAGGTGCATCTGCGCGAAGGTGAGAAGATCGCCGATGCTCTGCACAATACCGCCCGCCGGATTGGCGTGGCGGGGCAGATGCGGTGCCGGATGAAGCTTCACGCCGGTGCGGTAATCGACCATGTGTCCAGCCGCTAACGGTTGGTTGAGGAGAAGATCGGCATCAATATAGCTGTGCGTCAGACCCAGCGGCTTGAAGATCTCTTCGGTTAGCACATCCTCGTAGCTCTTGCCGGTGACCCGACGGATGATCTGTCCTGCCAGATAGAAGCCGGCATTGTTATAGCTAAAGAAGCTTCCAGGCTGGAACCACTGTATGAGGGTGTGGAACTCTGCGATCGCTTTGTCATAAGCGTCATCACCCTTGCCATAGTTGGTGAAGCGATCGCCATCGAAGCCGGAAGTGTGGCTCAGCAGCATGCGCAATGTGATCGCATCGCGCACATCGTCCTGGCTCAGCGTGAATTCCGGCAGATACTCCACTACGGGTTTGTCGAGATCAAGCAGTCCTTGCTCGACCAGCTTCAACACCAGCGTGGCAGTGTAGATTTTGCTGATGCTGCCGATGAGGAAGAGACTCTGCTCGTGCATCGGGTAGCCGACTTCCGCATTGGCGAAACCACCGACACTGATCTGGCGCTCGCCATCGCGGACGATGCCGGCGGCTATTCCTACTGCCTGCCAGCGTGCGATCTCGCCCGTCACCGCTGCATCCAGCGATGCGTAATCCGGCTGTTCGGTTGGCCAATCGATGAATTGCGGGGTGCTCATGATGATGCTCCTGTGCGGCGAACAAATGCGAACGGCATCATTTCACCCGATTAAGGAGCATTGCGCAATGGTTCACGTAGAGGGGCAGCGCTTTCAGGATGGACCCACTTCACCGGCGATTCTATCCAATCGGTCGCAAGGCGGTATCCGTATCGTAGACGTCCAGCCCTTCCTTCCGCTTGAAGAGGCTGATGACACGATAGGTGACTGGTGTGGCCAGCACTTCCAGACCGATCTTGATGATCCAGTTGGTATAGATCATCTGCCACACGATCTCACGCGGGAAGACGCCGCTGAAGGCGATAAGCACGAAGATCACCGTATCCAGTCCTTCACCAGCGATCGTCGAGCCGATGGTGCGCATCCACAGATATTTGCCTTCTGTCATCACTTTCATACGACTCATCACCATGGAGTTGGCAAACGAGCCGATGAGATAGGCTGCCATGCTCGCCAATAGAATGCGTGGCGTGCTGGAGAAGACCATGCGGAACCCTTCATCGAAGGTTGCATCGTTATGTGTGGGGAATTGCATCGCTAATTGATAGACACCCACCGCGAAGAGATTGCAGGCGAATCCCAGCCAGATCACACGGCGGGCGGTCTTGAAGCCATACACCTCGGTGAGGACATCGCCGACGATATAAGCGATCGGGAAGGTAAGGGTGCCAGCATCGGCGGAGAAAGGCCCGAGATCAAGCACGCTCACTGCCACGGTATTGGCGGTGATCAGTGTAGCGACGTACAGCGCGACAATCGTGCTGAAATACGGCGATCCTGTACTTCGGTAAATATCCGCGTTTGTTGATGATGAGGACATAGGAAACCTGACAGCTTTGCTACACCCACGAATGCGGTGGGCACATCCGAGTGTAGGGTGCGGGCATTGCTGGTGGCAACTCCTTAGCCACCAGCACCCTGATAGCGATTGGTGCAGACCTGGAATGTTCGATATGCCAACCACATCAGTACCGGACCAACGATTGGTGTCAACCATGCGATTTCGCGGGGAATGATACCGGTATCCTTGTTTAGAATCAGGGCCAGCGGCAGGAAGTTGATGAATGCCAGAGGAACAATTGTTGTCAGCAGAATCTGAATCGCCGGGCCGAAGATCGAGACGGGATAGCTGATGAACTCCTGTAGGCTGTAATTGAACCGGAAAAGCACCTCGGCTCGAACAATAACCAACGAAGCAGAACCGATGAGGGTGAGCAGGGCCGCATGCATACAGGCTCCGCTGAGTACTGAGATCATGAGGAATGCTGCCTTGCCGAACGTCCAGTCGGCATCGAGTCTGGAGAGACTCCACACCAGAATCCCGCCCGAGAGCAGAATGTGCGCGAGATAGCCCACATTGAACATTTGGGCAGTGAGCGTCATGAAGGGATTGTTGGGACGGATGAGTACCGGATCAAAGGTTCCCTTCTGCACCAGTTGCTCCAGCTCGGTCATCGGTGTGTAGGTGTAAGCCGCACCGATGGCATAGGTGAGCACATTCAGGCTATAGAGAAGCGCGATCTCCGGCCAGTTCCAGCCACCGATGGTTTCGAACTTTTGCAACGTCAACCAAAGGACGAAGTAGGTCGCACCATATCCCACTATTTGGGCAAATACCCCGAGGATGAATGCTGCTCGGTACTCCATCCGCTCCTTCATGCGCAAACGGGCGTAGTGAAGGAAGAGGCTCATATTCATATCAACCTCCCTGCACGACGAGTTGACGTGTCGCCCGATTCCACAACACCTGTGTGCTCATCAGCAGCACGGCACTCCATAGCACGCCCACCACAAATGTCATGGCAAGCTCACTCCCGGTGAGTTGTCCCATCCAGGCAGCTGCGGGCACAAAGCCCAGAAACTGGAACGGCAGCATTTTGGCGACAGTGGCCCACGGTTCCGGAAAGAACCACAGCGGCAGAAAGGACCCCGAAAACAACGTCGTTAACGCACCGATAGCCCAGCTGAAATGGAATGTCGTGAGGAACCAGAACGAGAGCAGTGCGATCAGATAGCCAATGGAGTATGAGATAAGGATCGACAGCACGATGGCGATGACAAAGCCTGTACCAGCCGAAAAGGAAGCTGGCACCGAGAACCCAAACAAGAATGACGAGACGGTAACGATGGGCACGACCATAAACAACATGCGATAGGCAGCACGCCCCAGACTATCGGCCATGATCAGCAGAGGATAGCGAGCTGGTCTCAAGATATCGATAGCGATATCGCCGGATCGCAGTCGCTCATCTACATCCTTATAGAGCGATGTCAGAATGAACGCGTACATGGCGGCGTTTAGGATCACGTAGGTGATCATTTGATCGAGATCGATCCCATCTACGGAACCGATACCAATCAGTGCCGTCCACACCGCAACCTGAATACCGACCTGGATCAGACTGGCAACAATCTGTAGCCACACGGTGGTGCGATATGCGGAGTTCTTCTTGAACGACTTTCGGAAGTAGGTGATATAGGCAGTCATCGGGTGACCGCCCGGTGACGGGACCAGATATCGAGTTCGCTCTCGTCCGGCGCATTCTGACCGGTCTGAATATAGAGTTTGCGAATCACATCCTCAATGCTGACTTCCTCGATCGATACATCCTTGATCGGATAGCGGCTGTCTACATCGCTGAGGAATGTCATGACCGATCCATGATCTTGCGCGAACCGGATTGTCTTGCGGGCACCTTCATCCCGCACCAGGTTGCCGCCCATGAGCTCAATGCTGCCGGGATCCGACACGAATTCGATCTTGATCTCGCGCTCATCACCGACCGTCGATTTCAGATGTGCCACCGTGTTGTCGAACATCACCTGGCCCTGATTGATCATGATTAACCGGGGGCAAATCTCCTCGATGTCTTTCAGATCATGCGTAGTGAGGATGATGGTGACATTGCGCTCACGATTGATCGTGCGCAGAAATTCGCGGATACGGTCCTTCGCCAGGACATCCAGCCCAATGGTGGGTTCATCCAGAAAGAGCAACTTTGGCTCATGCAGGAGCGCCATCGCCATTTCCGCCCGCATGCGTTGCCCGAGACTCAATTGCCGCACCGGTGCCTGCAGAAACGAATCCAGCTGGAGTACCTCGCGGCAGAATCCGAGAGTGCGGCGGTAGTTGTCGTCGGAGATACCGTAGACATGTTGATGCAGTTCGAACGAGTCGCTAACGGGGAGATCCCACCAGAGTTGACTGCGTTGACCAAACACCGCTCCGAGGACCTTGGCATTCTCCTGCCGATGCTGGTGGGGTACGCGGCCATCGACCAGAATCTCGCCCGATGTCGGCACGAGGATACCGGTTAGCATCTTGATCGTGGTGGACTTGCCGGCACCATTGGGACCGACATACCCGACCGCTTCACCCTCTTCAATGGAGAAGTTCACATCTTGCACAGCATGATGAACGGTATATTCGCGGGAGAAGAGGGTGCGTACCGCTCCGAATGCGCCCTGATAACGGCGATTACGGCGGAACTCCTTGTTGAGTCCGCTTACCTCCACGATAGCCATGTTCTCTCCCTCCGCCCATATGTGAACCAGCTACCTGCCGACCTGCTGAGCGCCGGCAAACCGCCATTCAACCAGCATCCGCAGGATACGTCAACGCCTGGCTGCATATCGCAACCAGGCGTTGGTTCCTTACAGGGATTTTGACGTTGGGTTTACTGGCAATGCCATTCGTTACGACGTCCAACACTCCACATCCAGGCAGCGGCATTCGCGTTTGCTACCGGATCGAAGATGTCCTGGTTCGCATAGGGTGTTGTTGCCCATGTGCTCGGCAGGAACTGGAAGAGTCCACTCACACCGCTGGCCGGATTGACTGCATTCGGATCCAGCACGCTCTCGCACTGGGCCACACGCAGCATATCAGCTCGCGGCTGACCATACTTGTCAGCTGCGGCGTAGATGATCTGGATAATCTCATCCCGCGTATAGGTAGTATTGCCGCTATCGGGTACGGTGACGCTGCCTGTGGTCAGGTAGCTGGCGCTGGCCCATCCCTTGGTACCGTGGAAGGTTACGGGATAGAACCCACTCTGCGCGCTTCCCATGATGCTCACGGTCGAACCGCCTGGCATGATCAGAATCACGTTGTAGTTGGTGCCCGGACCCTGGCGCAGATTGAGGCCGACGGAAACGGTCATCGTTCCGGTGACGGTGTCACCCACTGCCACTGCTCCCGGCGCACTTGGGTTTGGTGTTGGGGCCTCGCTTGCCGGACCAGGTGTGCCTGTGCCGGATGTGCTGAGGTAATCGCCACTCATCCAGCCCTTGGTGCTTCCGTACCGCACCGGATAGAAGCCGCTCTGGGCACTGCCCATAACCTCGACCGTTGCCCCACTTACCACGGTGGTGACAATGCTATAACTCGTGCTCGGACCGCTACGCATATTGAGACGCGCCGTTGTCCGCATGGTGCCGACCACGGTATCGCCCACGGCCGTACTGCCCGAATTGGAAGAATTGCCGGAATTCGATGAGTTACCGGAACTGGAGCCGCCAGAGGTGCTGAGGTAATCCGCATAAGCCCAGCCAGCCGTGCCGTTATAGCTCACGCTCAGGAATCCTCCGGAGGATTGCCCGGTCAGGCTCACTGCCGCGCCATTTGGCATGACAGTGATTACGGAATTACCTGTACTGGGGCCACTGCGCAAATTGAGCGCACCATCGATGACGTAAGCCGTTCCGGTGGCACTCGTGGTGGAACCAGAGCTACTGGAACCGCCGAAGGATATCCAGTCACTGTGGCCATATCCCTGTGTGCCTTTATAGGTGAGTGGATAGAACCCATTGGTGAGATCGCCAGTGATAGTTACACTCGCGCCTGCGGGCATCACGAGGATGATGGCATCACTGGTGCTTGGACCATTACGTAGATTCAGGCTCGAGGTCACCGTGGCGGTCGTGGCAGCGCTTGCTGGCTGCACGAAGGCAATCATGCCGAATAGCATGCTGAACGCTGTGGTCATCGCGATGATACGGTAGAACCTGGCCCACCGAGATGGAGATTGACTCATGAGAGTGCTCCTTGACCTGCTTCCCCCTCCAAATGAGCAAGCAAGGTATGACTCCGCGCGGGAATTCCAGCCAATCGACGAAGCGCGCGGGGCGAGGACACATCGCTATTCTGAACGATCCTCCAGCCAGGATTTGGTTCAGCGATGCATCGATAGTGCCAGCATATAACACGATGACGAACTGGCGCAACCGCAGTAAATGGTTCACACGGTCACGTTTTGGCGAATCCACGCCATTCTGATGCGATAATTGCGTACGTACGCGAAAATCATTGATGACAGCACGCTGTCGATAGTGTCTCTATGAGAATGATATTTCCTGTCTCCAGGACGCATTTTGGAACGCGATGTCGTGGTGACTTTGATGTGAGAAAAGCCTGCTCCAATAGGGATACCTATGCCAGACGTTTTTGTGGGACACTCTCATTCGGATATGTGATTCATAAAAATTTACGCAGTGATCAGGAAGTGCACGATGGCCAATGCTGATGAGTCGGAAAGGCACCCAAATAACTATCATGTGCGACGTGGTGTTGATGGTGTGTGGGGGAGCGATGAGATCAGCGTGGAGGATTGGGAAGCCCCGAATGCGAGGGTCATTCTGCCACCTCAAATGCAGTCTGATTTGGGATTTATGTCTCCGGTCATGCGCTGGTCGCGATCGAAGTACAACGAAGTCATCAATACGCACCCAAGGGATCTTCACATCATTGAGGATCTATCGAATCACCTGAATAAATGGAAGTTTCTGGGGCGTGAAAAAGGAGATCCCGAAAAGCGTCGCGTTCTTCTGTATGGCGATGATAACCGATGGTATTCAGTGACTCTCGGGATTCTCTTAGGTAGCGAGAACGTTGTCAGTGTCACTGGAAGCCGTCGTCGCGGCTTTGTAAGGAATAGGCTCGAGGGTATGGTTGAGATCATCGTCAGAGACGACGAATGAACCCTGGCCCGTCCGCTGTGTCCGGGCGTCTCGACATGTCGCGCTGGCAGCGATCTCCAGCCACAGGGTTCATCGCATCTCCATCATATCATACGTCCATTCTTGGCTTGGCACTGGCTTCCAGTTGCGCACCGATTTCACCATATCCTCCTACGCAGGGAAGCAGCGCACCCATCAACTTGGGGAAATCACCGACCATGACTGTCCGCAGGGGAAGTCAGTATACCCTTGGCAAGTATGGAAAGGGAATGACATAAGGTTGAATCTTCTGCGAATGACCAACCAGACGGGAGGTAGCGCCACCCCTCGTGAGTGACGCCCACAACCGAGGTTACCGGAGGGCAACGATCATCACAAAATCGATGCGGACGTGTATCGTCGCCAGGGCAAGGTGATCCTCTCGATCACACCAACGAGGGCGAACAGTACCACCCCCATCACGGCCAGAATCACGATGCAGGCGAAGACGCGCGGTGTTTCGAACATTGCGGCCGAGCGATCCATCAGATAGCCAAGCCCCTTCTTCGCCCCGACAAACTCGCCGAAAACCGCCCCGATCACGGAGAATGCCACCGATATCCGCGCACCGCCGAAGATCATCGGTAGCGCCGAGGGTACCTTGGCCAGGCGGAATATCCGCCAGTTCGACGCGCCCATGCTCCGCAGCAGTTTCATCAGTTCCCGATCAGTACTCTTCAGGCCATCGACCGTGTTGACTGCCAGCGGGAAGTAGGCTACCAATGCCGTTACCAGCACTTTTGGCAGTAGCCCGTAACCGAACCAGATGAGGAAGAGTGGTGCCAGGACCACCATCGGAATCGTCTGACTCGCGATCAGGAGTGGATAGAGTGCGCGCTCGATCACGCGATTGCTATCGATGGCGATACCGGTGATCAGTCCCGCCGCAAGGGCAATCCCGAAGCCGATCAGGACTTCGCTGAGCGTGACGCGGGTATGCTCGAGCAGCAGTCGCCAGTCGTCGCGGAAACTTCCCAGCACATCGCTGGGTGCGGGCAACATCCAGGTTTGGGTATCGGTCACGCGTACCGCCACTTCCCAACCGAGAATCAGCAGCAGAAGCACCACAATCGGACCAACGATGCGGGCAAGACGATCGCTCATGCCACATCTCCGTCCAGAAGTCCGAGCGCATCCAGCAGCACTGCCCGATGGGCGAGGAAGGTATTCGATGTCAGCATCGCGCGGGTGCGCGGTCGCGGCAGATTGATACGCTCTTCGTGGATCACGGTGCCGGGTCGAGCCGAGAGCACAATGACGCGATCGGCGAGGAAGACAGCTTCATCGACATCGTGCGTCACCATCACCACCGATTGCTGTTCGCGCTCCCACATCTGCACCAGCCATTGCTGAAGATTGCTGCGATTCAGCGCATCCAGCGCCCCGAAGGGTTCATCCAGCAGCAAGAGATCGCGCTCGGCCAGGACAGTGCGCAAAAAGGCGACACGTTGCCGCATTCCGCCGCTCAGTTGCGCCGGATAGCGATCCTCGAAACCGGCAAGCCCGAATTCGGCGAAGCGTTCCTGTGCGCGAGCTCTGGCATCAGTTTTCGTATGCCCGTGTACTTCCAGTGCCAGCGCGGCGTTTTCCAGCGCCGTGCGCCAGGGCATCAGCAGATCGCGTTGCCGCATGTAGCTGGTGCTCCCGGCGCGTTCGGCGGGTGGGATTTCGCGACCATCAATCTCCACCGATCCAGCCACCTCGGCGAAGAGACCGGAGATGATATCGAGGAGGGTGCTCTTGCCGCTCCCGGAGGGACCGATGAGGCAGACAAATTCGTGCAGATCGACATGCAGGTTGACATCTTCGAGCGCGGTCAGGTGCTGACCATCTTCCATATATGTGGCAGTGAGATTGCTGACTTGCAGCAGCGGTGTTGGCATCGCATTTCCTACGCCGGCATGATCCGGATCAGGTGAGCGGTCGGCGAACTCCTCGCCCTCTCAGCCCGAAGGCTCCCGCAGCGGATAGTGAGTGAATGATAGCAAGATTGAGGAAGGAAACTGACCACCTCATCCTTCATCCTTGGTGATATCGCAGTTGGGGGACTGCTGATGATGATGTGCGCATCCTGCTAATCCCGGATGCGCGCATGCTTTATCCTCTCCGACCGGGTCGGAAGATTGATTCAGAAGGAGATGAGATGCCGAATGCATTCTCGGGCGAGTTCGCGGTGGAAGCTACCGGGCTCAAGAAAACTTACGGGGAAACCCAGGCACTGAAAGGCGTCGATATCCGTGTGCGCACGGGTACTGTGCTCGGATTGTTGGGTCCAAATGGCGCTGGTAAAACGACCGCGGTGCGTATTCTCACCACACTCCTGAAGCCGGATAGTGGCGAGGCTGTCGTCGCGGGTGTCGATGTACTCAGGGATCCAAATCGGGCGCGTGAAGTGATAGGGCTTTCCGGCCAGTACGCAGCCGTCGATGAAATTCTCACCGGTCGCGAGAACCTGGTGATGTTCGGTCAGCTGTATGGCCTCCCGAAATCGGTGGCCAGGCAACGTGCCGTAGAGCTGTTGGCCCAATTCGGTCTTACTGATGCTGGCGACCGCATTCTCAAGACATACTCTGGTGGTATGCGCCGTCGCCTCGATCTGGCAGCCAGCCTCATCGTGGCCCCACCGGTGTTGGTACTGGATGAACCGACGACTGGTCTCGATCCTCGCAGCCGCGCCGATATGTGGCAGGTTATCGAGAATCTCGTTGCCGATGGCACCACCGTGTTGCTAACCACGCAGTATCTGGAAGAGGCAGATCGACTGGCGCACGAAATCGTCGTGATCGATCACGGACTCGTCATCGCCCAGGGCACCGCCGATGAACTGAAGACGCAACTGGGTGGCGAGCGTCTGGATATCTCCGTTAGTGAAAGCACCGATCTGGCCGAGGCGGAAGCATCGCTTCAGCGACTTGCAGCCAGGTGGGGTGTTGAGAACGCCGAGGTTGTTGTGGAGCCGCATACCCGCCGGCTGACGGTACCCTACCCCGCGGGCTCTGCTGGCCTCATGCAGGCTGTGCGTGATCTCGATAGCGAGAATCTTCACCCAACCGACTTTAGTCTGAGGCGACCAACTTTGGATGACGTCTTCCTGCAGTTAACCGGTCATGCGGCCGAGGAAGGAACTGGCAGCTATGAGTAGCACACCAATTGCCGAAACATCGGCCGATCGGCTAAGCACCGCCCTTGATCTCACACCGCGGAGCAAGTCGCCATTTGCCCAGCTCATGAGCGACTCTCTGGTGATCGGCTGGCGCAATCTGTTACGGGTGCCGCGTCAAATCGATTGGCTGGTGGGTGTCACCATCATGCCGCTGATGTTCCTGTTGATGTTCCGCTATATCTTCGCAGGTACGGTACAGATGACTCTGCCCCAGGGTGTGAGTGCTGTGAACTACCTGGTGGTCGGTATTCTGGTCCAGGGCATCGTGTTCAGCGGTATGAACACCGGGTATGGCCTGGCTCAGGATGCCAAAGAAGGACTGATGGATCGCTTCCGCAGCCTGCCGATGCAGCACCTCGCCGTGGTGATGGGACGCATCGTCGCTGATATGGCGATCGCGATTTTCACGACCATCATTACCGTTCTCGTGGCGTTCGCGGTCGGCTTCCGACCAACGGCGGGCGTCGGTGAATGGCTGGCCGCTATTGGCATCATGTTGCTGACGGCCTTCGTGTTCTGCTGGTTGGGTGCGGTTATCGGACTCGCTCTGAAAACTGTGGAGGCTGTGAGCAGCATTGGCTTTAGCGCCATCATGCCGCTGACATTCATTAGCTCCGCATTCATCAGTACAGATTTCCTGCCGTCATGGTTGCAGGGCTTTGCGGCAAATCAGCCATTCTCGTTGAGTGTGAATGCCACGCGCGGACTCCTGAACGGCTACCCGGATGTGGGTAACACCGCCTGGCTGACGGTTGTGTGGTGGATCGGCACGCTCATCGTTGTGGTTCCGCTTACCTACTGGATGTTCAAAAAGCGCGGCGAAAGCTAGCGTATCCCATCGTTCACTATCTCCCCTCTTGCGGAAGCGGATCGTGTTGGCTCACGGTCCGTTTCCATTTGGTCTATTCTTAGGTCAGATGAGGATATCTCCGTTATCGAATAGATGGAGAGTATCCGGATTGTAAATAACCAGGGAGCACATTGCGATGAGCATCATTCTGATTATCCTGATGATTATGTTCAGTGGATTTATGGTTAGCTCGTCAGAGGAATCGACGGCGGTCGCGATCGATCGTCCGGTGGCCATATCCGTTGTCGATACCACGGTAGATGATGACCAGATCTTCGTTTTCGAAGTGCTGGGTCTGTACGAGGATGCGGGCACAGTCGTCAGTCTTTCGTTCGCGAATATCTCGGGTACAGATTTGCAGTCGGTCGAGATCACCGTTGGTTGCCACGATGACAGCGGCAATCAACTGGATACCCAGACCCTCACCTACGACGATGTGGTTGATGGATCGATGGTCTTTGATCGCGACATCGTTTTCCCGAACAACACATGCGCCGAGATTACCGCCGAAGTTACCAATGTGACCCCGTAGCCGAGGTACTGGTGGACTCAGTGATCGCAGACGGGCATGAGTTATGCTGGTCCGATAACGCAATGGGCGGATCCTCATACGGGGATCCGCCCATAATTTGCTTCCGGTTAATTCGGCCCTAGGCGTGCGTTATTGGCTCCAGCTGATTGCTTTCGGCGCTCTTCATCGCGGCCAAGGCCACCTCCAGTGCGCGCAACCCATCTGTACCCGTTACCGGGACATCCGTGCCGTTGCGAACCGCATCGATAAACGCGCTTACCATCTCCGGATCGCCTGTGTGTTCCACCGGCTGCCAGGTGTAGCTGGGCGTGGTCGTCTCCGCCAGATCGTAATTATTGTTGTACGCATTGGCAAAGAGCACACCGAACTCACCGATCACATCCAGCGTGACGCCGCCCCAGATCGGCCAATTGCTCGGTCGGGTCCAGCTGGTGTCCAGGCTGACTGGTACGCCGTTGCTGAGCTTGAACATGAGCAGACCAGTGTCATCGGAGACACCACCAGCCAGCTTGTTCCCGCTCTGGGCGTAGACTTCGGTTACCTCGGCACCATAGATAAAGCGGAGTACATCCACCACATGCACGGTGTGATCGATAACCGCGCCACCGCCGGAGAGCGCCGGATCGACGAACCACTGCCCCGGATTCGTTCCCGGATTACGGGCGGCAATCGTCAGTGTCTCGCCGAAATGCTCACTGTGCACGGCATCCTTCAGGGCCAGAATGCTGGCGTTGAAGCGCACCGGGAAAGCCGTCATCAGTTGGACGCCAGCTTCCTCACAGGCCGCAATCATCGACGTGGCATCGTCCACCGTGGTGGCCAGGGGCTTCTCGCACAGCACATGCTTGCCCGCTTTTGCTGCGGCAATTGTCATCGTCTTGTGATGCACGTTCTCACTGCAGACCACGACGCAATCGACATCCATCGCCAGCGCTTCATCGATGCTGGCCACCCATTGAGTATTGAAGGTCTGTGCCCAGTGCTGGCCACGGTCGGCATCTTCATCCGCAATTACCGTAATCTCGACATCCGGCAGCGCATTCAGCACCATCGCGTAACCAATCGCGTGTTGGTGCGCAAAGCTCAGCATCGCCACCTTCACCGTCTTCGTTGTCATCTCAACAATCCTTTCGGGTTAGGCCTGCTTGACCGAGCCATCTTCATTGAATTCAATCACGCGATTCTCACGCATGGAGTCCAGCACTGCATTCGCCACAATCAGTGTGCGCGTGGCTTCATCGCCATCCACCGGTACCGGCTTGCCAGTACGCAGACAATCGATAAAGACCAGCAACTCGCGCAAATGCGGCGGAGTCACAGTCGGACGCATATAGGTGAACTGCTTGCTCTGCTGGCCGATACCTTCATACTCCACGCCGGTGCTCGGTTCGAAGATGAGGGTGGAGGAATCGAAGGAGCTGTGCTTTGCCAGACCCTTGCTCCCCGCTACTTCGATGCTTGTGCGGAAGGCGCTGTGCGCCCAACTCGCCTCGCAGTGAGCAATGGTGCCATCGCGGAAGGTGAGGCTGGCAATGGCATGGTCACGCTTGGTGTGCCAATCGGTAAAGCTCAGACCGTGCGCGAACAAGCGCTCGACATCGCCAAACATCCAGCGGAAGGTATCGATCTCGTGGATCATCAGATCCAGCACCACACCACCGCTGACCGCAACATCGGCGAACCACGGCGATCGTTCCATCACCGGCGGATTGATGCGGCTGCCACGCACCATCGCGATATCGCCGAGGGTGCCTGCTTCCAGTTGTTCTTTGATGCGCATGTATTCGCTGAAGAAGCGCACCACGTGCCCGACCATCAATGTGACACCAGCATCCTTGCAGATTTGGGTCATGGCGATGGCATCCTCGTTGGTGCGTGCGATCGGCTTCTCGCAGAAGACGTGAATCTTGTGCTTCGCAGCCGCTTCCACACCCATACGGTGCAGACCCGTTGGCAGGGCGATCAATGCGACATCGACCTCACCGCTGCTGAATGCTTCGTCCATGCTTGGCGTGACTTTGCCACCGATATCGGCAGCGAGCTTGTTGGCACGATCAGTATCGATATCCACCAACCAGGTCACTTCGGCTTCCGATGATCCAGCCAGATTGCGTGCATGGGTTCCACCCATACCACCAGTGCCGACGACGGCAAACCGTACCGGACGGCTGGCCATTTCTTCGGCTGTCGCCGGCCGCTTGTCAACCGCTTCATTTGTGCTCATGAACATCCTCTCTCTGCCCGGGATTATGGGCAAGCACGCGATGAGATTGTTGGTGCATAACATCGCCTCTCACGGGCGATGATCCATATGATGAAGGCTAGGCGAGAAGAGGGGAGTGCGCAAGCTGTATTAGGAGCGGAACCGGGCCGGATGTGCCGCTATTCGAGATACTCTTTATCCTGCACGCTGGGCGCGCGAACCACCAGGCCGCGATAGGGTACCTGCGCCTCTGTGATCGCGTGGAAAGAGCCGCGACCAACGGTGCAGATCTCGCCCTTGTTCACGACCACTGATTCCCCATCAATCACTAGCGTGATCGCGCCCTCCATCACGATATAGGCCTCGTCGCTATCGCGATGGCAGTGGATTGGCTCTTCAGGCCAGTCCTCCTCCGCGTAATGCGCGATGATCTGCAAACTCTCGCTGAGAAAGCATTTCTCATTCGGTGGGTACGACCCACTGAGGACAGCGATGCTATCGGGAAGCGTGCTTTTGAGGTATGGCATGGGGGGTACTCCACATCGTTCGAACGAGTCGCTCCAGTATATCTGTGCATTCTGTTCAGGTCGCGTATTGGGCCGTCCACGCACCGAACGCAAGAGCTATCCGCCTGGTTCTGATAGAGTGAGGGTATCCAGTGCAGCACGTACGCCAGGCGGAGGTGACATATGAATCAAGATCGTATCGGAGCATTCCTGTTGCTGATCGCGGCCAGCTGGATGGTGTTGCTGGCGTTCACGCATCCTGGAAACACGGCTTCCGGCAACTTTCGCTATCTGGTTCTGGTCGTTGCCTTTGGATTGCTGGTGCTGACCATACTTCCGCAATTCAATTTTCAGACCAGTACTGCTTTGACCTTCTCCGTATTAGGGGTCTGTTTGCACATCGGCACATTCGGGATATTGGGTATAGGGCTCAAGGGTCTCTTGCCAGCCGCGATGGTTGTCGTGGCAATGTGGTTCCGACGAGACCGATTTAGTGGCGATGCGGTGGTTGTCGTCGTAAGCGTGGTGGCTTGTTGTCTTGCCATTGTTCAGGCCAATGTCGTCATCTTTGCATGGATGGTGATCGCCTTGGCCAATCTGTTCATTTGGATGTGGAAGAGGGCGAAACGACCTTGGACAGGACCACAACCGACTACATGAGGGTTCCAGGACGAGCTGCGTCCCGTACTGTGCCGGGTAATGTCATACAATACGGGTGAAGTGATACGAGGCTATCTCCTAAACTGCTTGTATTTCCGTCTGACGAATGCGAAAAGACTCTGATGTCAGATCCAATTATCTTGCTCGATCAGAATAAGACGACGAAGCTCACGGGTATCCCCAGATCGACAATGAACGACTGGGAGCGATCTGGCGTCTTCATTCCCTCTCCGCACACCAAACGATCACGAGGGCAGTTATCCAGGTGGTATTCATTCCGCGATATCGTAAGTCTGAGTGCATTGCGCAGATTACGAACCCACGGGAATGTTTCGCTTTCCGAGATTCGAAGAGCCGGAGAGTACTTCTCTCATTGGTATCAGGAGCCATGGTCCGAGCTTCGGGTGGGCTATCTCTCTGGTCGGCTGGTCTTTATGAACCCCATCACGCATCGATGGGAAGGCGTGGATGGGCAGCAGGTCATCCAGGAGATCATGCTGAGCGATATTCCTCAGGAAGTCGAACGTGAACTTCCGAAACTATTGGCCAGGCAGTCATCTGATTTCGGCCGTGTTGACCAGAGTCGCGGGGTGAATGGTAGCAAGCCGACATTTGCGGGAACGCGAATCATGGTGGATTCGGTGCGAAATATGGTTATCCATGGATATTCGGATGAGCGCATCTTGCAGGAGTTTCCAGCACTCGTACCGGAAGATATCGATGTAGTTCGCCTGGAGATGAATCAGGCGGCATCGTGATGTCATCGCAACGATCATTTATCTACCTGCTTGATGAAAACCTTCCAGCCAGTGTGGGACAGATGCTCACCCGTCATGGACGCGAAATCATAGATTCGCGAACCGTAGCGCCAGGCGCGAAGGATGAGGTGCTGGTTCAGCTGGCATCGGAACAGGGATGGATTGTCGTTACCCAGGATCGTGACATCAAACTGCGGGCACGTGTGACTGACATGGAGGAGATTCTGGAACATGCTCCATCAATCCGCATAGTGGCGCCAAAGGATCAAACTTTTTCATACGCAGTGCTTGAAATCGCCCTGATGCGGGTTGAGACGCTCATCTCCTTCGCAAAAGAGCATCGATACCCGATCCGGATTATTCGTGTGAAGGACGGCAGTATCAATCTGGAACTGGTTACAGAGATGTTGGTTGCGCAATAGGAGCAGGGCTCTGGAACTTATCCACACCACTCTGTAATCACACCCACCAACACCTCCGTCAGCTGTCGAACCGAGTCGATATCAACCCATTCGTCCGCCGCATGTGCTCCTGCGCCATCGGCACCGAAGAGCAAGGTGGGAATGCCCGCCTGGTCCATCAGTGAAGCATCTGTCCAAAACGGTTCCGCGCGAAGTTTTGGTTCCTGCCCGAGGACTTTCTCGGCATGACGTAGGAGACACTGCGCGATGTTGCTCTGGGCATCGGTCTCGAATGGTTGTCGCACCAAACCGGGTTCGATGCTGTACGCAAAATCGGGAACCTCAATGACGAGTCGATCGAGGATGTCGGTCAGTTCGTCCACCACCATTTCCGGTGTCTCTCCTGGAATCGTCCGCCGCTCGATGGTGATGGTGCAGGCAGCCGGGTAGCTTGAAGCTTCCTCGCCACCCTTAATCATGGATGCATGAATCGAACCAGGCCCCAGCCGCGGATGCCCCTCGCGCGTGTTCATCTCGGTCGCCAGCGAGTCGAGCGCCGCCAGAAAGTGTCCGGCCTTGGCGATCGCATCAATCCCGAACTCGGGACGCGAACCATGATACGCCCGCCCGTGGATCGTCACGTCGATCCACATGAAGCCCTTATGCCACAGCGTTGGTTCCAGGCTCATCGGCTCGGTGACGATGCCAGCATCTGCGGTGAATTGCTCCAGCACCTCCGCCGTGCCGAGGCTGGCATGCTCTTCATCGGCGACGCAGCAAACAATCACATCGCCGGCAAGGCCGGTTTGAGCAGCCCGCACCGTCGCGATCATATTCGCGGCAACGCCATTCTTCATATCAAAGGCGCCACGGCCATACATGCGATTGCCATCAATGCGTGGCGTCAATGGATCGCCGTCGTACCCGGCCAACGTCACCGTATCGATATGTCCATTCAGCATCAGCGATTTGCCATGACCACTACCCCGCATCACCCCGACAACCGAGGGGCGCCCCGGATGCTTCTCCAGCCGATATGTCTCGAAGCCGTAATGGTTGAGCCACGCCAGACAGTAGTCGGCGATATCGCTTTCACCCGCTCCTCCAGGTACGAGGGCTGGATTCACCGAGGCGATCGCGACGAGTTTGGTTGTGAGATCAATCGGATCAAGAGGATAGGGGGTATCGGTCATCGTGCTACCTCCGCGGTTGCAGCAACTAACTGATCGATTTCGTCATCGCTGGTGATGTAGTGCACAGAGGCGCGGATGTAGGTACCGATCGCTTCCAGGTCGCTATGGAGATAGGTGCGATAGATATTGGAGAGGGAGGTGTTGATCTTGCGTGCACTTAACTCTGCCCGCAATTGCTCCGAGGGCACACCTGCGAGCGAATAGGTCACGATTCCCCCTCGCACTACACCGGTGTCGTGAATGCGTACGCCATCTATGGTCAGGAGTTTGTTGCGTAAGCGCTCTCCTTGCTCTTGCACACGGGCCCAGATCGCCTCCAGACCAACGGCCATCGCATAATCCACGGCGGCACCGAGTCCGAGCCGACCGGCAACATAGCTTTCCCAATTCTCGAAGCGACGGGCATCCGGTCGGATCATATAGTCAGTGGATGAGGTCAACTCAGCCGCATGCAGATCAAGCAAGGGAGGATTGGTCTCCGCGATCCGCCCTTTCCTCATATAAAGGAAGCCTGCACCGCGCGGTCCACGCAGATATTTGCGACTGGTGACGGAGAGAATATCGCATCCGATCTCCTGCACATTCAGCGGCATTTGCCCGGCCGTTTGGCAGGCATCCAGCACATACCAGGCATCCGGCTGATGCCGGCGGATGAGCGCACCGATCTCGGCGGCAGGTTGTACGAGTCCACCATTGGTGGGCATGTGAGTGATGAAGACGGCAGAGGTCGGCTTCCTAAGCGCCTCTTCCAGTCCATCGAGATCGATCTGTCCGAATTGATCGTTCGGTATCACCTCGATCTCCAGCCCAAAGCGCTTTTGCATGTGCAGGATACCGATGAGATTGCTGGAATACTCCCATGGCGTGATCAGCACCCGATCACCCGGCTGAAAGGGAATCGAATACGCACCCATATCCCAGGCACGGGTGGCGTTCTCGATATGAGCGATCTCATCGACCGTCGCGTTGAGCATCCGCGCGATCGAGGCATAGCTGGCTTCGATGTGCTCATTGGCCAGCGCTGCCGCTTCATATCCACCGATCGTTGCCTCCAGATTAAGGTGATCAATCACCGTCTGGAGTACCGGGGTTGGCGGCAACGACGATCCGGCATGGTTGAAATGCGCTACCTGCGCAGTGCCCGGTGTATCGGCGCGAAGTTGATCAAGACGGTCGATAATCGATGGCATGGGCGGTGGTCTCCTATCTCACGATATATTGCGCAAGCGTCTTGTATCCGAGCGTGAGGCCAACGCGCTCGAGACTGTAGTTGGCAACGATATCGCCTTCGGTCGCAATCGTGCTCATGGGCTGCAGGGAGGCAAAGACACTATCTTCATGCTCGATATCGATATTGCCGCGATACCCGCTCTCGATGATCGCGCTGATGAATTTCGGCCAATCCACCTCGCCCCAGCCTGGTGTGCGTGCTCGCCACCAGCCCTGGCCAAGTTCCGATGTCTCGCCAAACGATGGCCCGAGAATCCCCATGCGCTTGCGGGCGACGCAATCGATCTCCATATCCTTGGCGTGAACGTGGAAAATTTTGTGGCCATATTCCCTAATCGCAGCAATGTAGTCCATGCCCTGCCAAACCATATGGGAAGGATCGAATTCGATGCCGAGGTGATCCGAGGGCACCACATCGAAGAGCACATCCCACACCTCCGGCCCGGTGGCGATGTTATGGCATTTGTTGGTCTTCTTCTCGATCATCGGGCAGTTCTCGAGCGCGATCTTGACTCCCTTCGCTTCCGCATACTCACAGAAGCGGGAGAAGACTTCCTTAAAGAGCGGAATGTTCTCCTCCACTGTCTTGTCCGGATCGCGGCCAGCAAATGTCGAGATCACCTTTACTCCCAATTGTGCGGCCAGATCGACGACTTTGGGAAAATACGCCTGGGCATGCTCACCCTCGGCCGGATTCGGATCGAGATAGTTCGGGTAGTACCCCAGACTCGAGATTTCTATATCGAGATCGGAGAGGAGTTTCTGCATGCGGTCGATTTTGTCGCTCGTTATCGTGTTCGCATCCAGATAGGAGTCCTGCCAGGCTGAAAGCTGCAGGCTGGAGAATCCCGTATCGTGTGCGAAGAGCGCAGTCTCTTCGGAGTAGTTGGCATAGAATCCGATTCTCATTTTGCTGCTCCTGTTGTGTTGCAACCGATTGCGGGTATACGGCGATGTATCGTCGAGATTCATTCTCCCAGATAATCCGGTACTTCAGAACACTGATCTCGACATGGCCATCCATCTGTCTGCATTCGCGAGAGGGTTGTACGATGATCCCGGTCGAACTTCGCCGTACGTTTATTGGAGAATCCAGGCAATGCCTCTCACTGCTGAAGAACTGAAGGCTCATTTCCTTCTCGATCCCGAGGTCACATTCCTTAATCACGGTTCATACGGTGCCTGCCCAAAGCCGGTTTTCGAACAATGGCAACGATGGCAGGCGGATATGGAACGACAGCCGATAGATTTCATCGCGCGTCGTTTGCAAGGACTACTCGACCAGGCTCGCGTTGATCTGGGGGCATATGTCGGTGCTCCGGCGGATGACCTCACGTTCGTCACCAACACCAGTGCTGGTATCAA
The DNA here is from genome assembly GCA_020432165.1 of Thermomicrobiales bacterium. Lineage (GTDB taxonomy): Bacteria > Chloroflexota > Chloroflexia > Thermomicrobiales > UBA6265 > UBA6265. Next base: position 30,055 of record JAGQGU010000024.1, read on the forward strand.
TATCATCGCCAAATCAATCGAGTTGCAGCCTGGTGACGAGATTCTGGGCACGAACCTGGAATATGGTGCGCTCGATTGGACCTGGCAGCACCACACCGCCAAACATGGTGCCAGCTACATTCGTCAGCCGATTACCTTGCCAGTTACCACCCCGGAAGCACTGGTCGATGAGCTCTGGCAGGGTGTGACACCACGTACAAAGGCGATTTTTGTCAGCCACATCACCAGTGCGACTGCCCTTAAGCTCCCGGTGGAACTCATCTGCCAGCGCGCGAAGGCAGAGGGCATCCTCACCATCGTCGATGGTGCGCACGCCCCCGGGCAGATTCCCGTGGATATCACCGCCATCGGTGCGGATATTTACGCGGGTAACTGCCACAAATGGCTTTGCGCCCCCAAGGGAGCAGCATTTCTCTACGTTCATCCCGATCTGCAGAAGTGGGTGGAAAGTACCATCATCAGCTGGGGATGGTATCCCGGTAGTACCTTTATTTCTCGCAATCAGATGCAGGGTACCCATGATGCCAGCCCCTGGCTTACGGTCCCCACCGCGATCGCCTGGCAGGCAGAGCATGAGTGGAATGCTGTGCGCTCTCGTTGCCACGATCTTTTGCGTGAATATGTCGTGGCACTCCACGATCAATTCGGCACAGAATCGATCTATTCGAACGATTCCTGGTACACCCAGCTTGCCGCAATCACGCTCCCTGCAGGGGATTACACCAACCTCAAGGAGCGCCTGTTGGCGCGTGGAATTGAGATTCCTGTTACCGAGCATTTGGATCGCACCTTCGTCCGAATTTCCGTGCAGGGCTACGTGACTCAAAAAGACCTAGTCCATCTTTCCGATGTATTACGGGACGAATTGCAATGACAATTTAGGTGGTACTAGCTCATTGCATACAATGACCAGTCTCTGTATGCTACAAATTGGGATGGGTGAGCACCTGTTCTGGCTCGTATTTTTAAGGAGATCATCACCATGAGCAAGCCATTCTCATTATCCCGACGCGGTTTCGTCGGCAGTGCAGTTGCCGGTGGAGCAGCCGCTTCAGTAGCTCGCTTTGGTTGGGCACAGGACGCAACCCCAGGCGCTTCGCCGGAGTTTGTGGCATCCAAGGTGGCCGAGCGTGCCTCCGGCAAAATCCGTTTCTCCAGCTTCGATGATGCCGCCGCCCAGGAACGTGTGAACGAACTGCTGGCGATGTTCAGCGAACGCTATCCGAACATCGAAGTTTCGTTCGAGCCAATCGCGGCCGATTACCTGACCAAGATTCAAACCGATATCGCCGCTGACAATGCCGCTGATGTCTTCTATGTCCAGAACGAATACGCCCAGGATTTCATGTCGCGCGATGTCCTGTTGGCTATCGACGACTATATGGCCGAAGATGGTGTGAGTGCCGATGAGTACTTCGCCCCACTCATCAATGCCTACACCTGGCAGGGCAAGCTCTACGGTCTGCCGAAGGACTGGAGCCCGCTTGGCGCGGTGTACGATCCGGATGTTTTCAGTGCAGCCGGTGTCACCGAGTTCCCCACCGATTGGGATGGATTGCGCACCGCCCTTCAGGCGATCAAGGATTCGACCGGCTCGGTTGGTCTCGCTATCGATCCGAACTTCGATCGCTTTATCGCCTTCCTCTTCCAGGCTGGCGGCAATATCCTCAACGAGGATGCGACCGAAGTTATTCTCGATTCTGATGCCACTTCTCAGGCGCTCGACTTTATGTATGGGCTATATAGCGATGGACTGATCAGCCCATCCGCCGATCTCGGTGCTGGCTGGCCTGGCGATGCCTATGCGCAGGGCTTGGCACCGATGGTGTTTGAGGGTAACTGGATGTTCCCGTTCCTCGATCTCAATGCACCGGATAAGGCGTACGCGGTGGCTGAGCTTCCGGCTGGTCCGGCAGGTAAGGGTACCCCGGCGTTCACCAACTCCTACTCGATCTTCGCCGGTTCCCAGAATCCGGATGCTGCCTGGGTCTTTGTTAACTACATGACCAGCTACGAGGCAGCCCTTAAGCACAATGCCTCGGGTCTCGCTATCCCCGCCCGCGTGGATTTGGAGGAAGATTACCTCAACAACTTCCCGCTACGCGCTCCCTATCTGGCCAGCGGCGCATACGCCACTGCCGTGCAGTATGGACCAGGCGGTCAGAAGTTTGCTGGCAATGCCAGTGCCGCCCTGCAGTCCCTCTGGGCCGGTCAGATCGATGTGGCCGAGTGCAAGCAGCAGATGGTCGATGCTGCGAATAGCGATATCAATATCGGCGGCTAGCCTCGCTTCGGTCACCGGGTGTTGAAGCCCGGTGACTACTTTCGGGCGGATCAAGGGCCACGCCACATATCCAATGCGGCGTGGCCTGATCACCTTATGGTCGCCCACAAGCGGCGACGCTACCGTGGGTAGCCTCCCGGAACGTCAGTCCTTAGTGCCTGGCGGAGCGAAGGTGTACCCGGTGGTCGCACATTTCCTGGTGGGGAGGTTTACATGGCGGGGACCTTGCGGCGGCGCAACCGAAATCCGCTGGCGGCCGAGGATCGGTTGGCGGGATACCTCTTCATCGCACCCGCGATGATCATCCTCGGTCTCTTTGTCTTCTATCCTATCGCTCGCGTTATCTGGCTGAGCTTTCACGAATGGAGTGTGATCACACCCGAAAAGCCATTTGTGGGGCTGGATAACTACAGGAACCTCCTCAAGGAGCGCGATTTCCAGATCGCCCTGCGTAACACCATGTGGCTCTCGCTCGGTGTCGTGCCCACGCAAACGCTGATCGCGTTAGTCCTGGCGGTCATCGCCAATCAGAAGATCCGCGGTCGTGGCTTTTTCCGCACGGCATTCTATTTCCCCTCCATCAGTTCTACCGTCGTCATCTCCGTTATCTTCCTTTGGCTCTATCAGCAGAACGGACTGATCAACTTCTTCCTGCGCAAGCTCGGACTGCCCACTCCCACACCACCCTGGATGTCCAATCCCAAGGGCATTTTCGCCATGGGATTCGATGCCATTGGCATCCACCATGTGAATCCCTGGCTTGCGGGACCCAGTGTCGCCTTGCTCTCCATCATGATGATGATTATCTGGACATCTGTTGGCGGAACCATGGTTATCTTCCTGGCGGGATTGCAGGGGCTCCCCTCCGATGTCTATGAAGCAGCGGCGCTTGATGGTGCCACTGCCCGGCAGATGTTCTGGCAGATCACAATGCCCATGCTCCGACCGATCATCTTCTTTGTCGTCACACTCGGCCTTATCGGCACCTTCCAGGTCTTCGACCAGATCTTCGTTATGAGTCAGGGCGGGCCCGCCAAAACGACACTCACGCTTGGCTATCTGGTCTATCAGGAAGGCTTCACCAACTTCTCCATGGGGTACGCCTCCGCCATCGCCATGACCCTGTTCTCTATCATTCTCTGCATTTACTTTGTGCAGCAGCGCTTCTTGCGGCCGCGATAGGGGAGGTTTCATATGAGTTCCACTATGTTGAACACCAAACCACTGCCGACGCTGAAGGAGTCCAAACCGCGCTCCACCGCAGGCACCGCTATCGTGGTACTGGCATACGTTGTGCTGGTCATCGTGGCGTTGGTCATGTTTGTGCCCTTCCTCTTTTCGGTCTCGACATCGCTCAAGACACCACCTGAGGCGACCAAACTCACGCTCTCCAATATGTTCTGGCCTGACAATCCGACACTGGATGCCTACCGCATCGCCTTCGAGAGCAATATCCAGCGGTGGTTCCTGAATAGTGTCATCGTTGCGTTGATCTGGATCATCGGTCGCGTCTCGTTCGCGACACTGGCTGGTTACGCCTTTGCGCGTATGGACTTTCCAGGCAGAGACTTTATCTTCACCATGCTGTTGGCCACGATGATGGTGCCCGGCATCGTGCTCATCATTCCCCGATTCATGCTCCTGCAGGATATGAAGCTGCTAAACACCTACGGCGCGCTGACGGTGCCCTTCCTGGTCGATGTCTTCGGCATCTTCCTCATGAAGCAGTTCTTCGAGACGATACCCATTGATCTCGAGGAAGCCGCGCGGATCGATGGTGCCTCGCGCTATCAGATCTTCCGCACAATCGTTTTGCCGAATACAGTACCTGCGCTCTCCGCGCTTGCGATCTTCAGTTTCCAGGGAAGCTGGAATAATTTCCTGGAGCCGGTCATCTATATCACTGGTGGCAATACCAATCTCTATACGTTGCCGGTTGGTTTGGCCAACTTCAGATCGCTCTATCTCACCAACTGGCCGGTACTGATGGCGATCGCTGTGATCACTACCGTGCCGATGGCGATCTTCTTCCTCGTCTTCCAGCGATACTTCATTCAGGGAAATGTCGCGAGCGGTATCAAGGGATAACAACCAATGCTGGACCATGAGCTTGTGCTCAAATGCAATGAACTCTGCCTCATCGGCAAGGAGCATAGTTTCGCTGCGCAGAACGAAAGTGGACTCTTCGCGCGCGACACCCGTTTTCTCAGCGAGCTCTCGTTGACGCTGGGAGATCTCTCGCTGGAAGTGCTCACGATGCAAGAGATATCGCCCACACACCTGCGCATTTATTCCACCAATATGCGGCGGACCGATGCACTGCAGCCGCACGAGATCGTGGTGGTGACGAATCTGATCCTGGGCACGGAGTTGACGGTGAATATGACTGCCCATAACTACAGTCGTATCGCATTCGCCAGCCCAATGACGCTGCTTGTTGCTGCCGATTTCCTTGATATGTTTGAGGTGCGCGGTATCGCCCGCGTCGATTCCGTCGTGCCACAGCCGATCGTGCGCGAGGGCGCCGGGTGTGCGTTAAGTGCACTCGCATCCGATGGCGTGATGCTGACCACCACTGTCGCCTGGAGTGGCGATCCTGCAGTGCGGTCGTGGGGTGAGGATATCTCTGGCGTTGAGTTGATTTGGCAGCTTGATTTGGCAGCTGGTGATATGGCGACCCATGAGGTTGTTATCACACCGGTTCCTCATGGTGCACCTTTCGTCATGCCGCCACTCGATGATCCGCAGCATCTCTTTACCACCGCTGCTCCCTTTGCAACGGGGGACAGCGAGCTGGATGACTATCTCAATAGCAGTGATCGTGATCTCGCGCTGCTTCAAACCTCTTTCCCGGAAGGAGTGATCCCGGCTGCCGGTATCCCGTGGTTTATCGCCCCATTTGGTCGCGATAGCATGATCACTTGTCTGCAGACGATGCATCGCTATCCATACCGTGCTCAGTCGGCGTTGCGGGTGCTGGCATCGCTTCAGGGTGAGAAGATCGATCCCTTTCGTGAGGAGCAGCCTGGCAAAATCGCACATGAAATGCGGTATGGCGAGCTTTCGCGACGCGGTCGTATTCCGCACACGCCTTACTACGGCTCCATCGATGCCACACCCCTCTTTCTGATGACGCTGGTTGCGTGCGATGCCGTGCTGCAGGACGATGCTTTCTTCGCCGAGATGCGACCGCATGCTGAACGCGCCTTCGCCTGGATCGAGCAGTATGGAGATCTCGATGACGATGGCCTGATCGAGTTTGCAGGCAAGCAGGAAGATGCCGCCCATATCTCCCAACAAGGCTGGAAGGATAGCTTCGATTCATTGCACTTCGCCGATGGTCGGGAGGTGAAGGGACCGATTGCGCTTGTGGAACCGCAGGCCTATGTCTATGCCGCCTATGCCGGCTACGCCGAAGCATTGGCGCGACGTGGCGAGGACGACTCTGCTTTCCGTGCCCGGGCCGAGCAACTGCGAGAAGTTATCGAACGCCTCTTCTGGATGGAGGATGTTGGCTTCTATGCCCAGGCGCTCGATGGCGACAAGCAGCCGGTCGATGCAATCTCGTCCAATGCCGGTCACGTGCTCTTCTGCGGCGTGCCGAGTGAGGAGCATGCCACTGGCGTGGCAGCGCGTTTGGCTCAGCCCGATATGAATGGCGGCTGGGGTATCCGCACGCTCTCATCCGAGATGGCGACCTATAACCCGATCAGTTATCACAACGGCAGTGTGTGGCCGCACGATGTCAGCCTCGGCATGATGGGGCTGTATCGATATGGTCATATCGAGCAGGCTCAGACGATTGCCAGACAGCTGGTGAAGCTGGCGGGATATGATCCGCGCCATCGGTTGGCGGAGCTCTATGGCGGCTATGCCGACGATGGGAATGGCCCCGTGCCCTATCCTGTCAGCTGCTCTCCGCAAGCCTGGGCCGCTAGCGCTGGCATGCTCGTCGCGCAGGTGCTCACACGACAGCTATAACCCCGCGAATGGCTCGTCGGCGCTGCGTTCGAGGAAGACCGGGCAGGGCGCCTCGCGTACCAGCTTTTCAGCCACGCTCCCCAGCGCCCACCGTTTGTAGCCACCCTGACCGCGCGTGGTGATGACGAGGATATCGTCCACATCCACGGCCCACATCAGCGTGAAGGGTACTGATCCTTCCAGGAGCTCAACGGTGACACGCTCGTATGCTGCCTTGACCTCGATTTCCTTGGAATCCAGATATGCCCGTGCCTCGTCCCGTACGGCGATGAGCGTTTTGTCATAGAGTTCCGGATCCATCTGCGATGGGGCAACCCGCTCTGCGCGTGTCTCACGCAATCGCGCTTTGACGTCCTGCAGACCCACACTCCGGATCAGATGCAAGGGCAGATCGAGCGCTTTCGCCAAATGCACGGCCGCCTCGATACCGCGTTCGGCATTCTCGCTGCCATCCAGAGCGCAAACAACACGATCCGGAATCTTGGGGTTGCGGGTGAGTTCGCCAACGCGTACCAACAAGGTAGGGGTGTTACCATGGCGCACGACACGATCGGCTATGCTGCCGAAGAGCACCCGACCGGCCGCTCCGCGACCGTGAGTCATCATGACGAGCATGTCCGCGGTTTCACCGGCCCGGATGATTTCCTCCGCGACGTCGCCAATGCGAACATCGACCGTGACCTCCCGATCCGGGCCACGCAGCTCCTCAGCCAGTTTCTCCAGACGATCGTTCATGCTGATTTCTGTGCGCGAGGAATCGCGGCGCAGAATCCACTCCGGCACAATCACCTCGCGGTCTACCATCACATGCAGCAATATCAACTCCCGGGTGGGAATACGGGCAGCATAGGATAGCGCCGCCTGCGCGGGCTCGGAACCATCCATCGGAACAACAATGCGATCGAACATGAACTGGGCGGCCATACGACACCTCCGGTGGTGACAGAATCCTGTATACATCTATAATACGATGACTTGGTGGCGTTCGCGGAGGAAACGCCATTACATTTCCGCACGTTTTTGGACTTTGCGCGAGCGCGCAGCGTATGCGGTTGACAGGAGAGGGCATGATTTCTTTCCTGTGTATTCATGAAGCAATTTGTTTTATGCTTCATTTCACACGGGGAGTGGGAGCCCCAATAAGGTCAACACGGGTGGTCTCACAACGATGAGGTTCGTCCTTCGACGATGATGGCAGATCCTTCGCGCACGCGTTGACATATTTTCGGGAGGTAGGGGCTATGGAGATTCAGGCCTCCGCAGAAATCATTCAAGTCGAGGAACAGGAAGAAATTCGGGTTAATCCCCTTAAGAAGTTCTTTACCGGTTACCTTTTCCGACGATCTCTGCGTGCGTTATTGACAATTTACCTGGTCAGTACGTTCATTTTCTTCCTTGTCCGTTTGCTTCCCGGGGACCCCGTACAGGTGTACATCAACAAGCAGATGACACAGTATGGCTACTCCTATGAGGACGCCGCGAACATGGCGCAATCGCTCTTTGCGATTGATGTGAACCGACCGGTTCTTCTGCAGTACTTCGATTATCTGGGGAATCTGCTGCGCTTCGATCTGGGTACATCTATTACCCTGCCGGGCACATCGGTCGCGAGTATCATTCAGAGCCGTATTTGGTGGACCATCTACTCGGTCGGTACGGCGCTCATCATTGCCTTTGTGCTTGGTAGCTTCATCGGCATGATCATGGCGTACAAGCGCGGCTCCACCTTTGATGGCGTCGCCAGCACCATCGGTTCGATTCTCAACAGTTTCCCGAACTATCTCTTCGCCCTCATGGTCATCATTATCTTTGGTGTGCAATTAGGGTGGATCGATTACACCAAGATGCGTGGCTCGTTATCCAGTGGCCAGCAGGTGGAGTTTAGCTTCGCGTTCTTCAAGGACGTCATATATCACGCCATCTTACCGATCATGGTCTATACCCTCACAAGTATCGGCGGGTGGATGCTTCTTATGAAGAGCTCCACCATCGCGACACTCGAGGAAGACTACGTTACCGCTGCCCGCGCACGTGGTGTACCGGAGTGGCGTGTGCTCACCTTCTATGTTGGCCGCAATGCTATTCTCCCGCTCTTCACCCAACTCACCATCTCCGTTGGTTTCATCGTTGGTGGTTCACTGTTGGTGGAGCCGATCTTCCAGTATCAAGGTATTGGTTCGCGATTGCTGGAAAGCATCACCCAGCGTGACTACCCCGTACTGCAGGGTATCTTCCTGGTTATCACCATCTCTGTGGTGATGGCGCTCTTCGTCGCCGACCTGCTATACAGCCGCCTTGATCCGCGCATTCGATCCTAGGGAGGGTGAGTCATGAGTAGTGCAACTGCATCCGTTGGCAATACCCAAAACCAGCGGATCACCCCGCCGCCCGCGTGGCGTCGGTTCGTGAGTCGAAACAAGCTGGGTACCTTCGGGATCATCGTATTGGCGGCGATCCTCATCTTGAGCTTCATTGGGCCGTTCTTCTTGCCAGACAAGAACCCCACCACTGTTTCCAAGATCTATTGCAGTCCGAGTTGGGAGAATCCGCTCGGTTGCGATAACCGTGGACGTGATATCTGGTATCAGATCGTGAATGGTGGCAAGAAGCTAATTCTGGTCAGCGCAGCGGCCGCCCTCATCAGTACCTTCATCGCCATCACACTCGGTGCCCTCGCCGCGTTGCTTGGCGGATGGTTCGATACGGTCATCCTGATCTGCACGGAAGTCGTGCTGACAGTGCCGAATATCATCCTTCTCGGTGTGTTGGCGGCGTTCGTAACGTTGAATAGCCCCATTCTGATGGTGATGATTTTGGCAGCTACCGGCTGGCCTACCTTGCTCCGCGCAGTGCGTGCCCAGGTGTTGAGCCTGAAAGAACGCGAGTTCGTGGAAGCCGCACGTATGCTCGATCTCGGTTTGCCGCGGATTCTCTTCCGCGAAGTCTTGCCGAATATGGCCAGCTATATCCTCATCAACTTCGTCTTCGCCATGACTGGCGCCATTTATGGACAGGTGGTGCTCTACTTCCTCGGCCTCGTCTCCCTTTCGGGTGACAACTGGGGACTCATGGTCAATGAGGCCTATCGCCAGGGTGCGGCCTTCTCTCCGGATGGTGTGCTCTACCTTATCTCACCGATTGTCATGATCGTGCTGTTGATGTGGAGCCTCACGCTGGTGGCTCGTGCTCTGGAGGATGTCTTCAATCCTCGTTTGCGGGAGGCATAAGATGACTGATCAGACCACTGCGGCCATGAGCCGCGCTGAAAAGGACAGAGTCCGCGGTACAGCGGAATCCACTGCGCCGGTCATCCTCTCGGTGAGAGATGTCTCTGTGGAGTACAAGACGCAGTACGGATGGATGAAAGCGGTAAACAACGCCACGATGGATATCCGTCGTGGTGAGGCCATCGCTCTTATCGGCGAATCTGGCTCCGGCAAGTCCACGCTTGGTTTTGCCTTGTTGCGTATGCTCGTGCGCGCTGCCCGTGTCTCCACGGGTGAAGCCATCTTTACCGATCGCGAGGGGAAATCCTACGATCTCTTCAAGATGAGCGATAAGGAGTTCCGCGAATTCCGCTGGGCCAAGTGCGCAATGACCTTCCAGGCTGCGCAGAACGTGCTCAATCCGGTTATGCGCATTAGCAACACGTTCTACGAAACCGCTGCAGCGCACGGATGGACCGACAAGAATGCGGTGAAGGCCAAGACACTCGATCTGTTCCGCAAGGTGCAGCTCGATCCGAATCGCGTCTTCGATGCCTATCCCTTCGAGCTTTCGGGTGGTATGCGCCAGCGCGTCAGTATCGCCCTGAGCCTGCTGCTGGATCCAGAGTTGCTGATTCTGGACGAGCCGACGACGGCGCTGGATATCATCACCCAGCGCGCGATTATCGATGTGGTGAAGAGTCTGCGTGAGCAACTTGATTTCACCATGATCTTCGTCAGCCACGATCTGAGCCTCGCCGCTGAGCTGGCTGATCGCGTGGCCACGATGTACGCCGGTGAGATTGTGGAGTATGGACCGGTACGGGATGTCTTCTACCGTCCGGAGCATCCATACACCGTTGGTTTGCTGAACGCTGTGCCGCCGATTGTTGGTGAGGAGTTCACGCCGCTGGTTGCAATTCCAGGTGCTACCCCGAACCTGCTGAACATCCCAAGCGGCTGCCCGTTCCACCCGCGTTGTCCGTGGGCTACGGAGATCTGTAGCACCGTCAACCCGGGTCTGAGAGACATTGGTGGCACGCACATTGTGGCATGTCATAACAGCGACAAGGTCACACGTGACCAGGAAGTCTGGGAAGGAATGGAGGCCACCAGTGCTGCAGGATAGCATCGTGCGTTCGGAAGCGAATGCCACTGATCGCGGTGAGCCGATCATCCGGCTGGATCATATCCGTCGCGATTTTGATACTCGTGGTGGACATATCACCGCGGTGGACGACGTGAGTTTCGATCTCTTTCCTGGCGATATTCTCTGCCTCGTAGGCGAGAGTGGTTCCGGCAAGACCACTGTGGCGCGTATGGCCGCCGGTATGCTGAAGCCGACCCGGGGGCACGTCTTCTTCGAAGGTAAAGATATCTACGAGATGAACAAGGAGGAGTTCGGCAACTATCGCCGGGCCGTCCAGATTGTTCACCAGGATCCGTACGCCAGTCTGAATCCCATCCACACCATCGGCGATATGCTGCGTGCACCGCTGTTGAAGCACAAGATCTGCAAATCCCGTGCGGAAGCAACCAAGCGCGCAGGTGAGCTCCTGGAGATGGTCGACTGTCGTCCGGTCGAGAATTTTATTGACAAGTATCCGCATCAGCTTTCTGGTGGTCAGCGGCAACGTATCTCCATCGCACGCGCGATGACGTTGAACCCACGCGTGATCATTGCTGATGAAAGCGTGAGCATGGTGGATGTGAGTATCCGCGTGAGCTTGCTCAATACCATGCTGAAGCTGCGGAACGAACTTGGTGTGACCTTCCTCTTCATCACCCACGACCTCGCGGTAGTGAAGTACTTCGCGTGGGAAGGCAATATCGGTGTGATGTATGTCGGTAAGGTGATCGAATACGGTCGCACTCCCGGTATCATCGGTCGCGGTTTCCACCCGTACACCCGGGCGTTGGCTGCGGCCATCCCGGAAGCAGATCCCGATCTCACCCGATCAAAGGAAAAGCTGCAGTTACGCAGCCTGGATATCCCGAAGCTGACGGAGTTGCCGGATGGGTGTGTTTTCCACCCGCGCTGTCCGTACTGGATTCAGGGATTGTGTGACACCACCAAACCACCGCTGATGAGGATGCCGGATGGTCGCCTGGTGGCCTGCCATGCTGTCCAACAAGCCGTGGAAAGGGGCGATGATCCGCGCGATCTGGCAGTAACCGATCAGCTCGCAAACCAGATTATGCGGGAGTAAATAGTGGTATTCAGTACGCAGTGTCGTTGCAAATCTGGCGCGTGCAGTGCATTATTATGAACGATGATTCCGCACAAGGCTGAGATGCGTTTCCGGGGAAGTGACACGCGAGAATACTGGATATGGTACGCAATCTGCGTCCGATTCAACGCGCGTAACGCATAACCCGGCATCGTATGCCGAGGAAATCAGCAATCGAGTGGGTTTGGATGGTCCGAACCTGTCAGAAAGGACGAGGTGAAATGGTCGCTTCGATGAATCGTCGCCGCTTTATGGGCACCGCTGGTGCCGGATTTGCGGCAGCCATGCTTTCCGGCGGTGCACTGCCGGGCGGTTTTGGTAAAGCTGTGTTCGCACAGGATGGTGGCAAGGAATTCCACGGTGCTTATCCGTACACCGATCCTGGTGCAGGTGGACACTTCAACACCTTTGTAACCAACGGTATTCTTCCTCCCCCGAGCTCCATCTACGGCGAAATCATGTATGTGCCGCTCGGTATGTACTTCTGGGCCGACGGCACCTGGCTGCCGCTGGTCGCCGAGAGCTGGGAGTTCGTCAACGCCGCGGCTGGTGCTACGGCCGAAGCCTCCCCGGCTTCCGAGGGTGGCTATGCACCCCTGAACAGTGCTCCGCTCGATGCTGATACCCTCATCGTCCACTTGCGCGATGGCGTGAATTGGAGCGATGGCACCCCGGTGACCGCGCAGGACTGCGTCGACACCATCTGGGTCTACCGCATCATGAGCAACACCGCGTGGAAGTACATCGACGATGCAGTTGTCATCGACGACAAGTCCTTCAGCGTGCACATGAGCGTTCCTTCCACTGTGGTTGAGCGCTACGTTATCCGCAGCATGTCCCCGGTGCCGAGCTCTGTCTATGGCGAGTGGGCACAGAAGGCGCGCGATGTCTTCGGCGCTGGCAAGACCATTGACGATCCGGAAGGCGCTCAGCTGCTGGATCAGTTCAATCAGTTCCGCCCGGAAGGCCCGGCCCCGGCCACCGGCCCGTACACCATTGATACGGCAAGCATCACCAATGCCCAGATGACTCTCGCGAAGAACGACAACAGCTATTGGGCTGATAAGGTCGCCTTCGATCGCGTCATCAACTTCAACGGTGAGACCGACACCATCACCGCCGTTGTCCTCTCCAAGGACATCGACTATGCGACCCACGGCTTCGCCACCGCGACCGAGCAGCAGATGATCGCGGACAATATCCGTGTTCTTCGCCCGCCGACATACTCCGGCCCGGGCATGCTCTTCAACTACGGCAAGCTCACCGAGCTGCAGGATGCCAAGGCTCGCCAGGCGTTGGCTCATGCCATCGACCGTGGTCAGAACGGCACCATTTCCCTCGGTGCTTCCGGTGTGGCTGTGCAGTACATGGCTGGTTTCGCTGATGCTCTCGTTCCGCTGTGGCTGAGCGAAGAAGACATGGCTGGCCTGAACATGTACGAGCTGGATCAGGACAAGGCCTCGGCCATGCTGCAGGAGGTTGGCTTCACCAAGGATGGTGATACCTGGAAGAAGCCAGACGGCTCCGATGCTGCCTACGAGCTCAGCTTCCCGGCCGAGTTCGCCGACTGGAGCGCCGCTGGTCAGGATCTGGCCGAGCAGCTCACCAACTTCGGCTTCGTTATCGATCCGCGCGCGATTACTTACACGCAGCAGCCGATCGATGTCGATCAGGGCAACTTCGACTTCGCGGTTCGCGGTTGGGGTAACTCCACCAATCCTCACCCGCACTTCAGCTTCAGCACCGCCTTCTTCACCCACAACACGCTGGCTGTGAATAACGGTGGTAAGGGTACGCAGTTCCCGCTGCAGACCAGCACTGAAGCGACCGGCGATGTGGATCTGAGCGCGCTGGTTGTGGCCTCCGCCGAAGGTATGGACGTGGAAGCCCAGAAGGCGAACGTCGCGATCATGGCCAAGGTCTACAACGAACTGCTTCCGGCGATTCCATTGTGGGAGCGCTTCGGTAACAACTGCGCCCTCGAGGGTGTGCGCGTCGTTGCCTGGCCGGCCGATGATGATCCGCTGCTGAAGCAGAGCTTCTATGCGGATAACATCCCAGCCATGATGTGGTTCCAGGGCTTGATGGAAGCCGTCTAGGTTTCTGCCAAATCCAGAGTGTCGGGCTAACTTGGCCCGACCTCACCACGGCCCCCGGTGCAAGCCGGGGGCTTTTTCGTGGACGAACACCCTGGGATGTTATTGGGGATGTCGTTGGTTATGAAAAAGCATTCGGGCCCAACATCGATGTTGGGCCCGAACAGGGGATTGGGGAGGAGAGAAATCAGAGAGTGTTGGTCTCACTTCCTGATAGATTCAGTATCTCCGAATAGCCTGAACGCTTCCTGAATTGATCCTTAATCCTTTGTGAAATTCCTCATGGCAAGAATTGATAAGACGTGTACCCGGCGCGGGCGGATACTACGCATAGATAGTCGCGAATCTCTATATCCGAAGGGACAATATCATGACCGCCCAACCGCCCATCGTCGATCTCTCCACCTGGCAGGCAGCACTGGCCGAGCAGAGTCGCATCGATGAAGACCTTATTGCCCAGACGAAAGTCGCAGCGGCGAGCCGTCGCCGCTTGCCGATGACACCGGTGTCACAGAACTACACCGTCGTTGGCCCGGAGGGAGAACAATCGTTGGCGGAGATCTTCGGCGATGCACGCCAGTTGGTCGTCTATCACGTCATGTACGCCCCCGAATGGGAGGCGGCTTGCCCACATTGCACCCAATATGCGATCAATCAGGGCCACGGCATCAACAAGGAAGTGAGTGAGCGCGCTACGCGCTACGTCCTCATGAGTCGTGCTCCCTATGAGAAGCTCGCGGCCTGGGCCGAGCTGAAGAGTATCAGCACACCCTGGTACTCTGTTCCGACCGAGTTCGCGGAAGAGATGGGGCGTATCGCACCTGAGTTTGGCGATACCCCGGGTATCACCGTCTTCTTCAAGGCGGATGACGGCACGATCTATCGTACCTACAGCACAGGTGGCAGCATTATCGAGACCACCATGCCTGCCAGTGCCATCCTTCGGCTTACTCCCTATGGCATGCAAGAACGTGGCGAAGATTCCCCAGAGGGATGGCCGCAGCGTTTCGACGCGATGTAGACAATTCCATATGGGCGATTGATACGAATTCCTTCCAGCTATTCGTAGGAAGGTGACAACAAATCGTATTTCGCGGCTCCTGTTTTCTGCAGTGGTGAACGCTGGCGAGATATTGTGCGGTTTGCACAATGATGAGGTCGGGATATCACCGAAATGCACATTGCGTCTCGTTTTGTCGACCTTCACACTGAAAAACGTGCAAACCGCACATCGGTTGTATCGCACACCGAATCTACCAACACACATCAGGAGCAGAAAACGTGGCGACCGCGATTGAAGAATTGAGACTCAAACTGCTTGGCGAAGGTCCGTCACCGGAGTCGATTTACGCGCAGATTGAAGAGCAGGGCGTGGAGTTCATCAACCTGCAATTCACCGATGTGATGGGCATGACCAAGAGCGTCACCATCCCGGCGGTCATCTTCCCGGAGATCGTCGAGCGCGGTCAGTGGATCGATGGTTCCTCCATCGCTGGTTTCACCCGCATCGCCGAATCCGATATGTTCCTGGTCCCGGATCTCTCCACCTTCTCTGTCATTCCGTGGGAGCGTGGTGAGTTCACCACCGCCCGTGTCATCTGCTGGGTGCACAATCCGAATGGCGACACCTTCCCTGGCGATCCGCGCGGGATTCTCCTGAAGCAACTCGAGAAGCTGTCTGAGCTTGGCTTTACCTATAACACGGGTCCGGAGCTGGAGTTCTTCCTCTTCGAGCGCGGTGATGATGGCAGCATTGCTCCGCTGCCGCACGACCGCGGTGGGTATTTCGATCTCAGCACCGATCTCGCCAGCACGGTCCGCAAGGATATGGTGCGCGCACTGCTGGAGATGGATATCGATGTTGAGGCCAGCCACCATGAGGTTGCGATTGGCCAGCACGAGATCGATTTCCAGTACGGTCCGGCCATCCCCACGGCTGATCGCGCCCAGACCTTCAAGTACATCCTGAAGGCGATCGCTCAGAAGCATGGTCTTCATGCCACCTTCATGCCGAAGCCGATGGAAGGTATCAACGGTTCCGGTATGCACGTGCACCAGAGCTTCGGCTTCCTCGATTCCAGCAAGGGCAAGAATGCCTTTGTCGATGAGAACGATCCATACGGTCTCAGCGCCGTGGCCAAGCACTTCATCGCGGGTCAGTTGAAGCACGCTCGTGGCCTGGCTGCGGTTATTGCTCCGCTGGTGAATAGCTATCGTCGCCTGGTGCCGGGCTATGAAGCTCCGGTCTATGTTGCCTGGGCGCGCACCAATCGCTCCGCACTCATTCGCGTGCCAGCGATCCGCCAGGGCAATGTGAATGCCACTCGTATCGAGCTGCGCTGCCCGGATCCGAGCTGCAACCCGTACCTGGCCATGACCGCCATGCTGGCGGCCGGTATGGACGGTATCATCAACGAACTGCCGCTGGAGGATCCGGTGGAGGAGAATCTCTATCACTTCACGGACGAGGATCTCAAGCGCCGCAATATCCCGACACTGCCCGCGACGCTCGGTGAAGCGGTGGAGGAGTTCGCCAAGGACGATGTCCTTCGCACCGCCTTGGGCGAGCATACCAGCGAGCGCCTGATCGAAGGTCAGACTGCAGAGTGGAATGCCTTCCGTCTCCACGTCACCCAGTGGGAGCGCGATCGCTACCTCGAAATGTACTAGTCGATCTTTCCGTATCGGAAGCAACAGGCCGGGGCATATGCTCCGGCCTGTTTTGCTACTCCGTGGGGAAGGGGATCCTCCCATCACTTCTCAGCATTGGTACACTTCTTCACAGTGACTGCGCAGATGACCCGAGAGGAAGAACTCCACATGCCGACATCCAAATCCCTCGCTGAGGAGTTTCTTACCCACTTCAATGCCCGGAACCAGGAAGGGCTTCTGGCGCTTGTCGATGCTGATCTTCGTTACAACGGTCGGCATGGTGAGGGCGAGGGAATCTTGCTTCTCCGTGAGTGGGTAGAGCGTGCCACCACAACCATGACCCCCCGTCGCTGGTTCGGGCAGGATAGCCTGGCGGTGGTGGAAGTGGATGTTGAATGGCGTAGTCCAAAGACCGGCGAGATAACTGATCGTGCGACCTGGGCGTTGAGCATTGTGACGGAAGAAGATCGCATTCTCGCGATCAGCCGTTATGCCGATGTTGGTGAAGCTGTTACCAAGATGGGATTGCAGCCGGAGGATATCTTGCCGGAGATGGGCTTTCCGGAAGCAGTTGAGGGTTAGTCGGGAACGAATCTCTGTCTGACAACGTCTTTACATCGTGGAGAATCCTTCACACCCTGGGGGTTCAACGGCTGCACATCATGTGCAGCCGTTTGATAATTGCGCATATTCCCCGACACAACGATTGCTTCGGATTCGCTATGCTGCAGGGGTAGTTGTGCGGATGAGGTTGTTAATGCGTCGTTCCTGCAAATCGCTTGTGCCTCTCTTCATCGCCGTCCTGGGCATCCTGGTCGGCCACGATGTCGTGATGGCGATGGATCCGCATGAAGTGAGTGTCGCTTCCCATCACGAGCGCGCGGTGCCGCAATGCGGACCAGATTACCACTCCGCCAGCCAGGCCCGATTGCCACTACTCCCCATCAGTACGGTCCCGACCATGCTTGCCATGCATGTGGTCATGTCATATGCGGTTGATTCCGCTGTACCGGACCAAATCACCACTATCGGCGATGCCTCGCACCTGCGAGCCCTGCTGCAGGTCTTTCTGATTTAGCCTCACAGATTTCCCTTTTCATCCGTTGTTCCGTCGGCATGCTTTCGTACACGCATGCTCTCTGTGAGGTATTCCATCATGATTTCCCGCCGTACCTTTATTGCTGCTTCGGCCTTTGCGGCGCTGTCCGCTCCACGGATCGCCCACGCATCATGTGGAGCCAATATGTCCACACCCGTGGCCACCGATATCGATTCTCCTTATACGATTGAGCAAGCCTATCTGGATACCACGATTCCGTATCACAAGAGCGGTATCGCCCTGGCCACGATTGGTCTGGAGGATATCGAAGACGATCGGATATTGGAGGTGACTCAATCGATTCTCGATACCTTCCCCGCCGAGATTGAGGAACTCCACGCCCTGCGCAAGGACATTCTCGGTGAGGCTGAACCCGAGGATCCTGACCGAGAGATGATGCTGCTCGCGATGGGTGGTGTGGAAAGCTGCACCGATGAAACGCATATGGACTTTATGCGCAGCGAATGGGTTGCCGAGAAATATGCCGGCCAGGATGACAAGCCGTTTGCCTATGTGAGCATGATGGTGTTGTTGCTGGAAATGGAGATGCACCAGCATATGGTGGCCGAACAGCTGAGCGATAACGAAGATCTGCTCGCCTTCTGCACCCGTATGCATGAGCTGCGCGATCCACAAATCGCTGTCCTGAAAGAAGTTCGTGGGGAGCTGATCTCGGCGTATTAGGCTACCGGCTCTCAATATCCTGTACTATGGAATATACCCATATGGGGTATGGAGTTGGTATGCATTGGCGCACCTACAAGGAACAGGCAACAATCGCCGCGCATATTGCGGTGATAGTTCTTGTGTCCCTCCTTGCCCATGATGTCTTGATGGCCGCAGGCGTGCATAGCACGTCTCCGGAAAATCATCACGAGTTACTGAACAAAGCTCATCATGCAGCAGCTGATGAATCTGCGGATTGTGGTCCGTTCGAGGGCTTGAACCAGGCTCCTCCACATTTCTCTGTGAGTGCAGTACCCTCGTCCATTGATTTCATGCCGCTGTTCCATCTTCCATGCATCTCTGGCGAGTCCGATTTGGAGGTACCTCCACAGGATGCTTCGACACGGCGCGCTTTGTTGCAGGTGTATCTGAATTGATCGATCGTCATCGTAGCGTCTCCGATTCGATTAATTCCAGAAGGATCATCCCATGAATACACTTTCCCGACGTTCTGTCGTTGTAATGGCAGGTGTCAGTGCCTTGGCATACGCGCGGCTCTTTGCCCAGAGTCATGAAGGCCATCACGGTAGTGATGACTCCGCCGTGTGTACCGCCGGCACACCGATACCGATTATTCCGGTAACTTCCGATATCCCGTTCGATCTTGCCTATATCGATACCATGATTCCCCATCATTCCAGCGTTATCGCGCTTTCCGAGCGCGCGATAGGTGAGCTCAAGGATGGCCGTCTTGTTGAGATCGCTCAGGCTGTGCTCGATACCCAGCCAGGCGAGATTGAGCAGCTAAAGTCGTTTCGTGCGGAATGGTATCCCGATGAACCGGTAGAGATCTCCGATGATCGCATGATGGAGATGATGATGGTCACCATGGCTGGTTCTATGGATGGCTGCACTCCCATGGACCATGCATCCATGATGGACACTGATTCTGATATGGATCACATGGTGTTGATGGATAGTGAAGCGATCGTGAAGGCGTTCGAGAACGCCGATAACAAGGATCTCTCCTTCATCGACCTGGTAGTACCGCATCACCAGATGGCTGTTCGCCAGAGTCAGGTGGGTTTGGAACTTGCTGAGCATGATGAGTTGCGTGCGTTGCTAGACGATGTGATAGCCGCACAGACTGCCGAGATTGAAGAACTCCTTGCAATCCGCGAGGAGATTGAAGGGTAGTCTTCGGGGAAACAACGGCCTGGAAGGGCACACCTCCAGGCCGTTGCCGTTATCATCCGATTTCGCGTCGATCAATCGCCATCTCTGCGGGTAGAGTCATGGTCACTTCACCGCGTGCCTTCTGCACGTAGCTATCCAGATCATCCTCATCCATCTCGCCAATGATCAGGCTGCTAACCATGCCATCCGGATTGATGATGTAGGTCATGGGGAAGAAGGTGATGTTGTAATTCTGACTGATGGTGCCCATGGTGACACGATCGCCGCTGGCGTCCCTGCCGATCGGATAAGTGACACCGAACTCGTCCGCGAAGGCGCGGGCGCGATCCTCGGTATCCTGCTTGGAACCGATACCGATAAACATCACGTCATCGGGTGCATTCTCCCAGTAGGTCTGGAATGCGGGCATCTCTCGTTGGCAGGGTTCGCACCAGCTGCCCCAGAAGTTCACGATCACCACCTTGCCGCGCTGATCGCTGAGCGTAATCTCATCGCCAGCGAAGGTCTGCAGGGTGAAATCGGGTGCTTCCTTGCCGACCGCTGGCGAATCGACCTCGTTGACGCTACTGTCGTCGCCATCGTCACTGAACCACCATTGATACGCACCGATACCCAGCACAATGGCTATCAATACCGCCCCCAGCGCCCAGCTGGATGTACGCTCATTGCGACCGTAACCGATGCGGCCACGTTCGTCCTGGCTCTCTTCGGTGTCAGCGAGCGTCGGTTCCGGGGAATCATGTTCGGGTGGGACTGATGACATATCTCTTCCTGATTAAGGGAGTGTTTCCATGGCGGCCTGCACCATCTGTACTTCCTCATCCGTGCCGCCGACGAGAATGAGAATCACGTTGCTCTGCTGGAAAACGTGGACCTCTTCTCCATCAGTTAACGGGTTTTCTGCTACGCGAGATGTAATCTCCAGTGTCGCTGCATCCAAATCCGCCGCATCGGCTTCTCGTTCAGCAATAGCTGCATCGCCCGTGGCAGCAGGGTAGACGAAAAGGAAGGCGTTGAGCTTGTCGATCTCAATCACCTGACCCGGCTGGGTGAGCTGATTGGCAGAGGCGGTGTAGCGCCCGGGCTCCACACGATCGAAATCCTGATCCTTGAGCGCGTTGAGCACACAGATGAGCTCGTTCTGCCCACTTTCGCAAGCCGGTGCTTCGGGACCTTCATTGAAGAAGCGATTATCGAAGAAGTAGAGATAGGCCACCACGCCCGCCGCTACCAGCATCAGCGCAAAGAGCACATTGCTCAGCAGCACAGCCTTCTTTCGTTGAGGTGGTTTGGTGGACATACACGTTCCGCATACACGTACGAATTTACTCTGCCTAGTATCGCTCACTCCGCGAGAGCATGCATATATGCCGCAACGTCATGCTGACCCTGAGAGCAGCGAATAGGGAAGCACCTCGGAGCTTGAGGCGGAATTGGGGACTGTTGAGTATTGGAACCCGGGCAACTCGCGCTTGCGAAGCTGCGAGAGGCCCAGGTCTTGTCTCTACTAT
>JAGQGU010000006.1 GCA_020432165.1 Thermomicrobiales bacterium
AGGTCCACTTGTAGACGGTGATCTCACCAGGACCAACCGGCACGTTGTACCAATCGCAAACAATGGTCATACCTGCTTCATCGATATTCGTGTTGTAGGTCCCATTGATTGTCACAGCCCAATAGGGTGCTGAAGAGGAGCCATTGGCATAGTTATTCTGGCAGACCTGGAAGGGCTGATTGGAATAACCGGCTGGAACCGTTTCAGCGATCTGGATCGGACCGGTGGCGACATGATTGAACGTAACCATACCGGCAGCGGTTGTATCGGTGCGATGACCGGCTGCATCCACCAGAGTGAAGTCCACACCGTCCATGGAATCGTTGCAGTTGTCCTTGTACCAGGCCATCGCTTCGTCTTCGCTGTGGAAACCTTCGTTCCGAAGATCGCTCTCCGGGCAGCTCCACTTGTAGATGATGACGGTGCTGGCATGATTTGGCAGGTTGTACCAGAAGCACTGGATCTCGGCGGTTTCAAACTGTACCGGTAGTGTGATGGTGCCATCAGTCACGGGAATATTCTGCGGATCGGCACCGCTATCCACATACTGGCAATAAACAACCGGAGTTCCGAAATCGGCAGGCAC
Source organism: Thermomicrobiales bacterium (assembly GCA_020432165.1). Taxonomy (GTDB): domain Bacteria; phylum Chloroflexota; class Chloroflexia; order Thermomicrobiales; family UBA6265; genus UBA6265. The sequence goes on from JAGQGU010000006.1 coordinate 587, forward strand.
TTCTTCGATGATGGTGATGCTCTCGTGAGGACCTCGATCAAGACCGGTGATCTGTCGACCGTTTACCTCTGATGTTGTATCGATCACTCCATTGGCATCCGCGATATGGAATGGCACACCCGGCATCTCTGTGGCGCAGGCATTCTGGTAGTAACCGAAGGCCTGATTATAGGTCGTACCCTCTGGGCACTCCCATTTGTAGATGGTGATCGTGACGCCATCGTCCGTTTTCACATTGTAGAAATTGCAGCGCAGCACGTCGTCGGCTACGACCTCGACATCTGTCGCACCATTGCTGATCGGCGCCTCGGTATAAACGGAATCGGAATCATAGGCACAATAGGCGGCTGCCAACTCGTAACCCATTGGGGACTGCTCGGAGAGCGGATACGTACCCGCTTCCACCGCACCCATCATCGCGATACCATCGGTACCGGTATCACCGGTGTCGGTCTGCACGTTACCGTTTGGCGTCTCCAGGGTGAAGGTGGCACCGTTCTGCGGTGTCGTGCAGTTTGAGGCGAACCCGTCCATATCGGCATCGTTCGGTACATCTGCATCGCAGGCGTACTTGTAGATGTAGATATCGCCGTATCCATCTTCAGGGGTGGTATCGCTGTTGTCATCGCTCACGAAGGTGTCGAAGACATCGCACTCGATCTGCTCGTCACCTTTAACAAAGAGGTGGAATGACGTCTCATCATCAAGCGACACGGTTACCGGGGTGTCCCCATCAAACGAGCAATGCACCGCCGTAAATTCGTAGTTGGCGGGCACGGTCTCGGAGACGATTAGTGTGGCCGCACCAGTACTGGTGAAGGTGGTGGAATCATTCGCGCTCGGATCGGTTACCTGCACGAGCTGGATATCGTCCGTTGGATCGTTCTCGTCACCCAGATGGGTAAGGGTAAACTCCACACCGGGATCAACATCATCCCAGCAGGTTACCTTGGCTCCCTCATAACCAGCCGCCGCGAAGTCGAAACCGGCCGGGCAATTCCACTTGGTTACCTGGACGCTGGTGGTATCGGCAGTATCTGTCGGGAGCACACCGAACCAGTCGCACGAGACATCTTCTTCATCGAGGGTCTCGATACCATAGGTCGATGAACCGGACACGATGGAAGTCTGGCTAGCGTACGGCTTGGTGTGGCTATAGGGGGTGTAACCCTCGCAGAAGAGAGCATCCTCTGCGGCCGCAACGTCCGGCACGATATCAATTGTCCATTGATCCGCGGGGATTTGACTGAAGCTCACACCACCCGGGAAGCCGGAGACAGACTGCGAGTCGTTCGCAGAGTTGCCTGAGTTCGAGATCAGATTCACCGAAATGGCGGGCCCCTGCTCCAGGCAGGTACCCACCAGAGCATAACCATCGGTAGCACTGGCGACATCGACCGAATCATCGCACCAATAGAGATTGATGTAGATTGCGGAGGATGGAGTTTGATCCTCTATGACCAACTCATCTGTGGATTCACTCACGAGTTGTTCGCCAGCCTCGTCGGTCTCAACTGGTTCTTGATCCTGAGCCCTGCGTGCTTCGACACTGGCGGCATTGTTCCTGATCGTCTCCGCCGAGACATTCCCCATGATGGGCGAGAGCAGGCCGCTCAGCACCATCATCAATGTCATGGCCATCATCAGATTCGCTGAACGCGAACCCGTGCGCCTGACCCTACCTAAACGAAAAACCTTGGTGATCATTAAGCTTCTCCTCATCACCATATTCCGAGGGAGACCATCTCCCTCGATGTAGAGACTCGTCACTCACCTGAGTGACGGGCATAACACCCGATGTCCTGAGCCCGGGTTGGCCAATCGTTGGGATAGCTGGCCTACCCGGTGCCGATTACTACCGCCGTGCGGTGTATTTCTGGAAACGGTCCCGCAGACCGGAGACGTGCCATTTTTTGCGCTCGCACGGCTTCTCACACTCCAGCTGGTGGTGATGCCGACCCTCTATTGCCTCGCGCAGGAGGTCATGGGTGGAACTGCTGAGCGCAGCAGTGGTCATGATCGGAACAGGAGAGTTGATGTAGTTCATGGTTCTTCCTTTCTGAAGATCGATCTTTACTTTGATACACATCGAAGTACGAAAAGCCGGTTTTACTTGACCCCTGAGCCAGGGGTTTAAATCACTGCGACCCTGTGACAGCACCGATACAGTTCAGGAAACGATCCTGATAAACAGATGGATGCAATCTCAGTCGCGAATACGTTCCTCCTCGTGAATCGAATGGACGGCGGTGACGAATCAGCAATCTCTGCTCGTGTGACACCATTGTACTTAGATGTTCATCGAAGTACAAGTCCTTTCCCCACTTTTCTTTGAAGAGTGTGAAATTGCCCGAAAACACATATACCCACCATTGGCCAGAGGAGGGGAGAAGGGTGGCCAACAATGGGTATATATGTGCAGATGACCGCTATCGGTATCTACTGACAAGGCTCGTGGCTTATGCGAGTTCCTCTCGTCTCCTAAATAATGATGGGAGCGTGCGAGACCGGCATCGGCAAGAATTACCCAATTCGCAATTGATCACCGATAGCGGCAGCTTCGCGGCGAGAACTGACCTCCAGTTTCGCCAGCACATTGCTCACATGGCGATTGACGGTGCGGGCGGAAATGCTGAGTTGGTCGGCGATCTCTTTGTCGGATAGCCGACGCGTGAGCAAACGGAGGATCTCCTCCTCACGATCAGTCAGGCCATAGTGTTCGCCGAGTCCGTCCGGCATAGAGACCTGTCCGTTACCCATTTCCTCCACGCGCGCGCTTGCTACCGCGTGGGTTTCGTTTGCCAGATCATCGAGTGCCGCCCAGCGCCCCTTGGCGATGGCGACATTCATGCGATCTTCACCCAAAGCTTTCTGGCAGCCCGCCACGATGGCAGCATGATCGGCGGATTCATGCACCTGCAAGGGCAGGTTCATGGATGTACGGCTGATTTCGATGGCACCGAGAATCCGCGCCGAGAGCTCGGCACGACCGGCAGCCAACAGCCAGTGCGCCATCGCCTGGAGCCAGACCAGCATCCCGCGCGGATCGCCAACCTCTTTGCGATATTCGAGCGATTCCGCATGTGCTTCCCACGCGCCCAAAAGATCGCCCTGTGCCCGGGCGATTTTACCGACGTGATCCAGTGTGACCGCGAGTCCGCGGGCGTCACCCACGGAGCGATCGATCTTGAGTGAGGCCAGTGTGCTGCGCATGGCGGCATCGTAGCGATGGAGTTCGTATTGGGCGATGCCCATGGTATCGAGACTGTGAGAGGCCCCGTGGATATTACCGAGCGCTTCAAACGTGGCTGTGGATTCCTCGCAGAGGGCGATCACTCGCTCCCAATCGCCATCGTCCAGCGCCAGAATGGCGAGATTGTTGAGCGCACCAGCAATGCCATCGGCATCCTGTGCCAATCGGTACCATTCCAGACTCTTTTCCATGCGCTTTGTCGCCCGAACTCGTTCGCTATGGCGGTTATCAACCAGGCTCAATACGCGCCAGGCCTGCCCAAGGACCTGAGCATCACCGATGTCCGTGCCGAGACGGATAGCCTGCTCGGCCTGCGCCTGGGCGTCGTCGGTACGACCTCGTTCCAGAGCAATCCAGCCACTGGTAGCCAATGCCTGGCCATGGAGTTCTGGTGGCAAAAGGCTTGCCCACTCTGCGGAGATCGTGGGCTGCATCCAGAATTCGGCAGTGGCGAGTGTGCCCCGGATGCGCCAGTAACGGAAAAGCGAACACGCCAGCTTTGTATAGAGTTCCGCTTCTTTCTCTCCCTGGAGCCAGGTCAGGCTCGCCCGGATATTCGGTTGCAGGGCGTCCATAGCATCGACTGCCACGGCCTGGTCCTCGCCGATTAATGCCGGAGCCAGTGCCAGTGTCTGCATCAGGCAGTAGTTGGCCAAGCGCATGCTCATCTCGGACCATTCTTCCGTGAGTTCGAGCTCGCGGCGGGCGAAGATGCGCATGGTTTCAAGCAGGTTACAAAGGCTGGGTTCGCCGGGCGTGAGCTGAACCAGACTACGATCGGCCAGCTCGATGAGCGCCGCCAGAGAGTCGCCGGGTTCGCCACACACAGCCAGTGCCATCTCCGGAGAGACCGCGCCATTGAGCACGCCTAGCCTGCGGAAGAGACGTTGCTGGGAGTCCGGCAGGAGCTGATAGCTCCAGTCGATCGTGCTGCGGAGTGTGCGCTGGTGCTCGGGTCGATCAACTGGCCCACCTACCAGCAACGAGAGCCGATCGTGGAGCCGACCACGCAGTGCTTTGGTGCCAAAGGTGTTGAGGAGACCGGCGGCAAGTTCGAGCGCCAGTGGTAAGCCATCCAGGCTGCGGACAATCGTGACGATATCGTCGGCATTTGCTGGCGTGATCGCGAAACCAGGGCTTGTCCGCTGCGCGCGCTGCACGAAGAGCTGAACCGCCGGAGAGGTCATAAGCACAGGTGGATCCAGCGGTGTATCTTCCTGCGGAACATCGAGCGGTGGCACGCGCAGCATGTGTTCGTCGCTGAGATGGAGCACGACCCGACTGGTCGCCACTACCTGCACCCGCGGGCACGCAGCCAGTAGCCGCGGTATGAACGGAATGGGGAGGAGGTGCTCCAGATTATCCAGCATCAGAACCAACCGCACATCACGCAGGTGGTTAATGACCCGACTCTCAAAGCTCTCGGCACCAACGGGGATGATATCGAGCGATTCTGCGATACGGACCGGCAAGCGCAGAGCATCATGGAGTGTGGCGAAGCTGACCGCATGCGAGGGGAGATTGTCTGGGAGGCGCAGCAATACCTCGTTGGCAAGGCGCGTTTTGCCGACTCCAGCTGGTCCGGAGAGGGTAATCAGCCGGACTGATGGATTTTCGAGCATGTTGAGTATGGTCTGAACCTGCTGGGTTCGCCCGATGAACTCCATGGTCGGTGACTCGAAGATGCGCTGCTATAACGTCCAGAAGGAAAGAACTTTCCTCAGTATAGCGGACGCTTATACAGTCCGATGCTCATGCCGCAAAACGGAATCTGACAACGCATTGTGCCGTAGTATTGCGAGTAGGTAGGTTGCGAGTGCGCAGTGTGTTACCAGGGAAGGATGCGGCACGTGTCTGATGTGATTATTCGCGATACCGAGCGGAGTCGGGCGGCGCACGCCAGTGTGCCCGTGAGTGGTGTGCGGCTGCGTCGTGGTCATCTCTCCGAGCGGATGGTGACGAATCGGAGAACCTCCATTCCCAGCCAGTATCAACGCCTGGTGGAGAGTGGCACCACAAATAATTTCGCGCTTGCAGCGGGGCAAGGCAGTGGCGAACTCTATGGTTTCGTCTTTACCGATTCCGATGCCTATAAGTGGATGGAAGCAGCCAGCTGGAGCCTGGGAACGGTGGCCGATGGCACGCTGAAGACGCAGCTGGATCATCTCATCGATCTGGTAATAGCAGCGCAACAGTCCGACGGCTACATCAACACCTGGTATCAGCTACGTGGCCAGGAACGATTCAGCAATCTCGAGCACGACCACGAGCTTTACTGCGCCGGTCATCTGATTCAGGCGGGTATCGCCAATCACCGCTGTACGGGTGATACCGCCCTGCTGGATGCCGGCATCCGCTTTGCCGATCTGCTGATCGAGACGTTTGGACCAGGCAAGCTGGAGCAAACAGATGGTCATCCGGAGATCGAGATGGCGTTGATTGAGCTTTCCCGGGAGACGGGGAAGGAGAAGTATCTCGATCTTGCGCAGTTCTTCCTCGATATTCGTGGCCGCGGCACCATCGGTGGGAACGATATGTTCCAGGATGCCACGCCCCTGCGGGATCAGCGGGAGATGGTGGGGCACGCCGTACGCGCTGTCTATCTGAATGCAGGCGGTACCGATCTCGTACACGAGCGGATCGATGCCGACATGCGTCGGGCCCAGTTCGCGATGATGAGCAACATGCTGGAACGCAAAAGCTACGTCACTGGCGGTATCGGAGCACGGCACGAAGGCGAGAGCTTTGGTCTCGATTACGAGCTGCCGAACAATCGCGCCTACGCCGAGAGTTGCGCTGCCATCGGGGCGGTGATGTGGCTGTGGCGATTGATGCTGCTGGAGAACAAGGACGACTCCTACATCGCCGATGCCATTGAGCGCATTATCTATAATGCAGTGCTGCCGGGTGTATCCCTGAGTGGCGATGAGTATTTCTACGAGAATCCGCTCCGCGATGAAGATGGATCGATTCGGCGGCAGCCATGGTTCGATTGCGCGTGCTGCCCCCCGAACATCGCCCGTTTCATCGCGCAATTGCCGGGTTACTTTGCCAGCGTGACCAGTCAACGCTATGGCGAGAGTGACGCCCGCCACGATCAGATATGGATTCATCAGTATGCTGATGCCGATTTCACCATTCCTACGCTCGGTGGTGGTGTGGTGCAAGCCAGTATGACCACGCGGTATCCGTGGGATGGCGAGATCGCTCTGGAAATCACTGGTCTGGAGAACGCCAGCAACTTCACGTTGCAGATGCGTGTGCCAGATTGGGCGTTCAATGCTACTGCCACCGTCAATGGTGAACGTTTGCCCGATGCCGAAGCTGCACCGGGCCAGTACCTGACCATCACCCGACCATGGGCAATTGGTGACGTGGTCACACTGAGTATTCCCATGCCGGTGCGACGTATCGTTGCGCATCCGCGGGTGGCGAATAATGCCGGACGCCTCGTGCTGATGCGTGGTCCGTTGGTCTACTGCATCGAGGAGACGGATAACGAGATCGGCGATGTGCGCGATATTGTGTTGCCGCACGATGTGCTGGTGACCGCCGCGAATCGACCGGAGATGTTGGGCGAGATCACGGTTCTCAGCACGCATGCCTTGCTGGAATCACCGGCACCGGCCTGGAATCGTGCCCTCTACCGCAATGTCGATTTGAGCGCGGGCGATTTTGCGGGCATGAGTGAAGTGCAAATCCACGCCGTGCCCTATATGGTCTGGGCGAATCGCGGTGCCGGCCCGATGACCGTATGGTTACGCCACAGATAGTCGATGAAAGGTAGCGCCGCATTTCATATGCGGCGTCACCTTTTGGTTACCCCTGCATCCGGGGTTTGATCATGCGGGCCCAGATCCACCAGATACCGATCGCCAGTACCACCACAATCACAATCCATTGCAGGATTCCCACATATTCCTCGACGTGATCCCAGTTGTCACCCAGCAGGTATCCAGCGGTCACCAGCACGGTATTCCACGCCAGCGAACCAAGAATCGTGAAGAGAAAGAACGTGTGTAGTGGCATCTTCCGCAGACCGGCGGGGATGCTGATCAGGCTACGTACGATGGGAATGACGCGGCAAATCATCACCGCCACGCCGCCATGGCGATCAAACCAGCCATCGGCGAGATCGACATCAGATTCCTTGAAGCCGAGCCATTTCCCCCAGCGGCGGATAATACTGCGAACTCGCTCTTCTCCAAAGACGTAGCCTACGTAGTAAAGGATAGTGGCTCCGACTACAGAGCCAACCGTCGCGAAGATAATCGCCAGCACGATGTTCATATCACCGACGCTGGAGTTGAATCCCGCCAGAGGAAGGATGATTTCCGATGGAATAGGGGGGAAGACGTTTTCCAGCGCGACCAAAAAGGCGAGACCGAAATAGCCGAGCGCATCCATGACGCGTGTTGCCCAGCCGGACATATCTCCAAGAAGACTACTCATGCGTCAGATGTGCTCCAGGCTGATGCGTAATTGGTCCTCAATCGAGCGACCGCGCTACGAATGATACGTCGAATCCTTGTTGCAGGCATCGGCGATCATATGCTTTCCAGTCGGGCGATGGTGTCATGCAACCAGGTAAGTTCTGCCTGTGTCATTGCGCGCCGGTGCTCGACAGCCAGATCGATGCGGAGTATAGGGCCATGAGGCGGCACCTGGTCCATGGACTCGAGTGAGGCTTCCAGCCGGGAGCGTCGTTCCTTTAGACCCAGAATAGCTTCCTCAGGGGAGAGATAATTGAGGAACATCAAGCCGATATCGCCAGCGAAACCCGGAAGGGTGCTCTGCTCCAGATTGATGCGGAGCAGTTGATGGAAGAGATCGCGGCCGAGAGACGTGATCGCGAAGACTTTGCGCGGCGGTCGGCTCCCTTCCTGTTGGACCTGCACGCTAACCGCCTGGTTCTTCTCCAGTCGCTCCAGAAGTGCATACGCCGTAGGTTTTTTCATAGCGATTACACGGCAAATGCGGTTTTCGATGAAGTCGTTAATCTGGTAGCCGTGCTGATTCTCGACCATGAGCACACCGAGTAGCAGGAGCGCGCGCTCGTCCCACTGGGACACATCGATACCTGCAGGTGCTGTTTGCATTGTCATCAAACCTTCCTCTCGCACTCACTATAGTCAAGATTGACTAATCAGACAAGCAGTCGTATCATCAATGTTGACTAGTCATTATTGACTAATCATGGATGATCGGAGTTGAAAATGTTCCTGGCCTTACGTGAGTTTCGGCATGCCAAAATGCGCTACGCACTCATCACACTTGTGATTGCCATGGTCGCGTCGTTGGTCTTCATCTTGTCGGCGTTGGCGAATGGGTTGGCCGCCGGGAGTTCGGAGGCTGTTGAGGCAATACATGCTGATCGTTTCGCCGTCGCCACGGGTTCAGAGTACTCACTTGATCGATCCCGGATCTCACCCGAAACCGCCCAGGCGATTGTCGCGGCGAACGGTGTGAGCGATGCCCAACCATTCACAACCGTGGTCGGTAGTGTTCACAAACTGGATGAAACCGAGCTTATCGGAGTGAGTGTGATCGGTGTTACCCCGGACACTTTTCTGGAACCAGGTGTTGTATCCGGAGAATCGCTTCGGGATCGACCGGATGGTATCGTCATTGATCAATCGTTGGCGAATAGGGGGGTGAAAATTGGCGATACGCTTATATTCGAGCCAGGTGGCATCGGTCTCGCGGTTGTGGGGATTACTGATGGCCATCAGTATCGATTGGCACCAACGCTCTTTGTCAGCCTTGATGAAATCGCTAATCTTCAACCCGACCTGGATGGAAATGTGAGTGCCGTTGCGATTCGCGGTGAGAATCTTGATACACTCCCGGACCATGTCGATGGCATCCAGATGGCGAGCGCACGCGATATTGTGGAGCATCTGCCGGGATATACCGAACAGAACATGACACTCACGCTCATTCAACTCTTCCTCGTGGTCATTGCCGCACTGGTTATAGCCGCCTTCTTCTTCATTTTGACATTACAGAAGATGCAGGAATTGGGGGTGATGAAAGCCCTTGGTGCCACTACCTGGGTCCTTGCCAGAGCACTAATGATCCAGTCGTTGATCCTCGCAGCTATCGGTATTCTCATCGGAATCGTGGTTGGAGATTCTCTGTGGTACGCCGCTGAAGGCGTAGTGCCCTACAAGGTGCAGTGGCAACAGATGCTGACATACAGTGCACTCCTGCTGCTGGTCGCCGCTGTGGGCACGCTGCTTTCACTCATTCGTATCGCGCGCGTCGATCCTCTCGATGCTATCAATCGTGCCAACTAACGGAAGGTGAGCGATATCATGATGACTCCAATTCTCTCGTTGAATCAGGTCCGTCGGGATTATGGCGATGGTGCTGCCAGAATAACTGCGCTACACAATGCAACATTCGAGGTCTACGCCGGGGAGTTGATTGCGCTCGTCGGCCCCAGCGGCTCCGGCAAGAGCACACTGCTCAGCATCGCCGGCGCACTATTGCAGCCTTCCAGCGGTGAGGTTCGACTTGCCGGAGATACCATTGGCAATCTCGACAATGCCGCCCGTACCCGTTTGCGACTTGAACGTATTGGCTTCATTTTCCAGGCCTCGAATCTCATTTCGTTTCTCACAGGTCGGGAACAGGTACAGTGGATTGGCAAGCTATTGGGGCTCCCGGATGATGAGGCTAATCAGCGTGGCGATCGTTTGTTGGAAGAGCTGGGTATGACCCGACGTGCGAACCATTATCCGCAGGAGATGTCCGGTGGTGAGCGGCAGCGTATCGCCATCGCCCGAGCGCTTATGAATGAACCGGAGCTCATTTTGGCTGATGAGCCTACTGCCAGTCTTGATGGCGCACGCGGCCGTCAGGTAGTCGAGTTGCTGGCGACAGAGGTCCATAGCCGGAACACAGCCGGTATCCTGGTCACCCACGATGAGCGGCTGATCGACGTGTGCGATCGTGTGCTGCGTATCGCGGATGGCCAGGTGATCGAGATATAGCGTCCCTAATCCGCCGCGCGCGAATCTCCGAACTCGGTCACCTTCGGTCGCCAGGGGCGACTCTCGTCCACCCGATCGGCAAGCACCTCGACGATATGCTTCGATCCTCGTCCTTCGAAGTGCTCGATCTGTTGATGACAGCTCACACCTGCTACCGAGATGACGACATCCATCGGGGTCTCGCGGATCGCCGGGAAGAGTCGCTCTTCACCGACCTTTTTGCTGACATCGTAGTGCTCCGCTTCATAGCCGAACGATCCCGCCATACCGCAGCAGCCAGCACCGCTTTCGGTGGCCCGACAGCCTGATGCCTTCAGCATGCTCATGCTCGGTTCCATCCCGATCAGTGCTTTTTGGTGACAGTGACCGTGGAAGAAGACCTCCGGCCCGGTATTCGTCTTCCAGTTGATACCAAGATCCTCGCGCTTGGCCAACATCGCCAGCCACTCGTCCAGCATGAATGAGTTCTGGGCAACCGCGCGCACATCCTCGTCATCCGGGAGCAGGTCAACATACTCATCGCGCAGTGTCAGGATACAGCTTGGCTCGGTCCCGACAATCGGAATCCCGCGCTTCGCGTAGTCGGCGAGCAATGCCACATTCTTCCTGGCGTTTCTCCGGGCTGGCTCCACCAAACCCTTGCTCAGCATCGGACGACCGCAACAGGCGCGACGCTCCTCCAGGATCGGCTCGAAACCAGCCGCCTCAATAAGCTTCACGGCTGCCATCCCGATTTCCGGATAGTTATATGTAGCGAAGGTGTCATGGAAGTAGACCACCTTGCCTCGTGTGACCGGAGCAATGGGTTTGGCCTTGCGCCAGCTATGGAAATGACTAACGAACGTGCGCGTCACAAATGGCGAGAGTTTGCGGCTGGGGTGCACACCAATCGCGCTCATGACCGGGCCGGAGACCTTGCTGCTGATCATCAGATTGGCGAGCGGTGCGACCGGGCTGGCGATCTTTGAAAGGCTGTGGATGTGTCCCATGAGTTGAGAGCGTAACGGGACGCGGTGTTTTTCATAGTAGTGGCCGTAGAACTCGACCTTGATCTTCGCCATATCGACGCTGCTGGGGCACTCTGTCTTGCAGGCCTTGCAGCTCAGGCAGAGATCGAGCACATCCTTGACATCCTCGTTGGCAAAGTCTGCTCCGTCGATACCACCCGCCACCAGCGCATTGCGTAGCGCGTTAGCACGGCCACGGGTGGAGTCCTTCTCATCCTTGGTTGCCATGAAGCTGGGGCACATCGTGCCAGCATTGGTCTTGCGGCAGACCGCCGCTCCATTGCACTGCTCTACTGCCCGCTGGAAGCCACCCTCGCGGTCCCAGTTCAGGCGGGTGCGCATCTCCACGGTTGGGTACTTGGGTCCGTAGCGCAGATGCTCGGCCATCGAGGGGGCATCGACCTTCTTACCCGGATTCATGATCCCATTTGGATCGAAGATCGCCTTGAACTCGCGCATCTTCTCATAAATCTCTGGTCCGAAAATGGTCGGATTCAGCTCGCTGCGTTGATAGCCATCACCATGCTCGCCGCTCATATAGCCGCCGAACCGGGCAGCGAGACCAGCGGCCTCGTGGGCCAGTTCCTGCATAGCGGTGACGCCATCAAGCGTCTTCAGATTGATCAGCGGACGCACATGCAGGCAGCCACTGGAAGCATGGGCGTAGAAAGCTGCGGTGGTCCCGTGCCGCGCAATCATCTGCTGCACCGTCGCCACGTATTCGGGCAAGTGCTCCACGGGTACCGAAACATCCTCGATGACCGGAATCGGCTTGGCATCGCCTCGCACGCTCATCAGCAGACCAAGTCCAGCCTTGCGCACATTCCAGACCTGAGCCTGTTGCTTCGGATCCAGCAGAATCTGCGCATCCACCATCAGGCTGATGCCGCGATGACGAACATGGTCGACACAAGTCTCGCACTTGGCGAGGAGCTCTTCTTCCGATTCACCATAGAACTCAACCGCGAGCATGCCTTCCGGTTCGCCATGGATAAAGCTGATCTGGCTGGCATATCCGGGTTGACCGCGGGTGAGATCGATCAGCATGCGGTCCATGAGCTCAATCGCGCTCGGATTCACCTCCAGGATGGCGTTGGTCGCCTCCATCGCCTTGACCAGGTCATCGAACTGGAGCAGCACCAGTGCTGTCTTCTTTGGTGTCGGGACCAGATTGAGCGTGACGGTCAGCAGTGTTGCCAAGGTGCCTTCGGAGGAGGCAAGGAGTCGCGCCGGGTTGAAGGCGTCATCATCGACGACGAATTCGTTGAGGCTGTAACCAGTGGCGCGACGCCAGTGCGGTGGGAACTTCTCGCGAATGAGGTCAATATTCTCGGTGCGGAAGTCGAGGAGTTGTTTGAGGAGTCTACCGGTGCCATCGTTGGCCCGGGCCCGGGCGAGATGCTCCTCCATCGTGCCGCTGGTGAGATCGGCCGTTTCACCGTTCGGCAATTGCACTCGCACGGAGGCGATATTGTTCGCGGTCATACCATAGAGAATCGAGTGCGCACCGGCAGCATTATTGCCGACCACGCCACCGATACTGGCGCGATTACTGGAGCTGGGATCGGGACCGAACATCAGCCCATGCTTCTTCAGTTGTTTGTTCAACTGGTCGAGCACGACGCCGGCCTCGACGGTGACTTGCCTTGCTTCCTCATTCAGCGAGATCACGCGATTCAGATACTTGCTGGTATCGATCACCAGGGCTGCACCAACCGCCTGCCCCGCCAGAGAACTGCCGCCACCGCGCGGCAGGATCGGTACACCGTGACTCGCGGCCAAACTGATCGCGCCAATGACATCGTCCTGATTGCGCGGAATCACCACCCCGATCGGATCGATCTGGTAGTTGCTGGCGTCGGTGCTGTAGAGCATGCGGCTGACGCGATCGAAACGCACTTCGCCTTGCATACGTGCTTCCAGTTCTGCCTGCAATACACTGGCTGTCTCGAAATCGGCCTTTTGTGGCCAATCGAGCTTCTCAACTTGCGATGCTACGGGCTTGGGTGATCTCTTCAGCGTGACCATGGAGGCGTGACCTTTGCAGCAAAACATACCGTGTGTTGGACACGGTTCTATCCTTTGGGGAGTGTAGCACCGCCGCATCAGGCGCGAGTCACTACAACCTCCACTTTATGCCACCCACTAGCACCATCTGGCAGCGGCGAAGCCAACTTGTCGGTCTGTACGTCGCCGTCGGTATCGACCATACGCACAATCAACTGATGCGTACCGGCATCGGCCCGCCATTCGTAATGCCACAGACTCCAGGCGATCCCCTCCGGATTCGGTTGTTCGGTGATGGTGGCGGCATTCCAGGTGTCTCCGCCATCGGTGCTGATCTCCACGCGCTCAATCGCGTGATCGCCACCGAAAGCGACCCCTCGAACCGGCACCGGTCCTTCTGTCAGACTACTCGTTCGGCGGGGGAAATCGATACGACTCATCGGTTTAACCACGGCATCATTGGTCCAGCCGACACTTTCCCAATACCCCATGATGTTGTCATCGGTTGGATGGATTTCGGTGAGCCACTTCACACTCTTCATGCCGTAGAGACCGGGAATAATCGCTCGGACCGGAGCGCCATGATTGTCTGGCAGTGCTTCGCCATTCATGCCCCACACGATCCAGGCCTGCGGTTGTATGCAGCGATCCATCGGCACCGTTGTCTCATAGCCATCGACTCCGCGGAAGCGGACATAATCGCCGCTGGCCCCGGCTGCGGTGAGCAGCGTGGCCATTGGTACACCGGTCCACTCGGCTGTGCCGATGAGGTTCCCGCCGACGGTGTTGCTGATGCAGAGTTGGGTCGTAATCGTGGACTCATCACCGAGTCCTTTGAGATCAGCATAAGTCCATGCGCGTTCCGCGGAGACAAGACCGTTGAGATCGATATGCCACTCCAGACCGCGATCATTAACTGGATCGCTGAAATTCTTGGAGACACGGTAAAAATCGTCGTTTGGTGTGATGGCGGTGGTGATATCGGATTCCGCAGCTTCGATGGTCGTATCCGCCTGGCGTTTCCAGATCGTGAGGATATTGCCACCAAGTACGATGGCACCGATGCTACCTGCGATGACGCCAATAGCGCGACGGCGGGATGTATCCTCATACGTCGCGATTTTTGGCGGCTGTAGCTGCAGCCAAAGGATGATGGCAAAGGTGATTGCGCCGAGCGCGAGCGTGAGGATGATTGGCTTGAAATCCATCTCCAACTGCTCGGCATCAATCAGATACTGCAGCACCACCCCTGTCGCGAAGATAGTCCCTGCGCACTGAAAGAGCCGGGCGCGCCAAAGCTTGCCCGCCCGCCCGGTGAGCCAGCCGCAGAGGGCACCCACCGCCAGAAATCCGAGCGAGAGACCCACATAGAGCCAGGTTTTGGACTGCTCACCAAGCGTGGTCTTCAGCCAGCTGAACCAATCCAGTGGCATGACCAACAACAAGCCATCGGCCAACGAATCGATGAACTGGCGAGTATCCGCCATCATGGCAACGAACTGCATCGCTACCAATGCGCCAAGCATGGCAGCGATACCGGCGAACGCACCGGCGCGAGGTGTGGGGGAATCCTTCATCATCCACCTCGGGATATCAGCAACCTTGTCTCTATCTTAGCGGACGTATCCTTTTTCGCAGTACATCGTCTACACAAGCAAGGTGGATTCGTAGCGGGACAGGAGAGTATGTGACAGAGCGCTCTGCCACAGAAACTGCAGAAATCCGCGCCGCACAGCGCAATCGCGAGGCATTCGCACCGCTCTATGAGCGGTATGTGGATGCGGTGTATGGCTACTGCCTGCGCCGACTCGGGAGTGTCGAAGTGGCTGCGGACACAACATCCGAGGTGTTCATGCGCGCGCTGAACAGTATCGGTCGCTTTCGTGGCGATTCGTTTCGCAGTTGGCTCTTCGCTATCGCGAGGAATGCGGTGATCGATAGCTATCGCACCCGCAAATCTACCGAGACCTTGCCAGATGGACTGGCAAGTACCATCACCGGTCCCGAGCAGATCGCGCTGCAGCGCGAGACGCAATCGGAGTTGCGTGAGGCACTTGGCCAATTGACCGAGCAACAGCAAGAGGTAGTGAATCTACGCCTGGCTGGGCTCACTGGCAAGGAGATTGCCGCGGCAATGGGCATGACACACGGTGCGGTGAAAGCGACCCAGGTGCGCGCCTTTACGCGGCTACGAGAGTTAATGACCGCCCACGATCCGGAGGTGCATCGTGACTGATTTTCATGCAGAGCTGGATGCGCTGGTGACGGGTGATCGTTCTGCTCAATCGAGCGAGCTGGCGAGATTTGTCGCCGGGCTTTACGACGAGGAGCGCGCCATGACAATGTCCACGACCGCCAGAATTTCTCTGGCCGAAGACCTGGGTCTGAAGACCGGCCCGGTATCGAACCTCACTACAGGAACCACGACCACGGCGAGATCACAACCACGCTGGTTCACGTATGTGGCGGTTGCCGCCGCCGCGATTATTGCGTTGACCGGTCTCTTCCGCTGGAGTCTGCCCGATGGTAACGACAACGATGGTTTCTTTGGAGTAGCCAGCGCCATCCCGACGGTGCAGGCGACGCCACTCGCTGGCGAGCAGGTACCGGCCTGGATGCTGCCAATTACTGCTGCAGAGTGCCCGGTGGATGAGTTGCAGTCCGTGAATGCCACAGTGAACCCATCCTCTATCTGGTACACAGAAGAGGATTACGCGACGGTTTCGGAAGAGGTGGTCTATGGACCATTCCGGCAGGCCGATGCTGGCGATGCGGACGCGGTCGTGAACCGGGTTCGGCAATTCTACGCCTGTAGCCTTCCGGTCTATCCGAACCAGACTCTGCAGATATCCAGTCCACGTTTTGAGTACGAGAAGCGAACGACATCAGGACGCATGGCGTTGGCGGAACGTGCCCCCGAGCGCCTGGAAGCCGCGAAAGAACTGAGTGCGTTCTACGAGACAGAGCTGGGATTGACGCCGCAAACAATGATGATCCATGAGCCGAATTCGGATCTCGCCGCGCAATCCTATGTGGATGGTGGGATCAATAACCTCAATGACCCCCGCAATGTCGTGGAGTTGGCAGATGGACGTATGGCAGTGATGCTTAGCCTGGTTGGCTATGGCGAAACGTTCCCATACGACATCTCTAACGAACCAACATACGTTCCGCCGGTCTTCCTCATGATTGAGATCGATGGTCAGTGGTACGTGGATGAGACACTCCAACTCTGTTTGGGTGACTGTGATGCCTGGTGGGCCGAGATGGAATTCGGCACGCCAGTCGCATGGCAGGAGCCGATCTCCTCCACCAGCTGTTCGCTCGAGGCGACTGCAGTTGGGACTCCCGATTTCATGAGTGCTGAGGAGTACGAGGCGCTGCCGGCTCGTGTTGATGAGCCTTTCTCTGCTCCGGATGAAACAACGCGGGCGCAAGTCGCCCGCACGGCTCGAGAAATACGGGAGTGTATGAACACGATTAGCATAGATTCGTTTTGGTCGGATCGATTGCGTTTTGAGGAGAGCGATCGTACCTTCTCGGTGTCCGACGAAGCACAACAAATGGAGGCTGATCGCATCGCACGTGGGAAAGCACTGAGCGCCTATTACACGTATGACCTCGGTGTCACAGCCGATACCTTCATTCTTCGCTACGATCAGGGTGATCCCGAAGTCGAAGGTCTCAATCCCGGTAACTACACTGTGCTGAATCCAGACTGGATCGTGCAGCTGGAGGATGGACGTGTAGCGGTCCTGCTCTCTGGCATGATCGTGCAGGGTGAGGAATATCCGTGGCAGCAGGAGAATATCCCGGCTGGTAATGCCTGGATTCTGACGCTTAAGGACGGTGAATGGGTCATTGATGAGACATTACCCGTTTGTTTCGGTACTGATGCCGAATGCACCGAGTTGTGGAAACAGCATCCTGGATGGACGCTTTACCAGGAGTCGCAGGTAACACCGACACCGACCAAGATTCCGACAGGAGGCGATAACGCCATGGCGACTGTCACGCCCACGGTTGCCCCCGCGATCGAACTCATTGAGCCCAATCCGACCGCGGTACCGACCCAATAGAACGCCTCGTCATCCCGAACCCTGAGCGCAGTGAAGGGGAGGGCTCAACCGAACGATTGGTGGCCTGGTGCGTGGCGGGTACCGGATGGAACTCCGGGGATCAACCCCGGAGCCACGTATGAGAATCCCATCACTCCGTGCAATTGGCATCCATGTAGGCCGCCAGCGCTGCCAGCCGTTCCTTCCACACCTCTTTCCAGGCAGCGCTGACCTCGGCGGTGGGGATATTGTCCGCTTGTGCCTGTACGGCCGTTTTCTCGCCCTTGGCGGTGAGGAAGAAGGCGACAATGAATCCCGATGCCGGTTCATCGAACCGTGCGGATTTCGGTGTCTGTGTCCGCAGATGCAGCACATCTGCCCCCAGCCATGTGCTGCGGGCCACATCGTCCACCAACGCCTGATGCACAGTCGCGATCGGTGCGTTCACGGTCTTGCTGGCGCTGGCAGAGTACGATCCATCGTTGCGTTGACCAGCTTCGCGCCGACCAATCATGCGCTCATAACCGACCGTGACACCTTGTGCCCACCAATCCGGCACATTGTGTTCGGTAGCAACATAGCGGGCGATCTCGGTGTGATTGCGCTCCGCTGCTCCCCAAGCATCGAGAATGGCACGCCATTCATCCCAGTCCTTGCTGGTAGCATTCTTAATCGCCGCATCGGTTTGAGGTAGCTGCGTGTTCATTCGTACAACCAGAATTCTTTGGAACGATCAATCCAGATATCAAGATCAGGTTGCCAACTGGCGATGATCTCTTCAGCGGTAGCACCATCAGCCAACATACTATGCAGTTCGGCGCTGCCATAGAGGCGGGCATGACTCATACCCAGCGCTGGACCATCCAGCCAGGTAAACTCATTACTGGGGAGATGGCTGATAGCATGGACCATATATACCCCAGTACTGACTGGCCGGAAGGCATCGCGATCGGTCACATGCAGCTGCACACCGCCGCAGACTGTCCCCGTGTGTTTACTGAACCATGGCGTAAAGCTGACAGGGCGAAATTTCACTCCCGGCAGTTTGCGCGCATTCAACTCGGTCGCCAGCGCTGCTCCGTCCAGCCAGGGCGCACCAATCATCTCGAAGGGTTTGGTGGTGCCCCGGCCTTCGCTGAGATTCGTCGCCTCGAAGATGCACGTGGCGGTGTATGCCAGCACCGAATCCAGACTCGGCAGATTCGGACTGGGGTAGACGAAGGGCAGTCCTGTATCGTCCCACCACGTCTCCCGATCCCATCCTTCACAGCGAATGACGGTAGGCATTGGCAATCCCGTATCGGATGCGATCATCAAGGCCAGCTCGCCGATTGTCAGCCCATGACGGGTCGGCATCGGATGAATACCAACAAAACTGATGAACTCCGGTTCCAGTACCTTGCCTTCGGCATTGAGTCCGGTGATTGGATTTGGGCGATCCAGTACGACCACCGGGATATCCAGCGGAGCGGCTGCCTTCATCACATGCTCGAGTGTGGAGATATAGGTATAGTGACGGGCACCAGCGTCTTGCAGGTCGTAGACAAGCACATCCAGACCACCGAGTTGCTCAGGGGTGGGCATGCGATGCTCGCCGTAGAGGCTGACAACCGGTAGACCGGTGGCAGCATCAATCTCGTCACCAACATGGTCGCCAGCCTGGGCAGCACCACGGACACCATGCTCGGGTCCGAAGAGCCTGGCCAAGTGGAAGCGTTCATCGGCATGGAGCACATCGATAATGCTCTCCAGCTCACGGGTAACAGCGGTGTAGTTTGTGACCAGCCCAATGCGCTGGCTATCGATCAGCGGATGACCATCGCGCACCAACACATCGAGTCCAGTGAGCGTTGGCTGCCGATCAATTTTCATCGTCGAAGCCGTTGAGCAGCGTGCCGCTCAGCCAGGTTTGCTCGAACTCGCGCCGCAACGGCACGATATCTTCTACCACCGAAACGATACCTGCGCGCATCTGCTGGCGTTGTTGCGGGGTGCGATGCTCATCCTGCACGACCGGATAAACGGTGGTGGTGAGACTGGTGCGGACATTGGCGATGAAGAGTTCGATCCGATCTGCCAGCTCCGATTCCAGCAGATAGCGGTTTTGGCTAAACGACTCGCCGAAGGCATAGGCGCGATCCGCGACATCGCCCCAATTGTCCCACTGCATGGTGGCATCGTAGAGCGCTTCCGGCACCGAAATCGGCTCACCCGGCAGTAGCATTGGGTTGACCACCGCACCCAGGGCGACATCAATCAGCGCGAGCTTCTGGTAGAGATCACTCACTGCCACATTGCGCTGCTGGCTATAAGGCGAATCGGACTTGCGGCTGGCGTTGAGATCGCGACGCAGTTTCGCGATGCGTGATTGCGTCTCCTGCTCGGCTGTTTTGACACGCTCATCCACAAAGGCTGGGAGTTGTCGCGTTTGACCAACATCGGATTCGACGGCGCTGAGTCGAGCCGCGAGTTCGGCATTGAGTGCAGCGGCGCGCTCGATCTCCTCCCGGAGTTCGCTGGCGAGCTGATGCAGCTGGGTATCGTCCACCATCAACGCGCTTGTTCGTGACGAAAACGGCATGGATGTGGGCGCGTTCGGGAAAATAGATCGTACCTGCCGGTTGCCGGTGAGCCAGGCAATACCGGAGCCAGCACCGGCCTCCCGTGTGAAGAACCACGCGGTACCGCCGAGAAGGATGAGCAGAACGATCAGTACGAGAATAACGATAAATGTGTCCATAGAAATGCCTGAATGAGGAGCCCGACGGCTCAGAATAGCTGTACCGATTGTACCGCCCCGAAGAGGAATCCGGATCTTGGTAAATGCTAACTCCCGCCAGCCTGGCGGATGATGCGGGCGATGGTTGGTTTATTGCAGGCATGCGCCCAATCGAGCGGGGTAGAGCGGTATTCGCCATCGCGGGCGTGTAGATCCGCACCGGCTGCGATCAGCGCCAGCACCAACGTGCCCGCACCACGCTCCGTGGCGAGGTGGAGGGGACGGGCTCGGCGTGTATCCGTTACCAGTTCGCGCGCCGCCGGATTGCTCGCCGCCGCCAGGGCTTGTTCGCGCAAACCCGCATCCCACAGACTGATGATTTCGGGTGTCTGCCCCAGAGTAATCAGGTGTTGGAGCATCTCCTGTTGATGAAAGTGCGCTGCCAGTTCCTGTGGCGTCATCCCGTTTGGGAATATCGCGGGTAAGGGAAGGGACTCCACATCCGCAGTTTCGCCTCCACCGATGGCACGTGCCAACTCATAGTTCTCCACAGACACCGGCTGCTGTGCATTCCGGCCGGAGATGCTCCAGGTCATACCCTCGCCGATACGACGGAATCCGCTCTTCTGATAGATATGCTCGCCCATACCGGTGCTGTTCAGATTGACGGAGCGCACACCGAGATCGCGCGCCAGCAAAAGGGCGGCATTTGTCAGCGATGTACCGATACCACGGCGGCGATACCGGCCATCCACCCCGACATTAAAGATTCCGGCGTGATCGTCCGTGATATTCAGGATCGTCTGCCCGATGATGGTTCTGCCGGAACGTGCCACCAGCCAGATGACCTGGTTGGTGGATCGCACCAGATTCCGCATTAGTGGTAACTGTGCCTGCACGATATAAGGAATGGTGCTGTCGGCAAGATGCTCGATATCAGCGTTGGTGATTAGCGAGATCTCATGCATGGGTGTAGCAATCGGTCGGGAGAGATCGCGCGTCATCCACCACGGCTCAAAGCCGCTGCGGAAACCCTGCGCGAGCAACTCGAGATCGATCTCGGCATCACGTTGCATGCTCCAAACCAGCATGTCCGCAATCGGAATCTGCCGAAGCCAGGCTGATAATGCCCGAAATGCAGCCAAAGATTCGCCAGTGGTCCTCTCGAACGGCAGCATCACCACACCGCTCTCGCCAGTGCGAATCGCCGAGGCATCCGCATGCTGATGAAGTCGTGGATCATACCCCGAAGGATCACCGCTTCCGGTGGCGAGTCGCGCCAGCCATACGCTCTGATTGTGATGAAAGTCGCGCAAGCTCTCGTGACTCATGCTCTCGATTCTCCTTCGCACGATGGTACTTGCCATGGTGAGCAACTACCAGCAGGATGATCGCAGAAGAATACGCTTTCGAGGAGTGATCCGTGACCGAATATACCTGGGGTGTCTATCTCCGTCCCGACCCTGTTACCTGCAAGGCAATCGCCGATCTTACCGAGTTGTGCAAGCGGCAGTTCGGTATCGTCTCGGCGGCGGCCTTCGCCCCGCACGCGACGCTGGTGGGTGCGGTACCGAGTAATGCCTCGGCGGATGATTTCATCGGTGCGCTCGATCCATTGCTGAGCACAACATCTGCCTTTCCGGTTTACAACGCCGGTATTGCGCGCATGCGGGTGACGATTATCTACGATATCGACAAGCTGGAATCAGGCGAGAAGAACGAGCCATTGGTCCAATTGGCCACCGATATCGCCACTGCAATCGCGCCTATCACCGCCTACGAACCGGACGACTGGACGAAGCCGCTCGATCCCGCCACTTTTCACGCGCATTTCTCGCTCGCCTCGCACGATCTCAATACCAGGAAGGATTTGCGGGAAGAGGTTGAAGACTTCCTGCGTGCGATCCCGATGGACTACGCCTCGCACTTCATGGCCGATACGGTTACCCTCTTCCGCTTCCACAGCGCCGACTGGAATGCTGAGTGGTGGCACGATCTCACCTGGGAGCACGTGCGATCGTGGAAGTTGCGATCCCCTGTGGGCGCCTGATCGACGCATATTGTCGACCGCATACAGATGAACCGGAATTTGTTACAAACGCGCAACGCCGACCCGAATTTCTGGGCCACGATTGGGCAAAGAGTGATACGATGAACCCGTGAACGATCAGATTGGATGAGTGGCGGGTGCCCCACGGGCCTCTCCCGAGTATCCGAAATCAGACGGTTGGCAGAACCGGAGGAACAGGATGTCCGACTTTACGAATACAGGCATCATGGTGAATGGCCTGGATAGTGTGATTGCCGCCAATACAGAGTTGAGTCACGTATTTGGGTCCGATGGCAAGCTGGTTTACTGTGGCTACGATATTTACGAGCTTGCTGGCCACGCATCATTTGAGGAAGTCGCATATCTGTTATGGAAGGGACACCTGCCGAATCGTGAGGAACTCGATGAGCTGAATGCGCTGCTCGGAGCGAACCGGGAGCTACCGCAGGCGGTCATTGAGGGGCTTCGTCAGGTGAGCAAGGATGCGAATCCGATGGATGCGCTCCGCACCGGTGTCTCGCTGCTTGGTGCCCAGAGTGGTACCCGCTTCGAGGGCACACCGACGTTCGAGGAGGCAGTTGAGCTTGCCGCTCGCTTCCCGGCGATCGCCGCGGCCTTCTATCGTCTGCGGCAGGGACTCGAGCCCGTCCAGGGTCGTGCCGATCTCAACACCGCCCAGAACTTCCTTTACATGATGCATGGCGAGGAACCGACCGAGGGCGAATGGCGCGGTCTCGATGGCTACCTGGTGCTCCTGGCTGACCACGGGCTCAATGCCTCCACCTTCACCGCCCGCGTTATCGCCAGCACCAACTCCGATATCTGCAGCTGCCTCGTCGGTGCTATCGGTGCCCTGAAGGGACCCGCCCACGGTGGCGCACCCGCCAAGGTGATGGAGATGCTGAACGAAATCGGTAGTCTCGATAACGTGGAGAGCTGGCTTACCGATGCTCTGGACAAGGGCCAGCGGTTAATGGGCTTTGGTCACCGTGTTTACAAGGCTGAGGATCCGCGAGCGGAAGTACTGCGTGGCATGGCCAAGCAGGCGAGCACACCGGAGTTCTTCATGCTCAGTAAGGAGACCGAGGACAAGGCGCTGGCGATGCTGAACGAGCGGAAACCGGGTCGCAAGCTCTACACCAACGTCGAGTTCTATAGCGCCGCGGTGCTGGGTGCGGTCGGATTGCCGGGAGATTTCTTCCCGGTCGCCTTTGCCGTCAGCCGCAGTGTGGGTTGGAGCGCGCATGTGCTGGAGCAGGTACAGGTGAATCGTCTCATCCGTCCCGCCAGCCACTACGTCGGACCCGTGCCGGACAAGAAGTTCGTGCCGATCGAAGAGCGGTAGTATCGTATCTACATCGAACAAGAGATGCAGGAATCCCCGACGGCTCGAGCCGTCGGGGATTCCTTTTGGTGATTTTGTCTCTGATTACTCCGCCGGTGTCGCCACAGGTGTTGCGTCAAAGGCCGGATCCCACCACCACGAATCGTGGCCAAGGGAGAGAACGAAAGTGGTTCTTCCTGCCGCAATCCATACCTCATCAACCAACCAGAAACCATCATGCTGTTGCATAACCACGACCAATGTTTGCAGCGTTGATGGACTTCCCTCATAGGTGATCGCTCCACGGTCGTAGAGAGAGACGACCGGAATGTTGGCGACGAAGATGCGACCGTCGCTCAATGTCATCGCGGTCTGTGGTGCGAGGTGGCTCTCCATCATTCTCCAGTGGTTGGTGTTTTCGGTAGCTCCACTTATCATCGGAGTCCAGGTCATGCCATTGATCCGATAATTGATCGGAGCGTCGATCACCGCCACTTGTGACAACGTGGGTAGCGCCATCAATAACTCTGCCGACTCCGTCTCGCGTTGACGCAGATATGGTGCTACTGCAAATGGATCGCTGAAACTGCCCTGTTCAAGAAGCATCATGTTCATTTCCCCTAGCGGTGTCATGTAGGTGGTGATCGTGGATGCAGCGGCCTCATGGTCCAGACAGGCATACCAGGAGGTCGCTGTCTGCGATGCTATGGTGGCGATGTCCGCCGTGGGGGGTCCTACTGGCTTGTATTCCCGGTCCGCATACTCTGGCACTGTTTCCTGGAGACCATAGTCGAGATCGGGAGACATCGGTTGCCGTTCGCATACCTGATCGCTCATTGATACAGCCCACGTGTCTACATTCGGGTCGAGTGGATTGCCGATGCCACCGGAGCAATTCGCCAGGCAGAGTGCAAGGCTGTCATCGTATTTCCAGTTGCCCTCGGTGAGTTCAAAAATCATGACGACGGTGCTGGGTGGGTACTCTACGGGTAAGCCGGTTTGGAGAATGGCAGGATCACTTGCTGAGTACATGACTGTTGCCGGGAAGGCGATACGTCCGTCAGCCAGCATCACTGCATAGTCCGGATTGAGTTTGGCCTCGAGCGGGATGGGTTGTCCCACCAGATCCGCCTCTGCCCGCGCAGACCACTCAGCTTTGACCTCATCGCTCACGTTGATACTGCTGGCAACAGCCATGAACTGCTGGGGATAGACCCCCGCAAAATAACGCTGCAAATCCGCAAGTTCGACTTTGGTCGCGTCGGTAATGGTTCGCTGATATTCGTTGATACGGGCTTCGGTCCAGTATGCCCACGCATCGCTGAGATTTGTACAACCACGCATCGCACGATATTGATCCACCACCTCCTGGGCCTCATCGATAGTCGCCAGACCTTCCACAAGATAGCTCTGAGGATCAGATTTGGGCATGGATGCGTAGTCGATGGTGACCTGCCTTAGGCCGGAAGACTGCGTGCAATCCGCCGGATCGAAATCGGCGATCCATGGCGATGTAGACGGATCGAGGACGTTGCCAACCATCGGCGAGGCCACCTGCGGTGCATATGCGATATTCTTGTCATCCCATCCGCCGTTACCGCCGGGTCCACTGAGCCAGGCATACCCCACCAGCGATAGCAACATGGTTGCGACCAGTGCCGCACTCAACCACGTATGCCAGCGGTTTGCGCCGGATCTGGGTGCATTCGCCGTGTGGGTGTGATTCGAAATGGGAGGGTTCATCGCTGATGTACTCTGTGTGGTCATCGCAATCTCTCCATTGGTCATTACCGGATTTGCTCTCTCTGCTAGTGCCAGAAGTTGGAGGGCTGCTGTTTGCATATCGCTGGTTGGCAGTACCTGCTCGCCGGCAGAATAGGCATCCAGCCAATCATTGAGCGCATCAGCATCGTGTGGATCGGGGAAAGGAATCTGATTCATGGCTACCTCGATTCGTGGTTACTGAGGAGATCGCGGAGGCGGGCATACGCGCGGTACTGAGCGGATTTCACGGCCGAGAGTGTGAGCCCCAGGGTCGATGCAATCTCATCGCCGCGGAGTCCCGCCAACCGGAGTTCGATAATGTTGCGTTGGGTCTCTGGTAGTTGCTGCAACACTGCCTGGAGTTCGTGGGCCGCTTCGCGCTGGAGAGCGGTGGTTTCCGGACCCGGTCGTGGATCAGTGGGTTCGACGAATCCCGGCTCGGATACGTCGAGAGATCGGATTGGTCGCCACGCACGACGGGAGTCGATGAGATCGTTACGCGCGATGCGGAAGAGCCAGGCGCGCATCGTTTCACCCGGACGATCGGGATGCGGCTCGAAGGAGTCGATATTGTTTATCGCCTTGAGAACGATACGGCCACAGGCGTCCTGTGCGGCTTCAATCGACCCGAGCCGCCGATAGCAGAAATGGAAGAGATCCTGGCGATGGCGCGCGAAGACCTCTTCTAACAGGTCCATTACTCGCCCAGGTTCCTGTGTTGGTGGTGGCTGGTTTGGTTCGTGCACATGCGCCCTTCCACGTCATCATCTCTCCATGGTCACATAGAACGATGCAGCGCCAGAAAAGTCGCGGTGTGAGCGCGATTAGCGCATCATTGCCAGAGTGGTATCGTGCGATGGCGAAAGTGGGGTTCATGTGAAAGCCGAACGAATAACCGATGCAGTGGCCTATCACGGCGAGGGACCGGTCTGGTGGCCCGGCTGGGGTGGCTTGAAATGGGTGGATATGCTCGCTGGCGATGTGCTCTCGCTGGCCCCATCTGGCGAGGTTACCCGTTGGCATAGCGGTAGTCCGGTGGTAGCGGCGATTCGTCCGCGGTCGCAGGGTGGAATGGTGCTTGGTGTGGAGACCGGGTTTGCATTGGCTAATGATGAGGGCAAATGCTCGCTCTTGCCGCCACTGTGGCTCCCCGGCGATCTTCGTATGAATGAGGGTGCCTGTGATCCTGAGGGCAACTTCTGGTGCGGCAGTATGGCCTATGATCGTACCGAAGGCGCCGCCAGCCTGTGGCGACTGATGCCCGATGGCACCACGAGCAAGATGATCTCCGACCTTACGATCAGCAACGGTCTCTGTTGGAGCGCCGATGGTACCACTGCCTACTACAACGATACCGAGACCTATACCATCAGCATCTTCGATTGGAGCCCCGAGGACGCGCTTCATAATCGACGCGTTTTTGTGGATCTGTGGGAGGAGCAACTCCGGCCCGATGGACTGACGGTCGATGCCGAGGGCGGTGTCTGGACCGGATTCAGCAACGGTGGGGCGGTGCGTCGGTACGATGCCAGTGGTGTGCTCAGTGCGGTGATCGAGTTACCGGTGCGTAAGGTGACCGCCTGCACCTTTGGTGGCGAGAATCTTGATCAACTCTTTATCACCACCAGCCGCGAAGGAATCCCGGATAACGAACAACCGGAAGCCGGATCGCTCTTTCTTGCGGAGCCTGGCATCCGGGGCATGTTGCCGTTAGTTTTTGCCGGGTAGTTTCCAGAGATCCATCCACCGTACTGGTAGCTTCTCACCGGTCCAGAATCGCGCCATCCTTTTCGCTTCCCGTTCAACCTCTCGTTGGTGTTTCTTAAGGAGCGGCTGGAACGAAGCAAGTTCCAGTGCGCCATCCATCACCCGCCAGACACCGCCGACAAAGCCATCGACCAGGAAGGTGCTGGCAAAGAGACCATTCGGTGTGCCGATAATCGCGCGGGCTTCGTCCGAGATGATGCGACGTCGATCCTTGAACCCGAGCAATGCATTATCGAAACTTGGCAGGAAGCGAACAGGCGCCGGTATGTCTCCGGGGAG
Organism: Thermomicrobiales bacterium; assembly: GCA_020432165.1. GTDB lineage: Bacteria > Chloroflexota > Chloroflexia > Thermomicrobiales > UBA6265 > UBA6265. Next base: position 27,813 of record JAGQGU010000006.1, read on the forward strand.
GATCTCCAGTCCCATCAGATCGTAGAGAATCTCACCGTCTTCGTTCAGATAGGTGATCAGTTCATCGGTCATTTCCGCCAGCGGTGACTTGAGGTTCGTAATACCGCTCCAGGCGATCACATCTGCCGGACTGGCAGGTCCGAATGCCCGGAGATAACGACGGATCATCTCATGCGCGGCGATTTGCTCCCTGGGCATGTCAATGCCCAGCCATTGATCCGGCAATGTCCAGGCAGGTCGACTGCTGATTTTCGTGCCCCAGACACCCCGGGGCGGTGTTTGCACCAGCGGCAGCAGGAAGCGCACGACTCTCGCGAGCGACGACGGTGCGAAATCCGGCCAATCCACGTGCAGTGCTTCGCCGATCTGGAGCGAAGTGAGGGATTGATCCGACAGCAACTCATGCGATTTGGCAGTGATCGCGGCATGATGTTCGCGTGGCATCCAATGGGCACTGGCCGTCGAGTTTATCCCGCGCAAATGCAGGGAGTAGGTGCTTTGGAAGAGGAATGGATAGTCTTCGGCAGTCACCAGATGAACCGTGCCGCGCATGAGGGTGCCTCGTACGGCGGCGCGATCCACCAGCATATTCCCGAGATCATCGTGAGTGAAGTGCTCCAGCCGACTCCAGAGCGCTAGATAGGGGTCTTTCACCTCCTGCGCCTGCAAGCCGACGAGGCTAGACAACATATCCCCAACACTCATAGACGATCTCGCCAACAGGTGTTGGCGATGCAAATGCGTGTGATTCAGTTCCCGTAGCGTCACTACCCGTGGTGGCATAGGCTGCTCCTTCCGGTGACAATCTTGCCATGAGGTTGCGACGGAAGATGTCCTTATTTCGGGAGAACGATAGTGATTGATGAACTCGTGACGCGATTGCGTGCCGAATACGTGGATGCAGTCGCGGTGCTGTTGAAGGGGAGCATGGCTCGTGGCGAGGCGCATAGCTGGAGCGATGTCGATTTCGATCTGCTGGTGAGCACGCCAGCTACCGAGATCTATCGTACCTGGCTGGTGCCTAATGGTGAGCGACTGGTGCACGTCTCCGTGGCCGTCGAAACACTGGAGAATTGGCTGGCGGATGCCGATGAACCAAGTTCGTGGAGTCTGGGGTTGCCGACCGCAGAGACGACACAGCTCCTGTGGGCGGCATCGGATGATGTTCGCGAGCTGCTCGATCGTCCCGCCAAACTCCATCCGGCGGCGGAACCCGAAGTTGAGGATGCGGTTGAGGCGTTGGGCAAGATGCGCAGCGCCCTCACGAAGGATGATCGTCCGGGACTTTATCGCAATGCGGAGAAGTTGGGCAGGTTGATTCCCACGCTGCTGGTGCCCTTGAACGATGTGCCGCCGGTCGCGAACTCCCGCAAGGCGATAGCGGGTGTGCTGGCACTGCAACATGTACCGGAGGGGTTTGCTGACGACTGGCTGACATGCATGGGGTATGTGGATTCCCGGACGCCGGAATCAACGCTAGCCGCTGCCGAACGCATGCTCTTCGGTACACTCGCCATGATCCCGCCCGATGACGATGAGTATGGTGAGGATATTCTGGCCATTCTCAATAATGGCTCCCTGATGCGATACCTGGAGCAGCATTGACCTGAGGAGGACTCTATGCCGAATCAATCTGACCTTGTCATTCGCGTGGTGGCGATGCCCGCCGATACCAACAGTTCCGGTGATATCTTTGGCGGCTGGCTGCTGAGTCAGATGGATTTGGCTGCCTGGGTAGTCGCCCGCAAGCTCACACCGCATCGGCTGGTAACCGTCGCGATGGATAGCGTGGTCTTTCATAAGCCCGTCTATGTCGGTGATTGTTTGCTCTGCTATGCCACAGTGGAGCGGATCGGTCGCACCAGCATCACCATTCATATCCAGGCCCATGCTGAACGTGCCAGGGGTGGCGAGGAAGTGGCTGTGACCGAAGGTCGCATCACTATGGTCGCGCTGGACGAGAATCGGAATCCGGTGCCGATTGCGGAGGCATAGTGCCTAGCGGTGGTGGCGCCGCATTCTATATGCGACGAATCTCCGTCATTCCGAACCCTGAGCAACGCGAGGGGGAGGAATCAGCGGAACAACCGGTAGCCTGGAATGCAACCACCCTTTGGACCAACGTGTCTGGGTCTACACCAACATCTCTCGTCGCAGATCATCAATCACGCGTGGTTGCAGACCCGATGTCACCAACCACTCCACTGGCGAGCCAAATTCCTCATCCAGCCAACCCAGGAACGTACGGATTGTTTCATCCTCCGCGTGGACGTAGCTATGGTGGACGAGCGTTTTGCCTTCGCGCTCCACTTCGGATTGGCTCAGTGTATCCATCACGCGCAGCATGGCTTGTTCTGTAATTACGTAATCACGGATGATTTCTTCGCGATCCACACCGAGGATCGAGTAAATGAGGGCGGCGGTGATACCCGTGCGATCCTTCCCGACGGCACAGTGAAAGACGGCTGGCATGTGGTCGATGTCGCCCAGCAAGGTAATGGCTTCGACGAATCGATCGGGACTTTCCCGCACCATCCAGGTATAGAGCTCGCCCAGTGTTCTGGTGGGGTGCGAAGCCAACGGTGCGACAGGTTCGTTGGTCATGAGCGAAATCTGGACGTGACGGGCACCATGCTCCACCAGACGGGCGACACCAGTCGTGGCGATCTCCTGGTTCAGGCGCAGATCAAGCACCGTATTGATGCCATATCCCTGCATGACCGTCATATCCGCATTCGTCAACTTATGAAGCGAATCAGAGCGGAAGAGCTTGCCGAACCGCACCTCATAGCCGTCTGCAGTCTCCAGGCCGCCAAGGTCACGGAGATTGTAGGCACCTTCCAGTTCGATGATTCTTTGCATGAGGATGACCATTCCCTTCGTCGTCGCAGATTCCACTCCGGAGTGATGATACACAAGCAATTGGGAACGCGGTGAACCAGTGTGACCCGGGGATTGCCGTCACATCCCGATCAAAACGCCCATTTGTTTCTCAAAATCCTGAAAAGGTGCCGTAGACCTGTTGTGCACCGACGCATAGGTCATACAATCACGCATGAAGCAGCGCGATTGTAGCTGTAAACGTGGTGAACCGAGGAAGGACCCTGACAGCAGATGATCGCTCTCCTGGAGGCACGGAAGGCCGGTATCCTGACGCGCGGGAATCTCGTTCCAAATATCATCGCCGGCATCATTGTGGGTGTGGTGAGCTTGCCCCTCAGCATGGCCTTTGCCATCGCTTCCGGCGTCTCGCCCGATCAGGGACTGACCACCGCCATCATCGCTGGCATGATCGTGACGCTGCTTGGTGGCAGCCGCGTGCAGATTGCGGGGCCGACCGGCGCATTCGTCGTCATCCTGCTTGGTATCCTGCAGCAGCATGGATTTGCTGGTCTCCAGCTCGCTACCGTTATGGCTGGCGTGATCCTCATCGCGATGGGATTTTTGCGCATGGGTGCAGTCATCCGCTTCATTCCCGCGCCGGTGATCGCGGGCTTCACCGCCGGTATCGGTGTGGTTATCTGGGTCGGTCAGTGGCCGGATTTCTTCGGCATTGCCCCTGCCGAAGGCGAGCATCTCTATGAAAAGGTGCCGGAACTCTTGCGGGAGTTAGCGCATCTGCATGTGGCTACTACCTTGCTCGCCATTCTTGGGCTATTTATCGCCATCTTCTCGGCGCGTATCCCCTACCTTACGCGGGTGCCATCACCATTAGTCGCGATGGTGGTGGTGACGCTTATCCAGGCAGTTTTTCAGTTTGATGGCGTCGCCACAATCGATAGCAAGTTCGGTGGCATTTCAGCGAGTATGCCCTCGCTTTCGCCGCCAGCGTTTTCGGTGGGTACGGCAATCGATCTGCTTGGACCCGCCTTCACTATCGCCATGCTTTGCGCGATCGAGAGCTTGCTCAGCGCAGTCGTGGCCGACGGCATGATCGGCACGCGCCACGATAGCAATCAGGAGTTGATCGGTCAGGGTGTGGCGAATGTCGTGGTGCCCTTTTTCGGCGGCATCGCAGCTACCGGTGCTATCGCCCGCACCGCGACCAGCATCCGTAATGGTGGTCGCACACCGGTGGCCGGCATCACCAGCGCGATCACGCTCGTACTGATCGTGCTCATCTTTGCGCCATTGGCGGGCGCTGTACCGCTCGCAGCACTGGCGGCCATCCTCTTCGTTGTTTCCTGGAATATGGCCGATATCCGCCACTTCGTACGTATGGTGCGGCGCGCGCCGATGGCCGATGTCGCCATTCTCATCACTACCTTCGTATTGACGATCGCGACCGATCTCGTGATTGCGGTGAATGTCGGAGTGCTGCTGGCGACCCTTCACTTCCTGCGACGCATGTCGGCAGCGGTGGAGGTTACCGCTGCACCGGTTACTACCGAGGGGATCGCGCCGGACGATGTCGCCATCTTCGCCATTGAGGGACCATTCTTCTTCGCGGCGGTCGATAGTTTCGAGCAGGCGCTCGCCCATTCGCACACTGAACCGAAGGTACTGATCGTGCGATTGCTGCGTGTTCCCTTTATGGATATCACTGGTATTCAGGCGCTGGAAACGATGATTACCGGTCTCCGCAGTAACAATGTAGCCGTGGTGATGTGCGAGGCGAATCAGCGCGTGGCTACCAAACTCCGTCGGGCCGAGATCACCGATTATCAGGGTGTTTGGCTTGTCGACGAATTGGACGATGCCCTGGCGCAGGCCAGATTACTGACAGCTCCTGCCGACTAGCCTGCTTCTGTTGAACCAATGCTATTGCGTGCGATCTCATGGTTGTGGGGCCTTTCGGGAAGCTGGATTCCTACTACAATCAACAGAGTTTTGGAGAAGTCTGCCAAGGGAGGCAAATGATCATGGGCGATATCGTGCGAATGGGAATTGTGGGTGCGGGTACCATTGCCCAGCGCGGCATTATGCCGCATTTGGCCGTGGACGATATGAGGGACAAGGTGAAGCTGCAGGCTGTGTGTGATCCCGTTCCGGGTCGCGCCGCCGCTGCTGCTGAGCAGTATGAGATGGCTTTCAGCAGCGAGAGCTACGAGGATTTGCTGGAGAAGGGCGATGTCGACGCCGTTTCCATCTGCTCGCCCATCGGTCTGCATTATGAGCAGGGCATGATGGCGCTGGAAGCCGGCAAGCACATCCACTTCAACAAGACGATGACGACCACCGTCGCCGAGGCCGATGAGTTGATTGCTCTGGCCGAGAAGAAGGGGCTCAAGATCGTCGCCAGCCCGGGCGAGGTCCTGCGACCGCAGGTGCAGGCCGTACGCCGTGCTATTGCCGAGGGCAAGATCGGTATCCCGGTTTGGGCTATCGCTGGCGCCGGTTTTGGTACCTATCACCTGGACGAGCCGGAACGTCGGGGCAAGGGCAGTGTGCCCGCCATCGATCCCAGCTGGTATTTCCGTAAGCCAGGTGGCGGTCCGCTCTACGATATGAGTGTCTACGCCTTCCATGGCATGACCACCGTGCTTGGCCCGGTCAAGCGCGTGAGCGCTGTCAGCGGCATTGTTGTGCCGGAGCGCACCTTCGCCGACAAGACCGTCAAGACCGAGGCCGATGATAACACCGGTATCCTCATGGATTTTGGCAATGGCTTGTTCGCGGTTGGCTTCGGCTCGGCGGCTGGTTCCACCAACTGGTGGTTCACGGGCACCTACTTTGGTACCGATGGCAAGATCGAGGGCTTCAACCTGAATGGTGAGGAGCTGGAGTATCCTGAGCGACCGATTTCCGACGCCAATGGTGGTGGCGTTGCCGGTGCCCAGGCAACCCTGCCGCACGTGGTCGGTGACCATGTTGGTATGGAAGAGGCGCACGTCTTCGAGGATGTCGCCCAGCTAATCGATTGGGTTCGGGACGACAAGGCCAGCCCCGTCACGGCGCAGCACGCCCGCCACGTCATCGACATTGTGGAATCCGCCTACCGCGCCGCCGAAACCGGTCAGACGCAGGAACTCACCACGACGTTTGAGCGGAACTGATTCGAATTGTCGATACCCCGCTATACTTTGGTTGATCCCCCCGGTCGCATCGTCTGCCGGGGAGGGTGAGTAACCACCCGGTGGGCGGCTCCTGCGGGAGTCGCCCATTTACACCTTGGCGCTTGCGTGTATGCCCCGTATAAGCGCACTAAATCTCCTGAATGGATTCACTTTCATAGTCAAATTCAGACACATACGATCGTGATATACTTCCAGTAATCCCTCCGGTCGCATCGACTGCCGGGGAGGGCGGGTAACCGTCCGGAGAGGGCCACCTGCGGGTGGTCCTCTTTGTATTTTCTGATTTGGAGCCAGGCGTTGAAGACGTCGTTTTACGTGGATGGATTTAACTTCTACTACGGTGTTTTTCGTCGCAAGCCACCCATCGCCGTTCCGGCTGACAAATGGTTAGACTGGCGTTCGTTAGCGAATCACCTGGTTGATTCCGGTGATATCGTTCACAAAATCCACTACTTCACCGCTACCATCGAACGACGCGAAGACGACGATGGTCAGAGTCTACGTCAGGAGACCTATTTTCGGGCTCTTCGCCGGGTACAGGGCGTGGAACTTCATTTTGGGCTATTCAAGCGTCGCCCAACCTATGGTGAATTGGTCTTTCCTCGCCCGGAGTCTCTTGGATTGGAAGCTGGCCGAGTGGTAAAGGTAGTCCGATACGAAGAGAAGGGTTCGGACGTAAACCTTGCAACGCGTCTTGTCGAAGACTCGTTTACGGGTGGTATTGACCACGCGATAGTGGTGTCGAACGATACTGACCTGATAGCACCCATCCTATCAGCCAAGAAGCGCATTCGTGTTTCTGTAATCAGCCCTCATTCTCGCTTGGATCCAACCTTGGCTAACGCGGCCAATGCTGCCTGGGTTTTGGATCCGGTCATTTTGAAGGATTGCCGATTACCCGTTCCGGCCAGGGGAGAAGGTGGAGAGATGATTGCGCCACCTTCTTCGTGGTTACCGGAATTCTGGCCAGGTTCTGATAGCTTCGGTTTGCCTGGGGATGAGGGATAATCTGAATGCCATCCGTTGACTTCTCAGAATCCACTGTCTAGCACGTAGCTCCGTGGTGGTTCGCGACGACAAGGACAGTCCGGTCACGGCGCAGCACGCCCGCCACGTCATCGACATTGTGGAATCTGCCTATCGCGCTGCCGAAACCGGCCAGACGCAGGAACTCACCACGACGTTTGAGCGGAACTGATCTGTTGCGCGATCTCGTGCCGGATTGTCGTAGGGGAGGATCCTGAAAGGTATCCTCCCGCCCCCCCGTACGCCCGCGCTTTACGCGCGGGTCGAGCAGGATCTCCGCGGGAAGAGATTTTGCGGATGAACAGCCTTGGGCGACCAGACCTGCAATTCTGATTCCTCCGTGATTACGTACGCCCGCGCTTTACGCGCGGGTCGAGCAGAGCCTCCGCGGGCAGAGATTCTGCGATGCTTTCGGATACGCGCTCGCATGCGTTTGCCACAGATATGGTTAGTTGAGGAGAGCCATGTGCGTCGCAAACAAAATCCCAATCAAACGCGACGTCATCGCCTTAAGGGTCATGATTACTCCGCACCTGGCTACTATTTTGTGACCTTTGGTACCAGCAATGGTGCCGATCTGCTGGGCACGATAGAACGAGAGGAGATGCGTCTTTCTCGTATTGGTCAGATTGTTCAGAGTGAAATCGTTGCGTTGGCCCGTGCCTTTGATCATCTAGTCGTTGATGCGTATGCCATCATGCCAAATCATCTGCATCTCCTGATTTACCTGTCGATAGAAAATGCCGATACCTCCGTTTCGAGTGTTGTTCGCCATATCAAGGGTCGAACTGCAGCTGCCTATCGTGTACTACAGGGTGATGCGGAGACACGTGGCACTCTCTGGCATAAGGGATATCACGATGAAGTTGTGCGTGATGACCGTCATCTTGATGCTGTGCGACGATATATCTTTGAGAACCCGCTTAAATGGGGGAATGAGGATCGGTGGTACTAGGGATGGCCGGAGGAGTTGGGCTATGGCTCCGACTTGCTAACCCGCAGCTAAACTGCGGGCGTACGTCAGCGGAAGCCACCTGAAATCGGAGCACGGGGACCGATGGTACCAGGGGGCTTGAGAGGTTGGGTTATGGCCCCGACTTGCTGACCCGCAGCTAAACTGCGGGCGTACGTCAGCGGAAGCCACCTGAAATCGGAGCACGGGGACCGATGGTACCAGGGGGCCTGAGAGGTTGGGCCATGGCCCCGACTTGCTGACCCGCGCGTAAAGCGAGGGCGTAGGGTAGTGATCACCCCTCGACAAAATCCTTGGCCACAATCTCCGGGATCCGGGCCGGACGACCGCTCGTCACATTCATGAACGCCCACTCGGTGTTGGCGGTCACGAGCAGATCACCGGTCGCAATCTCTGGCATGTCCTCGAACGGCACGACCCGATCGACCCAGCCGGATACATCACCTGTAAAGCGACTAATCGTATAGCTGCGCATCCCGCGGGCGCCGCGCATTTCGGTCGGCCAGGTGCAAACGAGGAGGGTATCGCCCTCATAGGCAGGTTGTCGATAGGTGATTTCGTGCTTGCGTGCCACAAACACGGCTCCAGCCTCAGCCGTGAGCTCCTTGCTGCTCCACCCGAGCGCAGAGGCATGGTCGATAGCCGCCTGCTCCAGATAGTTCAGATAAACCGCATTATTCACATGGCCCAGCGGATCGCATTCGCTGAAGCGCACTTTTACCAATGCTACATAGCCGGTCAGAATTCGGGTCATTGCGTGTGTCCGAGCCGCTTCGACTCTTGCGCGAAAACGCGCTGCAGAATCGCGATGGTGCTGGCATAAGTGCTATCCATGCCGTAGAAGCTAAGTCCGCGAGCACCGAGGGTGTGCGCCCGGGTGTACGGTGTGTCTGATGCGTAATGGATAATGCCGAGATCGATATGGCTTTGCATCTGCCCCAGATTGATCGCCATATCCTGTGGGTGACGCTCCAGCATTGCATCCTCGTAGAGCGAGCTCAGGTACGGCCCGGCCTCCATCTCGACCACGGTGTAATTCTCCCGATAGAAGAAATCGAGATACCCTTGATTCTGCAGGAACGTTCCCTTCACGGTCACGGCCTTCTGGTTGTCCAGGGCCGCACCAAAGCGGAGATAGGGTGCGACATCGTCGGAGCCGAAGCAGTTATCGAACCAGTAGGTATTGCCGCTGTGCTCGTCGTAAACCACGTTGCTCATCATGATGTCACCAATGCGACCATTCAGCGTCGCTGCCTTGCCGAGAATGTAGACACCCTGCAGATAGTCGACCGAGATCCCTACCTGATTAAGGATATGGTAGGCGGCTTTCCCGAGCGGATAATTGATATTCACGATCAGCGCATCGGTGCCAACCACATCGGCCGGGTTCAATCGCGGATCGAACTGCGAGGGATCGAGTCGGGCGAGATCGATAATCTGCACGCCCACATCGACTGCGTTCTTTGCTTCGATATGACGGATCCCAACCGCTTCCTCTTCCTGCCAGCGTAACTGCCGCTCGGCTTCGCGCTCGGGTCCATGGAAGTAGGGGCGAGCAGCGAAATAGAGCAGATTTTCCAGCGAAGATCGGCTCCGCCCTTCGCGCCACCAGTTGAGTTCCTGGTAGAGCTCGGGATGGCGGGTATCGTCGATGAACTGCATCAGCGCATCCTTGCGCCGGATAGCGACACCGCTGAGCACATTCACAAAGCTGTGGGTGTTGGAACTAATGAAGTAGATGGGGCGATCCCGTAACTCCTCCAACCCCACTGCTTCCGTTACCGGGCGCCACCAGGAGCGAGTGCTGCGGGCATACCCGAGATAGCTCCCGCCGAACATCTGCACATCCATGCGCTTGCGGTCGGCCGCAACCAGGCGCAGATTTTCCCAGAATAGTGGTCCCCACACATCCTGGAGTCGCTGCCAGTCCTTCTTGTTGAGAAGGAGTGATTTACGGACCGAGCGTTCCAGCTCGGGATCCGCCACATTGCCAGTGGTGGCGGTGAAAGCGGCGTGAACCTCGCGATCGTCGCGCAGGAGCCGACTCATTTTGTTCCACTCGATCTGGTAGGCGACCAGGCAGGGGATGAGATCATCGAGATCGCTGGAGGAGGCAATGAATGCGGCCAACATCTCGCCGCCATCCCAGTACCAGCGGCGACGCCGACCTGGCGAACTGACCGATTCCCATTCCTGCACGTGGGCATAGCCACCATCGACGAAGTTGCGTGGCGATTGCCCCAGAATGACGTGATGCACGTGCACGATGCCGGCGGGCAGACGATTGGCGCTATAAAGGAAGGCGTTGAGATCCGGATTACGCTCTTCGGCCCCGGCATGCAGTGATGCTCCGGCGGTGAGATGTGCTGGTTCCAGGCTGCGCAGCGCGATCGGGCTGGAGCTTTCCAGCAGCGTCATATAGGTACGGACGTAAAGCTCAACCTCGCGCCGACCGTAACTGCCGGTTTCGGCTTCCAGTGCGCGGCGAAGTTGTTGGCGCGTCTCTTCGTATCGGTTGGTCATGGAACTCCCTACTACATGGTCCAAAGATATATTGCCGTATAGATTAGCGGATAACTCGTCAGGATGATGCTTGCATGGTTCCATTGTGCCTTTTGCCAGAGTGAATTGGGCAATGTTGCCAAACTGTGAGGATTATCACAATCTGCATGCAGTCGAATGTGTTGCATTTTCGCGGTGATTTCCCTACCATGCGGGGACGCAACGATGCACTTCACGAGCAATGACGCTGGCAGATTCTATGCACCTTCGAAAGGAGGGATAGCGGCATGGCCGATTTCAAACGAGTTGATGAGGGCACGATTGTTAACCTGAGCGATGGTGCAGCCGAGGTACTGGCACATTTGTGTGAGGGTGAGTGTCAGACTTATGGGAGTGTGCTGAGCTGGTGCGAGACCCGTGGCGATTGCGTTCACGAAGTGACCTGCCCGAGCTGTGGCACCAAATTCATACTGGATGATGACGATATTGCCGCACTGGAGCGCTGGACCGATGAACACGGTAACGCGCTTGTCTGCGGCGTGAAAGACGTCGCCTAATCTCGAACGCTCAGGCCCTGGCTCCAGTCTGGAGCCAGGGCTTTTTTTGTGACTTCAATCCGTCCAGGTTCGGACGAAAAGCGCAGTTTCGGTCAAGATTTTGTCGGTTTGTCTCCCTATGATTGGCAATGAGAAGGTGAGGTTTTGGTGGGTGACGAGCAAGTCGAGGCGGTCAACCGGATGAAGGCATATATCAGCGACCACTTGCAGGAACACATCACCGCGCGGGATGTGGCGATGGCGGCGGGATATTCCCAATACCATGCGGCAAGGGTGTTCAAGGCCGAAACGGGATTGTCACCATTCGAATATATCCGCCGGGAACGGCTCACGGCCGCCGCTCATGCACTCCGAACCAGCGATCGCCGAGTGCTGGATATCGCGCTCGACTTCGTCTTCGATAGTCATGAGGGCTTCACCCGGGCTTTCGCTAATGGCTTCGGTATCGCACCAAAACAGTTCGCCTCTCGACCACAGCCAGATGGCTGGTTGATTCCATATCGTTATCTTGACCGCACGAAATCCAGACACAAGGGACAAGTTATGAACCAGACAGCAGTGATCTTTACCCAGATCGTGGAGCGACCAGCACGAAAACTGATTCTCAAACGGAGCAGGCATGCAAGCGACTACTTCGAATATGTCGAGGAGTTCGGGTGCGGAGATGAGGGCAACTCGGTGCCGTGGGATATCTTGGTCGGCATCAAGGAGGCGCTCTACGAACCGGTAGGGCTATGGTTACCAGAGAATATGCGGCCAGAGGATACGGGTATATATGCTCATGGCGTTGAAGTCGCAGCTGATTACAGAGGTACTATCCCGGATGGCTTGGATGTGATTGATCTGCCACCGTGCAAACTGGTCGTCTTCCAGGGCGAGCCATACGACGATGCCGACTACCAGACCGCAGTGGGGTTGTGTATGGAACGGATCTCATCGTTCGATCCCAAGGTGTATGGATTCGAGTACGCACCGGAGATGGCACCTCGAATGCAGCTGGCACCACTGGGATGGCGAGGCTATATCGAGATGTTGCCGGTACGGCAGATCTAGAACAGATGGGCCGCTCTACCGCAGGGAAGTCAGATAGGCATAGCTATCGGATGCGCACGCGAATGCATCCGATAGCCAGCGTTCTTGCTCTGCGAATACGTATTTGACACTGTTTGTATCGCACTGTTGCAGAATCCCGGACCAATCATGGGAGCCCTGCCCAAGCGGCATGAGATGACGCGTGCCATCTGACTGAGGTGCATCGTCCTTGAAATGAACCAGATCGATTCGGCCACGGTATTTCTCGAAGACGAGCGCGGGATCAACACCGGCACTGTGGGCTGCCGCAATGCAGAAGGTGAGTTGCACGTGATCAGGCAGCGCGTCCATCAGTCGCTCGAAGACCATACGGTCTTCCATTTGGCGGTAGTCTGGTGAGATGGGGTGAAACGCGAAGATCAATCCAGCCTCACTCACCCGATCGGCGATTTCCGAAAGCGTCTCCGCGAAATCGTTGAGCGTCGCAACCGAATTGACTTCCTGCGGGATGAGCGCGCAGGTAAGATAGCGGGCGTTACATGCGAGTGCCCGTCGAATGTCACGGTCCGGATCTGCGCCGAATCCAAGTGGGTAGTCTTCCTGGGTGGCAACGCAGGTAAGGCCAGCGTCACGCAATGCGGAAACGATGACATCATCCGGGATCTCTGATGGGACACCCTGAAGTTGCACGAAGCGATAACCTGTCTCCGCGATTCTGGCGAACGAGGTTCTGATATCTTCCGGTGTGGCGAGATAGGGTGTGATGCTCGAGAGTTGGAATCCGATTGTCGCGACCATGGGTGAACTCCGCAAGGGGTGATGAGGATATATTCGAATCAGTATAGAGGGGCGCCGGATACCCGGACGCCCCTCTAACGTGTCACTTGCGGACGCAGCGGATTACTCCGCCGTGTTCCAGTTCGCCAAATTCCAGTACAAATCGCCGAAGGGGTTCACGACCACATTCTCCGAGCGGATACGATTGCTGATCGCATACTGATCGGCAAACGTCTGCACCAGCGGAATCTCCACCACGTTGTTCACCACCATATCGTTCAGCTCGATGAACTTGGCAGCGACTTCGTCCGGCTCGGTCAGGGCTACGAGTTGATCAAAGGCCGCATCGTAATCGGCATTGACCCAGCGAGTCTTGTTTGTGCCGGTCCACTGATTGGATGCCTGCGCCACATTCTCGTTATTTGGGCCAGCGTACCAGTACTTCATGTAGTTCACCGGATAGGCGCTGGTGGCACCATCGGTGTAGAGCTGCATATCACTCTGGAAGTGGGTGAAGTTCTGGGTATTTCCTGGATCGCCATCGAAGAAGATGCTGCCATCCACCTGATTCAGCTCGACCTTGAATCCGACCGCTTCCAGATTCGCTTTTACCACTGCCTGGGTGCGCTGGCGTCGCTGATTCACCGTGGAGGTGAAAACCATCTCCAGCTTCACGCCATCCTTGGCGCGCACAGCGCCATCCAGTACCCAGCCCGCTTCTTCCAGCGCGGCCTTGGCTGCTTCCGGATCGTAGCTATAGCTGGTATTCGGCGATTCAAATGCCTTTAGACCAACCAGCATATTCGGTGTCGCCGGTGAGCCATACAGCTCTTCGGCGATCTGATCGCGATTGATGGCCAGAGAGAGTGCCTTGCGCACGGCATCATCGGTGAGGAAGGGGTGCGGGGTGTTGACCTCGCTCTTCTGACCATCGACCTCCGTATTCGGATCGCTGAAGTTGATCTGAATCTTCTCTACACCAGTGCCAAGCGCGCCCTGAACGGTGCCGGCATCGCCGATGATGGAGGAGAGCGTCTCTGGATCAATCATGATCGAGAAGGCCATATCCCACTCGCCATTGACTGTGACTGCCTGCACGCTCGTGGCAGCTTCGCCACCGCCCTTCAGTGTGAACGTTTCGAAATAGGGCTTGTTCGCTTCACGATAGGTCGGGCTGGCCGAGTAGATTACTTCCTCGTTCGGCTTGAACTCCTTCAGCACAAATGGTCCGGTGCCGATGGGATTATTCAGGAACGCTGCATTTGCCTCGGCGGCATCCGCTGCGTTCTCCCAAACATGCGCGGGATAGATGGCGCCGATATTGCCGCCGAATGCCTGGAACCAGCCATAAGTGGGTGGATCGAAGGTCACCTTTGCGGTGAGGTCATCAACTACCTCGACATTGCTGACAATGCCCCAGCTGACGGCATCGATGCTCTGGTTGGCAGGATCGATATTCCATTCCCAGGTGAACTTGACGTCATTGGCGGTGAAGGGCTCGCCATCGCTCCAGACGACATCTGGCAACAGCGTGAAGGTGACAGAGCTAAGATCCTCGGCGAGCTGGCCGTTGGCCAGGCTCGGTACTTCTGTCACGAGCACCGGCACGAGATCGCCATTGCCATCATACTGCAGCAGTGGTTCCGAGATGACCATGCCAGCGGAGATATCCTTGCCGCCGGTCGCGTTATGGACGCTTAGTCCACTTGCTGCCTGAACGGCGAGCACCTTAAGGTCACCACCTGCACCACGAGTTTGTCCGTCGGTACCCGCATCGGGGAAGCCGCTTGGTACCTCGGAAGCCGGTGTGGCATCCTGCGCGACAGCGGTATTGGCGACGATTGCGGTCAACAGGCCAGCACTCACACCGAGCGCGGCACCGCGCTGCAAGAAGGAACGACGGCTAACTTCGCCGCTTTTGTACGCTGAGAAGAGCGCACCAAGAGATGACTGGGACATTGGAGTCTCCTGCGTTATTGCGATTCTGAACCAGCGGATCAGTACACGGATAATAGCGGAAATGACCGTGCTGCGCGTAGGGTGAGGAGAGCGCTAGCCGACACCATCCAGCCCGGTATCGTTCCAGCTCTCCGGTTCCTCGATCGGCTCCAGATGAGTGAATACGGTCGTTTCCGGCAGAGCTTCGCGGATATCGTGCTCGATCCGGCCGACCAGATCGTGCCCTTGTCGCACCGACCATTTGCCCGGCACCAGCACATGGAAGCTAACGAAACGGCGCGTGCCCGATTCACGCGAGCGCAGCGCGTGCATCACCACGCCATATTCGCTCGAGTAGTGATTGAGGACGGCCTCGACGGTTGCCAGGTCCTCTGCCGGAATCGCGGTATCCAGCAATCCGTGGATCGAATCGTTCACCAGCCGATAGCCGGTGAAGCAGATATTTACCCCGATCGCGATCGCGATCACGGCATCGAGTCGATTCCAGCCAGTGAGCGAGACGAGCAGCACACCGATGATGACGCCAATGCTTGTCCAGACATCGGTGAAGAGGTGTTCGGCGTCCGCCTTGAGCACGATACTCCGCGTTTGCTTTGCCGCCGCCAGGAGTCGCCATCCGACTAATGCATTGACGATGGATGCCACCACCGATACAGCCAGACCGATGCCGATCTGTTCCAGTGGTTGCGGATGAATGAGACGTGGAATCGCGGAAATGAAGATGCCGACCGCCGCGAGGATGATGAGTCCCCCCTCGACGCCACTGGAGAAATACTCAGCCTTGCCGTGACCGTAAGCGTGTTCTTCGTCCGGTTCGCGAGCGGCAACGGTGAGGGCGATCAATGCGACGATCGCCGCGACCAGATTTACGCCCGATTCGAGCGCATCGGAGAGCAAACCAACCGATCCCGTAAACTGCCACGCCAGCAGCTTCAGCGTAATCGTGACTATCGCTGCGGCAATGGAAAGCCAGGCGAACTTCTTCGCATTCTGAAGTGGTAGATGTGAATGTGAATGCATCGCCGCCCCCTCCATTGGGTTAGGGCGGCACTGTAATTCGTTTAGGTTTGACTAATCAAGGGGCATGGTGGGATAAGCAACGGTAGGTTCGTTCCGGGATCAACCATCTGAACCTTTGGTGCTCCACTTACCGCACTCGAACAGCGAATGGTGCCGGTGGGAAGGAGTGACGTGACTGGTTGACAAGTGATACGTCGATGGCGTATTCTGCAAGTAAGCAAGTATGCGTACTTGCAATCTTGTCCCATGTCGCACGCACTGAGGAGTGAGAAATGAAGCAAAACTTCGGTGCCTATGCGCGCGAGCGTAGGGTATTGGCAAATAAAGTTATGAGAGATGTCGCGAAGGCTGTGGGAATGTCTTCAGTCTACATTTCGGATATCGAGAGAGGTAACAGAAACCCTCCATCGTCAGCGGTCTTGCGGCAATGGGCTGCGGTGATCTCCGTTGACCCGGATGAATTTGAAGACCTAGCCTTGCTTGAAAGAGAGTCCGTCGAGTTGCGAGTAGGAGGGAATAGATCGCATACCAAGGACGAGATAGCCCTTGTGCTGGCGAGGGCGTGGGATGACTTGTCTGACGATGAAGAGGAGGGCCTGCGACAGGCCCTCGCCAGTCGCTTAGTTGGGAAGGGATAGGGATGGGATTCCAAGGGGTGCCGTTGGTGAAGACGGCGAACAAGAAAGACATAAGCGAGTTTGCGGCCCAGATAGCGGATCAACTCGATTGCTATCCGGGCCGCGTTTTCGCCCCCATCGACTTACCGAGACTTCTTGAGATTCGTGCTCACCAAGTTTTCGGACTCAACGTCGAGATTCAAGACCTTGATCCATCAGTTGAAGGGATAACCATTCCCGGAGAGCCCGCAACTTTGGTCTTCTCAAGTAAGATGTACGATAGACTCACAGACTACGCAAATGGTAGAGATCGCTTTACTGCGGCCCATGAGTTTGGCCATGTGACCATGCATGCGCCTCAGCTTAGCCGAGAGTATCGATCATACAATCAGCGATCATCTCGGTTGTACCGACGTTCTGACATTCCATGGGTTCGAGACCCCGAGTGGCAGGCGAATAAGTTCGCGACATATCTCCTGATGCCTGCATGGGCTGTCAGAGAAGTCGTATTAACCACTGGCCCTAATGCGGGTGTCTTGGCCGACATATTCCAAGTGTCACTACAAGCCATGGGGTACCGCTTAGAGGAACTCGGCATTCCGAGTTAAGCGAATCGATCTCGGCTGGAACCGAGATCGTCGCTCACGATTGCCGTGGCAATCAATGATAAGGGCGTTTACACCCACATCATAGAGCGATAACTGAATTTGCGCAACTTGGATTGCCCCAGAGGAGGTGATTCAAGATGGAAAAGATTGAAGTTCCGCCGGGTTACCGGCTCATCTTTCGAGCGTCCAAGACGCTCAAGGATGGGACCAAGATCTACGCTCGCGACTACGGTCTGAGAGGGTTCCCGATCCTTATCAAGCTTTAGTCGGAACCGGAAGCAGGGGGGCCACGGACCCGCTGCTGGCCGAAGGCTTAATGACGTTTCGTCAGGGAAATTAGCGACTGTTCAGGGGCCGCCATCTCCTCTGCTCAGATTGCCACTCTCACACATGAACCCTGGCCCAGACTGGTCGCATCCGCCAACATCACCCGCAACCCACGTTCATCGGACTCGAACCCGGCGCCAATGGCTTGTTCGTCGATCTCGACAACCACTCCGCTACCACCATTAACACCTCGCACCACAATCGATTTCACCTCAATCTCGCCGCCAACCACGCGAATGGTGACATTGCCGGAATCGTCGATCTCATACGTCCCCCAGGCGGGTGAGGCGAAGAATGGTGCCACCAATCGCTCCTGACCGGTGCGATTACCAACCGTGAGCTCGCCACGGTGTGCGTCCCAACCGAAATCGGTGGCAGCCAACAATAGCGACCAGGAGCTCATGGCCCGCACATAGTGATCGCCGCACTCGATATCGTTCCAGGGATTCATCCGAATACCATCGTAGCGATTTCGCACCGCCTGCAAGAGAGTCATGGCCTCCTGCATTTGGCCGGTACTGATCAACAATGCTGCGGCTTCGTACTCGAGACCGGTCCAGACTTCGTCGGAATAACGCGTTGGCACCTCGGGGCGTCCCTCGTGTGGCCAGGTGCAATTGATCAGACCACCATCGCTGGGGACGGCAAACCACCGTTCCGGTGTCGGTATCCCTTCCAGGTTCTCGCGGAAGTTGTAGTGGAAGATGCTCTGCACCGCAGTCCTGAGATGATCCGGATTGAGTGTCGCAGGCAGCTGCAGCACATCGGCCCACCATTGCCCCAGCAGATGATCGCTGTGGAGACCGGTTGCCCAGTTCTGCTCGGAGTACTGCTCCAGATCAACCTCCTGGATGTACCACTCGCCTTGCCATAATCGCTCCTCCAATACCTCGCCACCCGTCACCGCCATTCTGCGTAGCTGGATCGCACTATCCGGAAGGTTCAGGCGCTCGGCCATATTCGCCGCTGCATGCAATGCCGATATATAGAGGGTTCCGATGAACGAATTCAGTCCATAAATCGAGATGTCGTACGTGTTTGGCTGTTCTCCCTGGATCGTGCCTTGCTGCTGCGGATCGTGGTGCTCGCGGATGAATGCGAGTGCGAGCTCCACATGCGGCCAGCAACGCTTCAGCCAATCCAGGTCGCCAAGCGCGCGGAACTCCCGCCACGTTTTCAGGATCGCTCCGAGTAGTCCATCCAGTGCGGGATTGTCTGGTCCACCAATGACCCGTTCCCAGATGCGAGGGAGGTAGCGGGGGAGTGGCACCCGATGCGGCAGATAGCCGCTGGCGTGCTGCTGCAGAAACCACTCGGTATCGCGCATGGTGCGATCAAGTTCCGGATAGAGATGCGCCAGACTCTGCTCGTAGTTCCAGACATGGGTGCAGTTGAGCGGACAGCTCCCGGTTACCCCTGGCGCATGATGGAGTGTGCTGTAGCCGTTGCAGCCCTCGAATCCATAGAAGTTGCCATCTTCAGCCCAGAAGCAGGTGGGCGAACGGAGAATGCTCATTTGGGCAGTGACGGTATCAAGCAGCACATCGGGTAGTGTGCTGGAGGTAAACGTCTCGCAAAAGGCGCTGGTTGCCGCCAATAAACGATCGTGTTCGTGCCACAGATAGGCGGAGACCTCGTCGACCGAGTTCCATACCGTCGCATAATGGGTTCCGACCCAGAACTGCGATTTCTCATCCGGCACGCCGAATGTTGGCCACTGATGCCAGTTGATATACCGATTGGGGAAATACCAGGCCAATTGGAAGCTGATGGTGCGCGTGCCGTGCGGTTCGATTGTGAAAGGCACACCGAGAGCGGCGTTGGTGGTCTCGCCCTTTGCCGTTGTATCCCCGCGATCTATTTCTGGGGCAGGGGGTAACGTGCCGTAGCCCGCAAATGCCTGCCAGAACGCATCCAGATCACGCCAATCGGCGCAGGCACTCGCCCCGGGAGCATTGGTGCTGAGCAGAAGTGCGCCATTACCAGCGGCATTCTTCGGCAGAAGGTCGTTCACCATGCGCACAGCGGTGTATCCGCTGCCGAGAACCTCTTCGTTGCGATTGCCACCATAGAGTGGGCAGTTGGTGCCATCAATCTCCATGATGCCATCCCAGCCAACAGAGTTCTGCATGGTTGCTGCCAGCGTGCCGCGGTAGGTCGCTGTGGTGGGATTGTGGATGGTGAACGTGAATGTCAGTGCGGGGATACCGGAATCGTCGGCGTTGAACGGAATCATCGGGTTCCACGCGGTCAGGCGGATATCCAGCGGGAGTTCGCTATCCAGATAAGTGACATTGGCAAACGGATAGGGACCACTGAACTCGGTTGCGGATACACCAGGTAATGTATCCAGAAGCTGTCGGTGCGGTGTCGGCACCACCGTATCGCTGGATGTTGGCGGTGGGGTCTCGCCAGCATGGTGGTACAGCGCATCGCTCTGCACAACCTTCGCCACTCGCCCTTGTGAACCCTCAAGAGAGATGGCGAAAAAGCAGTGTGGAACGGTGGCGAGATGGTTGATTTGATGATGAATCTGCCATTGCCGCAACGAACCATCGCCCGCGACAGCGATCGTACCAGTACCGATGCCCCCGAGTGGCATGGCTACCGCGCGCAGCGACTCCCCGGAGAATGTGCGTGTTGTCATGAAATCTTCCTCGGTGGTGGTTAGCGGTCAGTGTGAATCCATGCCCAGCCGTGCCAGGGTGTGTAAATCGGTCTTGGCGTGCTCGTAGAGGCTGCGATAGACCCCATACATCTCGTCGTAGACCCGATGATCCGGGTTCGGTTCAACAATCGTCTTTACTTGCACCCAATCCTGGAAGAGCTTGCTGATATCCGGGATGATGCCGGTCGCGAGACCGGCCAGGAAGGCATCGCCGTACGATGCACCGATGGTTTGCTGCGGCACAACCTGTGGTACCTGCGCGATATCGGAGACGATCTGCAGCCATGTCAGATTCTGGGCCCCACCGCCAACAGCGACGATTCGCTGCGGTCCGGCACCAATCTCTCGCATTGTTTCGACATTGTGACGCACACCGTAACCGGTGCTTTCCAGCACGGAGCGATACATATGTGCACGCGTATGGCTGAGGGTGAGTCCGGCGAAAACACCGCGGGCGTTGGGATCGTGAATCGGGGTGCGCTCGCCGGCGAAGAAGGGGAGACAAAGCAATCCCTCCGAGCCACCAGGAATATCAGCCGCCATCTCCGCGAGAGCTGCATAGGCATTCGGTCCGCCCGCCGCTTCGGCAGCCAGTTCCGGTTGCCCCAGTTGATCGCGGAACCAGCGTGTGAGTGCACCGGTGGTGCTGAGTCCACCACAGAGATCCCGACTCTCGGGAAAGACGAAGCCGGTGCTCCAGAAACGCACATCCGGTGTCTCGTGATCGGTGACAAGTGTGAAGAAGACAGTGGTGCCGTACATGACCATCAGATCACCGACATTCACCGCGCCGACACTTACCGCCTCGGCGGCTGCATCCACAGTGCCAGCGGTCACGGGTGTGCCTGCGGCGAGGCCAGTCTCCCGGGCGGCAGCCTCGGTGATATGACCGGCAATCTCCGTGCTCCAAAGCAGTTTGGGCAGCTTCTCCAGATCGATGATCGGTTCTGCGAAACGACCATCCCAACTGATATCGCTCATATTCACCAGTGGGTTGTAGTGCGATCCTGTGTGCTTGTCGATCACATATTCGCCGGTCAGTTTGTAGATGAGATAGCCACTGGCGGTGAGGATTTTGTGCGCGCGCGCATAGATCTCCGGCTCGTTTCGCTTCAGCCAGAGAATCTTGGGTCCAATCGCCTGGCTGGTCAGCGCCATGCCCGCGAGTTCCATCATCGCTTCTTCGCCGAAGTGATTGTTGAGCCAGGTTACTTCTTCCTGCGCACGGGTATCGATGCCATAGAGCACACCCGCACGCAGTGGCCTGCCCTGTTCATCGACCGGTAGCATGCACGGTCCGATGGCGCTGACTGCGACCGCGCCGATGCGGGCCGTATCGAATCCGGCATCGACAATCGCGCGGCACACCGCCACCACATCCGCCCACCAAACCCCATCGGCATCCTGCTCGACCCAGCCCGGCTTGGGAAACTCCATCTTGTGCTCCACCACATGCTGGTGCAGCACTTCGCCCGTGGGCGTGGTCAGCACACCCTTGGTGCTGTAGGAGCCGACATCAATGCCGAGCAGATAGGGTACGGTCATGAATGGTGTCTCCGTCAGATCAGGCCGTTATCGGTACCGCAAAGGTGAACCGTAATGCCCATCTCCTGGGCCATCGCGATCTTCGCGGCCAGGGCTTCGTTGGCGCTCCCAACGCTCGGTGCATAAGCCACCTGAATGTGATTGGCGCGATGTCGCGACATCAGGTGATCGCGATCGATGCCATAGAGAATCGCGTTCATCTGCGGCCAGGTCGGGTCGGTTGTCTCCCAGCGCATCTTCACCTGATCCTCGGGCAGCGCAACGGCGGCTCCGCGACCGATATCCATATGCAGCGCGTCACCTTCGACGAAGACGCGACTCCAGACGATCTCGCCCGGTTTGCTTTCACCCCTGAGCGTTCCGCCGCCCTTGGCGAAGAACATCGGTGGTTGGCGTTCTACTACTGCACCGCGATATTCGCCCTCGAAGTGATTGGCCGGGCCCGCGCCAGAGATCATGAAGAGCCAGACAAAGTCGTCCAGCGCCCGCCCGGTGCGATCGTTTCCGGTAACGTGCTCACCCCAACGCACATCGTGCAATGTTGTTTCTGGTGCGAGATCGAGCGCGGTCCAGATGCGATTGGTGATCAGCGCATCGATAGCTGCACACTCATCGACCTCATTGAAATGGGGAAGTGGTTTGCCCGCGAAGAGCTCCTCGCCACTTTCAGCGTGATAGACCGGTGGTCTCGCGACGTTGTTCAGCAAGCCCTCCACCAGATCCGATGCCGGCGTGAGATCCTTCAGTCCCTGCTGGTACTGGATACCGACGGCATCGCAGCCGAAATCGTTGGCCATCCGCACCGCCGCGATATACATGCGTAGTTGATCCAGCACCTGGTCATCTGTGAGATCGTTGACCGGATCGTTGCCGGTAACGAAGGTGAGACCAGCATCGTCCAGCCACGATCGCGCGGCCTGAGCGTCGGCTTCACTGACGGTCTGCATGGCAGCGTAGAGCGCGCTCTGGCTGAGCCGTTCCTTGAAGATCCCGGTGGGGTTCAGCAGGTGATCGGGCACGATCGCATTGAACATGCCCATGCATCCTTCATCGAAGACACCGATGATCGCCTTGTTCTGCCGGAGTTCCGCGCCCAGCTTCGCCCCGAGGGAGGCAGGTGCGGTGGGTAGGGTTGGCACATCGTGAACATGGCTGAGATCGTGTTCGATCTTGCCCGTGGAGAGCCATTCTTGCAGACCATTAAGGAAGAAGTCGTCGGTGAAATCGAGACTCCAGATCGTGCTGAATGCCCTGCCGGCCTTCACCAACGACCCGTTCAGATTGAGGAGACCCACCAGCCCCGGGAACTTTCCCTCCCAATTGCCAACGGTGAGAATCGGACCACGGTGGCTCAAGAGTCCTGGCAGCACGTGATGCGTATACTGCCAGCCCGCGATGGCAACCACCAGCGGTGCATCCGGATCGATACCACGGAAGATATTCATCCCCATCTTCTGGCTGGTCACCAGTCCGTGGCCAAGGGATTCATTAACCGGAAATGCGCGTGTGACATCCGCGCCCAGCCCAACTGCAGCCTGGGTGAAATCATGTTCCAATACTGCCTGCATGGGCCAGGTAGCAGCGTTGGCAGCTGGACGGGAATCGCCGCTGCAGACGAGTGTGACCGCAATCGACATGGCTGCCTCCTAGTTCACTTCGAGATCGTTGGCATCACCGAGCGTCGGATACGATGCGTGTGGTTCGCTCTGATACCAGAAGCTGGTGCTGGCGATATCATCCTGGAGTGGCAGATAGCGCATCTGGTTCTCGTACATGCTGCGCCAGCCCAGCGCCTGGATCGTGACACGCAGATCTTCCTTAAAGCGGATGGGATCCTGTACGTGCCAGCGATACATGCCGAATCGCTGCTGACTCTGGTAGAGACCATCCGGAATAATCACCTGTGGCAGACCGAGATAGGGTGTGCTGAAGGTGCCGTACTGTCCTTGTGGATGCTCGAAGTTCCAAGCTCCGCCGAAATAGTCCTCGGTGCCGGTGCCAGCGATGGTTGGGAAATCGGTATCGCCATCCATATAGAACTTGATCTCGCCTTCACCCCACCAACCGCGGGAGTTCACACCCCAGGCGATATAGGTGCCAACGTAGTGCCCCTGGCCCTTCACACCGTCAAGCAGAGTGTGCACATCCATATATGCCAGCGGATGGGAACGTCGCCATTGGGCGTGGAAGTAGGCAGCATCTTCCGGTACCTGCGTGAGGGTGTAGTCGACGGAATAATAGAAGCCGTAGCACGTATCTGGCGTCAGATTCTCAATAGTGATGCGGGCATGTTTGCGGAAGGGCATCTCCCAGTAGCTGTTGAACCCGCCGGCTGGATTGACCGCGATCGGCAGACTCTGGATATTGCAGCGCTCACACCAGCCGTTGGCGAAGAAATCCCCGAGCGGTGTTTCGACCGATGGTGTCTCCTCTCCATCCCAGTAGATACGAAGCACCAGGCGACGCCACCAGGTGGGATGCACGGTTAGCCAGATGTGCTGGATCGCACCCGGACCATCGATCTCAGCCATCGTCACCAGCTCATGCGGTTGGATATTGATGCTGGGGCTGACTTTCCAGCCCTGGCCCAGTTCCCGTGCCGGAATCGCACCAGTGCCTTCGGTGGCCATGCCGCCCTTGCCCTTTTCGCCGTGGAAATTCTCCGGGCTAATCGAGCGTGATTCCGCGTCGGAAAGCTGCCAGAGATTGCCGAGGTTCACCCCCAGGCCGTTGAACGATGACACCGCTGCTCATCCTTCCGCTTGCATACACTCCGGGGATACTACCCGCGAGAGATTCCATATGTAATCGTTTGCATACTGCAGGACATCCCTGCTGGCTGTCAAGAGACAATTGCGCATAGTATACCAATTCTTGCCGGAGAGACCGAATCACGCGGAATGCTCTGCTATCGTCGCATCGATCGCAATCTCTCGACGCTACAGGCCTGTTTCAGGAAAGGGAAGATGGTTGGTGGGATTTGCTCATGGATGTAAACGATTCCATGAGCATGCAGGATTATGGCAGACTACTGCGCCGGGGATGCCCGGCAGGATTAGCTCATTCGCCGCACGACTCCCGCACCCGCAGGTCGAACTGATAGACCATTTCTCGCGGCATACTGCGCTCTTTGCGGATGCGGCTCACCAATAGTTCGAAAGCAACCGTCGCCATTGTCTGCGTGGGTTGCGCCAGTGTCGTCATTGCCGGACTCACGAGTGCGGACCACGGTGGATCGTCGATACCGACCAGGGCGATATCTTGGGGCACCTGTATGCCATTCTCCTGAAGCGCCTTAAGTGCACCGATCGCCATGAGATTGTTCCCGACCACCAAACCATCCAGCTCCGGATGCGCGCGTAGCAGATCACTGGTGGCTTGCTGGGCCAGTTCGAGTCGGAATCCGCCTTGACCGATGATGGGTTCACGGCCGGCGGCGGCGACGGCTTGCTCATAGCCACGCAGACGGTCACGACCCGTGCGGATCTCTGAGCGACCGGCAATAAAGCCGATATGTGCGCGACCCCGGCCGATGAGATAGTTCGTCGCCGTCTCGACGGCGGTGACATTGTCCGCCAGCACAGCATCGGCGCGTTCGTCATCGACTGTGCGGTCGAAGGCGACGATGGGTACACCCAGATCGAGCACGAGGCTGATCGTGGGATCATCGGCGGCGGCAGGGGCGAGGATAATACCGGTCACCTGCTCAGCGGCGAGCACCTCCAGATATGCCTGCTGTTTCTCCGTGCTTTCATCGGTGTTACAGAGAATCACGCGATATCCCTGCTCGTAGGCAGCATTCTCGATCGTGCGGACAGCGCGCGTGAAATGCGGATTCTCGATATCAGAAACAATCACGCCGATCGTTTCGCTCGATTGTTTGCGGAGGCTGCGTGCGACCCTGTTGGGGCGATACCCGAGTTCAGCCACAGCAGCGCGAACCCGATCCCGCACTTCTGGCGAAACACGGGGATCGTTGTTCAGTACCCGACTAACCGTAGCCGAGGAAACTTTGGCATGTGCGGCGACACTCTTGATATTCGGCAAGTGTATATTCTCCTGTAATCGATACCATAGTTGCATGTGGGAAACGTTATCGCAAGCTTGATACCTGCAATCAGGTCGACCCCAGATTGACAGGGACGATCGGCTCCTGATACCGTGAAATCGATTTCACACGACCGACGGGCAGAGTCTTTACTTGAGACCTGCTCTATTCGGACAGGAGGAACCTGATGATCTCCTCTCGACTTCGCCTGATAATGCCATTGGCTCTTACCGATCGTGATCGTCTCGCCCAGGTTGTCGCATCTCAGGCGACACCAAATTCAGACGTTGCGGATCTTCCGATTGAACTCGTCGCGCAGATCACTGGTCCGGAGCCTGGCATCAATGACACGTTAGCCCAGTGGGGTGTGCAGGGAACCGATCTTGGTAGCTCGTTCATGGTCGGCGACGAGATGGCGATCGTTTTCGGCGATACCTTTGCCGAGAACAACTCGAACTGGCGCTCGAATGTGCTTGCCTTCACCACCGATGATGACCCAACCGATGGCATCACCATCGACCGCATGATCACCGATGCCTCCGGTCAGGCGAAAGAGATTCTGCCTTCACGGAAGGTGGACTACATCGAGATGACGGTGATCCCCACCTATGGCATCGCCATCGGTGATCGGATGATATTGCACTACATGTCAGTGGAGCACTGGGGCGATCCAGGCAAGTGGGATCTGGGTCACAGTGGATTCGCCTGGTCGGACGATCGTGGCCAGAACTGGATTTATGATGATGCCGCCAAATGGCCGGGGGATAGCAACTTCGGCCAGGTAGCAATGGAGCAACACGAAGAGCACATTTACATCTGGGGTATTCCCGGCGGTCGGTACGGTGGGGTGCGTTTGGCACGTGTACTGGCAGCGGATTTGTTGACCTTATCCGCCTGGGAATACTGGACATCGGCGGGTTGGGTTAACGAGATCGATGCGGCCGAGGAAGTGATTCCACCCAATGTCGGTGAGCTGAGTGTGCGCTGGAACAGCCATTATCAGCAGTGGATCATGATGTATCTCAACGATCCCATGGGACTCATTGAACTGCGGACCGCGGACGATATCACTGGTCCCTGGAGTTCGCCGCGAATCGCCGCCCGGGCGCTGGACTTTCCGGCGCTGTATGCGCCGTTCATGTTCCCCAAATGGAATGACGGCCCGGATATCTACTTTCATATGAGCATGTTTGGCCCATATCAGGTCTTCCTGTTGAAGACACGATTGGTATAGCGCGTTCCTATGGTGTTGCCGCGGGGGTGCTTTCCAGCCGTGGTCCGATGATGGTCTCCGGTGTCGAAGGCACTTCTGGTGTCGTCCGCTCCTCAGGAGTGGGCGAGGGCACCGGTGTATTGGTCGGCACAGGAGTCGGTGTTTCGAAGAGCGATGCGTCCAGCTCCGTGCTGCGATC
Source organism: Thermomicrobiales bacterium (assembly GCA_020432165.1). Classification (GTDB taxonomy): domain Bacteria; phylum Chloroflexota; class Chloroflexia; order Thermomicrobiales; family UBA6265; genus UBA6265. Next base: position 54,901 of record JAGQGU010000006.1, read on the forward strand.
GTACTTGATCTCCACAGCCTGATTTTCGGTAATGTCGTTGTAGATCGTGATCGTCCCGATGAACTGGTAGAGGCCATTCTGCTGGGTAATACCTTGCGGCAGAATCGCGCACTGACCATCGGTATAGCTCACGCGCACCAGCACCGGTCCCCAATTCTCGGCTGACGGTGGTTCGACGGTATCGTCGTAGGCAACCGTGATACCTCGTACGCGGCCTTCCAGCACGGCTGTTTGCGCCTGATTCACCGAGACCGTGGAGCAGATCGGCTGATCGGGGATACTGCGATCGGAGGAGAAGTAGATGACGAAGAGCAGCACCACCAACGCGGCCACGCCGCCGAAGAGGATGATGTAGACCGATTTGGGTCGGCCATCGCCACCGGAGGTCGTCTCCCGACGGTCGTCTGCGGCGTCATGCTCTTGCTGTTGCAGTTCGTCTTCGGCCACAAGTACTCCCCAATACGTCTCTAGCGATTCCGAAACCAGCGTGATACCTGTTGCCAGAGTAACGCACCCATCCCAACGACACCGATGATGGTAATGGGAATTCGGGCAGCGGCCGGCACAGTTGGGCGTTCACCAGTAATGATGGCGCTGATCATGATGGCTGCTGCGACAGCGCAGAAGATCAGAAGCAGGATGCCGATGATGTTCTCGCGCCACCACATACGCTAATTCGCCAGAATTTGTTCGACCACGTAGATAGCGTTATCGGTCGAATCGAATCCGGTAGGTCCCGTTGCGAAGACACGGTAAAGCAGATTGTCTTTGACTACATAGATGGAAACGGAATCAGATTCGGTGTCAGAGAATGTGAATGTCTGACTTCCATCACCGTAGGTTTCGCCTTCCGTTGCTGTCCAGCCAAAGCTCTGCAGAATGGTGGCGAACTCATTGAGCGCACCCTGAGCGGATTCGGTGTCTTTGAAGGCGTGAACGCTAACGGTAATGCTGGTGCTTCCTGTAGTCGCGGGGTCACTGGAGTCATACTTCCGGCCTCTGGACCCTTGCCAGCCATAGCCGGTTAGCATGCTTTCCACTTCATCCCCACCGCCAAGATTGCTGACAACTTCGTCAAGATCTTGAGGGGTGTCGCCAGCTTCTACGAAATCACCCGGCATGCTTTCCACCACCGGTAGCACGGTCCGTAGAGTGTCGGAGGTGTAAGTGCCGGAAGTGGTTGTCGGTACAGCAGTTGGTTCGCTCGGCTTTTCGGTAGCCTTGGGTTCATCGGTACCGGTAGTCGTCTCGTTGCCCGAGCTACTGTCGTCGGTTTCTGTCGCGGTTGCAGTTGCATTCAGTTCGGCAACGCGATCATTCGTCGGCGGAATATCATCGCTCTTGTCGTCATCACGCAAGGCCATCCAACCCGCGACGATAAGTGCGCCAATAGCAACCACTACCAGCGCGCCGATGATACCGGCGATGATCTGGCGTTTACGACGTTGTCCGGGAGGTTGCAGATCAAGCGGACTATAGTCGTACTCCATCCGTGCTGGCGCGACAAATGCTGAGGGATCGTAACCAGCCTGCGGTTGGAATTGCTGCGTATGTTGCGTGTGCAGCGTTGGATCGGGTGCAGTCGGCTGCGTTCCCTGCGGCGCGGCAGGTGGAGTCTGCGGTCGTGGTTTTTGCGGTCGTGGCTCCATCGGGAGCGGATCCTTTCAATATCGTGAGTGTGCAGGCATATTGTAATGCCCGTCCGTTCATTATCGCACGGGCATAGGCCGATGGTCACCTTGAGGGTCTGGTACCGTCCTGGAAAAGGCACCAGGTACACGATTCGAGGGAGAAACTCGCGAAAATCTGGTACGCTGCCCTGTGGCAGCGCCTCTAGGTATCGTGTTGTGATCGCCGCGCTGTTCTGTTTCAGTCGATTTCCCGAAGTGAGTCTGTAAATGACATTCTCGGTTTGGCTCTTTCTCGCCATCGTCGCGGTGTTGTTGGGTGTGCTCTCGGTAGCACTCAAGTATTCGGTCAAATGGTTTTGGGCCGCGATTATTCTCGTTTTCGCGGTGCTCTCCATCGCTTCCGTCTCGCGCGATAACCATCTTCTTTGGGGTCTCAATTCATTCCCGAAGAATGTTCCTCCCCCGGCGGGTATGCATTGGGTGGAGACCATTTCCCTTATCGCGATGCTTGGTTCGGTGGGGTTGATGTGGTTTCGGGCATTCCTCGTGCGCGATATCGATGCCCGATCGCATCGCATCGCGCTGGTGTTCTCCTTGATCGCCATCGCCGCGCAGACACTTCTGATGGGATACATCCATCTCTGGGAGTTGCGCGATGCCGGTGATGCTGCAGCGTCGCTCTTCAGCGCACGCACCTGGGAGATCGATTCGCAATCTCCGTCTATGCGGGCGGTGATCTGTTTACTCATTGGTTTTCCGTTGCAGCACTGGTACGCGCGCAAGGATCCAAATGTGGAGCGGAACCGCTGGTTTGTTGTGACCGGTGGTCTCATCGCCCTTGGATCGCTGACCGTTGTCGGCCACACCGCCTACCAGGATCCGACCTGGCTCTCTCATGGTATGGATTTCGTCCATGGTGTCGGGGCTTCGCTCTGGTTTGGCGGTCTGATTGGTCTGGTGCTTTATCTGCGTGCGGCGTTCAGATCTCGTGAGGATGCCCTGAAGGCGGGCCAAGTGCTTTCTGATTTCAGTACCTGGGCGCTTTACAGCGTGATGATGCTGGCGTTCTCCGGCACAGTCATCGCGGTGATGGTGAAGGATGATGTGCTGAATCCCACCGAATCAGCATTCGCAAAGGCCCTCTCGATCAAGCTGCTGATTGTGGTTGTGCCAATCGCTATCGCCGCATTCAATCGTTTCAAACTGTTGCCGATGTTGAAGCAGGATCCTGAGTCAGGGGAAGCCTGGAGCGCGCTCCGGAAGACGACATTGGCTGAAGTCGCAGTGATCGTGGCGATCCTGATCGTGACCGGAATTCTCGTTCTCGCCAGTCCGGCGGTGCTCTAGATGGATGGCAAGCGCACCTGGCTCGATTGGCCACTGACACGCATTCTGCCGGCGGCATGGTGCATGGCCACAATCTGGTGGCTGAGTGATCGTTCCACGTTTCCACGACCGCCGGGTGACTGGCTGGACTGGAATATCCTCGCCCACTTCGGGATCTTCGGCACGTTGGGAATCACGCTCTGGTTTGGCCTGGGCATGAACAGTCGGTTATCGGAGCGCGAACGGAGCATTTATGCGATCGCGCTGGCTGTGGCCTACGGTATGCTCGACGAATTTCATCAGCGTTATACACCCGGGCGTTCCAGCGATCCCTTCGATGTCCTCGTTGATTTCCTGGGCGCAACCACGTTCGTGTTGGTCATCCCACGGCTTTATGATCGGTTTGCGCGGTGATCTTGCCTGTGTTCGGTCGATTCCATCGGTAGTGGTGACACTGATTCCTGTAGAGCGACAATCAACCTCTTCGGTGTTCCACTCTAGGAAACCGGAGGGTCGACTATTGTGGCTAATCCGAGAACAATTCGAGCTTCAGCAGCTGTGGTAAACGAGCCGGTAACGACGATGAGTTCTCCGTCAGCGGCGGCGAGGCCGTCTTCAACTCGTGCGCAGATTTCGACTTCTCTACCCATCGCTTCCACCGCCGCTGCCAATTCCGTCACAGGCATCGCCCGCGGACTCGGTGGCTGGACCACAATCACACGCTCCGAGATCTCCAGTAACGGTGCCAGCACGGCCTGGGGGTTCTTGTCCGCCAGCATACCAATCACCAGAGTTGGTTGTTTACCAGGGTAACGAGATGCGATTGCCTGGGCGAGTGCCGCCGCTGATTTCGGCGTATGCGCTCCGTCAATGATGATGTGTCGCCCCTGGGTATCCGCTGTCTCTTCGAAGCGTGCTGGCAGGCTCGCGACAGCGAGGCCAGCACGGATGGCAGACTCGGTGATCTCCAGCCCCGGGAGTTGCTGGACGGCGGCTATAGCCAGCCCGGCGTTATCGATCTGATGATTCCCGACCATTGCCAGCGAGAGGTCGTGCAGTTCATCGGAATCGTCACGAAAGCAGAAGCAGCGATCATCGCCTGTGACCTGCCAGCTTACTCCCGCGATCTGCAGGGAAGCATTCATCTCATCCGCACGAGCGCGAATAACCGTCATGGCTTCGCTCGGCTGGGACGCTGTTACTACCGGGCGATCCTGCTTGATGATGCCGGCCTTGTTGCTGGCGATCTCGGCAAGAGTCTCCCCCAGAATCGCGGTGTGCTCGTAATCGAGCGTGGTGATAACGCTAATCGCGGGATCGACGATATTGGTGGCATCAAGCGTGCCCCCCAGTCCGACTTCGATCACCGCCACATCCACTCGCTGCTGCGCAAACCAGCCCAGAGCCATGGCTGTGGAGATCTCGAACGCGGTGATCTCTCCGAGAGATGGATTCTCCGCTTCAATCTCCTCTGCTGCACCGATAAACAACTTCGTGAGAGCGACAAAATCTCCTTCAGAGATGAGTTCACCATTGATATCGAATCGCTCCCGAAACGAATGGAGCTGTGGCGACATATAGATACCGGTGCGAACTTCGGCGGCACGGAGTATGGCCGCGATCATCGTGCAGGTGCTGCCCTTGCCCTTACTGCCAGCCACATGCACGATGGCGTAGGGCAGGGGATGATGCCCAAGATGCGTGAGTAGTGTCTGCGTGCGCACCAGCCCCAGGCGAGCGGCATCGTCCCCGGCGAAGGGGTTGCTAATAAATCCCTTGTCGTACCCGCTGCGATCCCAAATCGCGCGCAAAGCCTCGGTATAGGTCGTGATCTCAGGCACTGGTTGCATATCCCGGGAATGATGGCACCAGTTCCGGCACCCGTGCAGGCATGATAGCGCGAAAACACCACCCTTCCCCGCAATATGCGAGAGAAGGGTGGTGTTTGTTACCGGTTTACGAGAACGGGATGAGGCCTACTCGGCTCGTCGATTCCAATTCGCGATATTCCAGTAGTTGTATTCCAGGCCCGCACCGAGAGCGACGTTCTCTTCGTGCAGGGTCTTGGAGATAGCGTAGGCGTCCGCAGCGCGGTTGACCAACGGCACGACGGCGCGATCTTCAATGATCAGATCGTTCATGGTGATCAGCAATTCGCTGGCTTCATCCATGGTCGTGGCCGCCTGGAGAGCCTCAAATGCGGCATCGTAGTCGGCATTGACCCAGCGCTGGCGATTGCCACCGGTCCAGGAGTTGCTCTTCTGGGCAATGTTCTCGCCATCTGGTCCCGCATACCAGTCATGCATGTACGCGATCGGAATCGCGCTGGTGCTGTTGTTGGTGTACATGTTTGTATCCACGTACATATGGTTGATGTTCTGGTCGTTACCGGCAGCACTATCGAAGAAGATACCGGCATCGATTTGCTCAAGCTGCACATCAATACCGATCTGCGCGAGATCCTGCTTGATGATCGCCTGCACCTTCTGGCGAACCGCATTCACGGTTGTTGCCAGCACCATCTCCAGCTTCACGCCATCCTTGGCGCGGACATTGCCATCCATCACCCAGCCGGCATCTTCCAGAATCTGGTTTGCCAGGGCGCTGTCATAGACGAATGAGGTGTTCGGGCTGGCGAATGCTTCCAGACCGTTCAGCACATTGGACGTGGCTGGCTGACCTTCGCCGTAGAGCTCGGCGGAGATTTGCTCGCGGTTGATGGCGCTGCTGATCGCATCGCGCACCGCGTAATCCGAAAGGAACGGGTGTGGTGTGTTCTTCTCAGAACGTTGTCCATCCACCTCGGTGTTCGGATCGCTGAAGTTGAAGTGCACGCGCTCCAGGCTGGTGCCCTTCTTCACGATGTACTGACCCGGGCTGTCGTCACCGATCATGCCCTGAATCACACTCGGTTCAACCTGCAGGTTCCAGGCGTAGTCGTAGTCGCCGGTCTGCAACACACTGGTAGCTGCGGCCGGAGCATCGCCACCGCCCTTGAGTTCCACCTGGGCAAAGGCTGGCTTGTTGGCGAAGCGGTAGTTCTCATTCACCACGTACTGAACGCTGTCGTTGGCGGAGAACTTATCCAGCTTGAAGGGGCCGGTACCAATGGGTGCAAGCTGGAAAGCATCCGACTTGGCGCTATCCGTGTGATCGCCACCCCAGAAGTGGGCGGGATAGATGTGGCCGTTATTGCCCCCGGTGAATGGATCGAACCAGGCAGCGGATGGCTGGTTGAAGGTGACAACAGCGGTGAGGTCGTCAGTCGCCTCGATGTTGGCAATTGGTGCCCAAACATCAGCGGTGATCGTAGCGCTGTTGGGATCGACGACGAACTGCCACGTGAAGACAATATCGTTGGCGGTGAGAGGCTCACCATCGCTCCAGAGCACACCCTCCAGCAGCTTGAATGTGGCGGAGGTGAGATCCTCTGCAAGCAGGCCATTCTCCACCGACGGAACTTCGGTGATGAGATTCGGAATCAGTGAACCATCTTCGGCGTAGCGGATAAGTGGTTCATTGATGATATCGGCAGCCAGGAAATCCTTGGTACCAGTCGAGCGGTGGCTCATCAGGTGGGTTGGCGCCTGCCACTGGAGCAGCTTCAGTACGCCATCCTGACCACGGGTTTTGCCATCCATACCTACGGACGGCGGAACGGGGCCACTACCAACCGGTGTTGCTTCCGGTGTGGCCTGGGCATAGAACGCGAAACCATTGCGCGATGAACCGGCGGCGGCCGCATTGGCGAGGAACATCGATACCCCGGTGGCTACACCCAGAGCCGAAGCTCCCTGGAGGAAGGACCGGCGATCGATATTGCCTTCCTTCAACTGGTCCACCAGGGTGCGCAACTGACCTTTCTCGGACATTGTGATACCTCCAAATCACTACCCGCCCTGGGCAGTGATAGTTGAGTGATGCCATAAAGCTATGGCGCAAAAGATGGTAGCCCGGTACTGATGCGTCTACGTCTGCACACCACACATTTCGTGCGGAAAAACCATCCGTACGGATGGACACAGAACCGAAGCATCATTGACTCGGCTGGCGGCTATCGCCCCTTCGTTTGTGGCTACTGCGCGCATTGTGATTGCTTTGGTCACGATTTTCAAGTTTGGCTATTGACGGTGGTCAGGATATCGTGCAGGTTGCACAGCCTCTCCCGGATGGATGTGGACGCAGAATCTGAAGGGTCGACACTCGGGTTAGGTCAGCAACCATAGTCCACCACTATAGAGAGCTAGCGGGCTCGAGGGCTGATGTCAGGGAATTCCGAGTTGCCAGCATAAGATTGTCGGGATGGTTCTGCGACTTTTTCGGCGGGGCCAAACTTGCTTGAAATAGCCAGTTTTCAGGCGTACTGTGGCGGTAACAATCCGATAGGCCGGGTCGGTTTTGTACACAAGCCGGTCGAGATAACGCGCGAGGGAACGACGATGATCCCTATGACAGCCATTACGGTTGGAGAGTGTTTTCAGATAACGAGGATTGGCGGTAGCGCCGATTTTAGACGACATCTGGAGTCTCTCGGCTTTGTAGTAGGTTGTGTTGTCACGGTTATCGCCCATACCGCCTGCGATCTCATTGTCAATATTCGAGGTTCACGTATAGCGCTGGGACGCGGCATCGCCTGCAAGGTCTTCGGTTGCCCCTGCGCATTGCAGGAGGTATGTCAGCTATGACAACGCTGAGAGATGTAGCGATCGGTGAAGCATGCCAGATCCACCGTGTGATTGGAGATGGTGAGCTCAAGCGCCGCATTGTTGCCATGGGCCTGACGCGCGGGACAACCGTGCGTGTGACCAATTTGGCTCCGCTCGGCGATCCCCTCGAGCTTCAGGTTCGGGGCTATCAGCTCAGCGTTCGTAAAGATGATGCCGCCAGAATCGAGGTCACGCTATGACTCGCACCATCGCTCTGGCGGGAAATCCCAATTCCGGCAAATCCACTCTCTTCAATCGACTTACCGGATCGAAGCAATCTGTTGGTAACTGGCCGGGAGTAACGCTGGAACGCAAGGTTGGTCGGCTTCGCCAACACCCTGACGTTGCGATCGTCGATCTTCCGGGTGTCTATTCGCTCTCTGCCTACACATTGGAGGAGCGGGTTGCACGCGACTACCTGCTTGATGCCAAACCCGATTGCATCATCAACATCGTTGATGGCACCAACCTCGAACGCAACCTCTTCCTGACCACGCAGCTGTTGGAGCTGGGTATTCCGGTGGTCATCGCCGTCAATATGATGGATCTCGTGCGTCATCAGGGACTCACGCTTGATACCAGCCTGCTATCCCGCAACCTGGGTGTGCCAGTGGTGGAGATTAGTGCCTCGCACGGTAGCGGTATCGACCATCTGACGGATGCGGTGCTGCGTGGGCACACCGTACCAGCCTTGCTCCCATACACGCCGGAGCATGAGGCTGCGCTCGCAGCAATCATGCAGGTGGTGGGGACCTCGAATCGCTGGATCGCCACCCAGGTGTTCGAGCGCGACGAGTTCGTGAATCCGCGCCTGCCGCAGATTGCCCGCGTGCAGGAGCAACTCGAGTCGATCATCACCAGGCGTGAAGATGCACTCGATGACGACGCCATTTCCATCATGGCTGCAGAGCGCTACACACAGGTGACCAATGTGTTGCCGGGTTCATTCACGTCGACATCGGCGCGGTCCCTGACCTTGAGCGATCACATTGATCAGATTGTCACCAACCGTTGGCTGGCGTTGCCAATCTTCGCGGTCGTGATGTTTGCTGTCTACTACATCGCGGTCACCACCGTTGGTACCTATGTGACCGACTACACCAACGATGTCATCTTCGGCAACTTTGTGCCGAATCACGTTGCTGTCTGGTTGAGCGATATCGGTACCGCTGAATGGCTTAATCGCCTGGTGGTCGAAGGGATTATCGGCGGTGTCGGTGCTGTGCTTGGATTCGTGCCACAACTGATGTTGCTCTTCATCTTTTTGGCCATCCTGGAGGATAGCGGTTACATGGCGCGCGTGGCCTTCATTATGGATCGCGCCTTCCGTCATTTTGGTCTGAGCGGCAAGAGCTTTATCCCGATGCTGATTGGTACGGGATGTAGTGTCCCCGGCATTATGGCAAGCCGTACGATCGAGAACGAACGCGATCGCAAGCTCACCGCCATGACCACCAGTTTCATCCCGTGCGGAGCCAAGTTGGCGGTGATTGCCCTGATCTCCGGCGCCATCTTCCAGGGTGCGTGGTGGGTGGCACCCAGCGCCTACTTCGTCGGCATGGCGGCGGTGATTCTGAGCGGCATCATTTTGAAGAAGTCAGTGCTGTTCAGCGGCGATCCTGCGCCTTTTGTAATGGAATTGCCACCCTATCACGCTCCTCGACCGAGTGTGGTGTTGCGCTCAATGTGGGATCGATCATGGGCGTTCATCCGTCGGGCTGGAACCATCATCCTGCTCGCCACCATGACCATCTGGTTTCTGGCTAATGTGGGGTGGCAACATGGTCCGCGCTTTGTTGACGATCTGGACAACAGCTTCCTGGCAGCGGTGAGTGGCAGTATCGCCTGGATATTCGCACCCCTTGGTTGGGGTACCTGGCAGTCCACGGCGGCGACCCTCTCCGGCCTCGTTGCGAAAGAAAGCGTGGTTGGTACCTTTGGTGTGCTCTACGGCGTGGCCGACGTTTCCGACGATGGAGCCGAGGTTTGGGGACAGCTGGCGGCCAGTTTCACGGTGCTCGCCGCCTATAGCTTCCTGCTCTTCAATCTCCTCTGTGCACCCTGCTTCGCGGCTATCGGCGCGATCCGACGGGAAATGGGTAACGGTCGATGGACAGCGTTTGCTGTCGCCTATCAAACCGTCTTTGCCTGGACGATCTCGTTCATCTTCTATCAGGTTGGCATCGCGATCCGTGATCGCGCGGTTGATGGCTGGACCATCCTGGCGGTGGTGGCGTTAGCTGGCATCGTTTGGTTGTTGGTGAAAAAGCCTGCCCGGCCACGCCGGGCGGCAGTGGTCGCCAGTATTGGATCGGAGGCCACAGCATGATCGCGACGGTTGTCATTTCCGCCATGCTGATAGTGATCGTCGGTATGATCGTGCGCAGTATGGTGCTGAAGGCGCGATCGGGCCAGTCGGTGGGGTGCGGAGGATGCAGCGGCTGCTCGGTGGCGTCATGCTGCAGTCGCGCAGAGAAAGACTCAGCTCAGATCATCCAGATTCAGATGCCGAGGCAGAGGCAGAGAAGCTAATCCAGAACCCAGATGCCTCCGCTCTGAGCCGCCATGATACCGAGGTCTACTTCACCATGCACCGCGATCACGGTGCCATCCAGCGCACTTTTCGCTGTGGAGATACCCTCTCCCATCGACAAGCGGACGGCTTCTGATTCCGTTTTACCCATGTTGATCGCGACCAAAATGGATTCAGTGGGCGTCGACCGGGTGAAGGCGAGAATGCTGCGTTGACCAACATCGAAGCTGACGAAATCTCCGGTGCGGAGCGCTTCGTGTTGCGCTCGTGCATGCGCCCAGAGGCGGTAGAGATTGAGGAGTGACCCTGGATCGGCATCCTGCACCGCCACATTGGTCTCCTCCCAGCCTGGCTGGAGAGCGATGAAGGGTGTGCCGGTGGTAAAGCCCGCATTGGCCTCGCTGCTCCACTGCATGGGTGTGCGGATGGTGGGATCAGGTTTTTCACCGGGCATACCGATCTCTTCTCCGTAGTAGATGAAGGGGATACCGGGCAGGCTTAGCAGGATCATCGCGGCGACACCGAGTTTGGCCACATCGCCATCCAATGTGCTCGCTATTCGCTCCTGATCATGATTGGTCAGGAAGGTCCCCCAACGCTGATTGGGTAATCGCTCGGCCGCACCATTGGCGAAGTTTCTGATCTTTACGGCGTTCCCAAAGTTGACTCCATTGATGATCTCCTGCGCCAACTGGAAATGAAAGAACGCATCCAGACCGTTGGGGTAGTAGGGCTGGATGCCATCCGTGCCACTGCCCATGACCTCGCCGATCGTAAAGGCATCCGCTTTGGCGGCTCGCACCCAGCCCGCGAAAGTCTCGATCCAGGCGATTGTTTCTGGTGTACCTTCCTGGATCTGTCCCTCCTCGATCACATGCTTGATCGCATCCATGCGGAAGCCATCGGCACCCATATCGGTGAGCCAGAACTCGGTGATACGGCGGACTTCGGCATTGACATCAAAATTACGGAAGTTCAGATCGGGCATGGCGCTATCGAAGATGCCGTAATAGAATCCGCTTCCATACGGATTCGGATGCCACACTTTTTCGCCCCACGGTCCCAAATATCCTGGATCACTCTCGCTAAAGATGTACCAGTCGCGTTTGGCGCTGGCGGGATCGCTGGCGGCCTCAATGAACCAGGGATGCTCGACCGATGTGTGATTGATGGGAAGATCGAGGATCACACGCATATCGCGTGCATGCAACGCATCGACCAGCGCTCGAAAGTCATCGTTCGTGCCGAACTCAGGATTCACATTGTCATAATCGGTGACGTCGTAGCCGTGGTAACTCGGCGAGGGAAAGATTGGCATCAGCCAGATTCCGTTCACTCCGAGACTGGATTCACTGCCATCGTTCAGGTAATCCAGTCGATGTTGCAGACCAGAGAAGTCTCCGATGCCATCACCATCGCTATCCTGAAACGCTCGCACGAAGACCTCGTAGAAGAGTGCTCCTTGCCACCAGAGGGATTCAGTGGGAGTTGGAGTTGCTTGTGCCCAGGTGGTGAGAGGCAATCCGTTGATGAGCAGAGTGCTGGTTAGGAAGGAGCGACGATTGAGCGTGGACATGCGAAGTCTCCCGTGGGTGTCGACGTCGATTCTGGCACCCAGTGTAGGTCATTCCGGGGGCTATACTTCGGCAAAGGTGATGATTGTCTCAGCGTCAGGAATCCCGTGTTCGCCACACTCCTTCTCGTGCTTGCGCTCGTATCCACCCCCGTCGCTTCTCCGATTGCTGTAGATTTCACGCCGGATACAACGGTGGTGCTTACCGGCGAACCGATCGTCTCCCCATTGGTAACGACGGATGCGATCATCGTGGCACTCGCCAGTGGTGATGTGGTGGCGCTGAGCCTGGATGGTGAGCCCTTGTGGGATACGCCGTTGCCGGCGCCAGCAAGCAATGCGCTCGTGCTTATGGATGATCTGGTGCTGGTTCCTGGCGAGGACGGTTCACTCTACGTGCTCGATCGGGCTAGCGGCGATATCGAGGAAACGGTGGTGCTGGCCAGCCAACCATTGGTGCAGCCGATAGTGGTTGAGGAAAGCCTCTTCGTCGGCGATATTCGTGGCACGATTCATGTTGTGGATCGTACCGATTTTCGCGAAACAAATGCCATTGTTGTGGGTAGCGAGCTCTACCCGGGTGCTGTGCTCGTGGGCGATACCATAGTAGTAGTTGCTGATACCCGGGTAGCAACGGCTATCGATACGCAGACACAGACGGTTCTGTGGCAGTCGGTTCTTGCCGATAATGCGTTTGTCCTCGCTACCACTCCTGCCGATGAGATTGTGATCGGTGGCGAGCATGGATTCGTGACACTGCTCGCTCCTACTGGTGAAGCGATTTGGCAGAGCGCCGCTGGCAGCCTGCCCGTGACTGATGTGACCATGACGGATTCCGGCGTGGTTGTATCGCTTGAGGATGGCATGGTCGTTGAGTTGGACGATGCAACCGGATCGGTGAACTGGAGATCGGTGGCTACCAGCCGTGTCTGGTTCCCGACAGATCAGTGCAGCGAATCATGTCTCGTCATGACGGACACCGGTATGTTGGCCTCACTGGACGTTACTGATGGGGCCATCACGCCAATAGTGGTTGTGGCTACCGAGGTAACGGTGGCTCCGGTTCTCTCCGCCGGCAGGCTGGTGGTTCCGTTGACCAATGGCACCCTGTTAATCTGGAACCATGCGGCTGAATAGGGTGGTCTAGCTCCCAAGATACTCCACAAGCTGATCGCGATTGAACTCCATCAGACCAATGTACGTGTCGACACCTTCGCCGAAGCTGTCTGTGAGCAATGTAGCGATGCGGACATCGCCTTCCTGCTCCAGCACATCAAGCACGCTCGTATTGAACTGTGGCTCGGCGAAGACAACATCAACTCCACTCTCTTCGATCACGCCGAGAAGATCAGCGATGTCCTGGGCCGAAGCCTCGCCATCGGGGTGTTCCAGCACGATGCCGATGATCTCGAAGTCATAGCGAGCAGCGAAATATCGGAAGGCATCGTGGAATACCAACAGCTTTCGTCTTTCCGCGGGAATATCGGCAAACGCCTGAGACAGGTTGGCGTGCAGGGCTTCCAGTTGCTTCACATAGGCATCCGCATTTTCGACATAGATAGCTGCGTTGTCCGTATCGAGTTCGCCAAGGAATGTCGTAATCGCAGGCACGGCCTGGACGATGGTGAGCGGATCGAGCCAGATGTGCGGATCGCCTCCCCGGAGATCGTGCACATGGTCGCCGTGATCGATAACTTCGTCGACCACGATAAGCTCCACATGATTGGTCACGACGAATTCCGGAATGTTGTTATCGCGCACTGTCCGTCTCCAGCCACCCGTCTCGACGAAAGGCTCCAGGGTTGCGCCGATGGAGATGAATGCATCGGCCTCGGTCACGCGCACCATATCCTCGGGCGCTGCTTCCCAGGTGTGGGGATCGGCGTTGGCGGGCATGATGGAGAAGAGGTTGGCCTTATCCCCGACGATGTTGGCGACGATATCCTGCAGGATCGGTATGCTGATCGCAATCGAGATCGGGGCGGCTGCGAGCAGCGTGCGCTGCGATGAGAGCGGCATCAGGAGCGAAGTCCCTGCCACACCACGCAGAAGAACGCGTCTGCTGAGGCCAACGGTATGATTGCATTGGGGTGAATGATGCACGGATACTCTTTCCTCTTGAAGCCATCGTAGTGATACTTTGTATCACTAATGGAAAGAGTATACCGTCTGATGATACTGAGTATCAAATAGAATCAAAGGCATCAATCCATTGCAGGACGCTCATGGTCTTGGCGGCACGGTCGGATCGATCAAGCAGACCCAATGTGGCCAACATGCGGTCGAATTCGGCCTCGAAGATGGATTCGCCGAGACCAGCGTCCGCCCGAAGTGTGAGACAGCGCGCACTGGTAGCGATAATCCAGTAGAGCGCCTCGCGATGGAGTCCGGCATTGATGAGCTCTTGCGAACCGCCAATCGCGATCTCTGGCGCCAGCAAATCGCTTGCCCAGAACCGATCGGATTCCCTCGCCAGGTTCGTGTTCTCAGCCAGGATCATGGCTGTCTGATCAAGCCAGTCCTGCGTCTCTCGGGAGGAGATATCAGCAAAGCCATAGAGTCCAAGCAGTACCTCGTAGGCATCTGCCTGCATGACCCGTTTTGCCGCCACGAACCGTTTGCGTACCGTGAGCGGCACGCAGTGTGTCACGAGTGGCAGATGGGTGGTCAGAGTGGCGGGAAAGATCCAGTTCATCACCTGTTCTGGAGTGCTGGAGGCAAACGATTCCCCCGCGAGCCCCTTGTGTATCCGCTGCTTCATATCGTCGAGCCGCAGCGCAACGGCGGTGGGATGAGTAAATGTTTTGTGTAGATCTCGTTGGGCACGTTGGAGGCGGTCGTCGGTGTCATCCACGACGATGCCGAAGTTGAGCAGGCTTCCAACCACGGCATCGGTCGGCGCAGCTTCTATCTGTTGCCACGATAACCATGAGACATCGAGCAGCACGTTCTCGACTACGATCTTGCCGATTTTGGTTGCGGGCGGCTCTCCTGCAACGACGAGATAGCAGTCGATATCGGACGTGGGAGAGTAGAGCGTTTCAGGATCGGCCGTTGCCGCCGAGCCTCCGATGAACGCCGCGACGTGATCGATCTCCGTCGACTGGAGCCAATGTGTGGCGGTGGAGATAGCATCGGCAAGGGTCGTTGTCATACACCGATTGTAGAGCCAGCTATGATTAGTTGGAGAAACGGAGGTGTTATGGAACGCATATTCGATCTCATCCTGGACAACATCGGTATTACCATCTTTCTCCTTTTTACGATTTTCGGGGTGATTGGTCGCGGCGACAAGAAGAAGGCGGCCGAACAGCCGCAGCAGCAACCTGCAAAACCGGTGGAACCGGATGGACGACCGCTGGTGGAGCGCATGGCCGAGTATTTCGGCGTGGATCTGGAACAGACCACGCAGCCCGCACCGAAGACGGCACCTCCTTCGACCTACGCCTCGGATGGTCGCCGTAGCCCCAATCAACGCAATGTCCAGCAGGATTATCCCGATCTCTTTGGTGGTGGTAGCCTCTTCAGCCAGGACGCCGATGCTGGCGAATTTGGCATGTCCAAGACCAAGTGGGGTTTCGACGAAACCGAGTGGGGGAGTACCTTCGAGAAGAGCGACGAGCAATGGGGTCATAGTTTCCCCGAGAAAAAGAGCAGCGAACCTGTCATCGAATGGCCGCAGTAACGATTGGAGCAGGTTGATCCTTCCCAATCCTGAGCGTCGTGAAGGGTGCGATCAACCGAATAATTGCTAGCCAGGGACACGGCGGGACGGAGACGACCCTACGCTTCCGAAGGTTGCCGCTGCAGGCGTCGCTGCATGACTATCCGGCGTCGGCGTCGTTGCCAATTGGCATTGATATACGCACCGAAGAGGATCACGTGAGCCAGAAAATAGAATGCGGCCACGAGGAGCGTGATCAAGCCGAGCAGCGGACCATAGCGATTCACCCCACCAACCAGCTGAATGTAGAACGGAAAAGACTGGATCATCGCGAAGAACATGAGCGATGTCACCAACGTGCCTGGCCATACATCCAGAAATGTTTGCCGCGCATTCGGCACAATCCGGAGAAGTGTGTAGAAGAGCAGAATGGTGAAGAAGAAGGCTGTTCCGTAGGCGATGAGCTGTCCACCGCGGGTACCGAGGAAGAGTGCATCCAGCGTTTCTGGCAAATCAAGCAGGAGTAGAAGTGTAGGCAGTGTACTTGCCAGCACCGAGAGCACGAAGAAGAGCAGAAAGAGCATGATCACGAGGAAGCCACGCTGCTTCTCCGTAATGAAGGTGGCATTGCGCACGTTGTAGATGCGGTTCATACCTCGTGCCATGGAACTGATGAGTCCGGTACCCGCCCAGGAAAACGCGAGAAACGACACGGCGGTGATGATGCCGGAGTTTTGCCGTGTTGTCAGCGCAGCCTCGAAAGCATCGACACTGCCCGTACCTTCCGGGAAAACGGTTTCGATCAGGCGTTCGGCCTGTTCCAATACGGTGCCGCTCTGCAGGAAAAGTCCGGTGACACCCACGAGCAGGAAGAAAATCGGCACCATCGCGATGAGGATGTGATAGGCGATTGCCGCCGCGAGATCGCCGGCGCTGTTGCGACTGAATCCCTGATAGAGCCAGCGGGGCAGGCGGAGCAACCGACTCCAGCCGCTGCGATTCGTCTGGCGCCACAGATTCGGCAAACTCTGACGGATTGCTTCCGCTTCGTGGCGCTTGTGCATCACACCCTTGATGCGTGTGTGAGCAGCCGAGTCGATCAGGATCATCGTCGGAATCCTCGCCGCACCCGTTTCCACAATCCCGGTTTCACCGGTGCTGGTGCGACTTCTACCTCGTCCGGATGCTCCACAATATGCATCGGCAGGAGTGGGCCCATCAGACTCCAGATGTCCTTGATCAGACCATCGCGGAAGCTGAAGGTCTCGATCCCGTCGGCGATCATGCGATGACCGGATGGCGGAATCCCCTGGAATTCGCCTACCTGTGTCCCCATCAGGGAAACACGCACCACTACCTTGTCGCTATCTGCCAGCATTTCACGAGGAACCACCTCGCCATCCGGGAAGGCATAGCGGAAAGCGGCAATCGTCTGTTTGAGACCATCCAGCCCCTTTGCCTGATCGGGTAACGCAGCGTGATCGACGACATCGGTATCCACGATCGTGTCGAGGTGATCCACAATACCGCTGCTGAAGCTGTGATAGAGCTCCGCCACAATCGTTTTGCGTGTCTCGCTATCGCGGCTGGTGAACATGTCTGCACCGATCCACGCCGCCAGAATAGCCGCCGTCACTGCCACGCCGAGGCGCGCGAGGTTATCGCGAAAGGCCGAATCGGCGTCCTTAAGGACCTCTCCCTTCGGTATCTGCACAATCACATGTGCGCTCAAACCATTCGGCTGCGGTGCGTCGATCGTTATTGGTGCAGAGGCGCTGATCCAATTATCTGCGTTCGTTTCCTCCTCGGTGCTCATGGCCGCATCCACTGCTGGTGTGCCAATCAGCGAAACACCGATCCGGACCTCCGTATCCGGTGGTTCCTGCAGGAGCAGCACCCCATCGTCGCGGACGATGCTTAGCACAGAGCCTTCGGGCAATGCATCGCTCTCGGTGCCAACCACGGAGGTGAAGCTGCCCGACTGCTTGCCGAGATCCAGCGTCGCCACGATCGCGCGGGTAACGGTGCCATCTTCGTTCGTGATTGGCGCAGCAAAGCTGATAATGCTGCGACCATTGAGCGGATTGATGCGATAGCTCCCCACGGTGAAGGTTTTTTGGCGTATTGCTGTGGTAATGAACTCGGTGTCTTCATTCGGACCGAGCGGATTGCTGGCTGAACTACGACAATGCACTACTCCATCCAGCCCGATCACCCGGAGATCGACATAGATTGGATTGTCTGGAGATGCCACCAGACTTTGGAAGAACGTAGTACAGCTGGAGCCGTCATCAGTTTGCACCTCGGGTAGACGGCTAAGCAGGAAGAGTTCTCGCTGAACCCGTTCCATCTCCAAAGACTGATCGTTGGCGATAAGTGTGGCGACGCGTTCTGCCTCCCGCTCGGCGACGGAGATCGCATCACCGCGAGCCTGGCTGGCGGTGAGGAAAAGCAGGGCAATAGTCGGCAAACTGGCGAGCAACACCACGCTGATCAGACGGAAGCGCAGACTCCGTGCCAGCTGGGTATTCACGAACCATCGAATAAGGCGCTTGATCTGCCCCATGTTTCAATCCCTCATCAGCAACTGCCAAGAATTATAGCCCCGGCCCTCGTTTCGGATACGGATGTGCTTGACACATGCTGTGCGGCACAGGAAGGTGAGCATGAACACAATGTTTGCCGTATGGAGAACGTCACCATGTCCATCGCCCTTGAATCAGCTCTCCCCCATGCTCGCGATCATCGCGACGACGACTTGCAAGACCTCTTTACCCTGCTCCGACAACCGAGCATCAGTGCCCAGAATATCGGTGTGCAGGAATGTGCGGCTTTGGAAGAAGCGCTGCTGCAGGATGCTGGCTTCACGACCAGACGGCTGACCGCACCTGGTCATCCGGTGATCCTGGGCGAATGGCTGGAGGCTCCAGGCAAGCCGACAGTGCTCTTCTACGGTCACTACGATGTGCAACCGCCCGATCCGCTGGATCTCTGGCTATCCGACCCGTTCACACCCACCGTGCGTGATGGACGCATCTACGCGCGCGGCGTGGCCGATAACAAGGCCCAGCACTTCAGCCATATCGCCGCAGTGCGCCACTGGCTGCGGGCGAACGGCTCACTGCCCTGTAATGTGAAGATCATGCTGGAGGGTGAGGAGGAGGTTGGTTCGCCACACCTCGATACCGTGGTTGCTGCGAACAAGGAGCTTCTTGCTGCCGATCTCGTCTATACCAGCGACGGTCCGGTCACCGATGATCGCTATCCCGAAATCGTCTTCGGTGTGCGCGGCGATCTCTATGTTGAACTCTTCGCCACCGGTGCGAATCGCGATCTTCACAGTGGTCACTGGGGTGGCGTCGCCCCCAATCCGATTCTGGCATTGGCACGATTGTTAACCACCATGATTGATAAGCAGAATCACGTCACCATCGAGGGTTTCTACGATAACGTCCGCCAACCAACACCTGGTGCGTTGGCCGCGATTGAAAAGCTGCCGTTTGATACCGCTGCGACGATTGCTGGTATCGGCTTGACGGAGATGGTGCCGCCAACGGAACGCAGCTACGCCGAACGTGTGATGTTCCAGCCGACGCTTTCTCCGGCGGGAATTATCGGTGGATACACCGGTCCGGGGAGCAAAACCGTATTGCCAGCGAAGGCCAGTATGAAGATCGATATGCGACTTGTGCCGGATCAGACACCGGATGAGATTTTCGCGAAAGTGCGGGCGCATGTCGAAAGGTACGGCGAGGGGATCACGATTGAACGCTCCGATGGCGGTATGCTCCCGAGCTTTACACCTGTCGAGCATCCGCTTGGTGATGTGGTGAGAGCCGCGTTACGCGCAGGCTTTGGGGCTGAACCCGTTAGCGTTCCCAGCGCAGGTGGTAGCTTGCCGGATAGCGTCTGGACGCAAACACTCGGCTTACCTTCGTTCCTCGTGCCCTATGGTGCACCCGAGCAGGCAAATCACAGCCCGAACGAGAGCTATCGCGTCGAGAGGCTGTGGCAGGGAATCGAGACCAGTATTCACCTACTGGACTTGCTGGGAGATGCCTCGTATCTCGAAATGTAGACTGGAGTGTTCGGAGGGAAGATTCTCCACCAGTAGCATCGCACTTTATGTGCGGTGCCTGAGTGACGTGGCTATCCATGCTCAACTTCGGGGCAGGTGGCGGAGTTGACCATATTCGCCGGGTATAAAACCCGGCGCTACCAACCCGGGCAACTCGCCGCGACGGAACTTCGCTGGCGAGGGACGGGGTCTACTTTTCAGTGCGCGATCTCCCCGGGGGCATTTTCTCGAGACGGCTACCCGTTAACCACATCAATCCCCGGTACATCATCAGCTGGTGTGAATCCGAAGACGCTCCCGAAAAAGGCGAGTTCCGCCAAGGTACTGTGCTGGATGGTCGATGCCTGGCGGAAGCCGTGGCCTTCGCCCTCATACTCGATATGCGAGACGGGGAGCCCCTTCGCACGCACCGCCTCAGCCATCATTGTGGCTTGATTCGGCGGTACGACCTTGTCCTCGAGTCCTTGTAGCAGAAGCATGGCCGCTTCCAGCCGATCGACGTGGTGCACTGCCGAGCGCTCGATATAGATCTCTTTCGCCTCAGGGTAGGGTCCGACGAGCCCATCCAGATATCGACTCTCGAATTTATGCGTATCGCGTGCCATCGCTTCCAGATCACCGATGCCGAAGTAACTCACACCCACCGCAAAGATTTGGGTGGTGGTGAGCGCCGCCAGGGTGGTGAAACCACCAGCGCTGCCACCCCGGATCGCCAACCGGGCGGGATCGACGAGACCCTGATCAGCCAGATACTCCGCACCCGTTACACAGTCCGCCACATCCACAATGCCCCAGGTACCCTGCAGGCGATTTCGATAGTCGCGACCATAGCCAGTGCTGCCGCCGTAGTTCACATCCAGAATCGCAAAACCGCGACTGGTCCAGAATTGCCGTTTCAGGCTGAGCGTGCTGCTCGTTTGGCTGGTCGGTCCGCCATGACTCTCCACGATAAGCGGTGGAAGTTCATCCGCAGGACCGGTGTAATCCTTGTTTGTGGGTGGATAGTAGAACCCGTACGCGGCGCTGCCGTCCTCGCTTGTCCATGAGATCGCCTGCGGTACCGAGATATAGGCCGGATCAATCTCTTCCATGCTGGATTTGCGCAGGAAATGCCACTCACCGGTCTCGATGTCCAGCTGCACCAGTCCGCCAACATCCGTCGGCGAGGCGCCGTAGAAGATGACGGTATTGGTGGATGGCTGCACATGCACTTCGCTGATGGACGTGAAGGGGAGATCGTACTCGTGGATCGGCGTCATCGCCACATCCAGTCGTCCCAGATGCCAGGCTCCATCCTGATTCCAGGCAGCCACCACACGACCATCGGCGGTGAAATCCCAGGTACTCATACCGAAGACCCACTGTGGTTGGGCGAACTCGGCCTCGGTCGGCTCCATGATTGGCAGGATACCGTCCTCACCGCGATCAGCATAAAGCTGCCACCAGCCTGTGCGATCGCTCGCGAAGACTGGCAAACCATTCGTATTCCAGCGAGGTCGCACAATGCTTTCTGCCAGACCACCGGTTACTTCGTGGATATTGCTCAAGGTGCCATCTTCGGCAACGTCGGCGTACCAGAGCTCGCAGCCGTCCCATGGCATATTGGGGTGGTTCCACTGGAGCCAGCTAAGTTGGGAGCCGTCTGGAGAGAGTGCCGCTGAAGCGACAAAATCGGTACCGCTGATGATTACCTGACCGCCGTCGTCGTTCGGGCCATCCAACTCCAGCTGTACCAGTGTGTTGATCGGCTCGATTCCTTCCAGCGAATGATCTTCACGCACAGCGATGATGCGATCATGGTGGGTATCAATCAGAAAGTCGGCATATCGCCATGGGCCTTCGGCCGTGATTGGCGTAAGGGCGTCCTTGGTTACGCGATAGATGCGGCCATCAGAGCCATTGCTCGCGAGGACGATGCCATTGGTCGCGATCCAGCTACCGCCACCATACTCATGCACACGTGTGCGGACATCGAAGGGATTCGGCGTCAGTTCGGTGGTTACGCCATCGCGCAGGCGGATAAGCGTGGAGCGACCCTTTTCAGATGGTCGATTTTCCAGCCAGTAGATTGCATCGACATCCGTGCCAGGTTCCTTGATCCCAATCACAGCTCCCGTCAGCGATTCCGCGGTAATCGGTGACGTCCAGCTACCGAATGGTGCGGCGATTTTCTCGGTCATGGTCAGTCTCTCCTGGTGGATAGGCGGCATTGTTGTGAGTAGTATCGGGCATTTCCCTGGTCTGGTCATCTGTTTGGTTTATCCATTGACGCAGGGATCACTGTGTATATATACTATGCACGGTAATGATGTCCTTGAGCGGAGGCGACCTATGACTTCAACCTCCAATACAACCCTTTGGTTGGGTACCCGATTGATACGCGAGCAGTGGCCTGCGTTTATCTATTCGGCTCTCTACTTTATTTTCATGGGTTGTGTCTTGGCGATGGACGAACAATCCTACACGCGCGAGTTCGCCCATCCGCTCATGATGCTGATCATCATGCAACCCGCGCTCAATGCTCGCTATCTGAGTTGGAAGCAGGACAACGATGTAGTTCAGCAGCAGATGTTTCTGCGGAGCCTGCCCTTGCCCTTTACCACCATAGTGGGTGCGCGGGCGGTAGTGATGCTGGCATCGGGTGCCATCAATGTCGTTCTGTACTTCCTCGCGTTCTGGTTTCTGGGGCCCAGCTTTTCGTCGATCGGAACCTGGCTTGCATGGTCGGTGTTTTGGACTGGTGTTGCCGTGGCCCTCGGCGGTGTCAGTTTGACCCAGGAATTCTGGCTATCCAATCGACGCTGGATGTTGATGAACGTCATCATCGTGTTTGCCATTGGTGTTGCTGCTCTGCTCGGAGCCTGGCTGGGCGATATTCGCTTGTTCGATGACATTGTTCGTCAGGCTGCTGCTCATCCCTGGCTCTATGCCGGTTTGGGGATTGCGATTGGCGGGGTCGGCGGATACGTCGGCTATGCGCTGGCGGTGCGGCAGCACCGAGAACGTGAGTTCCTGTTGTGATGGTGCGTATAGGTGATACGACACTGCCGATCACGCTTTCGCTTGAGGCGAGCACACCACTCTATGAGCAGATCGAATCTCAGTTACGGCAGTTGATTGTGAGTAGCGTGCTTGCCGCCGGCACCCCGCTCCCAAGCGTGCGGATGTTGGCCTCCAATCTTGGCTGCAGTGTCATCACCACACGGCGCGCTTATCAGGATCTGGAGCAAGAGGGGCTCATCCACACACTGCAGGGCCGCGGCACGATAGTGGCCGACGTGCCGGAGGAGATTCGATTGCAGCATCAGCATGGACCTATCGAACGATCGCTTCAGAGCGCTATTGCGCAGGCACGCGCAGCTGGACTTTCACACCAGGAACTCCGCACGATGCTTGAGCAGATCCTTACAGAGGAGGAATCTCAATCATGATTTCTGCGCAGTCCGTCACCCGCACGATCGGTGGATTCATGCTTGGACCCGTCTCATTCGATCTTGAGCCTGGCCTGGTGTATGCGCTGATTGGACCGAACGGATCGGGTAAGACCACGCTCTTCCGACTTCTTGTGGGATATCTGCGGCCAGACAGTGGCGAGATCATGCGTTTTGGCGCACCACTATTGGTCGATGATCAGGATCAGACCAGGCGTCTGGCGTATGTTCCCGAGGTGCTCAACGGTCACGATAACTGGCCTGTTTCCCAGGTTATTGAGATCTATCGTCGGAGTTATCCCTCGTTCGACACCGCACGACTGTATGACTACCTCGACGGTATCGATCGGCAGAAGCGGTTCAATCGCCTTAGTAAGGGGCAACAGCGTCGGACCATGCTCGCACTGGCGATGGCTGCGCAAACCGATGTGCTACTGCTGGACGAACCCACCGACGGTATCGATCCGTTCGCGCGGAAGGATATGCAACAGGCGATAGCGGAGTACATGGACATTGGTGATCGCATGGCGTTCATCGCGACACATAATTTGGAAGATGTCCGCGCGCTGGCCGATGTCATTCTGGTGTTGGAGAACGGGCGGCAGGTTGGCATCTGGCCAAAGGATGATCTGACAGAAGGCTGGCAACGGCTCTGGCTCGCATCCGCCCCGCCCAGGGCATTGGCGGGTGAAGTAGATCGGCAGACTGGCGCTGGGATTGTTGTGGTGACGAATGATATTGCTGCCACGCAGATTGATCTGGCCAACTTTGGTATTGGTGTGGTTCAGCGCCAGGCGGTGGAGATGGTGGATTCACTACGGATACTTATTGATCGGCAATCTGACACAGTGCCGTGACATCCATATGCGTATCATTCGCGAAACTTTAGCAGGAAAGGCGTTTAGTAGAGGGGACTAACGGTGACGCTCAAAATCGAGAATATCGTCAAAACATTTGGCAGTTTCACAGCAGTCAGCAATGTCAGTTTTCAGGTGCAACCCGGTACAATCTTCGGATTCCTGGGTACGAATGGCGCCGGTAAAACGACGACCATGCGGATGATATTGGATATTATCCGTCCTGATTCTGGCACGATCTCCTGGAACGGAACCCCGACTCGAGATCTCCCGCGGGCGAATTTCGGCTACCTGCCTGAAGAGCGCGGTCTCTACCCCAAGATGCAGGTGGAAGAACAGTTGCTCTTCCTCGGGCAACTCTATGGTGCCAGCAGGCAGGATGTGCAGCAGCGGCTCGATGAGTGGCTGGAGCGACTCCACATTACGGAGAATCGACACAAGACGGTCGATGCGCTCAGCAAGGGCAATCAGCAGAAGATTCAGTTTCTCGCCGCCATCCTTCACAATCCCGAGATTCTCATCATGGATGAGCCATACTCAGGTCTTGATCCTGTCAACGCCGAGCAAATGAAAGATGCTTTCAAGGAACTGGTCGGGCAGGGGAAGACAATCATCTTCTCCACGCATCAGTTGAATGACGCCCAGGAGCTCAGTTCGGATGTCGCCATCATTCATCGTGGCCATTTGTTGATTACCGGATCGGTCGACGAGGTGCGCCAAAGCACGCACGAACATCGCCTTCGGTTTGCCGTTGCCGGCGACAAGCAGCTTGATTGGCTGGATGATATCGCCGATGCGACGGTTGTTGATCGACGCGCAGACTTCGCGGAGATTGCCGTTCCGAACGAAGACGTTGCCCGCGGTATTCTGCGTATCGCTATGGATCGCGATCTGCCGGTGACGACCTTCGAGATCGATTACCCGAGCCTGAACGATGTCTTCCTGGAACTGGTTAAGCGCATGCCGACAGAGATGCAGCCGACTGCTGAGGAACTCGCCGTCCCCCTGTAGCATCACATGACCGTATTCGGCGGCTCGCTGACCTTCTGTGGACCCGTATGCGCATATATTGGGTGACGTTCACGGGATCGAGTTGGAGATACCATGTTCGACTTTCAACGGATCAATCTCATCGCCAGGCGGGAAGTAACAACCCGCTTTCGTATGAAGGCTTACCGAACCACCTTGATCGTGCAGATCGTGATGGCGCTCGTCGCCGGATTCCTGCCGATTGCAATCAGCTATTTTGCCAGCGATGTTACTGGTGGTGGCACGGTGCTGGTGGTGGATCAGACCAATGGCGATTTCGCCACGATCCTGAACGCCAATCTGCAGGGAGATATTCCCGGTTTGGCGGCTCTGGAGGTAAAGACCACCACTGACGATATCGACACCGTGCGCAAGCAAGTGGATGACGGCGATGTTGTTGGGGCGGTGATTGTGACGGAGAACAACGGTACTCCTCACTATGAGGTCTTGACGTCTGGCGGTGGTGCGCTCGATATCGCTTCGATACGGCTGCAATCCGCCGTTACTGCCAGTAGTGTCCAGTTGCAGGCTGAACTGTCTGGTCTCCCCCCGGACGAGGCCGCAGCGCTGGTCGCGGCACCGGCGGTGAGCGTGGAGAGTCCGGAAGGCGACACCGAAAGTATCGCCGACAATTTCAGTGGCCCCATCTTTGCCATCGTGAATATCGGCCTGGTCCTGATTTACATGATGTTCATCATGTATGGCACCTGGGTTGCCGGTGGTGTGGTGGAGGAGAAAGCCAACCGTATCATGGAGATCATGGTCAATGCTGCCACTCCACGCGACCTGATGATCGGCAAAATTCTGGGTGTACTTATTGCGGGTCTATGTCAGACCATACCGATGCTTCTCACCGGTGCAATCGCATTCACCCTCCAGCCGCGTTTGGCCGATCTGCTGGATGTGAACCTCACCTCGGCGTTCGATCTCGATTTCAGCGCGGTGTCGTTCCAGGCAGTGTGGGTGATCCTGGTCTATTTCATCTGTGGATATGCACTCTACGGTGCGCTCTTCGCCGCCGCTGGTTCGTTGGTGAGTCGGCAGGAAGATGTGAACCAGGCGATCTCGCCCATGCTTCTGCTCATCATTGTGGGGTTGATGACATCCTACGCGGTCATGGCTTTCCCGAACTCGATGGCTGCGAAAGTCCTCTTCCTCGTGCCGCTCACCTCGCCCTACGTGGCATTGCCTCGAATTTTGCTGGGTGATCCGGCCGCATGGGAAATCGCGCTCAGTATCGCATTGTTGGCGGTCACCGGCCTGGCCGCGATGATCATGGCTGGCAAGGTCTATCGCCATGGCGTGCTCATGTACGGGCAGAAGGCCAGTTTCCTCAACATCTTCCGACTGCGACAGCAGCAGGTTGCGCGATAGAAGGGCACAAGCATGTTTGATTTTCAGCGCATTCGCCTGATCGCGCGGCGCGAGATTGGCACCACGTTTCAGAAGAAGTCTTATCGCATCGGCCTGCTCTTGCAGGTGATCATCGTTGCCCTACTGGCGATGAGTCCGATCTTTATCGCGAAGTTCACCAGTAACGACGACAGTCCTCGAGAGCAAAAAATCGGCGTAGTGGATACCACCGGTAGCGATGTCTCGACGACGCTTGGTTATACGTTGCAGATGCTGGATGGTGACAACACCGATACTTATGCACTTTCGACGTTGACCGATGAATCCTCGGCTCGTGCGGCTGTCGAGAACGATGATGTTGATGCTGCCGTCGTTGCCACGCGTGAGGATGGTGAGATGACCTTCCGCATTATCACCAGTGACGGCGATGTAGAGGACAGCCTCGCCCAACTCCTGATGACTGCAACGAGTTCGGTGGCAGTGGCCGATCGTGTCCAACAGGCTGGATTGACACAATCTCAGGCCAGCCAGATCTTCACTGCCCCTGATATGGATGTGACGACCACCAACTCCGCATCTGGAGATGATGAGGATGTGAATAACGTGGTGACCTACGTCATCGCCTATGCCAGCACGATCGTTATCTTCCTCTTCATCATTATGTATGGGCAGTGGATCAGCCAGGGAGTGGTTGAGGAGAAAGCGAGTCGCATCATGGAAATCATGGTGAATGCTGCCACGCCACGGGATCTGCTTGCTGGCAAGGTGATCGGTATCATGATCACTGCTTTGGCACAGTTTCTGCCGATGGTGCTCACCGTTGGTATCATCGCCAGTCTCCAAAAGCAGATTGGCCGTCTCTTCGGCGTCAAACCCGAACAACTCTTTGATATCAATCTCGGCTCAATCGCCTGGAGTTTCATCGGCTGGTTCACCCTCTACTTCATATTGGGATTCCTGCTCTTTGGTGCGCTTTATGCGGGCATTGGCTCGCTGGTTAGTCGCCAGGAGGAGGTTTCTACCGCTGTTGCTCCCATGACAACGGTGATGATGGTGGGCTACATGTCGGCATTGCTGAGTATGAGCAATCCCGATGGCATGGTTGCGCGCATCGCTTATCTCTTCCCGGGTACAACAGTCTTTGTAAGCATGTTGCGGTTGGTGAGTGGGAATCCGGCACCATGGGAGATCGCGGTCAGTATCATCGGTCTCCTGATTGCGGTGGTATTGGCAATGCTCTTTGCCGCTCGCCTCTATCGCGTGGGTGTGCTCATGTATGGTCAGCGTCCTGGCTTCAAGAGCCTCTTCACCCTGCGGGGCATGCAGGAGGTCTCGCGGTAAGAGCCTGGACCACATGGCATATTGCTGCTACCTAACTGACACAATTTTGTAGAATTTTCTCAGTATCACCTGCGTAAGCTAGGAACGTTACAGGGCGGGCCGACTGCGCTCGCCCTGATTTATTGGAGGAATCATGTCTACGGCAATAGCACAACCAAATCATGCCCCCGCCGGTATCGGCAAACGAGGCGATGGCACGACGCCTGTTCTGGAACTGCAGGGACTCACCAAGAAGTTCGGCGATTTCACCGCCGTCAACCACCTCTCCCTCTCAGTCAAACAAGGCGAAGTTGTCGGTTTCCTCGGCCCAAACGGCGCCGGCAAGAGTACAACGGTCGGGATGGTGCTGGGACTCATCCGGCCAACAGCTGGCTCGGTGACCATCATGGGTACCCCACTGGTCGGTAATCAGCCGATGGTTGCCGAGCACATCGGCGCCATCATCGAGAATCCGGCGTTCTATCCCTATTTGAGTGGCCGCGATAACCTCATCGCTCACGCCAAAATGGTTGACGGGGTGACCACGCAACGTGTGGATGACCTGCTTAAGCTGGTCAATCTGCATGAGCGTAAGCAGGACAAGTACAAGAGCTACAGCCTGGGTATGAAGCAGCGCCTCGGTATCGCCTCAACCTTGCTGACCGATCCGGCATTGGTGATTCTCGATGAACCAACAAATGGACTCGATCCCGCCGGACAGCGCGAGATCCGCGAGATTATCCCTCAACTTGCCAGAGAAGGTCACGGTGTGCTGCTGGCCAGCCACATGTTGCACGAGGTGGAGCAGGTGAGCGACCGTGTCGCTATCGTGCGGCGTGGCGAGCTCGTCACCGAGAGCAGTGTGGACGACCTGCTTATGCGTGGCGGCTACATCGAAGTCCGGGTGGAACAGGCCGACGAGGCGAAAGCGTTGCAGCTTGTTCGCAGCCTCAACGACGTCGAAAACGTGACAGCCAGCCAGGGACTCATTACGGTGGTGACCTCGCCGGATCGCGGTCGCGAAATCAATCGCACCCTGGTCGAGGCCGGTATCTTCGCAGCCGAAATCGCGCCGAAGCGGAACACGCTAGAATCGCTCTTCCTTGAACTTACCGAGGGCGAAACCGTCTAACTGGCGCAGCCATCGAAAGGAACTTTCATGATTAATTTGCTCTCCAGCGAGCTCTTCCGTATGCGCAAACGTGCGCAAAGCTGGCTGCTTATCGCTATTACGTTTGCGCTCACAGCGTTGATCTACGGTGGTTTTGCGATTGCAGCCAAGGTCAATTCCGGCCCCGATGCTCAGAACATGCGCAACAACGTTACCTTTGAATCTTTCCATGATATGGGCCTCGGCGTCTCCATCGGCTTTCTGGGATCGCTCATGCTGGTCATCATCGCCGCTGGTCTGATGGGTAATGAGTTTAGTTGGAATACCCTGCGGCCGCTGGTCGCTCGCTCTCAGACCCGCGTGAGCCTGCTTACCGCCAAGATCGTGGCGATGGTCATCTATGCGCTCATCTTTGTCGCTATCCTTTTCATCGCCGTCACGGGCATGTACTTCATTGGATCGTGGTTCGTAGGCGAACCTGCCGGCTACAGTATGAGCGTGTTTACCGATAGCCTCGGCTTCGCGGCGAAGCTGCTCTATTCGAACCTTCCATACGTGGCACTGGCGTTCATGCTCGCGACTCTCTTCAAGTCCAATGCTGCCGGCATTGCGGGAGCGCTGGGACTTTCCTTCCTGGAAGAGCCCATCTGGATGTTGTTGGGGCTCGCCAGCGATGCATTCAAGGGCGCACAGGATTGGGGTATCAGCGCGAACGTCAATGCGCTCTCCGGATTCTCTGCCGTCGATATCGGCGAGGGGAGGGCATTTGTGACCCTGGCAGTCTATGCGCTTGTCTTTTTGGGTATCGCTTACGCAGTCTTCACCCGCCGCGATGTGACCAGCGGATAGGACAAATCTCATGGTGACATCGCCCCTTGCGGGCGGTGTTACCCTACGTGTGTCGGTTGACCTGTGTCCGCATACCCTGTACACTTGGTACAGAAATAGAACATTCGTTCGACACTGCAATCAACCACAGCGCCAAAGCGCGAGAGGACTCCGATGACAGATACGCAGGAAATGCAGAAACTTCGTGCGGAAAAACTCAAGGCTGCCGAGAATGCCATTGCTCAAATCGAACGGCAGTTCGGTAAGGGCAGCATCATGAAGATGAACCCGGATGATACCAATCCGCTCCGGGTTGAATCGATTCCTACCGGTAGTCTGGCGTTGGATATCGCGCTCGGTGTCGGCGGCGTGCCGCGCGGTCGCATCATCGAGATCTACGGCCCCGAGTCCTCTGGTAAAACCACCCTGGCCATGCACATCGTTGCCGAGGCGCAGAAGCGCGGTGGTCTCGCCGCGATCGTGGACGCCGAGCACGCGCTCGATCCCGTCTATGCCCAGCGTCTCGGCGTGAATCTGGATGATCTCCTCATTTCCCAGCCGGATACCGGCGAGCAGGCGTTGGAGATCACGGAAACGCTGGTACGCAGCGGTGGCCTGGATGTGATCGTGATCGACTCCGTTGCTGCCCTGGTACCGAAGGCAGAGATCGAAGGCGACATGGGTGATTCCCATGTCGGTCTGCAGGCGCGTCTGATGAGTCAGGCCTTGCGTAAGCTCACCGGTGCCATTAACCGCTCACACACCTGTGTCATCTTCATCAATCAGCTGCGTATGAAGATCGGCGTGATGTTCGGCAATCCGGAGACCACCACCGGTGGTAACGCCCTGAAGTTCTACAGCTCTGTGCGTATGGATATCCGTCGCATCGAGACCCTCAAGGATGGTCAGGACGCGATCGGGATTCGTTGCCGCGTCAAGGTCATAAAGAACAAGGTTGCACCCCCGTTCCGTCAGGCGGAGTTCGACATCATGTACAACGAGGGTATTTCCGCTTCGGGTTCGGTGCTGGATACCGCGACAGAAATCGGCGTGGTGCGTAAGAGTGGTGCCTGGTTCTACTACGGTGAAGAGCGCCTGGGGCAGGGGCGTGAGAACGCCAAGATTTTCCTGAAGGCGAATCCGGAACTGATGAGAGAGATCGCCGGAAAGGTGATGATGGCATCGCCCGAGCTTGCTTCTCGCCTTGAATTCCGTCCCAGTGATGAGGACACCGCTGCCGCCACCCAACCCGTGGCAGATGCTGATGGCGTGATTTATTAGCGCCAACTCCTAGATTGTCGTTCGGGGTATGCGACTAGAGGGCGATCCGGCTGCTGCCAATATCGTCCTCTACAGCGGATTCGCTATGTGTTGTCATGTATAAGGTCGGTAGCAGGGGAGCACCGAAGGTGGCCGAGTCCACAGGACGAGCAGCGGAGCGAGCCATTGTCTCCCCTGGGGCAGATAAGGGCGTTCGCCGCTTCGCACTGCCCCGCTACCAGTCCGTGGGTGTGTCAGTACATCCAGAACCGGCTCTAATCCGCGATTTGGCGTTTCTCATCCTCAGCCAGTTCGGCAAACAAACGCTGGATATCTCTGTTTACAGCGACCTTCCCGAGATATGACGCGATGGCCGCCTCATCGCGCAGTAGGGATCTGCGTCGCATGAGTTCGGTGTGCGCTTGTTGTATTGCGTGCGCATAGTCCGCATCCTTGCCGAGATATCGGTATCCCAATGCGACGGTGAGCAGCACGCGCAACGGCGCCTCTATACCGTCCGTTGAGGACGTATCGATGAAGCCGACGATCGTTTGCAGGCAGGAGCGGACGCTCTCCACGTCATCTGTGGCCATCGCTATCCGCAGAAGCCCGGCAATAGAGTCGTACTGTGTCGGTCTGGGCGGGTTGGTCTGGCGGAAGTCCGTAGCTCGCTGATAGGCAGCACGGGCATCGGCCCACTGCCCCAGCGATTCATGCGCCATTCCCAGATACTGATACGGACTGGCGAGAAACCGACTTGTGGTGCGTTGCGCCATCCTGGTGATTACGTTTGTCAGAGCCGTGACGGCTTCGTCCGCTCTCCCTAACTCCACCAGACAGAGGCCGATATTCATCATCGGTATGAACTGGTTGCTCAGCTTGCCGATCATCTCAGCCAGTTCGATAGCAGCCTGATAGCCGATGATCGCTTCCTGGTAGTTACCGAGGTCGGTATCGCAGTTGGCTGCTGCCAATAGTGCCTCGGAATGAACCCAGTTATTCTGGTATTCGATAGCCATTTGTTGAGACTCACGCGCGAAATCGCGTGCGATATCGTACGTACCTTGCAGATAGGTGATGTGACTGAGCATGGCTATGGCTGAGGCTGCCAGGTGGACTTCACCCAGCTGCAGATGAAGATTCCGCGCCCGGATTTGGTGGGCATAGGCGGCTGGTAATCGGCCCAGATCAAAACTGATTTCTCCCAGCAATTGCTGGGTCAACGCTTCAATCTCGGGCCAGTCGTGATACGCCACTCTGGCCAGAATCTGCTCACCTGTCGCCAACGCTTTTTCAT
This sequence comes from Thermomicrobiales bacterium, assembly GCA_020432165.1. Taxonomy (GTDB): domain Bacteria; phylum Chloroflexota; class Chloroflexia; order Thermomicrobiales; family UBA6265; genus UBA6265. The sequence continues at coordinate 86,898 of JAGQGU010000006.1, forward strand.
AGTCGCCATGACCTCGCAGCATCGCGAGACGGGCGGCACGAATATGCCAGACCAGACGCTGATTGCACGCTTTGGTGGCGAGGTCTTCCGCCCGTTCAAACCAGTAACCAGAGAGGTCCCAATCCATGCGCAGGGCACTGGCCTGACCGACCTTGAATGCAGCGCGTGCGGCCCCCTCCCAGTCTTCGGCGAGAATGGAATGGCTGGCTATCCAGCCCAGAACGGAGACATCCGCCTCTTCGATCATCGCCCCCATCACCGTTGCGACCTGCTTGTGGAGCGATCGCCGCCGTGTGGGTGTGATCTGTGAGTAGACATACTCCTGATAGAGCGCGTGGGAGAAGCGATAGGTCGTATAGCTACGACCGGCTGACATGACCGGATCGCCTGGCTTCAACAGATGGTGATGAGCGATGAGCTGATGCTCAATCTGCTCTTGTAGCGCATCTTCATCCAATCCGGTTACATCGGCCAGAACGTGTGAGAGCGACATCTCGCCCATGACCGCTGCCACATGGAGCACATTGCGCTCCTGATCCGAGAGAGTGGTCAATCGTTGTTCGATAAAGCGACGGATGCTGGCCGGGATATCGGTCGGGGCAACCTGCCGGTTGAAGACCCACGATTTGCCAGCACCACCGGCTACCAGCGCACCGGATTCCTGGAGCTGCTGCAGAATCGCCGATGCGAGAAACGGATGACCGGATGTTCGGGCGTAGAGCCACTCCACGAGTTCATCCCAGTTCGCCACATTGGTGAACTGCTGCAGGAGTCCATCGCTAAATGCTCGCCCTCGGGCGGGTGTCAGCGTATCGGCGAGCGAGAGATAGATGCCGCTGGGACTGCCGTTCATGGCATCGATGAGCGCCGCGAGTCTGGATCCCTCCCTGACTTCGTCAGAGCGAAATGTCCCGATAATTGCCATTGGCACATCGCGCAGATGCTTCATCTGGCCGTGGAGGTGCGTCAGCAGGGAAATCGTTTGGTCACTTGCCCAGTGCAGATCTTCCACCACGATGAGGAACGGCCATTCCTGCGAAAGCGAGGTGAGGAGCCGCACCTGATCGTCCCAGCGATCAAGCGTTTCCGTGCCCGACTGGGTTGTTGCATTGGCGAATGCTTCTGGCCCCAGGGATGGATGATCAGCCGCCAATTGCGCGATGGTGTGTTCGGAAACCAGTACACCAGCGAGCTTGGGCAGGAATGGCAAAATCTCCGCAACGCGTTCGGTGGAGAGCGCTGGCCGCGAAGCGTAACGCCCGGGATACGTGGAATGAGCGGGCGGAGTCACAAGTAGTCGATCTGTAGCGTGGCGGATGGCGAGGTACGGCTCGATAGTAGGACCACGGCTCGTTGCTTCACCCCAGCTCACAACCACGGGTTGAGCATTGGCCGCAATCCAGTCTGCTGCAAATCTGGCGATAGAGGTCTTGCCCATACCCGCCTCGCCGCCCAGCAGAATCATTTGTGGATTCCCATGGCGGGCGTAGCGAGCGTGTTCCCGAATCTGATTTAGGATGTGTTCCCGCCCTGCCCGGACAAACTTTCCTGGTGCGTTTGGCTGCGCAGCATGTTTCTTGGCTTCGTTGGATCGATCCCACGCTTCGGCGAGTTGCTGCTGTTGCTCTGGTGTGCAATTGAGTGCTCGTGCCAGGCTGAGAATGGTTGGGCGATGCGGCAATATCCATTCGGCAGGCTGCGCCACCCGACGCTCGCAATTGGTGATAGAGCGTGGCGAGATGCGATCGCCCGTCGTACGGTTGGCCAACCCTGCCTGGGTGAGCCCTTTCTCTGTACGAAGCCTGATGAGGAGTTCGCCAAATGGTGATCTTTTGCCCTCTCCAGGATGATCTGATGGCTCCACCACTATCCCCTAAAATACGCATTCGTAAGACATAAATTATGTCAATAAACAGGATGGGTCAGCCCATCGTCGTATGTCTGCGGTGACACATTGGTTTCCTGATGATTATCCATGCATTTTCATGCTCGTGCTACCCGGTCAATTCGTCGGTGCGGCATCTGTTTCGCATTCTGGTGGGTGTGCAACCCCGGATGTGCTGTGCAGTCGTTGCGCAACTTGCGTCAAAGTTGCCAGTAAGTTTCGGTGACGTGCTGCTGACGAGTACCCACAATTCGACTGTAAGGTGCAGGTCTGTATAGAGCGTTCTCAACACGAGGTCCCCCAGCTTGGGTGTTGAGTACTAACTCTGTATCAGACCTGCTTCTTTTGCCCGTTCCAGCAGGAGCATGCCGGTCGCATTTCCGCGCAGATAGGTTGTCCGGATATTCGGGTGTTCAATGAGTCCGGCGCGCTGCAGATGCAGGTTGGCGCCTTCGGCCAACGTCATGCGCATCAGGCGATCATTCCCCAGCTTTTCGTAGGCCACAACCAACGCCATGAGGGCATTGAGGGGATCTTCCAGCGCGCGTGGATCGTTGGTTCGCCACCACTGCTGCAGCTTGTTCAGGTGATATTCCACATCGCGCCCGAGTTGCACCGCGCAGCGCAGAATACCGCCAAGGTCATCGCCAATCATCGCGTCGAGACCCGATTCCTGTCTGGTTTGGAGAGCCCGTTCGAACCATTCCACGGCTTCGGCATATTCTTCAGAGCGCTCCAGTGCCACCCCCTTGTAGAAGCAGACAAAGGCTTGCAGTCGTGGTGTATGGAGCGGTTCCATCTCTTCCAGAAGCGCATCGAATTCTGCCAATGCTGCTTCCAGATTGCCCAGACGTGTATTGGCCATGCCGATATTCATGCGGCTAAGCAGAATACCGCGCATCTCACCGGTGTGGCTATAGGTGGCCAACGACCGTCGGAAGACATCCACAGCGTCACCATACCGACCGAGTTCGAGCAGCGCATTCCCTTCGGCCAGCAGCGCTTCTGCACCCAGGCCGTCCTGCTGGGGATCCGGTGCTGCCGCCCAACCCGCCTGGGCATGGCGGATAGCGGCATCGAGCCGGCCAAGGCGACACGCCACGTGGCTCAGCATCGAATGGCTGGCACTCAAGCGATCATATCGACCGATCTGCTCAAAGAGCGAAATGGCGCGATTCCACAAATCGGTGGCTTCATCCAGGCTACCGCGATCATAGGCAACCAGGGCCAAAATCTCGGTTGCTTCAGCTTCCAGGCTGATATCGCCCATACGCTGACTCTGGATCATGGCATCGTGGCCGATGGTGCGGGCTTCCTGGAGTGTGCCCATACTGCGGAGCACATGCGCCCGGCGGAGTCGCGCATCCCACAGCTTGCGGGTGTCGTTGGCCAGGAGCGCAAGACGCTCGGATTGATCGACCCAGACAAACGTGAGGTCATGATCCAGTTTCGCCAGGGTGGCATAACTGGTTAACAATGCCTGCTCGGCGGCTTCGGCATACATACCCGCCATTTCGTAGTGGTGGGTTGCATGTGGTGCACCCTGCAGCGGGTTGTTCCGGAACCGGGCAACCATCGCTTCGGCCGTTGACCGATGAAGAGCTCGCAGCCGATTGGGTGATAGAGACTCGTAGACGGTTTCCGCCATAACCTGATGACTAAACTCATATTCGCCGTCGAGTTGATCCGAGGCATAGCGGAATATCCGATGTCCTTCCACCAGTTCGCGGTCCAGCACAATCGAGATATCGCTGGAGGAGAGCCCGGTGATCATGGGCAGATCTTCTGGCGAGAACGGACCGCCTTGCACACTGGCTGCCTCGACAATCGTGCGTGCCGGGTTGCTCAGGCGTTGGAGCCGCTCGTCAATAATCGCTCGCATCTTGCGCGGAAGTTCAACCGCCATCTGGGCGCCATCCAGCGACCACGTGCCATTGCTCTGTTGCACGAGGCCCTTGGTTTCAACCAAACGACGCAGCATCTCGGTAGTGAAGAGTGGATGCCCATATGTGCGCCCAAAGAGGAGCGAGGTCAGTGTGGCGTGATCCTCAGGTGACATCGGGAAGGCGGAAACGAGTTCAGAGACAAACTGCTGTCCCGATTGTGCACCGACAGCTGATTCCAGGCTGATGACCACGGAATCGATCTGGCGGCTCATCTCGTTGATGACGTGATGAAGCGGGTGTCGTCCCTGCGGTACCACAAGGTCGCTGGAGCGGAAGGTACCGATCACCAACACAGGCATATCCGTATGCAAACGCATCTGTCGCTGCAAATGCAGAAGCAGGCTGCAGCTGCTCTCGTCCGCCCAATGAAGATCTTCCAGCACAATCACCAGTGGCCGATCACGTGTCACTGCTGCAATGAGCGCCATGAGTTGATCGTAGCGACCGGTGGTATTGGTGGGGGAGAGTGTCTCCCGCATGCGATTGAATCCGGAGATAGATTCCGGTGCACGCACCAGGAACCATTCCTCCAGATCCTGGAGATCAATGATAACGCCGCCCAGCTTGTGCACAGAGGCCAGCAGGGCATCGGCGTAGATGAACGTATTCGGATTCGGATCGACGAACTTCATGTCCCGCCGGAGCACATGACTCAGCGCCCGTCGCCACGGCAGATAGGGCTCATTTGTGGCGGCACCGCTGGAGCATTCGCCCATGGCCAGGATGATCGGCAGGGTGTCCGATTCCAGCACGGTGCAGAATTCCTCCACCAGTCTCGTCTTGCCGACGCCAGCAGTGCCCTCAATGAAGTGGATGCGCGGTTGCCCTGTGAGTACCATCTCCCAACTTGCCATCAGGCTGGCCCACTGGGCTTCGCGTCCGCCCTTCACAAAGGGGATGTGGTAAGTGTCTCCAGTCGAGGGTCGGGTGGAGGGAGTTCGTCGGTGTGTTTGCGCGGCAGCCCGCAGCATCGCCTGACCGCGTTCAGACTGAGGATCGATATTAAGTGCCAGCATGATCACATGCACGGATTCCTGCCGCGGCCGCACAAAATCGGCCGGGCTATCCTTGGCGGCTTCGATATTGGCAATGGCGCGATCGCTGATCACACCATATGCCGCCACCGACGGATCGGCGGCGAAACGTTCTGCGATCTTATTGGCGAGTTCAGTTTGTGAAAGACCCGCCGACCGACGTTCCTCCCGCAAAATGGTGCCGAATGGGGAGCGCAAACGAAGTGTCATGAAATGTACTTTCCGCTGATCCGTGCCAGGCGATCAGGGCAGTTTCCGCCGTTGCGGCCTGACTCTCTACCTATGTGACGCAACTCCAGCCTGTGGGGTTTCGCTATGACTAATACAATTGCATCCATCCTGCCGGACAATCATGTGAATCTCTATAGCGAATGAAATATCGGTGGCAAGTCCAGATGACCATCTGTCTCGAGGATAGCATATGCAGTTGCATTAGGTTGTTCGATATGCATGGAATGTCCGGCGTTCGCGATGACAGCATGTGGAACCGAAGGAGGTAGATCAGCGAGTCTTCGTGCTCCCGAATGTTCACCCACCATGAGCGTAGTCGGCTGCGGCAAGCCCGTGAGCGCTTCCAGAAATGATGGCTCCCGAGGAGTTAAAAGCGAGACAGCCGATCGGTACATTACACGTGGATCAGCCAGTTCGAGCACCGGCAGAAAAGCGATCGCCGCCACATCGCCGCGACTGGCCTGCATACTGGTGGCCCGCATCATCATCGCGTGGCCGCGAGCGACATAACTCTCCTCGGTGAATCGCGCTATTTGCGTGGCGAGCACGCTGTGATTCGGGTGGAGGAGGGGCTCCGCCAATGTCAGCCGGGCAACAATATCCGGGCGACTGCGCGCGATCTCGATCGCGATGTTAGCGCCCATGCTATGACCAAAGGTGTAGCTGCCTCGTACACCCAGGTCGTCCAGCAACCCGACGATGGCATCGGCGTGGGCATCGATGGTGGCCGGATAATTTTCGGTGGCGGTTGACAGACCAAAGCCAGGTGCATCGATCAGAAGCGCTGAGACGCCCTGTAACGGCTCGAAATCCAGAATGTGACTCATGGTATGGATGGAGGAGTCTCCGAGCCCGTGCAGCATGACCAGCGGACGAGAACTGGTCTGCGCATGCCAGGTGTACGCAATGCTGTAGTCCGGTCGTTCAACGATGTGGATCACGATCGACTCCGGTTAACGAGAAATCCCCGGGGGAGGGATCCCCCGAGGATTCATTCTCGCATGTTTGTGGAGGCTTATCCGATGCGGACAGCTCCGTACCAGCGCGGACCGTAGTAGCTGGAGTTGAGATCACTCACCACTACACCAGTGCTCTCGTTCTGCGCGTGGATGAACTGACCATTGCCGATGTAGATACCCACGTGGCTCAGGCCTGCAGTGTAGGTGTTCTGGAAGAAGACCAGATCGCCTGGCTGCAGATTGCTCTTGGAGACTGATGTCCCCGCGGCCACCTGTGTCCACGTACCGGCTCCGATATCCTTGCCGAGCACATTCTTGATGACCCAGTAGGTGAAACCAGAGCAATCGAAGCTGGCTGGACCATGTGTGGCCCAAACATATGGGTAGCCAATGTAGCGCATCGCGTAGTTCACGATAGCATTGCCGGTGCTCGTACCCGAGTTGGAACCCGTGCCCGGATCGGTTGTCGACCCAGAGCCACCGCGTTCGCTCAGCGCCGCTGAGGTGCTGGTGAGGTAATCCTTGTGGATAAAGCCCGCCAAACCGTCGTAATCGACCGGGTAGAAGTTGTTGGTCAGGCTGCCGGTGATCAGGACCACCACACCAGACTCAACGACCGTGGAAACACCCGCCGTTGTACTCGCCTGGTAACGCAGGTTCACGGCGCTGGTGACCTTGGCATGGTCGTTCTTCTTCATACCCGTCGTTGACGTGCCGCCATTGCTACCAGAATTGCCATTGGAGCTGGAGCCGCCTGCCTTCAGATAGGTGGACGAAGCAAAGCCATTGCTGCCTCCGCACACAATCGGTGTCCAGCCGTTGCTGGCTGCCCCTCGTGTGGTTACGGTGGTGCCATTGGCCAGGGTAGTGATGACGCCGTAGCTGGAACCAGCACCTGTGCGGCAATAGAGACCATCGCCGCCAGTATCCACAACTGCGGTACCGCTGGTGCCGGAGTTCGAACCCGAATTGGAGTTCCCTGATCCGGACGAAGCACTACCGCCAGTGACGTAGTCGCTGGAAACGAAGCCATTCTGGCCTCCGCAGATCACGGCGGTCCAGCCATTGGTGGAACCGCTGCGTGTGGAGACTGTTTGGCCGAGGCTCAGCGTGGTAATCACGCCATAGCTGGTGCCAGCGCCAGTGCGGCAGTTGAGTGACTGACCACCGGTGTTGGCGATGGTGACCTTACCTGTGGCGCTGCTGGAAGTGCCAGAACCCGAGTTAGACGAGTTGCTGTTGGATGAGCTTGTCTTGGCGTAATCAGCGAAGATGAAGCCGTTCTTGCCACCGCAGGTAACAGCCAGCCAGGAGCCCTGCTGGGCGCCCCGGATAGAGACCGTAGAGCCGTTGCTCAGCACCGTGATGACGCCATAGCTGGTGCCAGCACCGCTGCGACAGTAGAGGCCATCGCCACCGGTATTGATTGTGGCGGTGCCGCTGTTGCTGGTTGTGGTGCTTGTGCTACCGGAGCCAGCCTTCACTTCGATGTAGGTGGTGGATACGTAGCCGTTCTTGCCAGCGCAGGTTACGGGTGTCCAGCCATTGCTGGCCTTACCACGTGTAACCAGTACCGTGCCATCAGCCACGGTTGTGATGATGGCGCCACTCATGCTGGCGGAACTGCGGCAATTTAGGCCGTTACCGGTGCCTGTTACCACTACATTCAGCTTCGAGGCGTTGATTTCACTATCGCCAGCGCCGCCGGACCAGAGGTAGTTGACATCGGCAAAGCCCTGAAGACCACCGCAATCGATACCCAGGTAACCATTGACCGCTTCCGCGGAGACCATCACCTTGGTGCCCTCAGCCAGTGTCATCAGCACGGCCGCCGCGGGATCCGGGGCGACACGGCAGATAAGACCGCTGGTGGTACCAGTAACGGTAGCCGAACCGATCATGGTGGAGGTATCGAAGTTCGCGGCACTGGAAGCGATGCTGACTGGCTCTGTTGCCGCCGGGGTTTCAACCTTGGCCGGAGCTTCGGTCTCAGTCGCTGCTTCTGTAGCGTCGCTGGTTGCGGTCTCCTCGGTGGCGACTTCTTCAGTCTCCTCCGGGGTGCTTGCTACTTCTTCTGTGGTATCTGGCGTGCTCGCCACTTCCTCAGTCGGAATCTCGGTCTCGACGACTTCCTCGGTTACAACCTCGGTTTCAGTGGCTTCTTCGGTCGCAACTTCTGTCTCGACAACCTCTTCGGTCGGGACTTCAGTCTCAACGACTTCTTCCGTCGGGACCTCGGTCTCGACGACTTCTTCCGTCACCGCGACCTCTTCCGTGGGCACTTCAGTCTCAACCACTTCCTCGGTCACAACGACCTCTTCGGTCGGGACCTCGGTTTCATCTTCCCAGATGACTTCTTCGGTTGGCTCTTCGGTAGCGACTTCGGAGTTGAGGGCGATATAGCGGCCATCAACATAGCCGCCAACACCATTGAAGTTCACACGGACGAAATTGGCATCGCCAATCCAGACGCGCTCGGAGGTGACATCAAACCAGGCGCCGGGCTGCGCATAGCCGATAACGCCTGCATCATACGAGGCATCGTTATAGACCGGCAGGCCGTTTTCGCCGAGTTCGACATTGTTGTCTACAACAACACCAGCGTCGATTGGCTCCAGCCATTCCAGCGTGGATGACGCCAGCGAAGATTCTTCTGTGGAGGATTCTTCTTCGGTGCTTGCTTCATCGGAGGCCGCAGACTTCACGAGGAGATCAGTGGATACGTATCCTTCCCCCCAATCCGACTGCACCCAGACCCAGCTGCCGTTGTCATTGAAAAACGGACCATCGGTCACATAGAGAATCGCGCCGTCCGGCAGGTCTGCCGCAATCGTCGAATCATCCAGTACCGATGTATCGCTACGGAGATATGCACCATTGCCGCCATTGCTGACAATGACTGTATCTCCACTTGAGATATCTGAATTGGCGACACCGATCATCGGTGTAAAGAGCGACGCAACCATGAGAGCCGCGACGCAGAGCATTAAGACGCGGTTAGCGCGCATGATGGAAAGTGCGGACAAAACCCCTTCCCCCTCCTGTGTCTACCCGAGTCGACCAGCCAGTCGACATCAGCGGGAGTTTGGTGCACACGTGCGGCACCGAAACCGGCAGGGGCCGTCCCCCCTGTCTCCCCGATGACAGATACCTGTCACCGCCCTGGTACGAATATATGGATCGGGCACTCTCCCGCAGCAGCCAACTGCCATGCCCGACGAATGATCACATTGGATCGTGCCTAACTGCTCAATTTACGGTTGCGATTTCCCACACATAACTCGGTGCTCAATCAGATGGTCGCCCAGGCTCAGTATTCCGATGGATAGACGACGCCCTTTGCACAGCAACCGCACAATCAGGACTACCTGACCCTAACAAACCCCCTGAACCCGTGTCAAGCATCGATTCTGTTGTCACAAGGTGCCGAAATGTCGGGATTCTACCCATTGGTGGAGGGCCGCACCAGGCAATTGATACCCGTGTACGTATGCGGCTGCCGGGTCATCGTCTGTACTGTGTCAGAGTGTCGAAGTTGGGTATGCGACATAAGTGCGATAGTCCCAAAACCCGCGTAGGTATAGTACCTGTTCCGTACTTTGAGAATCGAATGTGACGTACGGACACTATTTACATCTGCGTGTTTCGGAGTCCGGACGGTACCCTGAAATGGTCCATTCGGATACCCTGCGATTCATCGGGAATTGGTCAATGAAAAAGTAGTGCACTAATGCACTACTTTTCGGAATTCGCTTGCATGTTGAAGATTGTCTTACTCGGTGGTGGACTCACCCCGGCGACGGCGAATGCGGGTACCGAGGCCAACCCGAGCTTCACCCTCGGCGTCGCGGCGTTGGGCAGTAGCGAGATCGAGCTCTTCCTGCACCTGCTCCAGCCGCACGCGCACGCGCTGTTCATGCAGATACCAGATATCTCGATGAAGTGCTGCATCCTGCTGCCGTAACTCCTCGATTTGACCGCTGATCTCCGAGATCTTGTAGCCGGTCTCGCGAATGGAGTCGTTACTTTCCTCAAGCCGTTCATTCAACCGCTCAATACGCTCTTCCAGCGTATGACGCAGCTGATCGAAACGTGCATCCGTCTCCTGTCGTTGTTCCTCAATTGAGTCAACGACCTGATCGTAGCGATCATCCTGGATGGATTGGAGTCGAGAAATATCCTGCTGCAATGCCTGGGCCGAGGTGCGCAGCTCGTCCAGGGATGGATCGATATGCACCATGCTGCGACGGGTATCGTCCACGGTTTCGCCAACGTGGGCGATATCGGCCCGGATCTCGTCCAGACGGGCATTGAAGCCATCGATCGTATCGCTCACACCCTGAACCCGGCGGCGAGAATCCTGATCCACGATCTTGGTGGCGTCATCGGTGCGGAGGACATCGCGCCGAAGCTCATCGATCTCCGTGCGCAGGGCGTCGAGTCCATCCCGCAGACTGTGTGCAATCGCACTTGTACGATCCGTTTGTGCGCTCAGATGCTCGATATTTGTGCCCAGTTCACCGAATCGTTCGCGATTTTGGGTGGAATCGTCTACCTTGCGGCGGTTCTGCTCGAGCAGATCGGTAACATGCGACTGGAGCGAACGCACCGGTCGCATGGCGTCATCCAGCCGTTCCTCGAGTTCCTCTACGAACTGGCGAGTGCGGTTCTCGTTGAGTGCCGCCGCCTGCGCCGCCTGTTGGGCATCGTTGGTGGATTTCTCCAGCATTTGATGCAATACAGCGATCTCGGCGGATTGCTGCTTGATCAGGATTTGGTTCGTGTTGCGATCTTCGATAAGTTCGCTGATTGTGCTTCGCAGTTCATCGAGATCGGCGATCAATGATTGATACTGGGCATCGCTGCGATTATAGGCATCCTGCTGACGATATCCCTGGGGGATCGTTGCGGGCACAGTCACGACTTCTTCTTCATCCTCATCGTATTCGAGTTCATCATCCAGGTCGGGAAGAGCATAACCATCTCCCCGGGCCGCCAACGCAGCTCGCTGCTCTTCCTGAGCACGCCGCCGCCGTTCTTCCTGTTCGCGCGCGGTGCGGTCGGCTTGTCGATTCCTGTTCTGTCCAAAAATGTTTCTGGCCATTCATCGCCTCATGTTGTCGCACGTGCCGGGGAGACGTACGAACAGGTTCTCGGAGCGTCGCGGGGATGTTGTTGTGGCGTGCATCGTTCGCCACGCGTACGGACAAGGATACGGGATGCGCGCATTCGCTGCGAGGTGTGACTCCCAGACCCGTGCCGAAAAAGAGTAATTATAAGGAAGGAAGATTTCAGACCCTGGTGGAAAAGGTCAGGCTCCTGGCCGACGCAGGCGAGAAACCGCGCCATCCTGCCCGTGAGCGCGACTACGAGTCACACCTGGTCGGGTAGGGGACATCTGATCGCTGAGACGACCTGCGCTACGACGGAACGGTGTGACATTTACGGGTCGTTCGGTCGTGCCGACAGGATGGTCATGATCAACCTGATTACCAAGCATTTGGGAGGATCGGAAACTGGTAGGTCCTACTGCGCCATAGGCGAGGGCACCAATGATCGGCACGCAGAGGATCGTCAACGCCCAAAAGGTGTGGCTATTTCCACGCACACGGGGACGATGGAGCAGATCTGCCATCGCGCTCCAGGCCAGGCTATATTGCAATGCAGCGAATATGGCGATCAATCCCGCCAGTATCCAGGCTTGCCAGCCCATAGGTTAACCTCACTCCACTCCGGGCACACCCCGGCATATCTCCCTTATTTTAGGGGGCGACGTGAGATTCTGCGATTGTACGTACTCTTTTTTGGGCTCAATCGACTTCGGCCAACACCAGGTAGTTGCTCGCGACGTACCCGCTTTCTCCGGTCGCATCGACGGTGACCGGATACCAGGTGATGCCACCCGCCTCGACCGCTTCACCGGTGATCGTGAGTGTGCTACTGCCATCCAACTCGGTGATGATCTCGGCTGAAGTCGATGGTTCGGCGCGCAGATTCAACGGAGTCTGGGCAATGGAGACCACATCGCCGACCTGCAGATCGGTTACAGGTTGGGGCGTATCTTCGGGCACAACCGTGGTGGAGAGATCGCCAAAGCTGATATAGCGCGCATCGCCGGTAATGGCGTTATTTTGAACACGCAGCAGGTTGAGTGCTGCCCAGCCCTGCGTTTCAATGCAGCACCAGCCCTGATGCGTTGCTCCTGGCAGCAACTCCTTGGCGGCATCGGGCAATGGTGCGCTCAATTGCAGTAGATGATCCCACGGTTCACCGTCGTAATCAGTAAGCCGTACCGCCACGAAACTGAAGAAGCGCGGCTTGTCCGAAACATTGCGGATGGTCATCAGCAGGGAATGCCAATTGGCGGTATCCCAGCTGCCAAGCGCCCGCACACCGGTCGGGGCGATATCGAAGGCTTCCTGTCCGGTCACGTATCGATCGATAGAGACATCAAAGTCTCCGGAACGCACGGTATCACCAAACGCCGCCGGACTCTCTGGCGATGCGCCGAGTCCGGAATCTTCGCCAACAGGCTCGAAGCTGGGGATCGTGGCCCCCTCGGTCATCGCGAACCAGGCATCTGCCCAGTTGCCACCCAGGAATGGGCTGCTGAACTGCAGCAGAACATTGCTGAGATCACCAACCCAGAAGGGGAGTGCGCCCTCCAGCGTATCGCCCGGCTCCACAATTCCTTGCAGAAGTGGGAACGGTCCCGCGGTGAGGGGTGATCGGTAGAGTACGCCCTCGGCACCACAGGCAGCGAAATCCGTAACGTTGATCACCTGTGCCTGATCCGATGTGTTCGTGGCGCTCATGTATGCGATAGCCCACTGCAGATCGAGTGGGCCATCGCCATTGGCAGTATTGGCGTTCGTCATCGTCGTCAGGGCGGAATCGCCCAGCTCAGCGCTCTTGAGTGTGAACTGCCACGGCCCTGCTGTTACCGCTTCGCCAGCGGGATGAATAGTCGGAGCAAAGGTTGCTGTCTGCATCATGGTTTTCCTCGTCGCATTCCAATCGACATGATGGCCGAATTGTAGTGCGACGAGGGCGTTACTGCTACGGCAAGGAATAGGTGACATCAATCCAGACGGTCACGGAAACCTCCGCCGGGGCCGAAGGATCGAAGCTATTTGCCATATAGATTCGGGCTATACCGGTGGTCTCGGGTGTTGCACCACAGCTGGTCGTCGGATATCCCATGCCGAAGTTGGTGTTATCGCGGCTACCGACGGCGCTACCGAGCGTTGTGTTCATGGCGGCTGCCTGGTCTTCAGCGGAGATCTGGGCATTGGCCATGGCATCGACTCGTGCCTGCTGATTCAGGAAGCGGCAATCGTTCATCTGATAGAGCACACCGAACGTATTGACCAGCCAACCCTCGGCATGAGCGGCATCCTGGGTGACTTTCAGGAGCTCACTGATGAAATCAACATCTGGTTGATCGAGAGTCACAATGAGCGAGACCGGCAATGGTCCCACCATGCCACCCCATTCGCCAGAGAAGGGTTGCGTCACCACTTCAATCGCATCCGCGGGAACACCCTGGGAGATCAATGCATCCACGACCGGTGCCGGATCAATCGTCTCCATTGTGACAACCGGCGTCACGGCGGACACACTCGCATCTGCGATGGGCATGATGCTTGTATCAGTGCCGAGGGTGATCACGATCAGCGCGGATTCCGCCGGTACGGATGCAGTTCCCGAGGCGGTCACGGTAATGGTGCCGGTATTGGTATCAGCTGACTGTGCCAGCGTTGGTGTTGCCAGCAACAACATGCATCCAATGAGACTGACTACGCGTACGAACCTTGTCTTCATGACGATGTCCTTTCTGATTACTGTTTATCTGCATATATGACGCTCGAAGGGGCATGTGCGTTTCACTGGCACGAGGTTTTGGGCAGCGATTTCGGCAGGTGTTCACCAATTGGCAAACCTCTGCCATAATGCCAGCAATCAGATTATCTATCGAGAAAGGGAGCACGCAATGGTTGTGAATTTCGATGAGATTACTGCCGAGAGTATGGCCGGCACGCACGGTGCCAAGTGGACCACCTGGCCGGACTGTATTGGGGCCTTCGTGGCGGAGATGGATTTCGGCACGGCTCCGGCAGTGAAGGATGCATTGAAGGAAGTGGTGGACGCTGGCTACTTCGGCTATTTGCCGAAGCAGGAGGACGATCACCTGATTGATGCTCTCTGCAAGTGGTATGGTCGTCACACCGACTGGAACGTCTCGCCCGATATGGTGCGATCGATGCCGGATGTGCTCACCGGCATGGAGATTGTGCTCACGCGCTTTTCGCCAAAGGGTGGCAAGGTCATTCTACCGACGCCAGCCTATATGCCCTTTGTCTTCCTGCCCACGGTTCTCGGACGGGAGATCATTGAGGTGCCGATGCTGCAGACCGGCTATGGCTGGGAGTATGATTACGCCGCGATCGATCAGGCTTTCCAGGATGGCGGAGAGGTGCTGATCGTCTGCAATCCCTACAATCCCATTGGCAAGGTCCACTCGGCGGAAGAGATGGCAAAGCTTGGCGAGATTGTGGATCGGTATGATGGTCGGGTCTTCTCTGACGAGATTCACGCCCCGCTTGTCTATAGCGGTCAACGTCACATTCCCTATGCCTCAGTGAACGAGGTAAACGCCAAGCACACGATCACATCGATCGCGGCCAGCAAGGCGTGGAATCTGCCGGGGCTTAAGTGTGCCCAGATCGTGCTCTCCAATCCAGATGATATCGACAACTGGCAGACCAGCGGCGCAGCCTGGCGCGCACATGGTGCGTCCGGACTCGGTGTTGTCGCGAGCGCTGCCGCCTATAACGATGGTGAAGACTGGTTGAATGATGTTTTGGCCTATCTCGAGGGTAATCGTGATGCGCTGGCCGTCCTGATCGAGGAGCATCTGCCCGGTGTGAAGATGATCAAGCCACAGGGTACCTACCTCGCCTGGCTCGATTTCACTGAGACCAAGGTGCCGGAGGATGTTGCGACCTTCTTCCGCGAGCACGCCCAGGTTGCCATCACCGATGGCTCTGCCTGTGGTGAGGTGGGCAAGCGTCACGTCCGCTTCAACTTTGCCCTCGCGCGTCCCGTGATGACCGAAGCCATCGCCCGCATGGGCAAGGCTATGGCAGACCTGTAGCACCGCACTTTATGTCATGCGTTCTGAGAAAATACTCCTCAAGAAGATGGCACGGCTAGAGGTAGACCCGCTCCTCGCCAGCGACGGTACGTCGCGGCGAGTTGGGCGGGTTCAAGTAGCCGTTCTGCGCGGAATTCTGGAACGGGTGGCGGAATTGACGTCCATCAAATACTGGAACCCGGGCAACTCGCGCAGCTTCGCTGCTGCGAGGCCCGAGTCTACCCTGTCACTGCATCATCGCTAACCATTTTCTCGGTACGGATGACTTTATGTGCGGTGCCCCACTTGCATATACGGTGTCAATGCCGATGAAACGAGCCCAGGCTGTTTGGCCTGGGCTCGTTTCATCGCGCAACTACAGTATATCTGCGGGTTTTGGCGTGTCTCCTCGCACCAGAACCATCTGTGTTGCGAGCAACAACATGACGCCAAGCACCATGATCACCGGAATGATCGCGAATCCTGCCCGGTCAGCCAACCAACCCGAGATGAATGGCAGAACCGAGAAGGCGATCGTCGATGCGCTCACCATGTATCCGACCGCGTGCTGGCTGACCGCCGGACCAAACCGATTGGCAGTGATGGTCATTGCAATCGGGAAGATGCTGGCGATGCCGACACCGATGAGCGCGATACCGACAATGGACAGCGGCAAGGAGGGTGGAATCATTGCCAATGCACCAGCCAGGACAACGGCGGTCGATACTCGCTGGATGCGGATCGGTGTCGCATTCGGCCAGATGATAGGAATCAATATGCGTCCACCAGTGAGGCCGATCCAGTAAAGCGCAACACCGAGAGCAGCCTTGCTGGTGCTGACGTCGAAGCGATTGACCAGGATTGAGGCCGTCCATAGCGATGCCAGACACTCGATCACCGCCCCGCCCATCATCATGAGTAGGCTGAGTTGTACTCGAGGCATGCGCAGCACCTGGGCTCCGCTAACGGCCGTTGACTGTTCGTCGTGGTGTGATTCCTCGGCGTCGGGATCCGCGGCCCAGTGACCGCGGGTGACCACAAAGATCAGCGCCATGATCCAGATGATGAAAGCCACGGAGGCATATCCCCACCGCCAGCTCTGGCCCATTCCGAAGATGATCGCCATCAGGAAAGGACCAACCAGCGCCCCGACACCATAGAAGGCATGCAGCCAGCTCATATACCGCGGTGGCAGGTTTTGCGCGGCAAAGAGGTTGAGCGCAGCATCGATGGCACCGCTACCGCTGGCGATCAACGCCACGGCCGGGATGAGGAACCAGAAGTTTGGCGAAAGCGCATACCAGGTTAGCCCCGTGCCTACCAGGATAGTGCTATAGATCAGGAGCATGCCTGTTCCGATCCGATGGAGGATCGTTCCCAGCAACGCGCTACTGAGCATATAGGCCAATGCGCCCGGTATATTGAGGATGCCAACGTAGGCGTTGGGAACGCCGAATTCTATCCGTAAATCTGGCCAGGATGTGCCGCCGAGGGCATCGGGCAAGCCAATACTGACGAACGCCGCGAAGACCAGAACGATCATCGCCGCGGAGACGTTTTGTTGTGTTTTCATGATTAATGCACCGTATCTGCGTGTCCGGTTCGGGACCGGAGCTGGGATTCCAGAATGACAGCCACCACGGCGAAGGCCGCGATGACGATGGGGATGGCAGTGAGGGTGGTGCTATCGGCGATGACGCCGGCCAGGCTCGGGATGACAGCGATACCGGCAGTGGCAGCACTCACCTGGAATCCGATGGTGTGAATGGCGACTTCGCGACCATAGCGGTGCGGGGTGAGGGTCATCAAATTCGGGAACATCGGGGCATTGCCGAGTCCGAAGAGAACCACACCACATTTCGTCATCCATGCAGCATCCGGGATCATGATGAGTGCGGCAATCAGCATGGTAATCACGCCGCCCTGAACGATCCTTGCCGTCGGTACCCGGTGGAAAATCACCGGGATCACGATGCGACCAAGACCTACTGCTCCCCAGTACAGGCCAGCCCAAACGCCCGCTACGGATGCCGATTCGCCGAAACGCTCACGCAGCAGCGTCGCCGCCCAGTATCCTACTGAACTCTCGATACCGCACATAAAGAAGAAGAGCGAGATCTGCAACCACACCAGGGGCATACGCAGGACGCTGACAGCAGGTATACGGCTCGCTTCATCAACGGCGTGGGTGGATTCATCCCACCCGTTCATACGCAGGACAAAGATGACACCGAGCGTGAGCGTGATGGTGGCGACAATTGCATAACCCCAACGCCAGCTGGCTCCGGCATTCAGCGTGCCTGCCATGATGAATGGCCCGATCATGGCCCCCAGCCCGAAGAAGGCATGGAGCCAGTTCATCACCTTGTTGCTGTAATGCTCGGCAGCATAGAAATTCAGACCCGCATCGACAGCACCGCTACCGAAACCGACACAAATTGCCACCAGCGGCAGGAGCCAGAAGGAGGGAGAGATGGCATAGCCGAACAAGCCGGCGGCCACCAGTAAGGTGCTGAAGGCAAGCGTTTTGCCAACACCGATACGGGCCAGAATGCTGCCGCTGAATGCCGCCGAGCTAAAATAGCCAATCGAACCAAAGATGAGGATGATACCCAGGTCCTTGAGGCTACGGTCAAAATCGAGCCGCATTTCCGGCCAGGCAACACCAAGCACGGCATCGGGGAAACCGATACTGATGAACGCGCAGAAGACGATTACCATCATCAATTTGGATTGTGTCTTCGCGCTTGGCATGTATGGTTATCGGTCTGGTAAACAAAGCAAGTTGCAGAAGCGCAACTCGCATCATCATAGACGCGAATGTGCCGAATGTGTAGCGAAAACCGGGCCGATTGTTCGACCCGGGGGAGAAGTTATTCGTGCGGAGTTGAGGGACCGCCTGATTTCCGCATCCTATGATGCATAGGCAGCTGTATCGGTGTCCCTTTGGGTCCTGGTGAGGTAGATCACCAGCCACATGATGACCACCAGAAAGATGAGGCTCGTCGCCATTGTACCGAGTCCCAAACCACCATCGCCCGGTGCCTGCGACAGGTAGTCCCCCAGCGATGCTCCCAGTGGACGGGTGAGAATGTAAGTAAGCCAAAATGCCGCGGTCGCGTTCAGACCCAACTGGCTATATGCGAGTCCGATCACAGCGATAATCGCCATGAACAGCAGGAGCGATGCGCGGTACCCAAGATTCCACTGTTCTGCCACGAGATCACCCGTGGCCGTGCCCAATGCGAAGGTGAAGAGCACCGTGAGCCAGTAGAAGAGTTCGCGCCTCGGGGTGGTGATCGAGTGGATCGAGATGGTGCCTTCGACGCGTAGCCACAACATCATGGTTCCGAGCAGGACGATGGCGAAGACAACACTGGATGTTACGAGTGGCACACCGAGATTGTCGGTGAGGTTATCGGTGATCAGTGTACCGACGATGCTAATGAGGACCACGGCTACCCAGTAGACGATCGGCACATACTCCTTCCTGCTGAACTGAATCGCCAGGGCGACCAGAAGCAGTGCTCCCATAACCACCGATGTGCCATTGAGACCAAGACTCATTTTCTCATTGAGATAGTCTGCCGCAGTCTCGCCGATAGTGGTGCAGAGCACCTTGATAATCCAGAAGAATGCCGTTACCGCGGGTACTTTATTAGCGATGTTGACCTTGCTTTCAGCAATCGACTGTGGTGACTGAGAAAGCTCGACGGTTGGTATGCTCATGAAACACTCCTGTCCTTGCGTGTGATGCCCGCTCGGTGAGACCAGCGGATCCGAATCGCCATGATTGGACCGCTGGATCATCGATGGAAAGGAGCGTAATGGGGCTACATGAAATCGGGATGAACCTGCGCCGCGAGGTTTTCAGCATCCGGGAACCGAAGGAAAAAGGTGGTGCCCTGATCAAGTTCGCTGGTGATGGTGATCTCACCGCCATGAGCATCCACAATGGATTTAACGATCGCCAGCCCGAGCCCCGCACCACCCGAATCGCGACTGCGCGACGGGTCTACTCGATAGAATCGCTCGAAGATTCGTTCATGATGCTCAGGGGGGATGCCTCTACCGGTGTCTCGTACCCAGATCTCGGTGGCCACAGAAGTGTGGCGACACCCGAGGGTGATCACATCCTGAGGATCACTATGCAGTAACGCGTTATCCATCAGATTCACCAGAAGCTGAATCAGAAGATCTGGATCAAGATAGGCATCCACAGACTCTATTTCGAAGGCGATGCCGATGGCGCGCTCGGCGGCGACGTCTTCATATTGCTCGCCGATGGATCGGAGAATCTCATGAACAGCTACCTCACTTCTCTCCGGCACCAGGCCATGATGATCGGATCGTGTCAGACTCAGCAATGAATCCACAAGGCGCGATAGACGCGCCACATCGACATCAAGTTCGGTCAGGACCGCGCGATAGTCTTCGGCTTCTCGGGGACGTGAAAGGGCCAGATCAATGCGACTTCGCAACAGACTTAACGGTGTGCGCAGCTCATGCGAAGCAGTGCTGGAGAACTGACGCTGCCGTGTGAAAGCATTTTCCATGCGCGCCAACATATCGTTGAAGGTCTGTGCCAACCGTCCCCGTTCATCATTTGGCAGATCCAGATCCAGGCGTGCACCAAGATCGGTGTCACTAATGGATGCTGCCAGATTGGTGATTTCTGCTATCGGTTGTAGGGCACGCCCGGCAACGACATACCCGGCAGCAACCGCAGCAATAATGATTCCCGGCGCGAGGAGTAACAGTGAGATCTGGACAATGCCGAGGAGATCGTCGATATCATCACGCGAAATACCTGTTTGCAGAACGGCGATAACTGCGCCCGCGTTATCGGTGACAGGTAAGGTGACATACACCATCGTTTGGTCGTCGATTTCGCCAAGCGCCAGAGGTTCATCGCCTTCATTCGCACGTTGAACGAGACTAATATCGACCGGAATTGAGGCGACGGAATTCCCCGGATCCTGAATGATGGTTCCATCCGAATTAAGGATGCGGACGAAGCGCTCGGAATTCTGAAGATCGGTAAGTGTCGATGATTCCAGTTTCAGCGGTAAGTTCTGACCACGGAGCGTGGCTACAGTCAATCGCCCTTGCGATGCGACCTGTTCATCGAAGTTGGCGAACAGGAAATAGCGGAGACCTCCATAGAGCATGGCTCCAAAGACGACGAGACAAAGAAAGAGGAGGCCGGCGTTCCAGACCGTAAGGTGCCATCGAATTGGGAGTTTGCGAGTCATGAGATGGTCTTTGGCATACGGTAGCCTACTCCCCGCACTGTCATTATGAGTGTTCCAGGTTGAGCATCTCCGAGTTTCTTGCGCAGGGTACGAATGTGTACGTCAATCACATTCGTGGTGTTGAGAAAATCATAGTCCCATACATGATTGGCGATCATATCTCTGGTGACTACCCGCCCGGCGTTCTTCATGAGATATTCAAGAATCCCAAACTCTTTACGCGTTAATGCTATTGGTTCGTTATCTTTCCAGACATACATGCCGATCGGATCCAGGTGGATATTCAGCACCTCCAGATGAGCATTCGGCACCGTCGCCGGACGTCGTGTCAGCGCGCGGAGTCGCGCCATAAGTTCTGCCAGTGCAAACGGCTTGAGGAGGTAGTCATCGGCACCAGCATCGAGTCCCTCGACCCGATCCTCAATGGATGATTTGGCCGTCAGCAACAGAATAGGGACACTGTATTTCAACTTGCGCACTCGCCGGCACACATCGAGCCCGTTCATGCCTGGCAGCATCACATCCAGGATGACGATATCCAGCGAGATGGATGTGAGGACAGAAATTGCGTCCTCACCGGTTCCCGCCACTTCCACCGTGTGGCCTTCTTCCGTCAATGCGCGTTTGATGAGTGATGCCAGTCGAGCCTCGTCTTCAACAATGAGTACCTTCATGCTTGCCTCGTTTCTGACAGATCTCGATAGCGCTTGCGGATTTGGCTGGTTGATTCTGGGGTCAATGGTGATTGTTGTGGATGAAGTTTTGATGAAGTTGCTATAGGAGGGTGAACTTCATCCAGATTTCATGTCCGATTGATAGTATCCGTGGGCAGGATCTGTCAAAGTTCTCACGCCGCTGTGGTGTGAAGCTGGGCAGAGGATGTATGGCTTGCTTCGGAAGATAAGTGTCTGGTAGTAGTCCGTTGTTCTTCTGGAGCATGTACCCAAGGATGATCTTCTGGTGTCTGGTTTAGAGAACATGATCATTGATATGGTCAAGTCGTGGTTTGACACGATGGGATGGTGGGCAATCGTCATTGCCATGGCTATCGAGAGTGCCTGCATCCCTCTCCCGAGCGAGATCACCATGCCTCTCGCCGGATGGCTGATGGTGGCTGAACGCCACCTGGGATGGCCCGGCGTGTTTGTTGCCGGATTCGATGGAGCTCTGGGAAACCTTATTGGCTCGCTCATTGCCTACTATCTCGGTGTCTATGCCGGACGTCCCTTGATCGAACGCTACGGCAAATGGGTGCTTCTTACCGGAAAAGACATTGACCGGGCCGAAGCATTCTTTGAAAACAGGGGTGAATGGGCGGTCTTCATCTCCAGATTACTCCCCGTTGTGCGGACGTTCATCTCCATTCCTGCAGGTGTTGCCCGTATGTCAGTTTGGAGATTCTCCGTTATGACCTTTGTGGGCTCGTTCATCTGGTCGATTCCTCTTGTTGCAGTTGGTTACAAATGGGGTCCGGAATGGGAATCTTTCCGCGCACATATGCGTGTTTTGGATTACCCGATCATGGCGGTGATAGTGCTCGGTGCCTTGTGGTTTGGATGGCATCGAGTTCAGGATATCCGAACAGCAGCCGAGCTTTCAGGTGATTAATCTACTCCCGTTGTTGGTCGAGAGGGCATCCGCATGCACGATATTCTGATCGCAATCATTCTGGGAATGGTTGAAGGAGTTACCGAGTTCGTTCCGATCTCTTCTACAGGCCATCTCATTGTCGTGGGGCATATGCTTGGTTTCACGGGGGATCGGGCAGCGACGTTTGAGATCTTTATCCAGCTGGGTGCCATCCTTGCAGTAGCTGTGATCTTGCGTGAGCGTATCTTCTCCATTCTCCGACTGGGGCCGGGGACTGGTGCCCAGGGGCGATCCGGTCTGCTATTGGTGATCCTGACCTCCATCCCGGCTGGTATCGTCGGTCTGCTCCTCAACGGACCGATCAAGCAGCACTTGTTTTCTCCAACCACCGTTGCTATTGGTTGGGGTCTTGGTGGCGTGGCCCTGTTGTTGATCGAACACTTCTTGCCACCGATCTCTGTTCAGAGCATGGCGAGGATCAGACCAGTTCATGCCCTTGGCATCGGTCTCAGCCAATGCCTGTCGTTATGGCCAGGTGTCTCCCGGTCGGCGTCCACGATCGGTGCAGGCATGGTTATGGGCATCGATCGCAAAACCGCAGCCGAGTACTCGTTTCTTGCCGGTTTGCCTCTTATCACTGCCGCAACACTCTTCGATTTGATCCAGAATCGATCCATGCTGCATCGTGCCGATATCCCGATGTTCGCTGTTGGTTTCTTGACATCGTTCCTTGCTGGTTGGATCGCGGTGCGCTTCTTCCTTAACCTGCTCAACAAATGGACGCTCCGTCCATTCGCCTGGTATCGCATAGTGGCGTCTCTGGCTCTGCTCGGATTTATTGTGGCTGGAAAAATCTAGAGCACGTAGAGAAAAGCAACACATCGGGGCGACGTTTCGCCCCGATGTGTTGTCTGCTTACGGGTTGAGTGTTTTGCGATTACGCCGGTACACTATCCGGAATCTCTAGTCCCCGACCGATTGCCTCCGCTACCGCCTTGATCTTTGGCGTGAGCTTGGCGAACTGATCGAAGTTAAGGCTCTGGGCACCGTCGCTCATGGCCTGATCCGGCTCTGGATGCACCTCAACGATGACACCATCGGCACCGGCAGCAACGCCTGCCAGCGAGAGGGCATCCACAAACTTGCGTTTGCCCGCCGCATGGCTGGGATCAACAATCACCGGCAGGTGGCTCATGCTCTGCAGCACCGGCACGGCGGAGACATCGAAGGTGTTGCGGGTGGCGTTCTCGAATGTGCGAATACCACGCTCGCACAGCATCACATCCGGGTTCCCCTGCGCCATCACGTACTCGGCAGCAAGCAGCCATTCTTCAATCAGCATGGAGAGACCACGCTTTAGCATGACAGGCTTCATCGCTTTGCCGACTTCCTCCAGCAGGAGGTAGTTCTGGCTATTGCGGGCACCGATCTGGAAGATATCGGTGTACTCGGCAACCTTCTCCACATCAGATGGAGTCATCACCTCGGTGATGATCTTTAGTCCGGTCTCAGCGCGGGCCTGAGCCAGGATCTGCAGACCACGCTCACCCAGGCCACGGAATTCATAGGGCGAGGTGCGCGGTTTGAATGCACCACCGCGTAGGATGGTGGCACCGGCGGCGCGTACGGCATGGGCGGTGGAGATCGTCTGCTCCTCGCTTTCGACCGAGCACGGGCCTGCCATCACGGAAACGCTATCCCCGCCGATGGTTACCCCATCGCCGAGATCAATCACCGTCTTCTGTGGATGGAAGTCCCAACCCACCAGCTTGTACTTCTTGGAAACACGCAGCACGGTCTGCACACCAGGCATGATTCCGAACATCTCGTCCAGGCTCGGCGGCAGCGGCAATCCGACCACGCCTATTATCGTCTGGCCATCGCCCTGAATCAGGTGGGCTTGCAGATTGAAGCTTTTTACTCGATCAACAACGGCATCCAGCTTTTCCTGCGTGGAGTCAGATTTCATGACGATGATCATGGGAATGGTCTCTTTCTGTGGTGATTACTGGGTGACAGGAATGGCAGCGATATCGACTTCGTCGGTCGATTTCTCACTGGTCAGTTTCTGAATTTCGGCTTCGGATACCGCCCACTCGGGTCGCAGCTTGACCGCGCCCTTGAGATAGACGTGACGAATCTCGGATGGACTTTTGGTGGTATTCACATGCACCAGTACACGCACGGCTTTCTGCAGGCTGCCAGGAACCTGCATCTCGTGGGTGCACATCATGGGTACTTCGGTCCAGCCAAACATACGTGCGGCCGCTGCCGGAAACATGGCGTTCAGATCCGGCGTGGTGCTAAAGACTGCGGAGGCGATATCATCCGACTTCAGACCATTGAGCCCAATGAGAACACGCACCAATTCCTGCGTGGCTTCGAGGATATCCTCGGCCGTGTTGGCGGCGGCAGTAGTGGCCCCGCGGATACCGCGGCAAACCATCGGCTGGGACATGCGAAATGTACTCCGGTGTTGGAAAACGAACGGATAGCAGGCGCCATTGCCTCACCACAGATATGGCTGAAGGAATGATACCAGCGTATGTGGGTTTTCGGGGTGACCGGGTGAGGAGTGATACGGGCTATTTCGCGCTGAGCTCATCAACCCGGAATCGCACAATGCGCTCAATCAATTCCCACGGCATTGTCTGATCCAGGGGGAACTGCACCGAACCCTTGCCCTGTTTGTAGCCAGCGAGCTCGGTAGCGAAAGCCTCGTGTCCGGTGGGAGTGGCATAGAGCCCGATATGTTTGGCATACCCGGCGAAATAGACCAGGGGTTTCTTATTGAGCTTATAGCCCGGCATACCGTAGGAGATGCTCTCCACCGCCTCCGGTGCAATCTCGCGGACGATGGCGCGGAGACGCTTCAGAATCTCCTGTACGTTGTCAGGAAACTGGGCGATGTAGGCATCGACATCCGTTGTTGCGTTCATGATTCCAGATACGCCTTCAGATTGACCAACTGGGCCATCCACCCCTGCCGTTGCATCTCGGGCGGAAAGACGTTTTCGGGCTCGAACTTCCAGATCACATGTGTCTGGCCATCGCCAACATCCTCGAAATCGATCGTTACCATTCGCCCGTCATCGATTGTGTAAGCGATGTGGGTTGGTCGATCCAAAGCGACATATGTACCGGTGAAATCGAAGCTGTGCTCACCATTGGGATCGCCGAAACCGATATTGAAGCGACCGCCCAGTTGCGGGTCGGTGATCGCATGCGGTGTCGTCCAGTCTTCGGAAGCGCGGTGCCACTGGAGCAAATCCTCGGGGGTGAGGAATGCATCGTAGACTCGTTCCGGCGAGGCGGTAATCGTTTCTTCAAGTGTGATGAATTCGGGCATGATCAGTCTCCTTTAACGGGATCATACCCTCTCTATCACACCGCTGACTTCTCTGATATTGCCGCCGTTTCGTAACGCACTACTCTCCAGCATATTCCGCACGCGATGCCAGCGATTGGAGGGGAGATCCTCGGCCAATAAGCTCATCCCGCAGCCGAATTTGCTGATCGAAACCGGGCGAATACCGTGTCGCCACAGGATGTAGTCCACACTCGTAGGGTGTCCCGCCCCCTTCGATTCCAGAATCACAATCGATGGTACCGCCACCGTATCGCCATCCGGTGCCGAGAACTCCAGATTGTGATCAATCGTCACGCGACCCTCGCCATTGGGAAGCACGAGTGTCGTCCGTGAATATCGCGTGGTGACCATATGTGAGAGTCTGGTCGCGGAGGTACCGATCTCGTGCAGATGCCCTAGCCATTCCTGTTCTCCTGGATCGAGTTCTGGTTCGGCCACGCCACAACGATCCATCCGCTGTTTCACCGTGCGACCGTGATGATCGTGCGTTTTCGCCTCCAGAAAACTGAGTCCGGAATCCGTATAGACGCGGACTCGTACCTTGAAACGATCCGGTCGTTGCCTGAGGGAGCGATAGTAGGATTGCAGATCATCCGTATCAAAGTAGAGCGATTCATAGGTAAAGACACGCTGGCCACTGATCTCCAGCACCCGCGCTTCCGCATTGATTGCGGCCAATATGGGGCCGAGCGTTTGGGTGGAGACGATGTATTTGCGGTCTTTTCGCACTAGATAGCTCGCCGTCATCTGCAGCTCCTCCAGACTGATCGGAGCGCGTTCCCGCATAGTGAGGCTCGAAGTGGCGGTGATGGGTGCGATATTCATGCTTCTCCCCTTTGCGTGCCGAGATGATGGATGGTGCGTGTCGTTGCCGAGGTTGGGCGGGGTGCGCCCTTTGCCTCCTTCAGTGAGATGTGCGCAAATGTCGTGTCGTTCACAAGATCGGTTTTGATGATATGCGCGCGGACAACTGTGCCGTGAACCAATGGTGCGATGTAGGCGATCAGATCGGCTTCGTTGAGGGATCCGCGGTCGATGTTCATGGTCTGCGAGCGATGTGTGCCCAGCAGCCAGGAGCTATCGCCTATCCAGAGTACGATCAGCATCAGTGCCATCAGCCCGGCGGTGAGGCCGGTATTGGCAATGGCGGCACCGCCGAGCAACCCGAGCGCCAGTGATGCGAAGTAGTAGGCGACCTGACGCTGATTCAGTTCATCGGAACGGAGCCGGATGATGGAGAGCACACCGAAGAGTCCGATACCGACACCCAATGAGGCATCGACCGATGACAACACCGACATCACCGCGAGAACACCGATATTGATACCGAGATAGGCCACGATCATGTCGCGGTTGCGGTGGCGCGGAAAATAGAGCGCAAAAACCAGAATCGTGATGGCGATGATGTCCAGCGACATTGAGATGATGTGATCCATTGGTACCTCCTGAAGACACGCGTCATGCAACTTCGCAGAACGTTAACAGCGCTATTTGAGAGTTTTCTGAGGAGGTTCGTTGGCGGTGGAGTGGAGGGGTGTAGGGGTTCTGTGTTCTCAGAGATTTCCCAACATGGTCGCGCATAGTAACGCAGTTGCTACATGTGGCAGCAGAGAAAACACGACGAAAGGAACACTATGATCACGAAAGCAATCGCCCTCCAGCCTCGCGTCAACCGCCGATCTTTCCTTGCACTCTCCGGTGCGGCACTGGCGTTGGGTGCTGCATATCGATGGATGCCATCGACATACGCACAGGATTACGAACCCTCTGCCTTCCTCGCCGCCGATACCGTGCACGATATCTCTATTGAAATGGATCGTCAGACCTTCGAGGAAATGGTCACCGAGTATCAGAATTCCGGCGACAAGCTCTGGATCGAAGGCACGGTCACCATCAATGGGTCGGTTTATGAGCAGTCTGGTCTGCGTCTGAAGGGCAATTCCTCGTTGGCTACACTGCTGGGCGGCTCCATCAGTGTTGGCGGCAATGGTGGAGGGGGTAACTTCAATCCCAACGACGACACGATGGTCGGCACGGATGCCACACCTGCCGCCGGTGATACCACAGCCACGACTGGTCGCGGCGGCTTCAACATGGGTGGCAATGGAGGCGAGACTGTTGATCCCACGACCGTTGACCCGGTCACGCTTCCCTGGTTGATCAAGCTTGATGAGTACGTGCAGGACCAGGAGCACGAAGGTATGACGCAGATGGTGATTCGCTCCAATAATTCGGAGACATCACTCAATGAAGCTGTGGCCCTGAATCTGTTGGACAAGGCTGGTCTCGCCTCGCAGCAGGCGGCTATGGTTCGCTTCGTCGCCAACGACTCGGAACCCGATCTTCGCCTCGCTATCGAGAATCCCAAGAACAAGTGGATGAAGGCGCACTTCCCTGAGGACGGGCTTCTTTTCAAGGCCGAGGCGGGAGGAGACTGGAGTTATCGCGGCGATAACTGGGAAGACTACGCGGATATTGCCTTCGATCTCGAGGCTGGCGATACCGGCGATGATGCTGAGGACTATGTTCCACTCATCTCCTTCCTCGATTTTCTCAACAATTCGGAAGATGCGGATTTCATCGCGGAGTTGCCAGATCGTCTCCAGATCAAGCAGTTTGCCATCTACCTGGCCATGATGGATCTGATTGGCAACACAGACGATATCGATGGAGCCGGTAATAACTCCTACCTCTACTGGAATCGTTCCGAGGATCAATTCACTGTTGTGCCATGGGACATGAATCTCGCCTTTGGCGGCATGGGGATGATGGGGCAGGGTGGTGGTCAGAACGGCCAGTTCCCCACGGGTCAGGGCGATTTCACCATCGACGGCACTCCGGTTGCGGAAATGACGGGCAACTTTCCGCAGGTGACGAATGCCGATGGCACACCGATCGCTGGCGAGATGGGTACATTCCCGCAAATGACCAATGCCGATGGCACGCCAGTCACGATGACTGATCGTGCTGGTATGGGCAATCAGGCCGGCTTCCCGGGTGGCAATGGTGGAGGATTCGGTGGTGGCAACATTCTCGTCACCCGCTTCCTTGCCAACGACGAATGGTCCACGCTGAAGACCGACACATCCACCACACTGCAGGCCGATCTCTTCACGAGTGGTGTGGCTCAGGGAATCCTCGATCAATGGGTTGCCCTGCTGGAAGAACAGGCGACCGATATGGTGAGTGTCGATACAATTGAGCAGGAAGCGAGTTCGATCGCGTCATTCTTCCAGGGGTAGTTCGTGGCCGATAAGGTGCTGGTCGTAGACGACGAAGACAATATCTCCTTCCTGGTTGCGAGCGCGTTGCGTCGCGAAGGGATGGAGGTGAAAACGGCGGCAACCGGTCGTGATGCACTCGATCAGGCGATCGGTTGGCGGCCGGATGCGATTGTGCTCGATGTCATGCTGCCAGACCTGGATGGCTTTAGCGTTATGCGACGACTGCGGGACGGTGGTTATACCGTCCCGGTCGTCTTCCTCACTGCGCGCGATCGCCTGGAGGATCGCCTCCAGGGCTTGAGCGATGGTGGTGATGACTATCTCGTCAAACCCTTCGATGTCGCAGAGCTTGTTGCCCGGGTGCGTCTGCGGTTGCGCAGCCCGCAGGACCAGACCGCCCGCAACCATCTCCGGTGTGCTGATCTGGAGATGGATTTGACCTTGCACGAGGTCGTGCGCGCAGGCCAGATCGTCTCCCTCTCCTCCAAGGAGTATCGATTACTGCACTATCTGCTGGTTAACTCCGGTCGCATCCTCACCCGTTCGCAAATCCTGGACCACGTCTGGGGATACGAGTTCGATGGTGAACCTGCAATTGTCGATACCTACATCAGCTATCTGCGTCGCAAAATCGATTTCGTGGAACCGCGGCTGATCCAGACGATTCGCGGTGTTGGCTTCTGTCTGCGAGTTGAGCCGTGAGCTTGCGCGCTCGCCTCCTGCTGGTCATCGCCATGCTATCGGCGACCTATCTGATCGCCGCCGTTCTGGTGGTGCGATCGCTGGAAGTCGAACTGATCTCGCAGGTCGATGCCCGGTTAACAGCATTGCCGCAAACTGCCGGTGGTCCGCCGGGCCGCGTTGGCAATACCAGTGGCTCCCTGCAGATGAATGTCACGGATAGCGAGATTGAGAATCCCTATTCGGATTTCTACATCGCTATCGTCACCAACGCCGGTGTGGTGGAGCCTATGGTGGCGGGCAATCTGGACGCCACCGATCTGGATCTCGCTGCGCTTGTTCTCAATCGCGGGAGTAGTTCCGGAGAGGTCTTCTATACCGTTACCGGTGCGAATTCTGGCGATCGCTATCGGGTGTTGACGGTGGGTAATGACGACCAGCAAGGGATACTGGTCGCGGTGCAATCGCTGCGCGATGTTGATATCACGCTGGCGCAGGTGCGGCAGACCTTTGTTATTGCTGGCGTCGTGATCGCCGTTGTGGTGGTACTTGCTGGTTTTTGGGTGCACCGATTGGGATTGCAACCCATTGCCAAGGTCACGGCTGTGGCCGATGCCATCGCCGCGGGCGATACCTCAAAGCGTGTCGATGTTTCGGATACTGTCACCGAGGCGGGCAAGCTGGGGCACGCCTTCAATCTCATGTTGGATGAACGCGACGAGACCGAACAGCGATTGCGCCAGTTTATTGGCGATGCTTCACACGAGTTGCGCACGCCGCTGACCTCGATTCAGGGATATCTCGATCTCTATAAGCAGGGTGCCTTCCGCGAATCAGAGCAAATGGACGATGTTGTCCGCCGCCTTTCCGCCGAATCGACGCGGATGAGGGCAATGGTGCAGGATCTGCTCACGCTAAGTCGTCTGGATGAACATCCCCAGATTCGACATGAGCGCGTTGATCTGATGCAGATCGTGCAGGATGCTGCGATGGACGCGCGCGCTGTGCAACCGCAGCGGAAAATCACCGTCGCCGAAGGTGCTGCCCATGTCTGTGTCGTTGGCGATCCTGCTCAGCTCACCCAGTTGGTGGGGGTGCTGGTCTCCAATGCGCTTGCCCATACCCCTGTAAGCAGCGCGATACTGTTGGCGGCTACCACTACAAAATCCACCGTATTACTGACGGTGACCGATGCTGGACCTGGCATGGATGAAGCGGCCGTCGCCCATGCATTCGATCGATTTTGGCGGGGGAGTGAATCCCGCAGCCGAGCCCAGCAGGGAGGACGATCGGTGGGTGCTGGTCTTGGTCTCTCGATTGCCAAATCCATCGCCGAAGCCCACGGCGGCTCCATTAGCCTGCACTCGTCGCCCGCTCAGGGGAGTACATTCACTGTTTCCCTCCCTGCTGCGTGACAACTGGGCACACATTGACGCCCGAGATACCAACACTCTATGCTGTGCTTGTTCTGGTTCGCCACCACTAGATGTTGTGGTAGCGACGAAAGAAGGGAATCCGGTGCAAATCCGGAGCCGCCCCGCGACGGTAATGTGGGAACAACGCTCGTACGTATGCCACTGATCGGCGAGTCCGATTGGGAAGGCTGCGAGCCGAGGCCGCCGAGTTCACTCGGAGAGACCCCAAAGCCCGGAGACCTGCCGAACCACATGGCGTATCGCCGTGTGCTGAACCATCGATCCTCGAGGGCGGGATCGTGGCTTTGCGCTTTTCGGCGACCCGATTGGCGTACGCCACTTTCTATACCCCAGATCAAACCAGGTTCAGGGCAGCAGGGGTGACCGGATTCCCCAACGTTGACGTAGATCAACTGATGAGGAATCCGATATGACCGATGTGCTGAATGCCATTGCTATAACAACGGTGCGCAAACGCGATGGCCGAGTGGTACCCTACACGCGTGACAGGATTGCGCACGCGATCGAAATGGCGTGGCGCGCCGAGCTGGGTGTCCCATTCCCGGATGTGATGGATGCTGGCGAAGCTCGTCGCATCGAAGCCGTGGCCGACGCTGTTGAAGCGCAGCTTCCGGCCATTGTCGATGCCGACAACGCTGTTGATGTGGAAAGCATTCAGGACATCGTCGAGCAGCAACTCATGATTGCTGGCGCGCATACCGTTGCTCGTCGCTACATTCTCTATCGCGATGCCCGGGCGCGAGCTCGCCAGGGTGCGACCATTCGGTTGATCGACCAGGATGGCACCGAGGTGCTCGTCAATCGGGCCGTAATTCGCGAATGGCTGGAGGATGCTGCCGGCACAATTGGAGCCGAGATCGATCGCGACGATATTGAGCGCGAAGTGATGGCGAGCATCCGGGATGGCATGAAGCTGGCCGAGCTTGATCGCGCCATTGTTCTGGCCGGTCGTGCCCGTATCGAACGCAGGCTGGTCTATGGCACATTCACCGCGCGGGCACTCTTGCGCACGATCTACTCGGATGTCGTGGGCAAGCGTGTGAATGTGCGTGATGCCGAGCATTTCTACGCCGAGACCTTTGTGCGCAATATCCCCTTTGGCGTAGAGAATGATCTCCTGACACCAGAGTTGCTGAAGTTCAACCTCCCCAGATTGGCGGCGGCCCTCAAACCTGAGCGTGATCTCAAGTTCCGCTATCTTGGTCTGCAGACGCTCTTCGATCGTTATCTCATCCACCACAAACAGCAGCGAATCGAATTGCCGCAAGCCTTCTGGATGCGGGTGGCGATGGGGCTGGCCCTCGCCGAAACACCTGATCAGCGTGATGATCGTGCCATTGAGTTTTACGAAATGCTCAGCACATTCCGTGTCTGTAGCAGCAGTCCGACCCTTTTCAATGCTGGTACGCGTCATCCGCAGCTCTCCAGTTGCTTCCTCACCAGTGTTGAGGACGATCTCGCGCACATCTTCAAGTCTGTTTCCGATAATGCGCTCCTGAGCAAGTGGAGTGGGGGACTCGGGAACGACTGGACGAATGTTCGCGCCCTCGGTAGCCGTATTCATGGCACCAATGGTCAGAGCCAGGGAGTGGTGCCATTCCTCAAGGTTGTGAACGATGCCGCTGTCGCGGTCAATCAGGGTGGCAAGCGGAAGGGTGCGGTGGCCGCCTACCTGGAAGTGTGGCACGCGGATTTTCTTGAGTTCCTCGATCTCCGTAAGAACTCGGGCGATGATCGCCGCCGCACGCACGATATGCATACCGCGGCCTGGATTCCCGATCTCTTCATGGAGCGTGTGCAGGCTAACGGAAGTTGGACGCTCTTCAGCCCCAGCGATGTGTCGGATCTGCATCACCTCTATGGCGATGCTTTTCGGGCGAAGTACGAGGAGTACGAGCTCGCCGCCCAGGACGGAGCATTCCCGAATAGCCAGACGATGTCTGCAACCGATCTGTGGCGGCGCTTGCTCAGCGCCACCTTCGAGACGGGTCATCCATGGCTAACCTTCAAGGATCCGAGCAATCTCCGTAGTCCGCAGGATCACACCGGTGTGGTGCACAACAGCAATCTCTGCACGGAGATTCTCCTGAACACCAGCATTGACGAGGTTGCTGTCTGCAATCTGGCAAGCATCAACCTGCCGACGCATATGGTGAATGGCCAACTCGATCGCGAGATGCTCGGCGAGTCCGTGGCCACCGCCATGCGCATGCTGGACAACGTGATCGATATCAACTTCTACCCGATTCCGGAAGCAGAGAATGCGAACCAGAAGCATCGTCCGGTTGGTCTGGGCATGATGGGCTTCCAGGATTGCCTGTGGCAATTGGGGGTCAGCTATGCCAGCCCGGAGGCGATGCAGTTCGCTGATGAGAGCATGGAGTTGATTAGCTGGTACGCGATTATGGCCAGCGCCCTGCTCGCCGGCGAACGCGGAACCTATAGCAGCTTTGCTGGTAGCAAGTGGGATCGCGATATTCTCCCGATCGATTCGCTTGCGCTCGTCGATGCCCAGCGCGGAACGCCCGTCGAGGTGAATCGCGATACCAAGCTGGACTGGCAGCCGGTACGAGATGCCATCCGCGAGCATGGCATGCGCAACAGCAATACGATGGCGATCGCCCCGACCGCGACTATTGCCAATATTCAGGGTGTTACCCAGAGTATTGAGCCGCTCTTCACCAATCTCTTTGTGAAGAGCAACTTGAGCGGTGAGTTTACGATCGTGAACGAATATCTCATTGCCGATCTCGAGCAAGCAGGCCTCTGGGACGATGATATGCTCGCCGAGCTCAAATACTGGGATGGTTCCATCGCGGCTATCGAGCGGATTCCGGAGGAGCTGCGCCGTGCCTACCCGACAGCCTTCGAGATCGAGCCGGAATGGTTGATCGAAGCGGCCGCACGGCGACAGAAGTGGATCGACCAGGGGCAGAGTTTGAACCTCTACATTGCCGAGCCGAACGGCAAGAGATTGAACGATATGTACATGCAGGCGTGGTTGAGCGGCCTCAAAACCACCTATTACCTGCGGAGTCGTGGTGCCACCCAGAACGAGAAAAGCACCATTGATATCAATCGTTTTGGTCTGCAACCACGCTGGATGAAGAACGCCAGTGCCAGCGCCCGCGTTGGTGTCGATCGCGCACCTGCCTCAGACGTAGCCCCGGGGTACCGCAGGTGGCAGTCCGCTGCCCTTACCCCCGGGGAACGGGACGAGATGTCATCCCGAGGTTCTTCGGCTGCGCCCCAGAATGACACTGAGATTTCATCTGGGCATGGTAGCGGGGCAGCTCGTCTGCCCCAGGCGGAGACAAGCTCCGCCGCTACCAATCGCGGGGCAGAGGTACTCCGGCAGGCACCGGAACTCAATCAAAACCTTCCCATCGAAGAGGAATTCGAATGCGAGGCCTGTCAATAGAACGAGGTCGATGATGACGCAGGGGCGGATATCTTGCAGGATTCGCCCTCATATTGAGGATTGCTTGTTATGACCACCACGTCAACCCATACCCTCGGTGTCGAGGCCGCACCACGAGCCGCCGTGGCATCAGCCGATGCCAAGAAGCTCATCAATTGCGAGGCAGTCGATGTCAATCAACTCATGCCGCTCAAATACCATTGGGCATGGGAGCATTATCTGAACGGCTGCGACAACCACTGGATGCCGACTGAAGTACCCATGGGCGAGGATATCGCCCTCTGGAAGAGCAACAAATTGAGCCAGGATGATCGTCTGGTCATCATGCGCAATCTCGGCTTCTTCGCCACCGCCGAGAGTTTGGTGGCGAACAACATCTCGCTCGCGATCTTCCGCTACGTCACCAACGCGGAATGTCGGCAATACCTGCTCCGGCAGGCATTCGAGGAGGCGATTCACACGCACACCTTCCATTACATTGTGGAGAGTTTGGGTCTGGATGAGCGCGAAGTCTTTGGTATGTACAGCGAGATCCCCAGTATTCGCGCCAAGGACGAGTTCGAGATGCAGCTCACGGTCGATATCCTCGATCCGGCCTTCAGCACCTCGTCCGAGGCGGGAGCGCAGAAGTTCCTGGAGAATCTCATCGGCTACTACGTCATCATGGAAGGAATCTTCTTCTACGCCGGATTCGCCATGGTGCTCAGCTTTCATCGCCAGAATCTGATGAAGGGCATCGGCGAGCAGT
This sequence comes from Thermomicrobiales bacterium, assembly GCA_020432165.1. Classification (GTDB taxonomy): domain Bacteria; phylum Chloroflexota; class Chloroflexia; order Thermomicrobiales; family UBA6265; genus UBA6265. The sequence continues at coordinate 121,814 of JAGQGU010000006.1, forward strand.
TCCAGTACATCCTGCGCGACGAGACGATTCACCTCAACTTCGGTATCGATCTCATCAACGGTATTAAGGAAGAGAATCCGCAGCTTTGGGATGCGGCATTCCAGGCGCGCATGACCGCGCAGATCAGAGAAGCCGTGGAGTTGGAGAAAGCTTACGCCCGCGACTGCTTGCCGAACGGCGTGCTTGGTTTGAACGCCACCCTCTTCGAGGAGTATGTCGAATACATCGCTGATCGCCGTCTGGAGCGCATAGGCTTACCGAAGCAATATGGCGCCAACAATCCCTTCCCCTGGATGAGTGAAACCATCGATCTTGGCAAGGAGAAGAACTTCTTCGAGAGTCGGGTTACCGATTACCGCCGCGGTGCCAGCCTCAACTGGGACGAATAGGAGATGCAGGGGAGCCCGGCAACGAAGCCGGGCTCCCCTGCTACCCATCCGGTTTGTGGCGACACATTAGGAGCCGTCTAACCTGCTGGAGTCGCTTCCGTGACCGGTGCTACTGAGCCGGCTGGCCAGATACCAACGACAAATTCGATCTCGTTGCGGCTGCGATTCTCCGGTCGGATCATCACCCGGCCTTCTGTACCGCTCTGATCCACTTGCGCCAGATCAAGCATGATGGCGCCATCGGCGTTCAGTGTGCCTTCCACATCGACACAGGCGAGGATCGGTGAGCGGGTGGAATCGTCCTGATGAACCACCACCGCGTAGTCGCCACTGATCAATGTCTGCACATCGCCGATATGATCGATGTCATCAATCTCGCCCCACATTGAGTTCGGGCGATCACCGCCGGTGCCGATCTCGCTCCAGACTCGTCGCAGCGTGATGCGATCGTTCTCGAGTTCAGAAATCTCGGTGGCGTTGCGGGAGTTGGCTGCTTCGGCACACGTGGTGCGATAGAGGTAGGCGGTTGGATCGTTATCCCAGATCTGTGCCGACGTGGTGAATCCTGGCAGTGCGAACATTGCCGCAATCACCGCAACGCCTGCAGTTCGTATGAGTTTGGATTTCATGGTTCCATCTCCCTCTCTCGTGAATAAATCTCCAGTAGGAATCGCCGTCGGGTGGTCCCTTGCATCTCAGTATAGTTAACAATTCTTATGTCTACAAATTCGGATTATGAAGAGTTGTGCTCATAGGGAATACAACTACAGATAGTATCTCTATGGCGTTATGAATGTCGTAAACGAGAGTGAACGGGGTAACAAGATGACGTCTCACCTAAATAGTTTCGGCGAACGAATTTTTGGTTCCGGCTGTTGCCTGCATGGACCGGAGATAAAGAAACCCGGAATGCACAGTTGAGTGCACTCCGGGAGTAGTAAGTCGATTGCGTTGGATTCGGTGTGATGTTATCCCTTGACCGAACCCGCCATGATGCCGCGGACGAAGTACTTGCCGAGAACAATGTAAATCAGCAGCGTTGGCAGCGCCGTCAGCACCGCGCCCGCCATGACCACGTTCCACTCGACACTAAACGATCCGCTGAGGTTGTTCAGAGCCACGGTAATCGGCTGTCTGGCCGGATTGGTGATAACGGTGAGACCGAAGAGGAACTCGTTCCAGATATTGGTGAACTGGAAGATACCAACCACCACAAAAGCCGGGATGCTTAGCGGCAACATCACCTGGAAGAAGATTTGCAGCAGTCCGGCACCATCCACCGTCGCCGCTTCCACGAGCTCGGTCGGTACATTCGCGAAGTAGTTGCGGAAGATCAGGGTGGTGAAAGGTAATCCATACACAACATGTACCAGGATCAAGCCAGCCATATTGCCATAGAGGCCAATACTCTGCAGGAATTTGATCAGCGGAATCAGGATGCTCTGGTAGGGGATGAACATCCCGAAGAGCATGAGTGTAAAGAGCAGATCGCTCCCCCGGAACTTCCACTTGCTGAGGATATAGCCGTTCAGCGCGCCCAGGAATCCGGAGATAATCGTTGCAGGCACCACCAGCGTGACACTACTCCAGACATTGGGGCTGAGTTTGTCCCATGCCTGGCCGTAACCACCCAGACTGAGCTTGCTGGGGAGCTGCCACATCCGGCTGAAGCTGACCACATCGGCGGTCTTCAGTCCGTTTACCACCATTACGTAGACCGGGATGAGATAGAAGACCAGCATGATGCCGAGAAAGATCAGGCCAATAGTCTTGCCGACACCCAACTTCTTGTTCTCGGATTTGCGTGGTGAACCAAGTGCTGTGGCCATGGCTACACGTCCTTCATTGAGCGGGCGAGGTAGGGCACGATCACCAGACTCACCATAAAGAGCATTACTACAGAGGCTGCCGCACCGGTGTTGTACTCCAGCACCTTGAATGTCTTGTCGAACATAAAGATACCGGGCACTTCGGTAGCGTATCCTGGTCCACGCCCCGACATCGCATAGACGAGATCGAAGATTTTGAGGCTGACGTGGCCGAGAATGATCAGACAACTGATGGTGATGGGTTTGAGCAGGGGAATAATGATGTCCCGGTAGAGTTGCCACATGCTGGCGCCATCGAGGGAAGCAGCTTCGCGTACATCATCGCTGATCGCAGCAAGACCGCTCAGATACATCGCCATCGCGAATCCGCTGAGCTGCCACACCGCCGCAATGATCACCGGAATCATCGCCGCCGGAATACCGATTTGCGCCTTGATGATGTCTGGTAGTGGAATAATGCTGCCGAGATCGCCAATCACGCGTGGATCGGTGATCCATTTGGGCGCAAATGGCCCCATACCCAGCTTGTCCAATACCCAATTGATACCCAGAGTATCGATGAGGACATTGATGCCGGTCTCCGGATTGAAAATCCAGCGCCAGGCGACACCGGTAACCACAAACGAGAGCGCATACGGGAAGAGAAAAACATTGCGGAAGAGCGCATTTCCGGGAATATGTTGATCCAGCAATATCGCAAAGATCAGCCCTAACCCCACCGCAAAGAGCAACATAAAGACCGTGAAAACAATGGTATTGCGGATATTGATCTGGAAACGGGTCATGTGGAAGAGGGCATCGTATACCTTCCACCATGGATCAGCGATGCTCCAGTCGGTGATGGCACTATCCCAATTGGAAATCGAGATCCAGATGGTGGTGCCGATGAAGCCATAAACGAAAATCGCCAGGAGAATCACACTGGGTGAAAGGAGCAGAGGTCCTATCGCCCGGTCGAACCGACTCTTGTGCGCACGTTCGATCTCATGCTGGGGAGGAATCGCAACCTCGGCTGCCATCGCCGAACCTTTCCGGAACCTGATACAGAGAGGCGGGTGCGCACTTGCGCACCCGCCCGTAAGCGTCCTTTAGCTGCCGAGCTCAGCTGCTGCGGCGGCATCGGCGAGTTCCATCTGGAACGATGCCGCATCGAGCGAAACGAGCACGTTTACGCAGGCTTCACCGATAGCTGCCTGGAACTTCGGTGCAGCTGCGGCACCGTGAGCGTTGCTCGGAACAACTGCCGAATCGGCGAAGTCCGCAGCGCTCCACTGGCCGTAAGCGTTCAGCGTGCTGGCATCAACATCGGTACGGGCCGGAATGCAGCCCTTGTTCGGCGCAAAGGCGATCTGTGCTTCGGCACTACCCACCGCCTTCAGCCAGGTGCGGGCATTGTTCGGGTGGGGTGCGCCTACCGGCAACACGAAGCCATCCACCACCGAAATGAAGATACCGTCCGTACCCGGATGCGCGGCATAGCCAATGGTGTCTTGTACACCAGCGACCACGGCGTTACCGTAGGCCCAGTCACCCATGCTGGTGAAACCGGCCGTGCCTTCCATCACCTTGCTCATGGCACCATCCCAGGTGAGAGCCGGATGATCTTCGTTCACATAGCCGAGTACCTTCACCAGATCCTCGCAGGCGGCCTTTACTTCATCGCCATCCCAGGCGGTGGTGCCATCCCACAGACCGACATAGGCTTCGGCGCCGAGGCGGGAGGCCAGAATGTTCTCGAAGAGTTGCGGTGTCTCGAAGCCATCCTTGGAGCCGAGGGCCAGCGCAGTGATTCCTGCGGCCTTGAGGGTATCCGCAATGGTGAAGAACTCATCGATGCTGATGGTCTCCGCTACCTCTACGCCATTGTCAGCGAGAACCTGCTTGTTGAAGAAGACAACATTGCCGCGGTGCACACCGACCGGAATGATGTATTTGCTGCCACCGATGGTGGATTGCGCCGCCAAGCCTTCCGGAATGACATCACCCCAGCCTTCCTCTTCCCAGAGGTCATCAATGGCTTCGCAGTAGCCTGGCTCGACATAGCGGGATTCCAGCTCCTTGGCCAGGTGGCTCTGCCAGCTGTCCGGCGGATCGCCACCAGCGAGACGAGTCTGCAGAGCGGCCTGCGCATTGGAACCGGCGCCACCGGCTACCGCTGCATTGATGATTTCTACGTCCGGGGCCATGGCGGTGAAAGCTGCGAAGAGCAGATCAAGGCCTGCAGCCTCGGAGCCAGCAGTCCACCAGGAGAAAACCTCCAGCTGATCTTCGGCTTCCTGCGCTGCCAGCTTGATGCCCGGAGCCAGCGTGATCGCAGCGAAAGCTGCAGCACTACCGAGAGTAACGGTACGACGATTCATCTTCTTTGATCGAAAAACGTCCACAACGAACTCCTTTACCTGAGAACCAATACGCATTGCTCAGCGCATGCAGAAAAGCAGGAGATACACCCCGATAATGGCTGGATCCTGACCATAGATTGGCTGCGTAAAATCATCGAGCCTCCGCATGTCTGTTGACACCTGCAGTATACAGTGTGGATAAGACGATAGCCAGCAATTTTTGGGAGCGCTTCCACGGAAATTTGGAAGTGATTTGCTCGGTTGCCCCGAAATGAAAGAGCTCCCATAATCTGCATATTGGGTTAGCTCTTCATTAAGTGGATGCGTACGTGATCGATTTGCTCCAGTGACCAGAGGCATCATCGCGTCTGTCCTCGCCAGCACCATGTTTGGGGCTATCTACTACGTGGTCACGCTCATGCAGCCACTGACAGCGCAAGATATTTTCGCCTGGCGGATGACCCTTACCGGCCCCCTGGTGACCATACTAATTGTGCTTTCCGGCGATTGGCCGAAGGTGAAAGCGGCGCTCCGCGATGTCGTCCGCCGACCCGGTGTGATCCTGATTTACCTCATCAATGCTGCCAATGTTGCGGGGCAGATGTGGGTGTTCATGTGGGCGCCATTGCATGGACGCGCGCTGGAAGCGAGTTTGGGCTATTTTCTCATGCCGCTGGTGATGGTATTGATTGGTCGTCTCTACTACCGCGAGCCGATGAGCCGTTGGCAGATGGCTGCAGCGATTCTGGCGGTAATCGGGGTCGGGCATGAGCTTTGGCGAGTTGGCACGGTCAGTTGGCTGGTGCTCTATATCGCGATCGGTTTCCCGCTGATCTTCGTCATGAGGCGATCGTTCCACACTGCCGGAGTGGGCGGAACCTGGATCGAATTCAGCCTGACGTTTCTGTTGGCGTTTTCGCTGCTCGTTCGTTCCGGTTTCACCCACGATGTGCTGACACCGCAGCTTGGAAGTTGGATTCTCGCGCTCGGCCTCATTAGCGCCGCCAGCACACTCCTCTATTACGGCGCCAGCCGCATCCTGCCATTTCTGCTCTTTGGTTTGCTCGGCTATCTCGAACCCGTGTTGCTCCTGATGGTTGCCCTGATCCTGGGCGAAACGATCGGCCGCGATGAGTGGTTCACCTATGTGCCCATCTGGCTCGCTGTCATCTTCCTTGTCATCGAGGGTACCCGCACCTTGACGCGTGAATCGCGTCCGCTTCCTCATGCTGATTGAGCGGCGACAGTATTCGACCGCAGTTGAAGCATTCTCTTGACATTGACGCAACGTCAACCTGTAACCTGATCTCAACGTCGCGCGAAGGAGGGTGACATGAAGCAATTGTGGACGATTCAGGAGGTCGCGAAAGCTGCCGGTACCACCAGTCGCACCCTTCGCCATTACGACGCCATCGGACTCCTGCCGCCCGCATCCCTGGGTGAGAACGGCTATCGCCTTTATGATGCCGCCGCGCTGATTCGACTGCAGCGAATTCTGGCGTTGCGGAATTTGGGGCTTGGTTTGCCGGATATCGCTCGAGTGCTGGATGACGGCTTGTCCGCCGAGGATGCTCTGGCCGCGTTGGAGCAGCAACTCCTGCTGGAAACGACGCGACTGGAACGACAGATCGCCTCAATCCGGCGCACACGTATCGCATTACAGAAAGGACGGTCACCGATGACCGAGAACATGTTTGATGGATTTCAGCACGAACAGTACAAGGAAGAGGTAGAAGAGCGCTGGGGCGCAGACGCCTATGCCCGCTCGGACGCCTGGTGGAAGAGCAAGAGCGATGCGGAGAAGCTCGCCTGGCAACAGAAGCTCTCCGCTTTGAACAACGACTGGCAGGATGCCGTCGCTCGAGGTGTTGATGTTACGGGTGAGGAAGCGCAGGCACTAGCCGCCCGCCACGTCGACTGGCTGCGTGATCTTCCGCAGGCGATGGTGCCAGATGATTTCGGGGGGTACATCCTTGGCCTCGGCGAGATGTACGTCAACGATCCTCGCTTCGCCACCAATTATAGTGGCGAGGTCGGCGCAACCTTCGTCCGCGATGCCTTGAAGGTCTACGTAGAGACCAACCTGTAACCCCAGGCATTTCCCGGATTCCGGCGTCGCCCTACAATGCCCGAAGGTAAAACCACGAGGTGCGCACGGCGGCGGAGGGCTGGTATCCATGAACACAAGACCAATTCGATTCGGTGTGATGGCCGACGATGTGGGTACTCCCGATGAGTTGATCGCATTGGCATCCTGGGCCGAAACGAGCGGGTTCTCAACCCTGCTACTGCGCGATCATGTCATCGAGCATACCTTCGGACACCAGCTCGGCCCACTCGTCGCCATGGCACTGGTCGCCGCCAGCACCACGAAACTCCGCATTGGAACTCTGGCGATCTGTAACGACTACCGTCCACCGGTGCAACTCGCGAAGGAAATCGCGACGCTTGATGTTGCATCCGGTGGTCGGGTTGAACTCGGACTGGGCGCTGGTTTTCTTGAGCCGGAGTACCATCCTCTGGGTATTCCCTTTGACGCTGCCGGAGTGCGCGTATCGCGTCTCCAAGAAGCCGTGAAGCTGCTCAAGCTCCTCTTCAGTGGGGAACCGGTTACCTTTCATGGCGACTACTACAACGTCGACGATTTCGTGAGCTTCCCCATGCCAATCCAGGATCACGGCATACCGATTCTGGTAGCGGGATCCGGTGATCGTATGTTGCGTCTCGCCGCGCGGGAAGCCGATATCGTGGGTATCCAAACGGCTTCATCACGCCTTGATGTCCCGGACGATCCCTCCCACCGACTTGCCGATGTTGTTCAGCAGAGGATCGATATTGTGCGCCAGGCCGCCGGAGAGAGATTCCCCCAAATAGAGCTGAATGCGGTTGTTCTGGTGGAAGTCACGGATGACCGGGAAGCGGCGGCCCGCAGGATTATCGAGCGACGGGGATGGAGTGGTATCGAAACTGCGGATATTCTCGCCATGCCAACCTATTTCATTGGGACCTTGCAGGAGATTGCCGTGCAGATTCTGGAGCGTCGTGATCGCTACGGTTTGTCGTATCTCGTCACCAGTCAGGTGCAAGCACCACTTCTCGCACCGCTCGTGAGTGACCTTACCGGAAAGTAGAGCAACCCTCGTAGTGATGTTCCCAGATTGGTAGAGAGGTAGCGCCGCATTTGATATGCCGCGAACCTCTAACCTATTGACCTGACAACGCCATTGCCAATGCACGCAAACTCACGACCGCATCGCCGAAGGTGAAAATCGTCTCGTCCACATCGCCAAGCAACCCGATATCATAGGGGCCACGGAGATTCACATGGATCTTGGTGGCTCCGGGGTGGGCAGCATCGAGAATCCGTCGTCCGATTTCGGCCTGATAGGTATGCTGAATGGCATCACGCGTGCAGATGACTGCTGTCTCCGCGTCGCCTACTGCAGCGATGGCCTGGCCGATTTCGTCGTCCGTTGGTTCGCTGCTGAGCGTGATGATCGTTGCCGCCGGGAGTTGCTCATGTATGGCATCCACCAGCACAGTCGGTAAGTCAAACCGATCGACAATCTCCAAATTTCGCAACCGTGCAAACTGAATCACGGCGGTGCTTGCTGTATCTGGGACGTGCGGCACGGCACCATCAGAGGCTGTCCGAATCGTTTTTCTTGCGATCTGAATCGCGTCGTTTCGGAGAGCGGGCAGGTCAACGGAAGCGCCGCCCTCGTCGCCAATACGGAAACGTCGTCGCAGAGCACCCAATCGTGCGGCGGTGGTTTCAAAGAGGTGGGCATTAAGTCGACCGGATTCCACAGCCGCTACCAGGGCAGCATGCCGTTCGGCCAATCCTTGTGGTGCCTCGCTACTCTCGAGCACATCAACCCCTGCTTCCTTGGCGAGAATAGAGGCTTCGCCGATTCCCCAACCGCGGGCGATGGCATCCATCGTCATTGAGTCGGTGTAGATCACGCCCTCGAATCCCAGTTCCTCGCGCAGCAGTTCGGTGAGAATACGCTTGCTAAGTGTGGCCGGGAGATCATCCAATACGGGAAAGCGAATGTGGGCGGACATGACGCCCGGCACGCCAGCTGCAATCGCTGCCTTGAATGGTGCGAGTTCGACAGCATGCAGTTCCTCCAGCGAAGCATCGATCTCCGGCAGACCATGGTGACTGTCGATATGGGTATTACCGTGACCGGGGAAGTGCTTCACCGTGGGAATCACGCCCTCGTCCAGGAATCCCTGCATGGTGACAATACCAGCGCGGGAAACGATCTCGGCATTCTCGCCAAACGAGCGTGTGCGGATAACTGGATTCAACGGATTGCTGTTGATATCGATCGTGGGTGCGAAGTTCATATTGATGCCGACAGCCAGCAACTGTCGTGCCGTGATGCGGGCGTTGGCGCGGATGATCTCGTCGGGCAGCGGTCCCACTGCCATGGCACTGGCTACGGTGACCATATCGACGGGGAATCGGGTAACGATTCCACCCTCCTGATCCGCCGCGATGAAGAGTGGTGGTAGTCCTTCTTCTCGCGCCGCTTCCTGCAGTTGAGCGCTGAGTTCCTGAATTTGCGTGAAGCTGGTGAGGTTATCGCCGAAGTAGAGCACGCCGCCCGGACGAATCCGATTGAAGATATCCCGGTCCGCCTCCGTGAATGTTGGTCCCATGAAACGGAACATGATCGACTGACCAACAAGCGAAGGGAGGTGGTGGGGCAACGTGCTATCTCCGATGATATGATGTGCCGACTCCTAACATAGGATTCTACGACTGTATGCTCGCATATTTGGGTCATTTCGTTCCGATTTTTGGGGCCGTTTGGACCCCTGCGTGCACAAATGTCAGCTATGTTTGCACGATGTGTGACAACTCATTGAACATGCATTCCCGGAAAATCGAGAAATGACCGCACGCAATATGGGGATAGCTGTGCAGTCATTCTCGTGAGGTATGGAGTGGTCAGGAGGCTCAACCTGACCAAGGTGGTCGTATCGGAGTGCGACCCTGATTTCCTAGGCGCGGTCCTGTCGGAGTCGATGTGTTCGGGGAAGAGGCACATCTCAGGATCTCGCGCCGGAACGGAGGAGATGATCACCCGGGAGGGAAGAAGCAGGTGATCATCGCGATCGTTGAACTTATGCAGTCACCTCCACAATGGCGTACATGCCCATGAGTGCGTGTGGCATACCGCTGGCGGAATCTGCCACGAAGCAGATGGCGAGGTGTGTACCGGGCTGAGTCAGATTGAGCGTGGCCCATTGCGTTTGGCCACTGGAGACATCGGAGACGAATCCGCCGGGACCGAGATCGGCGAAGGTCAAGCCGCCAGGGACCGGTGTACCGGTCATCATCGCCTCAAACAGGGAGGCGACATCATCGATAGTGGTACCTTCGGGAGCCTTCATCAGCTCTACGAAGTGCGGCTGGGCACCGAGATTCTCCAGCTTCACCAGATTCTCGCCCACCATCAGCTCGCCCGCGGTGATCTCTACCACCATCTCGCCGACACTGAATGTGACCGTGCTTTCTGGCTCTGGCAGCTCTGTCGGCAGCTCGCCCGTCACCGTAAACGGCACTGGCGGCTGCGCCAGCAATTGTCCCGCTACAAACCAGTCGCCCGGTGTGAGGTCAATGATGCCGCTGGCGGAAGTCTCACCATTCGGCGCGTAAATGGTGGGAGCACCCGGAATGATGATCTCGTAAAATGCCGGCGGAATGCCATCGGGAGCGGCCGCCGCCTGATCGAGGATGTCATCGATGGTGAGCCCGTCTGGCAAACCGCCAAACATGGGCCCTAACGTAAAATCCTCGGGTGTTGGCTCCGCGGAGACATTGACCTTATAGCGGCCAGCCTCCAATTCGGCAGGCATGCCGGAAATGGCGTTGGCAACGATTTCGAGATGGATCTCTGGCAGATCAAGTCCGTCCCAGGCGGTGGGGAAGGTGGCTTCGCTTTCCTGTGCAGCAGCGCCCAGGGCGCGGGGAAGACTGGCGAGGACACCAGCCGCCAGCAGGGCAGGGATAGCGGTGATACGAGCGCGTGTGTTCATTATTGCGATTCTTCTCCTTGTCGAGAATGTGACTCGTGCGATCGTGGCCATTCCACAGATCGGCATAGTCATAGAATCGCGGTTGGGCGTACGCTGCACATCGGCGAAATGTCGTATTTACATTTGGGAGCCTCTACGACAATTCGCGTAGGTGCAGAAGCGCAGACTAGAGCATCTTTCACAGAACTTGATCATTGATCTCAGGGAGTTTGCGTCTCTGTCGGTAGTGGCGACCTTCATGGACGCCCAAGAAGACATGCTGGGTGCTGATCATCCGCCACCAGGTGACCATGAAGGTCACTACTACCGGGCGAGGCGCGTTATGGCCATGGTCCATTAAGAATGGCGATCGGATATTTAGGCGATGCCGACTCGCAATGCCCAGGCCACGGCTGCGGTGCGGTTCTGCACACCGAGTTTGCCCAAAATGCTGGTCACATGTGTGGCGATCGTCCGCGGACTGATAAAGAGCGTATCCGCGATCTGCTGCGTACTGTGACCTTGCGCCAGGAGCGTCAGAATCTCAATCTCTCGTGGTGTGAGATTATGACGGGCCTGTTCGGGAATCGGTGGGGTTGGTGGGACCGGCGTTGGTTGTTGCTTGCCCGCCCAGGATCGCGCCAACACCAGAAGATGCCGGGCCAGACTTTCCAGATCCATGCGCTCGCCAACCTCCTGGGCTGCTTCCAGTTCCGGTGTGGTCAGGATGGAGATAGCCGTTCGCTCCAATGGTTCTACGTCTTGCAGCATGCGGGCGGTCTTGGGCGCATTAAGCTGCTTGCGTACCGTGCGATCGGCGGTCATGAGTTCAACCACGGTCGTGTGATTCCCCTGGGCCGCAGCCAGTCTCACCATTTGATGGGTGCAGTCCAGAACGACCTGTCCATCCGTGGCACCATTTATCACGCTCAGGCATTCGCGTAAGTACTCAACGGCTGTCGCAAGATTCTTCTGCGTGATCGCGAGATGGGAGAGTCCTGCCAGCGCATAGCCCTCCATCAGCGGCATGTTGGTGCGCCGAGCAATGAGCGCAGCCTCGGTATGCGAGTCGTACGCGAGCGTGTAGTCGCCCAATTGGCGGGCAACTTCGCCCAGGTTCACCAGGGTGAAGGTGATATCGCGGACATCGCTAATACGCCGTTGCCAGGCCAGTGCTCGTTGCAGACTCGCCTCCGCCAACTCCCACTCGCAGAGTTCGATGTAGTAGGCACCAAGGTTATTTTCCGCAAGAGCGACAGCGGCCATATCGCCGAGTTCTTGCATGAGTTGCATCGACTCGAGGCCGAATGCAACTGCGTCCTCGGCATTCCCCCGCAGGAAGCGCAAACTCGCGAGATTTCCCAGCGCCACTGCGAGCGATCGCTTATCTCCGGAGGCTCGGGCCAGATCGGCTGCCTGCTGCTGAAAAACTTCGGCGGCATCGTATCTGGACTGATCGCTGCTGACCGAGCCCAATCCGATGAGCGCTCTGGCTTCAAAAACCCTGTCGCCGATAGCACCCGCCAGATAGCGGCCCTGCTCGAACCAGCCGTGTGCTACCTTCCAGTCACGCAAATCCAGCGCCAGATTGGCGCCACAAACCAGACCTTTGGCGCGCAGTTGCGGAGAGATCGTGCCACCCTCAACCAGTGCCTGTTGCATCCATTGCAACCCATATCGGCTCAAACCGCGGGTGGAGAGATAACGCCAGAGCGAGCTGACGATGCGGAGAACGATATCGTTTCGTCCATTCTCCAGGCTCCATGCGATCGCGAGACGCGCGTTATCGATGGCATCGTCCACACGGGGCATCCATATTTCCTGATCCGGTCCGATGACATGCGCTTCAACATCATCGGCAAACATCGCCATGATTTCGGCGTGTTCCTGCTGCGCCGCCTGGGCTTCCCCGAGTGTGACCAACTGCTCCAGGCCATAGGCACGCACGGTTTCCAGCATGATGTAGCGGGCTTCGCCATCGGCACGAGCCAGAGTTTGCACCAGCGAGTGATTGACCAGTCCGCCAAGGAGATCGTATGGCGAGCGCGTGGTATATGCACCCGCTGCGACAATCTCCATCGCCTCAATCGTGAAGCCACCCGCAAACGCACTTAATCGGCGCAGGAGGTATTGCTCCTCGGGTGTCAGGAGATCGTAACTCCAGCCGATGGCCGCGCGCATGGTCCGCTGCCGGGGCGGGAGATCAGTCTCCTCGGTAGAGAGGATGTTGAGGCGATTGTTGATACGGGCCAACATCGCCGCCGGAGTGAAGATGTTGGTACGCGCTGCTGCCAGACGCAGTGCCAATGGCAATCCATCCAATGCGCGACAGAGATCCGCAACCGTTTGTTCCTGTCCTTCCAACTGGAAGTGTGGCAGGGTTGCCTGCGCGCGCTCCCTGAAGAGTTGAACAGCTGCCGATTGTTCGATAGCTTCCGTCTCTGCGCCTTCCCCCGGTACATCGAGCGTGCCAACCTGCAGCACCTGTTCATCATCTATACCCACTGGTGATTGGCTGGTAGCCAGAATGGTGATACCAGGGGCGATGGTCAGGAGCTCTTGCAGATAGCCACCGATCTCGGGAAGCTGCTCCAGATTGTCCAGGAGCAGGATCACTCGTGTCTCTGCCAATTGCGCGATGAGTTCATGGGGTTCGGGAGATTGGGAGTAAATGCCGAGATGATTCGCGATAACTTGCAGTGCCAGTTCGGGACTGCGAATCAGCGCGAGCGGAACAAACGTGACTGATCGTTTCGCTTCTTTGTTGACGATCTCGCCAGCGTGCAGCGCGAGTCGTGTTTTCCCGACACCACCTGGTCCGAGCAGTGTGACAAGGCGGGTGGATGAATCTTGAAGGAGTTTCAGGAGAAGGGCTGTCTCATCCGTGCGCCCGATCATCGGCGTCAGCGTGATTGGCAATTGCTCCGCGCGCATCGATTGTGAAAGCGTCATATCCATCGAGTCGACCTTGTCCATAGAGCAACCACCAGATACAACTTTCTACGCCGACCATGAGTTCCATGACGAAGGGCGTGTTTCGTCCTCTCGCCAGCAGGTGTGCAGGCATTGTAGGGGATAGGCTGGTTTCGCGGAAACGGGTTATCGTCTGCCATTTACGCGACCGATAAAGCAATCGCTACCCGACTGGATTGGCTGGAGATTTGCGCCACATCAGGAGCGCGATGCCGCTAGCGGCGATCACCGCCAGCGCACAAATAGCTGCCCAGGCTGCGGGATCACTGGCGATAGCGAGGTAAAGTGCGCCCAGACCCAAGGCGGCTGCCGCCAACACGATCCGATATCGACCAAGCCATGCCATCATGCTTTCGCCGTGGATATGGTTTGATTGCCAGAGCGCGACCACACCGGCAACAACGACTCCGACAGCAATTGCGGTGCGAAACGCACCACGCAGATCAACAAGAAGAATGCGTAACACCGCTGCCAGTACATCCTGCCGGTTCTCCGGTTGACTATCCACAATCCACGATTTCGCGATGGCCACAATCACCAGCAGGATACCGATGCTGATAGCCGTAGCCAGTCCGATTCGTCCCACAGCACCGAGACGATCCTGGGCCAGTAGCAGCGCACCGATGAATGCGACTACTGTGACGACTGGCAAGACAAGCGCGAGGGTATCGATCAGATCAAGCACGTGTACGATCGTTTCGACCGCATCGGAGGAGTAGAGCACCAGTTCGGTTTCGTCGGGAGCAAGTGTGAGTGTATAACCACTGCCTGGGAAAATCTCGTTGATCCTGGTATTTGTCCAGGCGATAACCGCCTCCAGATTCAGGACCAGATTGCCGTTCTTATCGACTTTCAGATTTGCGTTATCGATACTCGCCGCGTATACGAGCGTTTCATGGGCGAGGCGATTGGCATCGCTCCACCATTCGGCAAAGGTTGGCGAACTGACAAACTCCTCCAGAAGCATCCCGACAAGCGGTGCGATTTGGTTACGTGTCGCCGTGCGTAGTCGGCCGGCACTTTCATCGAGTTTGAGCTGTTCATCAATGCGGCTGGTGGTTTCGCTGACAATGAACGCCTGAATATCAGGATCAGTGGCGAGCGGTGCCATCGTCTCGGTCCAGGCATCGGTATCCTGAATCCGCACATTTGCCCAAATCGCCAGCGTTGAGGTAATAAGCCCCAGCACAATGATTGCGACCAGAATGCGGAATCCCCATCGCTGCCAACCTGATGCCGATCGCGCATTTGCCATGTAGTGCTCCTTCAATCCACCCCGTTGTTCGGATTATCTATCTTCTGCCACGCTTCGCACATCCGCCAAAGTGGACTATTTCAGGTCTAGCATCTCCTGCACCATGAACGCGACTTCATCGACATCAATGGGTCCGAAAGTTGTATCGATGACAATGCGCGGTATATCGAGATCCAGCGGATCGGCCACACCTTCCAACAGATAGTGCTTCAGATCACCAATTCGGTTACCCACTTCGTGGATAGGGTGACGGGTTGGATCCTGCAGGCGACGTTCGTAGCGTGACAACAGCACCGCATGATCGGCACGTATATGGATCAAGAGGGCATTGGAGACCTCGATCAGAGGTGCCAATTCCGGTTCGGCAAGCCCTTTGTGAAAGAAGCTCTCGATGACTATTCCTTGTCCGGATCGCAATACCTCTGCGGTAGAAGTATAGAGATCCTTGATGGCGGCCAGGCCCAGTTTGCCCGCGAGGTCAAATGCGGTTTCTCCAAGGGCGTCGGCAAAGCGTTCCTTAACCGCATCCTTCTCAAGCAAGGGCAATCCGAGCGTGTTGGCGAGAGGGCGTGCCAGTGTGCTTTTGCCTGCACCCGGCGGACCCGAGATGATGATGAGGGGAGGCATGAGATCGCTCACGACATATCCCCAATATACGAATCGCCCGATTGTGGCTGCTGCAGCGCTGTCATTACCGCCTGCCTGATCATGTCCACATCGGCAAATCCAGCGGAGGTGTTGACGAAGATGCGTGGCACCCCCAAATCGAGTGGTGCGCGCAAATCCTCAGGGAGTTTTGGCTGGAGGGTGCCGATGCGCGCCTCGTCGCCATGAATCCAGTGGCGTTGGTGTGCCAGGGCTCGTTGTTCGTAGCGGTCCTTCAGCAATAGATCGTCGGCCCACAAATGGATGAGTACTGCGCGTGATCGCTGCACCAGCGGGGCAAAGAGGTGATCGAAATCGCCCGACCGGAAGAATCCTTCGACCATAACATCGCCGCCAGAGGTGATCACTTCGTTCGCGATGGCAAGCAGATGATGAACAGATGCGGCGGAGAGGGCATCGGCGATCGCCAGCGCCTCCCGTCCGATTGCGTCAGCCAGGCCTTCCTTGATCGGATCCATGGCGAAGAGGGGATAGCCGAGCGCAGCGGCCAGGGGACGAGCATGGGTTGTCTTCCCTGCCGCCGGTGGACCGCTCATGATAACGAAGGCTGGTATCTCCATTGCCACCGCCTTGTCCCATCGGGCACCTGACCCGATGGTTCTGACTTATGCCCAAGATTGAGCTATGGGAGTGCCTGCTCGCCTCGCAGATATCGAACGTAATCGGCGGCGGCGGCGGGCATATCATCTGCACGCGTGTCCATGTAGTCGATTAATGCGCTCGCGACCACGGCCCCATCGGCTACCTGGCCGATATGGGCAACGTGTTCTGGTGTTTTGATACCGAACCCGATTGCCAGGGGGAGATCGACATAGGTTCGCACTCTGGCGAGATAGGTATCCAGACTGGCATTGAGATTCTCACGCGCACCGGTCACGCCGGTTACCGCGACGCAGTACACGAAGCCGCTACCAAGCTCGCCCACCTGCTGCAGGCGATCATCGGTGCTGGTTGGGGCAACCATGAAGATGAGATCGATACCGTGCTCGGCTGCTGCCGAACGAATGCGCTCACTCTCTTCAATCGGGAGATCCGGAATAATGAAGCCATCCACACCGGCCGCGCCACAATCGGCGACGTAGCGTTCAACACCGTATTTCACGACCGGATTGAAATACCCCATCAGCATCAGTGGTACCGTCACACCTTGCTGCCGCACCCTCGCGACCAATTCGATGCAATCATGCAACTTGGTGCCGTTGTTCAGGCTCACCTGGCTCGTGCGTTGCACGGTCGCCCCATCAGCCAGCGGATCGGAGAAAGGGATACCGACTTCGATCAGATCGGCTCCAGCAGCCACCATCTCCAGCAGAATGCGTTCGCTGGTGGCAAGATCCGGATAACCGACGGTCAGGAATGGCATGATCGGTGTTCGATGCTCAGCCTGGCAGCGTTGGAATGTCTCGGCAATACGGCTCACAGTTCAACTCCAAACGCTTCCGCAACGGTGTGCATATCCTTATCGCCACGACCGCTCAAATTTACGATCACGGTGGCATCTGGTCCGAGGTGTTTTGTGTGCTTGGCCGCCCAGGCGATAGCGTGGCTACTCTCCAGCGCCGGGATGATCCCCTCGGTGCGGCAGAGCAACTGGAATCCTTCCAGGGCTTCCTCATCCGTGATCGCCGCGAAGGTGGCACGACCACTGTCCTTCAACCAGCTCAACTCTGGTCCTACCCCGGGGTAGTCAAGCCCGGCACTAATCGAGTGCGTCTCGATGATCTGGCCATCGTCGTCCTGGAGCACGTAGCTCCAGCTACCGTGGAGCACACCTTGCTCACCCTTGACCAGCGTGGCCGCGTGCTCGTGACCATCAAGTCCATGGCCGCCCGCCTCGACACCGACGATATCGACGCTGGTGTAGGGGATGAATTCGTAGAAGAGGCCCATCGCGTTCGAACCACCGCCGACACACGCCACCACCATATCGGGCAGACCGCCAACCTGCTCTTCGAACTGCTGTCGGGCTTCCTTGCCAATCACGCTTTGGAAATCGCGCACGATCATCGGATACGGGTGCATACCTGCCACCGTGCCGAAGATATAGAAGGTCTCATCCACATTGGTTACCCAGTCGCGGATAGCTTCGTTGATAGCGTCCTTGAGTGTCTTGGAGCCACTGGTGACGGAGCGCACCTCTGCTCCGAGGAGCTTCATGCGGAAGACATTGAGGCTTTGCCGATGAACATCGACCTCGCCCATATAGACGATGCAATCGAGTCCCAGCAATGCGCATGCCGTGGCGGTGGCGACACCGTGCTGACCGGCGCCGGTCTCCGCGATGATGCGCTTCTTGCCCATCCGCTTCGCCAGGAGCGCCTGGCCGATCGCGTTGTTGATCTTGTGAGCGCCGGTGTGCGCGAGGTCTTCGCGTTTGAGAAAAATCCGTGGACCGTTGCCTTCACCAGCGACCTCGGCGAAACGTTTGGCTTCGTAGAGACCAGTAGGACGTCCAATGTATTCGCGTCGCAGACGTTCGAGTTCCGCCTGGAACTCGGGATCGTTCTTCGCTTCTTCGTAGGCGATCGTGAGTTCATTGATGGCGGGCATCAATGTTTCCGGGGCGAAAACTCCACCGAAGCGACCGTAATAGCCATGGCTGTCGGGGCGATCACCGGTGTTTTGGAATTGTTTCAGCTCTAACATGTGGCGTCCTTGATTCGTGCGACGGGTATCCCGCGATGCGGATGCGTCAGTGCAGCGATTGTACGCAATTTTGCAGGGTGTGGGGCGAATCCTCACGGCACAAAGTCATGGATACGTGGCACAATTACAGTGAACGACATATCCCCGGAAGCTGAGGAAGATTCCCATGACCGCCCTCCACGACATCGAAACTCGCGACGATATCGCCCACCTGATGCGCACCTTCTACGGACGTATGTACGAGGACGAGGTGATGGGACCGATCTTCAAGGACATCGCGCAAATGGATCTGGAGGCTCACATCCCGGTGATGTGTGATTTCTGGGAATTGCAGCTCTTTCAGAAGCAGGGGTATCGCGGTGGCATGATGATGGTGCACTTTCAGCTAAATCATCTGATTCCGCTGGAGCACCATCATTTTATGCGCTGGATGGATTACTGGGTTTCCACGCTGGACGATCTCTTCGCAGGGCCACGGGCGACCTGGGCGAAGACGGTTGCCGCACGGGTTGCCCGCAATATGAGCCAACGCCTGGATGAGGTGAACGGACTGGCCTCATCACCACTGGTCAGCGATCTTCGTATGCGTTAGAGCAGATTACTGGCACGATAACTCACGGAGAACTGCTCCGAGGTGAGTCTCGGAGGTCCGGGATGTCTATTTCTTGTATGGGCAAAGATAGATGATGGCTCCTTCTGGGCCGCCAAAGTCCCAGCCACCGGGGTACATCTCGGCACTCCACCCAAAACTGTAATCAGGTTTGTAGCCGCGCTCCTCAATACCTGCCACGGTTATGTTGTGGGCATTGCCATAGACATCACCGTTCTGCATATTGCCGTGGACAGTACCCTTGGCTATCTCGCAGGCCGGCAAATCACGATACTGCATACCAGATGGCACCGGTGTATTCTCCGCCGCGGCCACGCCGACGATGTAGGCGAAATCGTCGCCTTTTGCGTCTCCCATCCAGCCAATCGTGCAGTTCTCGAGAGCGAGCGGAAGTTTTATGAGCAGATCAATGGTGCCATCGCGCAGGCTCTCTTCCCAGAGTGCTGGAATGGGATTCTCAACACCATCTGCCATCGATACCCAGCGTTCCCGACCGATAATGCGCATTGCGGGGACACTCTCAAACTCCATATTGGTTAGCTCTGCCGTGTTGTCCTCCTCACAGAAGCCAGTCTGAATGCTGGATCAACATAAGCATAGGAACCCTGTCCTTGTGCCTGGTCAGGGATTTCCCGCAGTCGCGAGCGCATACCGACATGCATGCACATATCAGTCGTAGAGGAGGTTGCCTTCGATCATGTTGTTGGAGAGTAAGCTAGTTAGGTGAATAGATCGACCCCGGCATGCGAATCACCAGTACGGTCACGATGAGTTCCGAGTCATTCCCTCTGGCGATAAGTTCCCAACACCCATCGGAGGGGAAATCGATACCGCTTATATAGAAAACACCCTGTTCCGGGCGCACGTAGGATGCATAGGCATTCAGGCTGATGTCTTCGATTACCTCTCCGGTGGTCGTGCGTCGGGCTGAGGCAGTCAGATGGACCTTGTCGTCTCGCGCCCACCAGCTGATCTTCTCGCCTTCCTGCTCGGGGCCGAGGACAATGGCGCCGTTGGTCGCCAGCAGTACACCGACTTCATCGTTGCGGATGAGGCCAATACCCCAGATGCTCTCCTGTTCCACACCATCTGGCAGACCAAACTCCGCCGCGATGGTTACCGGGCAGGTGGAGGTGGCGGCAGGAGTTTGGCTCGCTGCCATTCCGGGAACTGTCGCCAACAGGAGTAGGAGGGTAACTCGCAACGCTTTCATGTCGTCTCTCCTTTGCCTCTTGTACAATCTCCGACAGTGTTTGGTTCCCGCTTGCCGGTTCAGGATTTGCCGCCGATCACAGGAGTAGCAACCATCTTGTGCTGGTTTTGCAAGCATACACAGACCATATGACGCATACGGCAGAATGGTGTCAAAGCAAGTTTCGTGGATACCTTCACGTGAGTTGAGGTATCCCAAAGGGGGATTTATGACACCATTATCTCGACAAGTACTGAACTGGATTTCTGTTTACGCGCTGGCCGCGCTGGTTTTCACGTTCAGCGTTACTCATATCGCCTACGCCCAGTCAACCGGTCAGGAGCTCGATCTCTCCACCCAGAGTGGCGATGTCACGATTTCTGCGGGTGGCGCCTGGACGCTTTCTGGCACCCTCGATGGTGGCGTGGTTGTGGACGTTGGCACGGAAGATGTCACCTTGATTCTGGATGGCGTTGATATCACCAATAGCGACGGTCCGGCGATCGCCTTCGTCAGTGCGGGTGAGATTACTATCACAACCACCGCCGATTCGACCAACACACTTGCCGATCGTGATGGCACCGAGATGGATGCTGCGATCTGGGCCCAATCCAGCATCACCCTGGAAGGCGAAGGCACACTCGATGTCACCGCCTGGAACGAGGGCATCGAGACAGAAGGCGATATCACGATCAATGGCGGCACGTTGCTGGTGCACGCCGGTGATGATGGCCTGAATGCGAATACTGATGGGACGAGCCAGATAACGATCAACGATGGCACTGTCTTTGTGGAAACTACCGCCGGAGACGGGATCGATTCCAACGGCGGCATCGAGATCAATGGCGGTACGGTCGTTAGCTATGGAGCGATGGTCGACGGGAATAGTGGCCTTGATGCCGATGGCTCCGTGGTGATCAATGGTGGAACCGTGGTGGCGAGCGGTGGCATGATGATGCAGATCGATGCATCTTCAACGCAGCAGATCGCCTGGATTACCGGCGATGGCAATATTGCTGCCGGAACGGGTGTGGTGGTACAGAACGGCGATGGCGTAGTGATTGCTCTCACTCCCATTACGGAAGTCCAGAGCCTGATGATCAGCACCCCTGCCCTGGATCTTGCTGCTACCAACGACGTATATCTGGGCGGTACATTCGAGGTGGACCAGACAACTCTTGCGAGCGGCGAGATTACCGATATGGGGAGTATCTCTGGCACTATTTCCGCCGAGAATCCTGGTGGAAGCTTCCGCCCATAGGACCAATCATTACCGGATGATTGAGGGGAGGTGGCACACGTCACCTCCCCTCTTAACTTTGGCAGGGCTTCTCGCTATTCCACGGTCACCAGCGTCCACATGCCCATCATCGCGTGTGGCATCTGCGTCTCCGGATCGGGTGCCCAGCACGCCAGAAAGTAGGTTCCCGCTTCCAGCGTGATCGGCTGGAATTGACCGACGCCAGCAGAGATCTCCGGGAAGTAGGCAAGTTCAACGAAATCGGCTTCCGTCAGACCACCTTCAGCCGGTGGTGTGCCCGTCATCTCCCTCTCCATCATGTCGTCGATCTGATCGGTGGTTGTACCATCGGGAACCTTGCTGATATCCACAAAATGGAGCTGCGCGCCGACATTGCGGACCGAAACGATATTGTCGCCAGCGACGAATGCGCCTCCCTTGATCTGGATCGTCATCTCACTGAGTTCGATCTGAACGTTGGTGGCTACCTCTGTCAGATCGGTCGGCATATCGCCGGTCACCTTGAATGCCACCGGCATCGTTGTTCCATAGAAGGTTGTGACCACCCAATCTCCGGGGGTGAGGTCAAGCACGGCCCAACCGGAGCCATTGGTACCGAGCTGTACACCACCTCCCCAGTGAGCGTCCAGATACCAGGACGGACCCGAGTCTGTGTGCGCTTGCGCGTCCGCTGCGGCTTCTTCCAGTGTAAGACCATCGGGCAGTTGCAGTACGAGCGCACCGGTCAAGCCCTGGCTCGGATCCGGTGCTGTGCCGCTGATCTTGACCAAATATCGACCAGCGGCGGTCTCGGCTGGCATGCCCTTGATCCCATCGGCTTCCACCGTGAGGTTGAGTTCCGGGAATCCTTCTGGTAGCGCAGCGGCGGTTGCCGAGTTGTCTTGCGCGAAGACGGCTCCGAGATTCCCAAAGGCACCCAAACCGATGCCTGCCGCCAGCAATGTTGGCAATGCTGTAACGCGTGCGCGAGTATTCATGGTTTTCCACCTCTCCGTGGCATTTCGCCACCTGATGTGCTGACCGAACGAAAGCATCCGTGTTCCGTTCGTGATGAGCACATCCTGCGGCTGAAAGGTGTGGTGAGGCGTCTGCCAAATAGCGTATTTGGAGCAGGTTCACAAGAAATACGTCGGATGACGTAGATGAGGTTATTGGCGCGATCGCAGCACCGCCGCCAGCAGCTCGGTGCGGCTGGAGACATTCATTTTGTTCATGATATGGGCCAGATGCGTAGTGACCGTGCGTGGGCTCACACTCAGTTGGACGGCCATCTCCTGTGTGGAATGCCCATTGATCAGCAACTGCAATACCTCTTCTTCGCGGCGAGTCAATTGCGCCAGATCACCATCCGGCGGTATAGAAATAAGCATTCCGGGAGTGGCGATGGGGGCAATGCTGCGAGCGAACCATTCGAGATTGCGCAGCCAGGTGGAGGCATTCCAGGTTGCACCGCGTTGTCGATACTCTTCGGCACGCTCACAACGTTCCTGAATCGTGATCCACATCTCTGCCAGATCGTGACTGCGACGTTGACTAAACGTGTATGCGACCTCCTCGGAGTAGGAGAGTGTCTTCCCAAGCAGAGCGGCGGCATCCTCGAGTCGCGATTGTTGCATCAGCGCCGAAACGAGCACACCCGAAAGGGTGAGGTATTGCGCCGAGCCTTCGTCCAGTGTCAGTAGAGCCAATGCCTTCAGGGCTGATTCTGATGCAGCTGCGAACGCATCGTTGGCCAGGTGAACACTGGTCAAGTTGGTGTAAGCAGTCGCGAGGAGAAGTGGGCTGTCGATGGAGTGAGCGATCTCCAGTGCTTCTTCCAGATTGATGCGTGCCTGGTCTGCCTCGCCCAGATCGAGGTAAGCGTATGCCTGGTTCAGAAGCGCGTAGAGGAGTTCCCGTTTCAGATCGAGACTGCGAATGATCGCAATAGCCTTGTCCGCATAGGCAAGACTGCGATCATATGCTTCCTGATCGTTCGCCGCAGCCATCAGATTGGTGTACACACCGGCCAGAGTTATCTGATCGTTCCGTGCTTCCATAATACGGGCCACATTGGTCCAACTGGCCTCAGCCGCTGCGAAATCGCCACGCACATAGCTGATTGCTCCAAGTGATCCTTCCGCCACGGCCGCCCACCGCGACATTTCGGGTGTCGTGGTCTGCGCCAATGCGCGTGAGTAGAGCGCGAATGCCTCATCGATATGATTCGCATCCTTGGCCATATGGCCCATATAGATATCGAACCGAACCTGCAGATCCGGATAGTTATGGGTAGACAAGATCTGGGCGATAGTCTCGCCGGTTTTGTATCCTGCATCGAGATCACGACGTTCATTCTCCAGCAGAAGCCGGGTAAGAAGTGCCGCTGCCCGGATGCGAGGCGATGCTTTCTCTGGCCACGTCTCGGCCTGAGCAATCCAGTCTCGTAGCTCGTTGGACGCCCCGTATTGCTCCATGAAACGCCAGATACCATCGGCTAACACCAACGGGAGTTCGGGTTCTTCGTGATCCAGCGACCAGCGCACCGCAGTGCGGATAGTTGGTAGTTCTCGCTCCAACATTTCTGCCCACGCATCTGCTCCGGCGTTGGTGAGCGCTTCCTCACTCTGCTCGCCGAGTGCCCGCACATGGTCGGCCACGAATTGCTCTGCTGCGTCGCGCTCACCTGTAGCATCGAGTTCCGCCAGGCAGTATTCCCGGATGGCCGTCAGCAACGAATACCACGGCTGCGTGCCCGCTTCCCGACGTCGGATCAGGCTGAAGTTCATGAGCTCGCTGATAACATCAATCGCGCTGATATCCAGATCCAGATGCTCCACCAGCCGTTCGACCTGCGGCAGATCGAAACCAGCGGTAAAGACCCCCAGCCAGGTAAATGCACGCTGCGTATCCGTCGGTAGCAAACGCACGCTCCAGGCGATGGCGGAGTGCATGGTGCGCTGCCGCTCGGGGAGATCTCGTCGCTGACTGGTGAGAATTTGTTTGCCGAGATCCATCTGATGGAGCACTGCCTCCGGGGAGAGGCTGGTGAGGCGTGGTGCTGCCAGTTCCAGTGCGAGTGGGACACCGTCCAGTCGCCGACAGATTTCGGCAATCGTCTGCGCTCTCTCGCCGGCCAGCGCTGCCTCGGCAAAGGTGGCATCGTGATGAGCGGCGATATTCAGGAGCATGCGCACGCTCGGCGAATCTGCCAATTCGGTAATCGGAGAGTTGATATCAGGCACGCCCAATGCGCGCAGCCGCACGATGTGCTCGCTCTCTATCTGCAGAGGTTGTTGGGAGGTGATAAGGACTTTGACTCGGCCGTGTTTGGGGATAATCGCCGCGATATCCGGGGCAGCTTCCACCACCTGCTCGAAATTATCCAGTACCAGCACGCCCTGCCAGTCCTCTAACCAGGAGCGGATAACTTCGCCGGGACGATCGCTGTGAAGCTCCAACGCATTCGCGATTTCCGGCAGCACCAGCTCGGGCGAATCGATCGATGCCAGTGGGACGAAGAGGACGTTTCCGTTGGTCAGCAATCGCGCTGCTTCTGTTACCAGTCTGGTTTTGCCCACACCACCGATACCAATCACGGTGATGAGTGTGACCGTCGGGTCCTCAACGAGAGATTGCAGCATCGCCAGATCACGCTCTCGGCCGACGATAGGCGACCCGAAGTGGGGCATCTCATTCGAACGATTGTCGCCGTTCATGAAAACATCCTGCAGTTGCGGCAATACACCGGCTGTAGTTCGCGCGTGGTGAACAAAGACAGTATACGGGGCCGGGCAACTGCTGGGGAGATCGGGAGCATCCTCATGTGGGATGGTCCCGATGCAGACGGTGGTTTAGTTGATGGCTGCGATCAGATCACGCGCGGCACCTACCTCATCCTCATTGATGATATGAGCCATACCAGGATAGATGCGCAGATCGACCTTCGCTCCGGCCTCAGCGAACAATTCGGCAGAACGGCGGGCAGCGTCTTCTGTGATCCAGCTATCAGCCGTGCCGCAGCCGATAAAGACGGGGAGTCCGCGGACATCCGCGAAGGGTAGATGCGGTGCGTCGACTGGACCAATGACCGATCCGCTGAAAGCGATCACACCTCCGATTGCGCGACGACCACGGCTGGCATACTCCAGACTCAGCATTGCCCCCTGGCTGAAGCCGCCGACCACAATCTTCTCGGCGGAGATACCCGCAGCGAGAATCGTATCAACGAGTTCATCGATCACACGGAGTGCGCTTTCCAGCCAGGGCGTTAACTGCTCCTGGGGCAGGAACCCGCTCATCGGATACCATGTGTGATTGGTCGCTTGCGGAGCGAGGAACGCGATAGATTCGCCTTCCGGTGCGATGCTTCGACCCAGACGGATAATATCCGCCGCCGCGGCTCCGCGACCGTGAAGCAGGATGACTGCTTTGCTCGCGTCCTGGAGCTCGACACCGGCATGGATCACGGCCCCGCCTCCATGGGGATGTTCGTTGCTCACGCGGTCACCTCCGCTGGCACAGGCTCGCCATACTCTGTGGTCACTCGCGCGAAACTGGTGTCCAGCGGACGTAGTTGCGGTTCGATCTGGGCGCGATAAGGTGCAAACGCCGGTGGCAGCGCCAACTGCTGACCCATCGTCTCCCTGCTTTCGTCCGTGGCGAAACCTGGACCATCCGTGCTGATCTCGTAGAGCACACCACCTGGTTCGCGGAAATACATCGCCATGAAGTAGAAGCGGTCGATCTCCTCAGTCACACGCACACCCTGGCTGGCCAGGTACTGGTTCCACTCGGTGAAGACTTCATGGTTCGGTGTGCGGAAACTGACGTGATGAACACCGCCGCCGCCGTTCCGCGCCAGCTGGAGGTCAGGGCGCACATGCACAACCATGAGCGCATTCGGTCCGCCCTCATGGATCTGCAGCAGCAGAATGCGATGATCAGGATGCTCTGGTCCCTGCTCGTCCGCGATGATCTCGAAACCCATGATCTCGGTGAGCATGCGCAGCGTGTTCTCCGGTCGACCAGTAGTGATGCTGACCGCACCCAGTCCGACAATCTGATGCTCTGCAGGAACCGTGCTGTGTTCCCAGGGTCTGCCTGGTGCGCTGGGGACATTGCCACCTTCATCGCTCATGAGCGCAAGTCGCTGCCCCTCGAAGTCCTCAAATGGCAGCAATTGGTGACCAGCCAGTTCAGTAACAGGACCGAACGATACACCGAACTGGCGGAAGCGGTCTTGCCAGTAGCTGATACTGGCGTTCGACTTCACGCGCAGGATGATTTGGTTGATTTCGCCCGATCCGGCACGGTTTCTGGCAATGCCAGGGAAGGCGAAGAAGGTGAGATCAGTACCCGCGCTGCCATCACCATCGGCGTAGAACATGTGATAGACATCAACGGCATCCTGATTCACGGTCTTCTTCACCGCCCGCATACCGAGCAGACGGGTGTAGAAGTCGACATTCTTCTGGGCGTCGCCGGTCATGGCGCTGATGTGATGGATACCGGTAAGTGGTGTAGAAGGACGCATTGTTTAACCTTCCTGATGACCAAGATGGAGATCGATCGTACGTAAAAGTGACTGTAATTGGTGCTGCTCGTCTGTCGAGAGCGAGCCAAGAGCATCTGCGATAAGTCGGCGCTGGTCAGCGAGCGACTGTTCACGGAGCGCCGTGCCTGTTTCCGTGAGGAATATCCGATTCTCGCGGCCCCGTCGTTGGCGATAGAGCAAACCATCGCGTTCCATGCCATCCAGAACCTGACAGACATTGCCTTTGGTGACGAAGAGCGCATCCGCGAGTTCTTGCTGGGTGCGACCTTCCTTGGCCCCGGCGTGGTTCAGCACATCGAAACGACTGACCGAGAGCCCATGTGTGCGCATAAGGGCAGCTGTTCTGCGGTCAATCTGCTGATAGACCCGCATCAGTCGAATCCAGGTGAGTTCGGCTGATTTCGCCTCCCGGGCGGTTGCGACCATGTAGACACCTCCTTGATGATCCGCTTACATGTTGTAAGTATAGTTCTAAACTATTGGGGTGTCAAGCATGATTGCAGTGGAACGCCGCGGCGAGTTGGGCAGATTGGTAGCGCCGGGTTTTATGCTATCTGTACCGAGAAAATACTCTGTAGAAAGGTCGCGCTGCGAAAGGTAGTAACTGTCTTGTGTCAAGG